>CAWDQP010000008.1:0-23660 GCA_963804505.1 uncultured Thermoplasmata archaeon
CCACAGCCCGCCTGACCCGGTCGGTCACACCCCAACCGGTTGCCCACCAGGCGGTGCCGCTCCCGCCGCCCGGGCCGTGGGCTCCCGATGACGTTCCGAGGCCCCTCCGCCTGCTTGAAGCCCGGCCCGGCCGCCGGCTGCCCGACCGGCCGCCGAGACCCGGCCGACGACCGGGCGGCGCACAACGGGCCGCCCGAGGACACCACGACCGACCCGGGCCCGCCCACCGCGGGCCTCTGGCCGACCGAACCGAGCCCGGTACCTTCTCGGGCCCCGACGGCTCCCGGCGGCCCCCCGCCGGCAGCGGCGGTGGTGCCCCGGCCCCGACCCGTTCCGGTGACCTCCGACCGGACCGCCCCTCTCCCGGCCGGGCGGCCCACCGGGCCCAGCGAGACCCGGTACGGGCGGTCCCCCTTCCGCCCATCCCCCGGGCGCCGATCCCGGCGCCGGTCCGGACGGCTCCGGTCGCTCCGGCCCGGAGCACGTCCGCCGTCGCACCGCCCGGCTTGACGACCGAACCGAGCTCGGCTCGGCACCGTCGTGATCCCGTCCTGGTGGCGGTGGCCGTGGTCGCCGCGGTCCTGCTCGCCGCCTCGGTCGCCCTGGCCGTGACCGAGGTCACGAAGACCGGGACCGGGGCACGGGCTCCGTCGGCCCCGGGCCGGTCGACCGGCCCGACCACCGTCCCGACGACGACCGCGCCGACCACCGGGGCCCCGACGACGGCGACGACGGGCCCGACGGATCAGCGGCGCACCGGTGCTTCAGTCGCTCACCCCGTCATCGGCAGACCCGGCACGTCGGTGACGGTCACCGGGACCAACTTCGTGAGCTTGAGCGGCCAGATCGTGGCCAGCTTCGCCGGTCAGCCCGCCCGACCAGCTGTCTTGACGCCACGTCGTGCACGGTCACCGTGCCCACCGTGGTCGGGCAGGGCGACGTCCCGGTGACCATCACCACCAGCGCCGGGACCTCAAACGCCCTGGAGTTCCGCTACGGCTGACCGGGGCCGGCCGTCGGGGTGGGTCAGTCCGGCACCGGGGTGGCGTCGTTGTAGCGCTGGAGCAGCCACCTCCCGGCGGCGTGCTCCCACACGGTCAGCGACGCATGGATGGTCCGTAGGCGTAAGACGGACCACGGCGGGATCCACCGGGAGGAGCCGCAGGATCGACGCCTCGACCACCCCGGCGTGGGTGGCCGCCACCACGGCGGCCCGGGGTGGGCCTCGACCAGTGCGACCAGCGCCGACGAGGCCCGGTCGACGAACCCGACCAGCTCTCCCCGCCCGGAGCGCGGGGGGCCGGGGTCGCCGTCCCAGTCCGGCACCGTGAAGCGGGCGGCGTACTCGGACCAGGTGAGCCCGTCGGCCTCCCCGGGGTGCAGCTCGACAGGCCAGAGTCGAGCCGGACGGCCAGCGGCCTCGGACTGCCCGGCGTCGAGTGCCGGCGCCAGGAAGGCCGCCGTCTCCCGGGCCCGCGGCAGGGTGGACGCGTACAGGGCATCGACCGCCGCCAGCTCGCCGGTGCGCCGGAGGCGCTCCGCCAGGACCGCCACCTGCGAGCGGCCGGTCTGGGTCAGACCGGTGCAGCCCACCTGTCCCCCACAGACCCCCGAGATGTTGCAGTCCGCCTCCCCGTGGCGGACCAGCACCAACCGGGTGACGTCGTCACCTGGCGGACCGGTGGTCCGGATCCCGTCGGGCAGACCCAGGGCGGCCGACGCCTCGGCGTCGACCACCTCGGTCGGTCACCAGATCGCCGACGAACTGCTCCAACTGGCGCAGCGTCCGGCACTCGACCACGGCGTCGCAGTGGGCGGCGTACTCGTCGACGATCGAGTCGCCGAGCCCCAGTAGTGCGCGGGGCTCGGGGTTGAGCCAGTAACGTGGCGGGCCTGGCTGGAGCTCCTCGAGCACCCAGGCCTGGGAGGCGTGGTAGTTGTTGCGGGCGTCGCCGAGCAGCAGCACGGTGCTGCGGACGTGATCTCGTCGCCCCACCGCGGTCAGAACACCGAGAAGGCGTGCCCGTAGTCGGAGTGGCCGTCCACCCAGACCACGTCGGCCTCGGTGTTGATGCGGTGCACCGCCTCGGCCGGGTCGTCGGCGCCCTCGAAGAGGCGGGTCACCTCGTCGATGCCGTCGATGAAGACGAAGCTGCGCACCTTCGAGAACTGCGAGCTGATGGCGTAGACGAGGTGGAGGGTGAACCGGGCGAACGACGGCCACCGAGCCCGAGATGTCGGCGATGACCACGATCTCGGGCTTGGCCGGCCGGGGATGGCGAAAGCGGGTTCGACCGGCACGCCGCCGGTCGACAGGGAGTGGCGCAGGTCGAGCGGAAGTCGAGGGGGCCCCTTGCGGCGGTGCCGGCGCTTGCGGGCCAGGCGCACGGCCAGCTTGCGGGTGAGCGGGTGCGAGCGCCTGGTGCAACGCGGCCAGCTCGTCGCGGGTGGCGTGCATGACGTCGATGTCCTCGGGCAGGGGCTTGCGGAGCGACTGGGCCAGCGGCCTCGGCGCCGCGGTCGGCGACCAGGCGGCGGGCGGATCTCGCTCTCGACACTCCTGCGCAGGCGGCGATCCGGGGCCCGGTACTCGTCGGCCACCAGCCGCTCCTCGAGGCCGGTCAGCCGCCCGGGGCGTCGTCGGCGGGCCACCTCCATCAGCCGGTCCAGCAGCCCGTCGAGGTCGAGGTTCCGCAGGGTCCGGTAGAGGTAGTAGGTGCCGCCGACCGGCCGGCCCGGCTCCATGCCGGCGTAGCGGCTCGACGGCGTGGCGGGCCGACGGCGGGCGGGCATGGCCTGGTCACCGTTGCGGAGCGCCCGGTACGGCAGTCTGGGCCAGCTCCTCGGGGGTCATGGCCTCCCGCGCCCCGCCGCCCTGGCCCTGGCCCTAACCCCGGATGTCCGACCGTCGGCTCCGGCAGCGGTCGGTCCGGTCGGCCGCATCGGCCTCGCCGGCCTCGGACTCCGGCCCCCGTGGGAAGGAGAAGTAGACCTCGAAGGCCGTCTCGAAGGCCTTCCAGTGGGAGGCCGACTTCACCAAGGTGGCGGCCAGGCGAGTACTTCAAGGCGTCGCGGTCCTCCATCGGGATGTGGCGCATGGCCTGGGCCGCGTCGAGGTGCTCGGTCAGCGACACCGGCAGGCCGGCGAGGCGGAGCTCGGGAGACGAAACCCGGTCAGGAGGTCGAGCATGGGACCGCGTCCTCAGCCGGTCAGGCGCCGGCTGGAGCGCGGTACCATGCTCGACCTCCTCTCGGGTTTTGTCACCGAGCTGCGCAACGCTGGCCTGCCGGGCGTGTCGCATCCCGATCGAGGACCGGGACACCTTGAAGTACTCGTTGGCCGCCACCTTGGTGAAGTCGGCCGACCACTGGAAGCCGAACAGCATTCGAGGTGTACTTCGCCTCCCTGCGGGGGCCGGGCCCGAGGGCGGCGAGGGCGAGGCGGCCGAGGGATCCGAGGACACGCCGGAGTCCGACGGCTCGGGCATCCCGGGGTTGGGCCGGGGCCGGGGCGGCACGGGCGCCGGGGAGGCCATGAGCCCCGAGGAGCTGGCCGAGATGCTCTACCGGGCCCTCGAGGCGCCGGTGACAACGTCATGACCCACGTGGTGGCCCGGCGCGCCGTCAGCGGTTATGCCGGCATGGAGCCCGGCCGCCCGGTCGGCGGCACCTGCTCCTCTACCAGGACCCTGCGGGAACCTGAACCTGGACAAGGTGCTGGACCCGCTGATGGAGGCGGCCGGCCACGACGCCGGGCGGCATGACCGGCCTCGAGGAGCGGCTGGTGGCCGACGAGTACCGGGCCCGGATCGAGCGCCTGCGCCAGGCCGTGGAGTCCGCCGCCGGCTCGTCCGACCGGGGCGCCGAAGCCGTGGCCAAGTCGGTTCGCAAGCCCCTGCCCGAGGACATTGACTTCATGCACGCCAGCCGAGAGGAGCTGGTCGCTCTGCGCAAGGCGATCGCCCCCCTCACTCGCGGAAGCTGGCCGTCCGCCTGGCGCGGAAGCGACGCCACGGTCGAAAAGGCCGCTGGACTTCCGAGCACGGTCAGGCACCGGAATTGTCCTACGGCGGCGTTCCGGCTCGACCCAAGTTCCGCTACCCACGGGCCTTCGAAGCCGGAGATCGTTCGGCTGATCGCCGACATCTTCGGGATCGGTGGCCGCATTTGCCCGCTTCACACTGCAGATGGTGTACGCCATCGCTCGCAGTTCAGCCGGGTCCGGTCCTTCGTGTTCATCGACGGGATCGACGAAGTGACCGATATTCAAGGCGACCGAGGACCACTGCCGGCCGATCCACCGCATCAACACCGAGGCCGACGTCATCTGGGTGGACGGCCACTCCGACTACGGCCACGCCTTCGAGGCGTTCTGGGACCGCTGGGGGCGGATCACAACACCAAGTCGACTCGGTCCTCCTCGGCGACGCCGCAACAACTATCACGCGGCCGAGGCGTGGGTGCTGGCCGAGATGGCCAAGAAAGGCCCGCCACGTCTACTGGCTCAACCCCGAGCCCCGTCCTACTGGGACACCGGCGACTCGATCGTCGAGCGAGTACGCCACCCATTGCGACGGTGCCTACGAGTGCCGAACCTCAAGCAGCTTGAGCGGTTCGTCGAGCAGCTCGCTTGAGCGACCGCAGCGGCGCCTCGCCTCCGAGGCTCTGGTTCCCGAGCACGAGCTGCCGCCGCCGGGGTGCGGACCGCCCGGCCCCTCCAGGGCGGGGCCGCCCGGATCGTGCTCCCGCCGCCACGGCGAGGCCCCCTGCAACGTAGACGGGGTGGTCGGGGGACCGTAGCGCCCGGCCTCACCGACCAGGGCGTGCGTCAGGTCCGGGCCCTGGCCGAGCGGCTGGCCTCGACCGGCGACTAGCCAGGGTCACAGCCCTCTTTACGCCTCGACCCTGCCCCGGGCCGTCGAGACGGCCACCTTTGCTGGCCCCAGCCCCTCGACGGGGGCCGCGGCCCCTCGAAGTGGTGCGCGACGCCCGGGCTGGTCCGAGCTCCACCCGGCCCAGCCAACGGGCTGACCTGGCACACCTCGCCGAGCGCTACGGCGAGCCCCAGTGGGACGACGATCCCACGGTCCCGCTGGCCCCCGACGGGGAGAGCTGGACCGGCTTCAGTGACCGGGCGGCCGCCGCGGTGGCCCGGGTGGCCGGGCCAGAGGCCCAGGCCCGGGCCAGCTGGTGGCGGCAGCCTGCCACGCCGGGGTGGTCGAGGCCACGAATGTTGCGCTTCTTGCCCTTTCGGGCCGAGACGTGGCCCGGCTGAAGCTGCGCACCGCCCCACGCCTCGCTCACCGAGTGGGAGCTGTGGCACGGGACCTGGTTGCTCCAGCACTACAACGACGCCACCGCGCTGCGGGACTGACCACCCCAACAGGCCGGCCCCGGTGCCAGCCGTAGCGGAACCCCAGGCGCGTTAGAGGTCCCGGCGCTGGTGGGTGATGGTCACCGGGACGTCCACCCTGCCGAGCCACGGTGGGCGCGGGTGGGACCGTGCACGACGTGGCGAGCGGCTCCGTGCGGCAGGCTGACCGGCGAAGCTGGCCACGATCTGGCCGCTCGAGCTCACGAAGTTGGTCCCGGTGACCGTCACCGACGTGCCGGATCGCCCGAATAAGGATAGCATTGAAGCACCGGTGCGCCGCCGACCGTGCGGCCCGTCGTCGCCGTCGTCGGGGCCGGATGATCGGCGCGGTCGTCGTCGGGACGGTGGTCGGGCCGGTCGACCGGCCCGGGGCCGACGGAGCCCGTGCCCGGGTCCCAGGTCTGCGTGACCTCGGTCACGGCCAGGGCGACCGAGGCGGCGAGCCGGGGACGAACCGGTTCACGGCCGCCGCCGCCCAGAACGGGATCACGACGGTGCCGACCGAGCTGGGTTCCGTCGAGCCGGGGCGGTGCGACGGCGGACGTGCTCCGGGCCCGGAGCGAGCAGAACCATGCCGGACCGGCGCCGGGGGATCAGGCGCCCGGGGGATGGGGCCGAAAGGGGCTCGCCCCGACCCAGACACCAGGCGGGGCCGCCCGGCCGGGAGGGGGCGGTCCCGGTCGGGAGGGGGTTGCAGCCGAACGGGTCGGGGCCGGGGGCGCCCGCCGCTGCCGGCGGGGGGCCGCCCGGACCGTCGGGGCCCGAGAGGGACCGGGTCGGTCTCGGTCGGCCCAGAGGCCCGCGGATGGGGCCGGCCCGGGTGGGTCGTCGTGTCCTCGGGGCGGCCCGTTCGTGCGCCGCCGGGTCGTCGCAGGGTCTCGGCGGCCGGTCGGGCAGCCGGCGGCCGCCGGGGCTTCAAAGAGCGGGTGGGAGGGGCCTCGGGAACGTCATCGGGAGCCGACGGCCCGGGCGGCGGCACCGCCTGGTGGGCAACCGGTTGGGGTGTGACCGACCAGGGTCGTGGGCAGCTGGATGGTTTTGTTTCCTGTTCTTGGCTCAGTTACGTATTGCTCCTTGACCCCGTTCAGCCTCCCCGCTTCGATCGCCGTCCGGAGCTCCGCCGGCCCCTCGATCCCCAGCTCCACCCAGAACCGTCGGGCGGTCTTCGGACCGAGTCCCGGCCGCCGCATCAGGTCGACCAGACCGGCGGGCACCTCCCGCTTCAGCCGTTCCAGGTAGTCGATCCTCCCCGTTCGGAGGACCTCGCGGATCTTCTCCTCGATCGCCTCGCCCACGCCGGGGATCGAACGCAGCTCGCCCCGGGCGGCCACCGCGCCCAGCCCCTCCGCGAGCGATTCGATGGACCGGCTCGCCCGGCGGTACGCCTCGGGCTTGAACTTCTCCCCGAGCACGTCGAGGAGGTCGGCGATCTCGCGGAACGCGTCCGCGGCCTGGGCGTTCGAGGGCCCCGGTCCGTTCGGTCGGGCGGTGTCGGCCATGGCCCCCCCCTCACCCGGCTCCACGCTCGACGTCCCGCACGAGCCACCATCGACGGGCGACCGGGCGGAAGCCGAGCTGTTCGTAGAGACCTCGGGCCGGGATGGCATCCTCCCGGACGTAGAGGCCGACCCGCGCTCCGGCAGCCTCGGCGGATTCGATCACCGCCGACACAACGGCTCGACCGAAGCCACGCCGGCGGGCCGCCGGATCGGTGTAGACCCGGCGACGATCCAGATCGTGGGCAGCCGGACTGACGCCGCGGCGATCGCAACGAGCCGGTCGCCCTCGAACGCGCCCCAGACGAGCTCGGCGTCCGGGTCGCCGGCCGCGAAGTCGGAGACCACGGGATCGGCTCCGCGGGCGGACCATGCTTCGAGGGCCGGACGGTCGTTCCGGCTCAGTCGGCGCACTCCCACGGGGGCGTGGTAGGAGCCGGCCGGCCTTCGGGTCGAAGCAGGAGCAGGACGGGTTGGGCCTGGGTCGTGCCTCCCGGCTTCGCGACGACCGACCGTACCTCCTCGGGCACGACCGCGATGAGGGGCGGGGCGGGAAGGATCCGGCCAGCACCGAAGCGTCGGGCAGGGGCCCGAACCAGTGGACGACCGGCCGCGAGGGCCGGCCCAGCCATACGAGAAGGTAGCCGACCGTCTCCCCCTCCCGAAGCGCGGAGACGAACCGGATCCGGTCCGGGAAATGGACGAGGTCCCAGAGCGCGTAGGCGTGGGTTACGGGATCCTCCTTCAGCGGCCGCTCGAGCCAGGCGCGGTCGATCGTCGGCCGGACCTCGACCCCGCGTCGCTCACGCCTCCCGAGAAGGCGGCAGGGTTAGTTAGCTCGCCGGGAGCGAACCGGCGTCGGGCAACGGTAAATCCGACCTGCCCGTCGAGCGGGGTCGTGCGCCCGCATCGGCCGACGCCGGAATTTCCCGTCCACCTCGAGGCGCTCTACGCCGGATTCCCGTTCGACCGGTCGTTCGCGGACGACCCCATCTCGGCGATCCGCCCCCTCGCGTGGGACGCCCGCCGTGCGGAGATCGCCGGCATGTTCGCGTCCACCCTCGCGATCGGCAACACCACCGCGATCCGCGGTGCGATCGCTCGCCTCGCCGCCTCGTTCGACGGGGACCTGGGACGGTTGACCGACCCGGCGATGGGCCGCCCGCCGCCGCCAGCGGCTGGCGCTCGTTCCGGCACCGCTGGATCCGCGGCGACCAGCTCGATCTTCTGGCCCGCCGTCTCACCGAGTACTACGCATCGAGCGATTCCCTGGAGGACGCGTTCCTGGAGGGGCTCGAAGCGCGCGGGGTTCGCGGGGGGCGTGGACGCCCTGGCTCGTGTGCTCCGGGGTGCCGGTGCGCGTTCGGGACGGGGTCGCGTACCGGTCGGCTATACCGCGCTGTTCCCGAGTCCGCTCGACCGGTCGCGGAGCCCTTCGAAGCGGCTGACCCTGTTCGTCCGCTGGATGGTCCGCGAACGATATCCGGACCTCGGGGTCTGGCGGCGGGTGCCGACGGGGGAGTTGCGAATCCCGCTCGACCAGCACGTCCACTGGATCGCCTACCATCTGGGCCTGACCGCCCGGCGAACCCGCTCGTGGCAGGCGGTCGAGGAGGTCAGCGAGGCGCTGCGGCGCATCGACCCGATCGACCCGATCCGGTACGACTTCGTGCTCTGCCATACGGGGATCTCGGGCGACTGCCCGAAGGAGCGGGACATCTCCGTCTGCGGCCCGTGCTCCGTCCGACTCGACTGTCTTCTCTGGCGGCGACGGGGGGCGGCCTCGTGACCGCGAGACCCCTGCCGATCGACGCCGGTCTTCTCGCGCGGCTAAGGACGGCCGGGCGTTCGATTCGGTGGCGCACCGCGCCCCCGTCTCCGGCCGCGGCCCGCGGCCGCAGGGCCCGCATCGCGAACCTGCACGAGGACGAGGCGCGCGTGGAAACGTGGGGGACCGCCCGGTCCGGCGGGATCGCGGTCGACTCCGGCCCGGTCGGTGCCCTCGCGCTGCTCCTCGAGGCGGATGCCCGCGGGACGCCGAGCGGGCTCGGGGCCGCGAACGCCGGACGCGACCCCGTCGTTCCCGTCGGGGTCGCTGGTGGCCACCTGGGGGTCCGCACGCCCTCCGAACGACACGCACCCCACGCTGAACGACGTCGTGGAGCTCGCGCGCTACGCGCTGGTCTAGGGCGGCGCGTGCCCCAATCGTTATATTCTCTAATGATTAGGCTCCCGAATACTTAGGAGCCCTCATGGTATCGGCCGTAGCTCTCCACCGTCACGGCGCGTCGGCGGTCGCCGCCGACCAGCTGGTCGAGTCCGTCCACGACGTCATGCGCTCGGTCCTGCACCGGGCCCACCCCGCCCTGGAGGCGGAGGGGATCTCGATGGGCCAGTTCTGGGGGCTGCACATGGTCTCGAGCCTGCGCGCCGCCTCGCTGAGCACGGTCGCCCGGCACCTGGCGGTCTCCGCGCCGACCGCCTGCTCGAACGTCGATTCGCTCGAGGTGCTGGGGCTCGTCTCCCGGCGGCGGTCCGCGCGCGACCGGCGCACGGTCGAGCTCTCGCTCACGCCCAAGGGCCGCCGGGTCGAGTCGCGCATCTGGGCCCATCTGGGCCGGCTGGTCTCGGAGGCCTCCGAGGGGCTCTCCGTGCGGGACCTCGAGACCGCCCTCCGCGTCTTCCGCGAGCTCTACCGGCGCCTCGACCCCATGCCGGCGGGCGCGGGGGGTGCGTCGTGACCGCGTCGGTCCCGGCGACGGCCGCCCCGCGGGAGGAGCGGTACGCCTGGACGGTCCTGCTGATCCTCGCCGGGATGGCGATCATGGTCACCTACGTGGAGACGATGGTCCTGCCCGCGTTCAGCAACTTCGAATCGTTCTTCCACCTCTACACGGCGAGCACGATCGCGTGGATCCTCTCGGCGTACCTTCTCGTCGGGGTCGTCGTGACGCCGATCTTCGGCAAGCTCGGCGACATCTACGGCAAGAAGCGGACCCTGCTCGTCGCGATGGGGGTCTACGCCGTTGCGGTCAGCCTCGCGGGGTTCACCCCGCAGATCGGCGCCGCCTTCGGGCTCAGCCGACCGAACCAGATCTACGCGCTCATCGCGGTGCGCGCGGTGCAGGGGGTCGGGATGGCGATGTTCCCCCTCGGCTTCGCGATGCTGCCCGAGGTGTTCCCTCCCGCGCGTGTCGGGCAGGCGCAGGGGCTCCTCTCGGGCATGTTCGCGACCGGGGCCGCCGCCGGCCTCGTCGGGGGCGGATGGATCGCCCAGACGTACGGCTGGCAGCTCACCTACCACACCGTGATCCCGATCGCGATCCTGATGTTCGTCCTGGCCGCGTTCTTCATCCGGGAGTCGAGGATCCGCCACCAGGTCCGGATCGACTTCCCCGGCATCGTGAGCCTCGGCGTCGGCCTTACGCTCCTGATGCTCGGGATCACCGAGGGGGCCTACTGGGGGTGGGCCAAGTTCTCCGCGGTCCGGCTCGGCGGCGTGCCGTGGGGCGTGCCCGAGTTCTTCCTGCTCGCCGTCGTGGCGTTCGCGTTCTTCCTCCTCTGGGAGCCGCGGGCCCCGAGCCCGGTGGTCTCGTTCGCCTCGCTCAAGGAGCGGAACATCTGGGTCTCGAACGTGAACGGCGTGCTCGTCGGCATGACGATGTTCCTCCTGTTCACGGTGCTGATCATCCTCGGCGAGTACCCGTCCCCCGGGTTCGGGCTCGGGGAGCTGGACGCCGCGCTCGCCTTCATCCCGGCGGTCATCGGGATGATGGTCACGGGTCCGTTCCTCGGCCGGGCGATCGGCCGCTACGGCCCGAAGCCGATAATGGTCCTCGGGTTCGTGCTCATCCTCGCGGGGGCGTTCGGGCTGGTCGCGTTCCACGCGAACGTCACCCAGATCGCGGTGCTCGCGATCCCGGTGATGGTCGGCAACGTCGCCGTTCTGGTCGCGATGTCGAACGTCATCGTCCTCTCGGTCGACCCGAGGACGATGGGGATCCAGACCGGGATGAACCAGACGTTCCGGAACCTCGGCTCGGCGATCGGGCCCGTGCTCGTCACCTCGATCCTCGCGAGCTACGCCTTCACGATCCTCACGCCGACCGGGCCGTTCCAGAACTACCACGACGTCGGCTACCAGTCGGTCTTCCTGGTCGTGGCCGCGATCGGGATCGTGGGGGCGCTGCTCTCGCTGACCCTCCGGAACTTCCGGTTCTCCGCGGACGGGACACGCCACGGGTACCCGAGCGGCGTCCCCGCCCGGCGGCGAACCCGGCGCCGCGCCCGCCGTGTCGGCGAGCCGCCCTAGCGCGGCGCGCCCGCGGGGCCGGCCGGAAGCGGCAGGCTCACGAGCAGCCGCTCGTGGAGCCGCAGACCGTGCACGCGTAGCATGTGCCGGACCGGACCATGATGCCGCCGCAGATCGCGCACGACGGCGCGTCCTCGCTCGACCCGCCCTCGGCGGACCGGTCGGGGGCGAACGAATCGAGGCGCCGGGTCTCGAGCTTCACCGTCTGGCTCTCCGCGGTCGGGGACCGCGCGGCGAGGGTGGGGTTGCCGTGCCCGTTGCCGTTCCCTTCGGCCGGGTTCTCGAGGCCGATCGACCGCCGTTCGTCCTCCGTCAGGAACTCGAGCGCGAGCCAGCGGGCGACGTAGTCGGGGATCGACTTCGCGAACCGGATCCGCGCGTTGTTGGTCGCGCCGGCCGGCTCGAACCTCAGGTGCGCGAGCTTCCGCACGAGGTCCTTGAGCGGCACCCCGTGCTGGAGCGCCATCGACATCGAGATCCCGAGCGAGTCCATGAGGCCGTTGACGGTGGATCCCTCCTTCGTCACGCGGAAGAAGATCTCGCCGGGACGGCCGTCGGGGTAGAGCCCGACCGTCACGTAGCCGTCGTGCCCGCCGACCTGGAAGTGGTGCGTGAGCGCCTTCCGCTCGTCCGGCAGCTTCTCGCGCGCGGGGCCGCGGGGGCCCGTCAGCGGGGCGGCCACCGCCTTGCCCTTGCCGGTGTCGAACGGCTGGGACGCCTTGCAGCCGTCGCGGTAGAGCGCGACCGACTTGATCCCGAGCTTCCACGCCTCGAGGTAGATCTTCTCGATCTCCTCGACGGTCGCGTCGTGCGGGAGGTTGATCGTCTTCGACGCGCCGCCCGAGAGGAACGGCTGGACCGCGCCGAGCATCTTCAGGTGGCCGACCGGGGGGATGGTCCGGGCCCCGCCGACGGGCGCGAGCGCGCAGTCGAAGACCGTCAGGTCCTCGGCGGCGAGGCCGGGGGCGCCCTTCGATCGTTCCCGTCTTCTCGAGGTGCTGGGTGATCGCGCGGATCTCCTCGGGCGAATAGCCGAGGGCGTGGAGCCCGTCGGGGACGGTGCGGTTGACCATCCTCAGGATCCCGCCGCCGACCAGGTTCTTCGTCTTGACGAGCGAGAGCTCGGGCTCGAGCCCGAGCGTGTCGCATCCCATCAGGAGGCCGATCGTCCCGGTCGGGGCGATCACGGAGATCTGGGCGTTGCGGTAGCCCCACAGCTCGCCGGCCTTCACGGTGTCGTGCCATCGGTCGACCGCTTCGCGGAGAAGCGGCGCCGAGGCGGACGTCGTCCGAGGCGATCTTCTCGGCCGCCTTCGCGTGCTTGCCCATCACGCGGAGCATCGGGGCCCGGTTCTTCTCGAACCCGGGGAACGGCCCGACCCGCTTCGCGATCTCGCTCGACATGTGGTAGCCCTCGGCGGAGAGGAGCGCCGAGACGGACGCCGCGAGCGCCCGGCCGGCGTCCGAGTCGTAGGCGAGGCCGTAGTGCATCAGGAGCGCGCCCAGGTTCGCGTAGCCGAGCCCCAGCGGGCGGTACTCGTGCGAGTTCTGGGCGATCGGCGCGGTCGGGTAGCTGGAGGCGTCCACGACGATCTCCATCGCGAGGATCATCGTCCGGACGGCCCGGCAGAACAGCTCGGAGTCGAACGCGCCCTTCGTGTCGAGGAACTTGATCAGGTTGATCGACGCGAGGTTGCACGCCGTGTCGTCGAGGAACAGGTACTCGCTGCAGGGGTTGGACGCGTTGATTCGCCCCGAGTTCGGCGAGGTGTGCCAGTCGTTCGTGATGTCGTCGAACTGGACCCCGGGGTCGCCGCACCGCCACGCGGCGTAGGCGAGCTTGCGCCAGAGCTCGCGCGCCCGGTAGGTCCCGGCGGCCGCGCGGTCGGTCCGGTTGTACGTCTTCCACTCGCGGTCGCGGACGACCGCGTCCATGAAGGCGTCCGGGATCCGGACGGAGTGGTTCGCGTTCTGGTAGGCGATGGAGGCGTAGGCGGAGTCGGGGTCGGTCCCGTCGAAGTTCGCGGAGTATCCTTCGTGGATGAGCGCGAGGGCCTTGTCCTCTTCGCGGACCTTGCAGTCGATGAAATCGACGATGTCCGGGTGGTCCATGTTGAGGATGACCATCTTCGCCGCGCGCCGCGTCGTGCCGCCGGATTTGATCGACGCCGGCGAGCGCGTCGAACGCGCGCATGAACGAGACCGGGCCCGAGGCGATCCCGCCCCCGGCGAGCTTCTCGTGGCTTCCGCGGAGCGCCGAGAGGTTCGAACCGGTCCCGCTGCCGCCCTTGAACAGGCGCCCCTCGCTGGTCGCGAGCGCGAGGATCGAGTCCATGTCGTCCGCGACGGACTGGATGAAGCACGCCGAGCACTGCGGCGGGTCGCGGACGCCGACGTTGAACCAGACGGGGCTGTTGAACGCCGCCATCTGCTGGACCATGAGGTAGGAGAGGCTCTCCTCGAACGTGGTCGCCTCGTCGGCGGTGTCGAGGTAGCCGAGGTCGATCCCCTTCTGGGCGATCCAGTGGCAGACGCGCCGGATCATGCCGTCGATCGAGTTCTCGCGATGGCCCTGGATGATGCGGAAGTACTTCGACGCGGCGATGTTGACGCTCGTCTCGGACCAGCTCGCCGGGGCGCGGATCCCCTTCTGTTCGAAGATCACCTTGCCGTCGGCGTTCTTGATGACCGCGTCGTGGGACCGCCACGTGACGGTGTCGAACGCCGTCTTCCCCCGCGGGACGAGGCGGGGGACCGGGATCGGCTCTTGCCCGAGGCGGTGGGCCGAATGCCCGGAGGTCTACTGGCGGTGGGACGGGGCGCTTCTTTGCGGCTGCCATGAGCCTTAATTCCTCGAGGGTCGAACGTGTCTGCCGTCGGCAACGTTGACAAGCGGTCCCGTTCCTAAGCACGGCTCGGCCGGACGACTGAAACACCCTCGGATGCGGGGTGTTTCTCCAGCCGGGGACCTCAGGGAAACGGAGTCCGCTGCTCGCGAAGACACTTCGAAAACCCTCCGGGGGGCGCCTACACGCGACCCGGTATAAGTGTGCTAGGTCGGAACACGAGCGCGTACGCATCGAACGACGCCGTTCGACCGACGAATGCGTTCCTGCGTTACCACCGTACCGCACCACCCCGCGGAAGAGGCTCGGATTACCCCGGTCGCGCTCCGAACGGGTCGCGCGGGCCTACGCCGAGTGGCACCGGGCGCGAGGCGGGGTTCTCCGGCGGCGGGAGCACGCGCATGGTGCACGGCATGAGGCACCCCGCACTCGCCGCAGAACAGACCCTCGTCGGCGACCCAGAGGAACTGCGCCGCACCGTTCGCACTTGCGCGGGTCGTCCGGGTCGTTGCGACAGACCATCGGGGCTCTCGAGGGGAGGACGACGCGGGCCGGTATATCGTTCTGCGGTCGAATACGAGCGAGGGCGGGAGAAAAAAAACGGCACCGGGGGGTCTCGCGAGGAGACCCCCCGGGAAGGATGGATCGGCCTTAGGCGTTCTTCATCCGGGCCCGCGAAACGTAGCCCTTCTTGTCGAGGAAATACATGTAGCCGTCCTGGCGGGTGATCTTCTCCGTCCCGACGCGAGCCTTCTTACCGGACTTGTTCAGCTTCGTCGGGGTCTTCCAGAGATACCCGTCCTTCCCGAGGTAGTACAGGTAGCCCTTCTCTCGCTTGCTCTGCTCTTTGCCTACGCGCTCCGCCATGATGGGGACCTCGACCGGCGGGATGGAGAGCGCCCCTATTTGAATATACTGACGGAGTTACGGCGGAGAAATCGGTTTTCCCTGACGGAAAACGAGCGTCGGACGCACGTCGAAGCGGTATCCCACGAGGTCGGCGGAGCCGGACCGGGAAGAGCGACGAAATCCGCCGGACGGCCGACCTCGATCGTGCCCGGCGTCCCCGAGCCCGCTGGCGTGCGCGGCGTTGACGGTCGCCGCCGTGAGCGCCTCCGCCGGCGTCATTCGGCCGCCGTGAACGGCCGCCGCGAGGACGAGCGGCATCGACTCCACCCAGGTGTTCGGGCGAGCAGTCGGAGCCGAGGGCGACCGGTACGCCGGCATCGACCATCTCGCGGCCCGGGGCTCCGCCGGGTCGCGGTCGCGGCGAACGGCGGTCATCGGCAGCAGCACGGCGGTCACGCCGGCGCGCGCGAGCCGCTCGCGGTCGGCGGCCGGCGCTCGCGAGCAGGTGCTCCGCCGACCGCGCGCCCGAGCCGGGCCGCAAGGCGCGCTCCCCCCGAGAGGACGAACTCGTCGGCGTGGACCTTCAGCGCCGAGGCCGAGGCGCGCGGCGGCGCGGAGGATCCGCTCGGACTGCGGGACGGAGAAGAATCCCGGTTCGCAGAAGACATCGCAGAACCGCGCGAGCCTGCCCCGGGCGACGGCGGGGAGCGTCCGTCGCACGATCGCGTCGACGTAGGCGTCCGCGCGCCCTTCGGTACTCGGGGGGACGGCGTGGGCTCCGAGGAACGTCGGGACAAGGCGGAGTCCGGTCGCCGGGCGAGCCTCGGGATCAGTCGAAGGAGGCGCAGCTCGCCGGCGTGGTCCAGGGCGTAGCCGGATTTCACCTCGACCGCGGTCGCGCCGTTCGCGGCCATACGTCCGAGCCGCTCGGCGGCGGTCCGGAGCAGTTCGCGGGGGCTCGCCGCGCGCGTCGCGCGCACGGTCGAGTAGAGGCCGCCCCCGCGGCGTGCGATCTCGGCGTAGCTCGCGCCCCGCGATGCGCAGCGGTATCTCCGCGGCGCGGTCGCCGGCGAACAGCACGTGGGTGTGGGCGTCCACGAACCCGGGGACCACCGTTCCGCCGGCGCCGTCGACATGCCCGGCCGCCGGGCCGCAGGCGGACCTCGCGCGACAACCGCCGCTCTGGCCCGATCCACACGACCAGGCCCGCCGTCGACCGCGATCGCCGGCGTCGGGGACCCGGGCCAGGTCGTTCATCGCGGGCGCCGATTCGCGGCACGGGACCCGCCGCGAGCGTCGCGGCTTCCGCGAGGTCGCGACACGATGAGGTCGGCGCGGATCATGGCTGGAGGACCGTGTGGTCAAGCAGGTCGCGGGCCGCCGCCGATCCGGGAAAGACGATGCGGGCCTCCGCCTCGAGCGGCTCGAGCTCCTTGTACCGCGCGGAGAAATGGGTGAGGAAGAGGGTCACCGACCTCGGCGACGCGCGCGCACTCGGCCGCCTGGCGGGCGGAGGAGTGGCCCCACTCGTTCGCCTCCTTCTCGATCTCCTGGGCGGCCGTCGCCTCGTGCACGAGGACCGTCGCGCGCTCGGCGAGCCGACGGACGGCGTCCGCGGGCGCGGTGTCGCCGGAGTAGACGATCGACCGGCCCGGTCGCGGGGGGCCCATCACGTCCTCGGGGCGGATCGACGCGGTCCCCGACCCGGACCTCCTCGCCGGCCTCGAGGCGCGAGAAGTCGCGGCCGTGCAGCCCGAGGTCGCGCGCGCGAGGGCCGTCGAACCGCCCCCGCTTCGGTCGCTTCCTCGATGCGGTAGGCGAGGGCGGGCACCGGGTGCTCCGCCGCGGCGGTGCGGACCTCGTAGCCGTCGAGCTCGACCGTGCTGCCCGGGCTCGAGGGGATGGACCTCGACCGGGAACCGGAGCGTGAAGTAGCCCATCTTGAGCGCCCGGTCGACCATCTCCTTGGCGTCCGGGGGGCCGTAGATGTCGAGCGGCTCCTCCCGGTGGTTCAGGCACATGCTCTGGATGAGGCCGGGGAGCCCGAGGAAGTGGTCGCCGTGGAAGTGGGTGATGAACACACGGCGGACGCGCATGAACGAGGCGCTGGAGCGGAAGAACTGGCGCTGCGTCCCCTCGCCGCAGTCGAGGAGGATCAGCTCCTTCTCGAGGTCGAGCGCGATCGCGCTCGCCGACCGCTCCTTCGTGGGCCACGACCCCGCGGTGCCGAGGAAGGTGACGCGCACGGGACCCGTTGGCCGCTGCGAGGTAAAAGCCGGTCGGTTCCCCGCTCGCGCGCCGTCGCGTTCGCTCGGGCCGCCCTGCCCGCAAAGCGTCCGAGGGGACAAAGGGGAAAAGGGGGGCATCGTTCGGCCGCCGATGGTCGATTGGGACCGGGTCGAGGAGCTCAGGTCCAAGGGCAACGGCTGGGGCGAGATCGCGGCCGACCCGAAGGTCGGCTTCCACGCGGACTCCTCCGCGGGAGACCCGGGCCGCGCGCTGCGCGCGCTCTACCATCGCGAGCAAGGCCCGCGGACCCGACACAAGCCATCCGACCCCCTCCGTCCCCACGGCCGGGTCGGTGCCACCGGCGACAGCCGCTGGACGCTCGTCCGGATCGGTTTCCTCGCGCGTGCCTCTCGTGGCCGTCTGGTTCCTCCTCGCCTACGTCGCACCGTCGCCGGTCGGGCTCCTCGTCCCGGCGATCCCGTGGCTCGGGCTCGCGCTCGCGGTGGTCGCGTTCGTTTTCATCTACGCCCTGTGGCGGACGACCGGGGGCCGTCGCTGGTCACCGTCCTGCGCACGACCCTGATCGGAGGGATCGTCCTCGGCCTGGTGGTCGGCGGCGGCATCGCCCTCGCCGGCTCGCTCGATCTTCGGATGCCCGTACCTCCCCCGGCTTCCTCGCTCGCGGGGAACAACCCGGCGGCTGGACGCTCCGGTTCGATGAGCCCGTGGCAGGAGGGCGGAAAGCCGGTCCTCTATTTCTACGGGGCGACCTGGTGCCCGTACTGCTCGGCCAGCAGCTGGGCGATCTGGAAGGCGCTGACCGAGTTCGGGACGGTGAGCGGTGCGGAGTTCACCGATTATTCGAGTTCGACGGACGTCTATCCGAGCACCCCCGAGGTGGTGCTCGCGGGGACCCAGCTGAGCTCGTCCTCGATCGCGTTCCAGGTGAGCGAGGACACCTCGGGGGTCGGGGGGACCTCGCCCGTCACGTCCAGCTGCTACCAGCTGGCCTACGTCACCGCCTACAGCGGCGGCTCGATCCCGTTCGGGGTCGTGAACGGCCAGTACATCCACGGCGGCACGACGTTCGTCAATCCCGCCAACCTCGTCTCGTGGGAGAAGACCGGGGCCCTGACCGTCAAGGAGTCCGTCGCGAACGAGACCAACACCACCGGCTCCCCCTGGACCTACATCCAGGATGCCGCTTGGACGCTCATGGCCGTCTTAGCGAAAGCGACCGGGATCGCCGTCGCCACGCTTGCGACGCAGGTCACGCCGCATTGGAGCGCGACCACGATCTCCGCGGTCGAGGGGTACGAGAGCCAGTTCACGTGACGGAACGATGCGGACGCGCAACCTTCGCTCGCTGATCTACCTCGCGGGCGGCATCGGCCTGGTCGTCTCGTTCTTTGCCGCCGCGGAGTTCTTCGACGCCTCCCTCCGGGCGATCTGCTCGGTGAACTCGTTCTTCTCCTGCGCGCTCGTGGACGAGAGCTCGAAGACGACGACCCTCGGCATCCAGGATTACGTGTGGGGGATCGGCGGGTTCCTCGTGATCCTGGTGGTCGCCGGGATCGCGGAGAAGCGTCCGCGGGAGGTCGCCTGGGCGTACGCGTTGCTGTTCCTCACGACCCTCGGCGTGGTGGTCTCACTCTACTTCCTGTACGTCGAGCTTGCGGAGATCCACGCCCTCTGCCCCGTCTGCGTTGCCGCCTATTTGTTCGGCGGCATCGTGTGGATCGGGGCGATCTTCCTCGCGCTCAAGACGCGGGCCCGCGGCGGAGAAGACGAGGACGAGGGCGCCTCCTCCTCGAGTCCGGGCCCCGCCTGATCGGCCATCGTTCCCGGGCGACGAGACTGTCCCGAGCGCTCGGAAGCCGTTCGGCCCGCTCGTCGGAAGAGGCAAAAGGAGTCCTCCGTTCGTCGGGACGTGGTGAACTGGGACCGCGTCGAGAGTCTCCGGCTCGAAGGCTGGGACTGGGAGAAGATCGCCGCCGACCCGAAGGTCGGCTTCCACGCGGACGCCGCCGGCGGGAATGCGGGTCGTGCCTTGCGGGACCTCTACCGTCGGCGACGGTTGCATGGGGCTCGCGACCCCTCGCCCGGCTCGGGGGGGACCCAGGGGGCCCGCGGCGCGCGATCGCGCGCCGAGACCTTGCTCTGGATCGGTTTCCTGGTCGTTCCGCTCGTGGGCGTATGGTTCCTTCTCGCCTACCTCATCCCCTCGCCCGTCGGCCTGGTCGTCCCCGCGTTCCCGTACCTCGGGCTAGCCTTCGCGGTGCTCGCCTTCGTGCTCGCATTCGCTCTGTGGAGGTCGGCCCCGGGTCGCCGATGGACCCTCGTCCGCCGGAACGCCCTGATCGCCGGGGTCGTGCTGGGATTCGTCGTCGCGGGAGGTATCGGGCTCTCCGGGTCGATCCTGTTCGGGTGCCCCTACCTACCGTCGGCGTCGAGCCTGACGGGGATGAGCGAACCCCCCGGCGTCACCGGTTGGCAGCAGGTCCACGTCTCGGCGTGGCAGGAGAGCGGAAAGCCGGTCTTCTACTTCTACGGCGCGACGTGGTGCCCCTACTGCTCGGCGAGCAGCTGGGCGATGTGGAAGGCGGTCTCGTCGCTCGGCGCCACGGCGCCCGCCACGGCGTTCTCCGACTACTCAAGCAACGCTGCCAGCGAACCGTACAAGAACACCCCCGAGGTGGTGTTGGCGAACGTGGCCTCGGGCACGTCGGCCGCGATCGACGTGCAGGTAACCGAGTACACCGGGGGCGTCGACGGGGCGCTGGCGACCCCCGCGAGCTGCTACCAGCAGGCGTACGTCTCCGCGTACGCCTCGGGGATCCCGTTCGTCGTCATCAACGGACAGTACCTTCACCTCGGTACGCTCTACAGCCCCGCCAACCTCTCGGCGTGGGCGGACGGCGCGGACGGCGGGGATATCGCGGTGAAGAACTCGGTCCACAACGAGACCGCCGCCGCGAGCGGAGGGGATCCCTGGTCGACCGTGCAGGACCAGGCGTGGTGGATGATGGCCCTGCTGGCGGTGTCGACCGGCCGAACGGTGGCGAGCCTCGCTTCTTCCTTCGGGTGGTCGCACAGCACGGAACAGAACGTCACGAACGACGTGGCCGGATACCTCACCTAGGTCGGGACGGGGTCGCGAAACGGCGTCGGCCCGGGGGAAGAAATCCCGCCGGGTCGGCGCGCCCGGCGAGCGGCCCGGGGGACGGTTATATACCGAACCTTGCTCCGCCCGCGCGGAGAATCACCGATGCCCACCGACTACGAGACCCTGGCCGCCGGGGTGGCGATCGCCGGCGGGTTGATCGGCACCGGGATGGCCCAGTCCGGGATCGGCGCCGCGGGTATGGGGATCATCGCCGAGAAGCCCGAGAAGTTCGGGCAGGTGCTGTTCTTCTTCGTGATTCCCGAGACCCTCTGGATCATCGGCTTCGTGCTGGGTATCATCCTCCTGCTCGGGATCCTGTAGCCCGTCGCTCCTCGAGTATGTCGCTCGAGAGCCTGGTCGAGGAGATTCGCCGCCGCGGCGAGGCCGAGCTCGAGTCGATCGCGTCCGCGCGCGCCGCCGACGAGGCGAAGGTCGACGTCGAGCGCGACGCGAGAATCCGCGCGATCCGCGAGGAGATCGCCCGCGCGACCGCTGCGGACCTGGTCCGGGAGCGCGCCCAGCGGGTCGCCGCGGCCACGCTCGCCGCCCGCAAGCTCCTCTACGGAGCCCGTGAGGCGCGCCTCACGACCGCCCTCGAAGAGACGAAGGACGTTCTCCGCGAGTTCACGGAGTCCCCCGACTATCCCGCGACGCTCCGGGCGATGCTGCGGGCCGTTCGGTCCGCGCTCGGCGACGCCGCGAAGGTCAGCGGGCGCAAGGAGGACGCGACGACGCTCGCGAAGCTGGCCGGCAAGTCGTTCGACCCGAGCCCCCGTTCGATCCTCGGAGGGCTCGTCGCGGAGACCCCGGACGGCAACCGCCGCCTCGACCTATCCTTCGACGAGCTCCTTCGGCTGCGCGGGGACCGGGTTCGCGAGCTGTTGGCGTAGGAGCGAGCCGGTGGCCGCCTCCCCGTACGCGAGCGCCCTCGGCCGGTTGAAGCCGGAGTTCCCCCAGTTCCTCCCGAAGGAGACGTACGCCACGCTCCTCGCCGCGAAGGACCCCGCGGACCTCGCGAAGGTCCTCGAGACGACCCCGTACGCGGACGACGTCGCGTGGGCCCGGACGACGCACCCGGGCCCCTCCATGCTCGAGATCGCGATCAACCGCACGTTCGTCCGCCGGAACCGCCACGCCTACGACGCGACGCCGTTCGCGGGGCGCGGGGTCGTCGCCGCGTACCTCGGGCGGTGGGACATCCAGAACATCGAGCTGATCCTGAGCTCGAAGGCGCAGGGCCGGTCCGTGACCGAGACCGAGGACCACCTGGTCTCGAGCCGCGAGATCCCGGCCGGCCTCTACTCGGGCGTGATGACGCTGGACGACTTCCGGATCCTCATCGGGCAGCCGTCGGTCGAGGCGACCGTCGCCGCCCTCGCCCAGCACGGGTACGGCGCGACCGTCCTGCCGTTCCTGGACGCGTTCCAGAGGACGCACGACATCTTCCCGATTCTGCACGCGCTCGACCGCGAGTACCTACCGCACCGTTCTCGAGGCGGCGAAGTTCTTCCAGGGGGACGAATGGGTCGTGCGCGGCCTCCTCGCGAGCGAGGTCGACGCCCGGAACGCCCTCCTGCTCCTGAAGGGGAAGAGCGCGGAGCTCGGGATCGACGAGATCCTCTCGCGCTGGCTGGACGGCGGCACGATCCCGGCGTCCCAGGCGCCCGAGCTCTACGGCGCGCGCAGCGTCCCCGAGCTCGCCGACCGGTTCGCCGACAAGTACCCCTCGATCGGCGAGGGAACGGCGGACTTCACGAGCCTGGCCACGCTCACGAGCTACGAGGCCCTCATGCACCGCGACCGGGCGCTCGCCGAGCTCGGCCGGCTGCGGACCTACCCGCTCTCGCTCGCGGTGATCTTCACGTTCCTCCTGCTGGGCGAGCTCGAACGCGGCGACCTCCGCCGGATCGCGTTCGGCAAGATCTACGGCCTGCCGAACGACCGACTGGCCCCGCTCCTCGCGGGCCCGCGCCTCTAGGCCGGTCCGCTCAGCCCTTCGGGGCCTGCAGGATCGCCCCGTCCGACCCGAGGGACGAGACGGTGTGCGTGCGGGGCTGCCCGAACGGGCGGAACAGGCGGCCGTTCCCCGAGTAGAACTTCGAGAAGTACTCGACGAAGATCAGCCGGGCCCCTTGGATCCCGGGCTCGAACACGCCCAGGATCACGTTGAACGACTGGCCGATCACGAGGATCACGAGCGCGGCGATGATCCCGACGATCGTGCCGCCGTGGAAGAGGCCGCCCGCGATCGTGTTGATCACGAGCGCAAGGATGACGCTCGCGAGCAGGATCCCGACGAGCCGCGTGTAGGACAGGATGTGGCTCACGACCTCGATGAGGCCCATCATCCCCATCTGCAGGCCCTCGCCGCCGAGGAGCATCGCGAGGCCGGCCCCGAGGAAGGCGTACCAGACCACAACGACCGGGTTCGGACCCAGGGCAGTGGCGTGGTGGATGACGGCCAGGCCGAACTCCGCGACCCCCCACGCGAACAGGATCCCGCCGACCTTCGCGACGACCCCCGCCGGTGGTGGTGGAAGTACTCCTTGAGGGCGCCGAACAAGAAGCCGAGCGTCACCATGCCGAGCCCGATGTACCCGGCGATCAGGAGGAGGAGCCCGACCTTCGAGCCGGTCGCGCTCGTGAGGACGATCGGGGTGTTGTATCCGATCAGCGCGTGGAGGAGCGGATAGCCGAAGAACTCGTCCAGGTAGAGCCCGAGCCCGATCGCGATGGCGCAGCCCGGCAGGAGCGCCCACGCGAGCTGCTGCATTCCCTTCGGCCCCATGATCCGTTTGACGAACTGGCGGCCGAACTTGGGGAGGTGCTGGGCGCCCGGGAAGCCGCGGATCATCCAGATCGAGATCAGCAGGATGACGAGGCCGTAGCCCCAGTCGCCGAGCATGAACCCGAAGAAGATCGGGAAGACGATCGCGAAGACGAGGGTCGGGTCCCACTCGGTCGCCTGGGGCAGCGAGTAGAACCGGACGAAGAACTCGAACCGGCGCACGCCGCGCGGGTTCGACATCAGCGTCGGCGGCTCCTCGTTCGTCGGGACCGTGTAGAAGTGGACGTGGCCCTCGGTCGCGGCCTCGACGACCGCGCGGAGCCGGGCGACGTCGCGGACGGGGACCCAGGCCTCCAGCGCGAACGCGGTCCGGCTCGCCCCGAGCTTGGTCAGGATCTCCGCCTTGCGGTTCTCGATCTCGAGCGCCTCGTCGATCGCCGCCACCGTGGGGTAGGCGTCGCGCGCGATCGCCGCCAAGCGCTCCCGGATCGCCGCCCGCCGGGTCGCGATCTCCGCCCGCCGCAGCTCGAGCCGCCGGGTCTCCTCCGCGACCGTCCCGGTGAGCGTGGGGATGGCGTTGAGGCGAATCCCCTCCGACTG
>CAWDQP010000009.1:0-57100 GCA_963804505.1 uncultured Thermoplasmata archaeon
ACACCGGTCGCGAGGAACGAGCCGACGAGGAAGTACTTCCGATGGGCGACACGGTCGGAGAGGTTGCCCCAGAGGATCGTGAACGGGACCTGGCTCATTCCGCTCGCGGCGATGATGATGGTGACGACGAACGGCCCCGCCCCGAAATGCTGGAGGGCGAGCAGCGGGATCAGCGGTGTCGCGATCCCGTCGGAGATCGCGAGCGGCAGGTACGCGAGGAACCAGAGGTCGCTCGACGACGGCGTAGTACCGTCGGAGTCTTGATGTCGATCGACACGGACCCCGCCTCCCGGTTGCGAACGCAAAAACCGGGATGCGGGGGATAAAAGGTCGGTTCTTCTCGCAGCCGGCGCGCCGGCCGGAGCGATCCGGATCGACGAATCTCCGATTCTTCCTCAGGCCGGCGCGACGCCCAGCGCCGCGAGAAGCTCGGCGTGCTCCTCGTCCGTGATCCACTCCACGCGCAGGTATTCCCGCAGGAAGGCGTCCGTCACACCGAGCGACCGGCCCTCATCGACCACGAAGCGGTACGCCTCGACCTCGGTCCATCGTTTGGTATACCCGACCCCGGGTTCCCACAGGTTCGCGCCGTTGCGCCGCTGCACGAGGTGGCAAAGCTCGTGGTAGATGTCCATGAACAGCACGAGCTCGGAGCTCTCCCGCAGGTGCCCCGCGCCCACGACGATGCAATCCTGGTCGGGCGAGAGCACCGGCTGCCACCGTCGGCGCACGGAGGACGGGATCTTCGGGAGCTCGCGCGGCGCGACGTACATCCACATGTCCTGGTCGACGAGCTCGATGCCCGTATCGTGGAACAGCGCCTTCCGTCGGGCGGAGTGGGTCTCGAGCCGGAGCGCGGGCGGAGCCGGTCGAGGCCGGGAAACACGTCGAGGATCGGGTGGCGCCCGACGGGGAGCGCGCGGTCGACCCGGAACCCTGACGGCGGGTTCGGGATCGACGACCGCGCGGGCTTCTTCGCCGGTGCCGCCGTCTTCGTTCTCGCCATTCCCCGTTCGGGAGACGCCACGAAAGATAAACCGGCCGGACGCGGGTGCGACCGCAGGACTTTTCGACCGAGGTTCTTAGGGAACGCATGGCGCGGAGCCTCGACCTGACGTCGGTGCGGGGCGTCTCGGTGGGCCACGCCGAAACTCCGGAGGTACTCTCCGGGGTGACCGTGGTCCGGTTCGAGACGGCGGCGCCGACCGTCGTCGACGTGCGGGGCGGCGCGTCCGCCACCTACGATACCGCCTCGCTCGCCCTCGAAGCGACGTTCGGCCGGCGGTGGGCGATCTTCTTCGCCGGGGGCAGCCTGTTCGGCCTCGACGCCGCCCGCGGAGTCCGCACGCGCGTTCTCGAGACGGGGGGTGGCCGCTCCGCCTTTCGAAACCCGAACCGGGTCGCGCCGATCTCGGGCGCGGCGCTGTTCGACCTGCCGACGACCGAGGGGCCGCTCCCGGAGTACACGGTACTCGGCTACGAGGCGGCGCGGACGGCGGGGCGGGGCCCCGTGGCGCAAGGGCGGGTCGGCGCGGGCGCCGGGGCTCTCGTTGGGAAGTACCTCGGCCGCGAGCACGCGATGCACGGGGGGATCGGCAGCGCGGCGCGCCGGATTCCCGGCGGTGGCACGGTGGGCGCGATCGTCGCCGTCAACGCCGTCGGGGCCGTTCGTGACCCGGCGACCTCGGCGTGGGTCGCGGGCGCCCGCACGCCCGGCGGACGGATCGCGCCACCCGCTCTCGGACGGCCGGCGGGCGAAGCCCACCGCGGAACGACCCTCACGCTGGTCGCCACCGACTTGGTCGTCGACCGGCCCACGCTCGCCCGCGTGGCCAGCATCGTCCACGCCGGACTCGGCCGGGCGATCGTCCCGTACCAGACCTCGTCCGACGGGGACCTGGTGTTCGCCGCGTCGACGGAACTGGTCCCGCATCGAGCCGTCGAGTCGTGGGCCGGCGCCTTCGGCGATCGCGTGGGGTGGCTCGCCGCGGAGAGCGCCGTGGAAGCGACCCTCGCCGCGGTGCGACGGGCAATTCCGGCGCTATCCGGTTTCCGCCCGCCGGAAGGGGACGCCCCGCAAGCCGCGGATCAGGTCGGCCTTCGTCACGATCCCGCGCAGCTCGCCGCGGTGCATGACCAGGACCGCCGGATAGCGGCCCAGCACCGGAGGCAGAAGGTCCGCGGGGAACGCTTCGTCCACGACCGGGTAGGCCGTCTCGAGAGCGTCCGCGACGCGCGCACGTCGTGCTTGGGGCTGGGCGAGCGCCCGCAGCACGGTCGTCTCGGAAACGGAGCCGACGACCCGGCCCGCCTCGACGACCGGAAGCTGGAGAATCCGCCCGCCTCCATCCGTTGGGCCGCGGTCGCGAGGGGTGCGGTCGGCTCGACGGTGACCAGGGCGCGGTTCATCACGTCCCCGACGGTCAATCGGGGGGTGGCGAGTCCCTCGCGATGCTGGAGGTATCCGTCGATCTTCTCCACGAGCTCGTACGACGGCCGGATCTGACCGCGCTCCACCCGCGAGAGCGTTGCGTCGCTCCGCCCGACGGCCCGGGCGAGCTCCCGGAGCGGTATCCCCAACGCGATCCAACGGCGCCGGAGTCCGGAGAGCGTGTCCACGCCGGCCCGACGCCCGGGTCCGCTTATGGAGGTTCCGGGGAGGACGAGGAAGGAGGTCCGGGCCAAGAGGAAGGGTAAAGGGCTCCGCCGCGGTATTCCGGTTCCTGAGCCCGATGGCCGCCCCTCCCCGACGGATAGCGTGGATCAGCCCCCCGCCCGAGATCTGCACGCTCTGCAAGGAACCCCTCGGGAATCCGGCCGAGACGAGCTCGTGGAACGGCAACCCCGCCCATCGCGACTGCGTCCGGATCCATCTCCTGCAGCGCGACCCCGCGTTCCGAGAAACCTCCGATACCGACGAGAGCTCCGAGGACGCGAGCGACGCGCTGGACGGAGTTATACCGCGCGACGACGAGGATTCCGATTTCGACTGACGTACCCCTCGGCGGCAACGGCCGTTCCGCCGGCCCATCGGACGGCGCAAACTTTCCTAGGCAAACCCATAAGAAGCCCCTGTTGGTCCCATCTGGGGTTACGCCCGAACCGTAGGAGGTTTCGCTCGATGCCCGAAGTCGTTCTCACCTGCGACTGGACGCTGATGAGCAATCATCACGGGAAGGAGTTCCTGGGGTTCGGAACGACGACGCCCGGCCTACCTTCTGCCGGAGTCGGTCTACCGACGCCTGTTCTTCCCCCCGATGGAAGTGGACGAGCACGGCTTTCCGGCCCAGGCCCCGTACGGGATGCGGAAGGTCGAAGCCTCGCTCATGGACGGAGGGTTCGATGCGCGCATCGTCCACCCCGGCCATCTCTCGAAGTACATGCCGGGCGAGGCGAAGGTCCTCCTGATCTCGGGCCACGATTACTTCGGGCTCAACCCGCCGAGCTCCACGTTCGGCGGCATCATGCACAAGGAGACCCTCAACTCGGTCAACTTCAAGCGGATGCTGAGCCAGCCCGCGGTGGTCGAAGCGCGCCGTCGGGGCCTCAAGATCATCGCCGGCGGTCCGTGCGCCTGGCAGCTGGCGCCCGGGACCCGGGCGAAGCTCCCATGGATCCAGGAGTTCGTCGACTCGATCGGCGGGATCGACACCGTGGTCGAGGGCGAGAGCGACATCTACGTCCGCGAGATCGTCGGGAAGGCGCTGCGGGACGAGTTCCTGCCCCCGCACGTTGTCCTGGGCGCCAAGGAAGCGCCGAAGGTCGAACAGATCTCCTCCATCCGGTTCCCGAGCGTGAACGGCCTCATCGAGATCGGCCGGGGCTGCTGCCGCGGGCTGTTCGTTCTGCTCCGTCACCACGCGCCCGACGCGGTGGTACCCCCTCTCGAAGATCGAGGAGGAGCTCAAGGTCAACGCGCAGGTCCGTGTCCGCAAGGGACTGCTCCACTCGGACGACGTCTACTTCTACGGGAGCCCGAACGTGATGCCCCACGAGGAGAAGCTGATCCCTCTCCTCCAACTGGCCAAGCGCTACTACGAGCAGGTCGGCTGGAGCCACGTCGCGATCGCCTCTCTCATGACCAAGCCGAAGCTGCTCGCCAAGTGCGCCGAGGTCTTGATCGACGAACGCCAGAGTTGGTGGGGCGTCGAGGTCGGGGTCGAGACCGGATCGCCCCGGATCATCACGGCGGCGATGCCGGGGAAGGTCGCTCCGTTCAAGGCGTCCCAGTGGCCCGAGCTGGTCGTGCAGGCGGCCGGGCTCATGAACGACAACCACGTCTATCCGGCGTGCACGTTCATCGTCGGACTCCCTCAGGAGACCGAGGACGACGTCCTGAAGACGATCGAGCTGATCGACGACCTCTGGGACTTCAAGGCGCTGCTCGTGCCGATGTTCTTCGTTCCGCTGGGCCATCTCAAGTCGCGGGACTGGTTCCGCCGGGACCGGCTCGTCGCCGCTCCAGCAGGAACTGTTGAAGCGCGCGCTCACGCACGGCATCCGCCAGTCGAAGCACCTCCTCGCCGAGTTCTTCGACTGGGAGGGGAGCCACACCCGGCTCTACCGATCCTCGTTCCGGGGGTTCATTGCGTTCCTCGAGCTGCTCGTGAAGATGCACGGGCTCGACAGCCCGGCCAAGCGCCCCCCGCGCGCGATCGTCGATCCGAATCGGACGCCGGACCGGCTTCCGATCCCGACCATCCCGATGCGGGAGTAGAACCGGAACGCTACGGCTCGTCGGGCAGTACCGCCGCGGGCACCGCAGTCGGCGGCCGGAACGAACGAGCCGGGATCGACGAAACGGGGATCCTCGGCGGCCACGACCGCGAGCCGCGTCTCCTGGCCGTTGCCGTCGTAGGCACGCCAGGAACCCTGGCCGAACGGCGCCCCCAGGATCAGGTGGCGGCGGCCCCAGCTTCGGAACAGGCGAAGGTCGGCGCCCGAGGGGTGGAGGGCCCCCGAGGGGTGCGAGTGCACGGTCCCCGCGATCGAGAGGTCGGCGTGGAGCATGTACAGCTGAAAGTTCGCGTGGCTTCGCCCGGCGGTGGTACCCGGCAGCAGGAGCAGCTCGCTGATGATTCCCGGCGGGTCGGCGCGAAGCACGCCGCCGAACTCGTTCGGGTAGGACGAGGCGGCACTCGCGAGCGCGCTGTCGAGCGCGCCGCGGGTGATCGCCCGCGGGGTCGCCCCGAGCTTCAGGGCCCCCGGTAGGGGCTTACGCGTCGGGCGGAAGATCGGCACCCGCGCCGCCCTCCTCGCCCGGCACCTCGCTCCACGGGAGGATGCGCTTTCCGCGCAGGCTCTCCAGGAACGGCGAGCCGAGGCGCACGAACGTCGCCTGGTGTGGCGACCGATGGATCGTGACCGTCTGGCCGTGGGGGACGGGAACCTCCTCCTGCCCGTCCGGCAGGACGACCACGGGCTCCTCCCGTTCGAGCGGTCGGATCCCGATCCGTCGGAGCGGGTCGATGACGAGGGCGCGCGCCTCCACGCGGAACGGCGCGATCGCGGTGAGCACGATCCCCTCGACCGAGGGGTCGACGACGGGTCCCAGCGAGCTCAGCGAGTACGCTGTCGATCCTGTCGGGGTCGCGACGATGAGGCCGTCGGCCCGAACGCGACCCGAGGGCCGGCCGTCGAGCAGAACCTCGAGGTACGCCAGTCGGCCGACCCGCCCCGAGTGGATCACGTACTCGTTCGAGACGTCGGGGAGCAGGTTCGCTCCGACCTGCGCGGACAGCTTCATCCGCTCCTCCAGAAAGTACTCCCCGTTCAGGATGCGGGCGAGAGCGGCTTCGAGTCCGGGAGCCCTCCCGTCGACCTCCGCGAGAACGCCGACCGTGCCCGCGTTCACCGGGCAGGAGCGGAACGGAGGAGCGGCGCAAGGCGTAGAGGAACGTGCCGTCGCCCCCGACCGCGACCAGCACGTCGGCCGAGAGCTCTTCGAGCGGTGCGTGCGGTAACGCCGGCGCCGTGGAGCTCGCCTGATCGCTCAGGATCACGTCGGCCCGGCCGGACAGGGCGTCCACGACGTGATGCGCGATCCCGAGGGCGGTGGGCTTGTTCGGGTTGGCGGTGAGCGCGATCTTCAAAGCGGTCCCCCCTCGGAGAGCTTGCGTCCGAGCTGGGGGTCGCCCCACGCGCTAACGCTCGTTCGTTTTTCCATGCCCAGCGGGAATGTCTCGAGCGACTTCCCGGTGGCGTTGGTCATGCCACCGCCCGCCTCGAGGAGTACACGATACGCGGCCGCGATGTCGGTCGCGCGCAGATTCCGTCCCTCGGACGAGTGCTCGAACAGGTAGGCGTCCGCGCCCCCTTCGGCGACCATCGCCACCTCGAGGGAGGCGCACCCGAGCGACCGCACCCGCCGCGCCGCCCCCGCGAGCTTCACGACCCGGTCGGTCGCTCCGGACCCCAGGTTGAGGAAGACGACCTCCGACCGCGGCTTCCACGGGCGCGTCCGGATCGGCCGGCCGTCCAGGAAGGCGCCGCCGCCCCGGAGACCCCAATAGCTCCGTCCGCGAGCGAGGTCGCGTACGAGACCGATGTCGATGCCGGCCAGGTCCCGCCGACCCAGTGCGAGCGATACGGTCGAGAACGGGAGGTGTCGAATCGCGTTCGACGTACCGTCGATCGGGTCGACGACGAGCGTCCGGGACCCGCCGCGGGCCACGTAGCCGATCTCTTCGGAGAGGACGTTCCAGTCGACCCCTTCCGCGTCGAGCATCCGCAGGATCTCCGCTTCCGCGAGCCGGTCCAGCTCTTCGGTCGGGCTCCCGGCCGCGCCCATCGCCACGACATCCGCACGGTGGGGCGACCCCTTCGAGCTCCGCACTACCTGCTGCACCGCGAGCCCGATCCGGTAGAGCGTGCCGAGCTCCGGCGGGTCGGGAACGGTCACGGGCCGGCCACCCGGGCCACGGTAATCACCCCTTTGACCCCGACCCGGGCCGGTTTCGGAAAGGCAGCGTTATCTAAGCGCCCCCCTCGGCTCCGCAATGGAACTCCGCTTCCTCGGCGGCGCGACCGAGGTCGGGTCGCTGGGCCTGATCGTCCACGATCAGGGACGAACCCTGCTCTTCGATTACGGCCTGACGCCGACCGACCCGCCGAGCTACCCGCGCCCCGCCCCGACCAACATCGACGTCGCGTTCCTCTCCCACGCCCACCTCGACCACTCCGGGATGGTGCCGATCCTCAGCCGCCTCCCGAAGGCCCGGCTGGTCGCCACCCCCGTGACGATCGCGGTCGCGGACCTGCTCACGAAGGACTCGCTCAAGATCGCACGGCTCGAGGGATACCTTGCGCCTTACACCGGGTCCGACATCCATGCGATGCATTCCCGATTCACGGCGGTCGGCCGGCGCGAGACGTTCCGGCACCGGGGCATCGAGGTCGAGCTCACTTCGGCCGGGCACATCCCGGGCGCCACGATGTACCTCTACCGCGGCGAGAAGGACGTCCTGTTCACGGGCGACCTCCAGACGATACCCACCCGCCTCGTGGGCGGCGCGAGGCCGGTGCAGTGCGATGTCCTGGTGATGGAGTCAACGTACGCAGGGCGCGAGCACCCGGACCGGCACGAGACGGAGCGGAAGTTCCGTGACAAGATCTCGGAAACGGTCGAGCGGGGCGGCAAGGTGATCGTCCCCGCGTTCGCGGTCGGGCGGGCGCAGGAAGTCCTGATGACCCTCGCGCACTCCGGGTTCGAGATCTACCTCGACGGCATGGCGCGGGCCGTCAACACGATCTACCGGGCTGCGCCGGAGTACCTGGCGGACGCCGCGAAGTTCCGGCACGCGCTGGACGGGGTGAACGTCGTGGAGCACCCCGGCGACCGACGGAAAGCCTTGCGCGAGGCCGACGTGGTCGTCACCACGGGCGGCATGCTGGACGGCGGCCCCGTGCTCTTCTACGTCGGCGAGCTCTACCGGGACGCGAACTCGTCGATCCTCCTGACGGGATTCCAGGTCGATGGGTCGAACGGCCGCCAGCTGCTGGACGAGGGGACGCTCACGATCGACGACACCACGGTGCGGCCCTCGTGCGAGATCGCCAAGTTCGATTTCTCCGCGCACGCGGGCCACTCCGACCTCGTCAAGCTCGCCAAGGATACGGGTGCGAAGACGGTCGTGCTCATGCACGGAGACCATCGCGAGACGCTGCGGGACGCGCTCGAGCCGAGCTGCGACGTGATCCTGCCCACGAACGGAAAGGCGTTCACGCTCTAGGCGCCGTCGGGGCCGGCGAGGTCGACCTCGACCATCCCGGCCTCGACGCGTGTCGGGTACCGTCGAAGCGGTTCCACCGCTCCCTCCGGGGCGACACGCCGAACGGGTCCGCGATCACCGCACCCGTGTCGAGCGCGAACGTGGCGCCGTGCATGGGGCAGACGATGCGGCCGCTCTCGACGGTGCCTTCGGCGAGGAGCCCGCCGATATGCGGGCAGATCCCGTCGAGCGCATGCACGGTTCCCCCGAGCCGGACCACAACGAGCGTCTGGGCCCCCAGCACGACCTCGTGCGGCGTCAGCTCGGGCACGGTCGCGACCGCGATCCCGGTCTTGACCCAAGTCACCGGGTTCGCCTCCGCGGTTTTTTTCGGCCCCTACGCGCCGGTGTCGCGCCGGCGTCCTCGGCTTCGTCCGCCTCGGCGAACGGAACTCTCTCCTCGGAGCGTTCGGGCGGGACCTCGGGCTCCGGCGGCGGCTCGGCCGGGGTCGGCAGTCGGGAGCGGATCTCCTTCCAGAGCGTCTCGACGCCGTCGCCGGTCACCGCCGATACCCTCAGCCGATCCACCGAGCGCTTCAGCAGGTCGGATTTCGTCTCGACAGGGATGATCGGGAGGGTCGGGTAGGTCTCACGCCATCGATCGAGCAGCGACTCCTGCTCCGTCAGCGAGTACCCGGAAGAGCCGGTTGGATCGAGCACGAACAGCACGACCGTCGCCGCGCGCTCCACGGCGGTCTCGGCCTCCGCTTCCGACGGGTTCATCCGGTCCAACCGGCCGAGAACCCCCGGCGTATCCACGACCTGGAGCCGGTCGAACCCAAGGTCGGCGTGCCCGACCGCGATCGATAGCGTCGTGAACGGGTAGTCGGCCACCTTCGGCCGGGCGGTCGAAAGGCGCGCCACGAGCGACGACTTCCCGACGTTGGGGAATCCGGCGACCACGAGGGTCAAGGTCCCGGGAACGAGGTGCGGTCGGTCGTCCAGGTACCGGGCGATCTGGCGAAGCCGCTCGATATCGGGATCGATCTCTCGCACAAAGCTCGAGATCCGCCCGTAGAACGCCCGGACCGCCGTCCCCAGGGCCTCGTAGTTGGGCGCCCGGTGCGTCTCGCGGACGGCATCCCGCGTCAACCCACGGATCCGATGCTCGGCCCGCTCGAGACGCGTGAGCGCCCGTTCGCCCGCGCCCGAGCCGAACCGTCGGGCGACCAGCGTTCTCTCGAAATCGAGGGTCATGGCATCGCGGACCGGCTTCGATTCCAGCCGTAGGTGACGAAGGACCGTCGCCGAGCTGCGCACGATCTTCAGCTCGGCCCGCAGCCGGTCCCGCTCGGGTTTGGTCTTGCCGTGCGGGGTCACCCGCGACCCGCGCCGGAACGCGATGTCGAGGATCTTGACCGAGGGCTGCGGTCGCCCCAAGGCGGCCGACGCCTTCTTTCGAGAGATAACGGGGGATTGCGGCATGGAGTTGCGAGCCCGTCGCACGGCGACCGGGGCGGATAGGGTTGCCGCCGCGACCCGGCGGGTTGGCTCCGCCGGGGTGCGATCGGCTCGCGCAGGGCGCCTCCTTCGGTACGATTTTGTCCGCCGATCGAACCGCCGGTGGGCAGCCCCGCTAACGCTCTTATGGACACGACGGTCGGGCCCCTCCGGGGGTCTTTCATGCCGCGTTGGATTTCGGACGAGCCCGGTGAGGAGGCATCGCTCCTCGAAGCTCTGGGGATTCCGTCCACGGACGCGCTGTTCGCCGACGTCCCGAAGAAGGCCCGGATCGGTCGGATCGGGATCGGGGCGGGACGCGAAGAACCCGAGGTCGTCCGGGAGATCGACCGTCTCCTCGATCGCAACCGCCCCGTGGGCCGGTTCGCGACGTTCCTCGGGGGCCGCCTGGCGTGCCGGTACGCACCGGCCGCCGTCGACGCGATCGTCTCCCGAAGCGAGTTCTACACGTCCTACACGCCGTACGAACCCGAAGCGAGCCAGGGAATGCTCCGGGCCCTGTTCGAGTTCCAGAGCCTGTGGGTCGAGCTGACCGGGCTCGACGTCGCGAACGCCTCGCTCTACGACGGGGCCACCGCGGCCGGCGAGGCGCTGTTGATGTGCCGACGCGTCCACGAGGGGCACCGGTTCCTCATCCCGTCCAGCCTTCCGTGGGAGGAGAAGAGCGTCCTCGCGAACTACGCGAGCGGTCCGGGACTTTCGGTCGAAGAGATTCCGTACGACCCGCGCACCGGCCGGCTCGACCTCGAGTTCGTCGGCCGGGCGATCGCCTCGAAGGACGTCTTCGGGGTCCTCGCGGACGTGCCGAACGGGTTCGGCCACCTGGACGAGGGGGTTCTCGACCTCAAGTCGATGCTCGGCGATATTCCGCTCGTGGTGGAGGCGGACCCGCTGTCGCTCTCGGTCCTCGAGCCGCCGGGGGAGTACGGGGCGGACGTCGTGGTCGGCGAAGGGCAGGGGTTCGGCATCGCGCCGTCGTTCGGCGGCCCGCTCCTGGGCCTGTTCGCCTGCCGGAAGGAGCTCATGCGGCAGGCACCCGGACGGATCGTCGGGGCGACCGTGGATTCCGAGGGACGCCCCGCGTACGCCCTCACCCTCCAGACCCGCGAGCAGCACATCCGGCGGTCGCGGGCGACGTCCAACATCTGCACGAACCAGTCGCTCATGGCCCTCGCGTTCGTGGTCTACGCGAGCGTGGTCGGACCCCGGGGTCTCGCGACGCTCCAGACGTCCCTGTCCGAGAAGGCCCGGACGCTCGCCACCTCGCTCGGGGGGATCGACGGGCTCCTCGCCCCCCGGTTCGACGCGCCCTACCTCGGCGAGTTCACGGTCGAGCTGAGCCGGGGGACCGCCTCGGCGTTCCTAGACCGCCTTCGCCGGCGGAGGATCCTCGGCGGCCACGCGCTGGCCGACCCCCGGCCCACCACCGCGCGCGGGCCCGAGAGGATCCTGGTCGCGGCCACGGACTCGGTCGGGGAAAGGGAGATCCAGCGGTACGCAACGGCGGCCCGTGCCTGGGCCTCCGCCGGAGGACGGGCATGACGTTCCGGCAGGCCCGCTACGACGAGCCGTCGCTCTGGGACCTGACCGTGCCGCCCCCGACGACGCCTCCTCCGGGGATTGCGTCGGTACCGGAACGATTCCGCCGCAAGCAGGCGGTCCGCTGGCCCGAGATATCGGAGCCGGAAGTGGTGCGCCATTACACGCGCCTCTCCCAGATGAACTTCGGGATCGACACGTCGTTCTACCCGCTGGGCTCGTGCACGATGAAGTACAACCCGAAGGTCTCCGAGGTCCTCGCCCGGCGTCCGGGGGCGTCGCAGATCCATCCCTACCAGCCGGAAGCGACCGTGCAGGGGGCGCTCGAGCTGACCTACCGGCTCGAGCGGATCCTGTCGAAGGTCACCGGGTTCCCGGAGATCTCCCTCCAGCCGGGCGCGGGCGCCCACGGCGAGTACGCGGCGCTCCTCATGGTGAAGGCGTACTTCCGGGAGCTCGGCGACCGGACCGAGGTCCTCCTGCCGGACACGGCGCACGGGACGAACCCTGCGTCCGCCAACCAGGCCGGCTTCTCCACGCGCGAGATCGCCTCCAAGGACGGGTGCGTTGACCTCGCGGCCCTGCGCGCGGCCGTCTCGAGCAAGACCGCGTGCTTCATGCTCACAAACCCGAACACCGCCGGGCTGTTCGAGAGCGAGATCCTCGAGATCACCGAGACGGTGCACGCCGCCGGAGGACTGCTCTACTACGACGGCGCGAACCTCAACGCCATCCTCGGCGTGACCAACCCGGCCCGCATGGGCTTTGACGTCGCCCATGTGAACCTCCACAAGACCTTCGCCACTCCGCACGGGGGCGGCGGTCCCGGGGCGGGGGTCCTGGCGGCGGGGGAGAAGCTCGCGCCGTACCTCCCCGTGCCCCGCGTCGTCAAGTCCGGCCGACGCTTCCGGCTCGACTACGACCGCCCGAAATCGATCGGGAAGATCAAGACGGCCTACGGCAACTTCGGGCTCGACCTGCGGGCGTACGCCTTCGCGATCTCCCACGGCGAGGAGGGGCTGAAGCAGGTCTCGCGTCGTGCGGTCCTCAACTCGAACTACCTCGCGGCCCAGCTCGGGAAGTTCCTGCCGCGCCCGTTCCGCACCCTCGTCAAGCACGAGTTCGTCCTCTCGGGCGCGTCGCTTCGGGAGCGCGGCGTCCGAACGCTCGACCTCGCGAAGCGGCTCCTGGACGAGGGGGTCCACGCCCCGACGATCTACTTCCCGTCGCTGGTCGAGGAGTCGTTGATGATCGAGCCGCCCGAGACCGAGAGCAAGCGCGAGCTCGACCACTTCGCCGAGGTGTTCGAGCGCGCGGTCAACGACACGCCGGAGAACCTCCACGCCGCGCCGCGCAACCTGGCGGTCGGGCGCATCGACGAGGTCCGGGCGGCCCGCGAACCCCGCCTATCGTGGAAGGACCTTCGCGCCGCGCCGTAAAGGTTGAAACCCCGACGGGGCTCACGACCGACGATGAAAGCGCGGGTGCAGAAGGTATTCGGACTCCTCGAGACTCCGGTCGACGCCCTCGTCCTGGCGAATTCGGTCGAACCGCATCTCGACCGGAGCTTCTTCTACCTGTTCGACGCCCCCAGCGGGCTGTTCGAGGGGTCGGTCGCCATCGCGCACCCCGACGGCGAGCTGGACGTCCTCACCTCCCCGCTCGAGACCGAGAGCGCGCAGACCGCCGCGAAGTCGGACCCCCACGTGCACATCCACACGGTCGGCCGCGACGAGTCCGAACCGACGGTCAAGAAGCTCCTGGGCGGGGCCTCGACCATCGCCCTCAACTACGCCGAGCTGACCCACGCCGGGTTCCTGCAGATCGACAAGATGCGGCCCGGGGCGAAGTGGGTCGACGCGTCGAAGGCGGTCGCGTCGCGCCCGGGCGACCAAGGACGCGGAGGAGATCGCCCGGCTCCGGAGGGCCGCCGAGATCGGGTCGAAGGTCGGCGGGGAGATCCCCGGTCTCCTCAAGTCGGGACTTCGGGAGATCGAGCTGGCCTCGGAGATCGAGTACCGGATGAACCGCGCCGGGGCGAGCGGCCCGTCGTTCACCACGATCGTGGCGTTCGGCGCCCACGGCGCCGAGCCCCACTACTCGCCCGGCGACACTCGCCTCGAGCCCGGGGATTCTATCGTCTGCGATTTCGGGGCCTACTACCGGCGGTATGCGAGCGACATCACCCGCTCGTTCCACTTCGGGACGAGGGACGCCGAGATGAAGGCCGTCCACGAGACGGTCGAGACGGCCCAGCGCGCGGCGTTCGACACCATCCGACCGGGGGTCTCGGCGAAGGAGGTCCATCTCGCCGCGGAGCGGGTGATCGACGCGTCCCGGTGGAAAGGTCGCCTGATCCACGGGGTGGGACACTCGATCGGCCTCGCGGTCCACGACGGATGGTACTACGGTCCCAAGATCGACGACCCCCTCGAGGAGGGGATGGTCTTCACGGTCGAGCCGGGGATCTACCTCCCCGGAAAGGGCGGCGTCCGGATCGAGGACGACATCGTCGTCACGAAGAAGGGGTACCGACTTCCTCACGACCGCGCCCCGGCAGTACATCGAGGTTGCCGCGTGAGGTTCGGGGTCCTGACCGGCGGCGGCGACTGCCCCGGCCTCAACGCCGCGATCCGGGGCGTCGTCGTTCGAGCGGGCCGATCCGGTCACGAGACGGTGGGCTTCCTGGACGGCTGGAAAGGGGTCCGCGACGGCGCGTCCCGGCCCCTGGGCCCCGCCGACGTGGCCGGGATCCTCAACCGTGGCGGCACGATCCTGGGAAGCTCCCGCACGAACCCGTTCGCCAAGGAAGACGATGCTGCCAAAGTGCTCGCGCGATTGGCCGCGCATAAGATCGATGTTCTCGTGGCGATCGGCGGCGACGACACGCTCTCGGCCGCCCGCGAGCTGCACCGGCGCGGCACGAAGGTCGTCGGCGTCCCCAAGACGATGGACAACGACGTCCGGGGCACCGACTGGACGTTCGGCTTCCACTCCGCCACGGCCGTGGCGGTCGACGCCCTCGAACGGTTGCGCGACACGGCGGGGAGCCATCACCGCGCGATCGTCCTCGAGGTGATGGGCCGGCACGCCGGGTGGGTCGCGCTCGGCACCGGGCTTGCCGGCGGAGCCGATGCGACCCTCGTCCCCGAGGAGAAGTACGACGAGGCGGCCCTGATGGAGCACGTCCGTGCGGGCGTGCGTGCCCGCGGGTACGCCCTCGTGGTGGTCTCCGAGGGGATCGAGCTCGAGGATCGGAGGGGCTCCACCGCCTCGACCGACGAGTTCGCCCACGAGCTCCTCCGGGAGCGCGGCGTCGGCGAGGCGGTCGCACGACGGATCCAGTCGGTCACGGGCGTCGAGACCCGAAGCGCCCAGATCGGCCACATCCAGCGGGGCGGCGCCCCGGACCTGTTCGACCGGATCCTCGCCACGCGGTTCGGCGCCGGCGCCGTCGACCTCGCCCTCGCCGGCAAGTTCGGCCAGGTCGCGGTCCTCCGCGGGAACGCGGTCACGGGGATTCCGCTGGACGAGGCGGTCGGCCCACCCCGGGCGGTCACGCCCGACTGGCTCGATCTCCTGCACACGTTCGAGTCGTAGGAGGCGCGATGGCGGTCCGTGCCCTCTGGTACCGCGCGGGGTCGCTCCACCTCATCGATCAGCGTCAGCTCCCGGCCCGAACGGTGGTCCTCCGCCTGCGATCGGTCCGCGGAGTCGCGGACGCCATCCGCACGATGGCCGTCCGGGGAGCGCCCGCCATCGGGGTCGCGGCCGCATACGGCATGGCGCTCGCCGCCCGCGAGGGCCGGCTCACGCCCGATCGCGCCGCGGCGATCCTCCGCGCCACGCGTCCCACCGCCGTCGACCTCTTCGTTGGGATCGAGGCGGTGCGCCGCGCGTGGGCGGCCGGCGACGACCCGCTCGACGCGGCCGACGCGTATCGGGCCCGGATCGTGGACGAATGCCATCGGATCGGGACCGCGGGCGCGCCGCTCCTCCAGCCCACGCCCAGAAGGTGCTGACCCACTGCAACGCCGGCGCTCTCGCGACGGTCGAGTGGGGGACCGCTCTCGCGCCGATCCGCGTCGCGCGGGACCGCGGAGCGCACCTGTTCGTCTGGGTGGACGAGACCCGCCCGGTCCTTCAAGGCGCACGCCTCACCGCCTGGGAGCTCGCGCGGGAGAGGATTCCGCACGCCGTCATCGCGGACAACGCCGCGGGCTACTACCTCCACACGGGGCAGGTCGACGCGGTGATCGTCGGCGCGGACCGCATCGCGCGGAACGGTGACTTCGCGAACAAGATCGGGACGTACGAAAAGGCTGTCGTCGCCGGCGAGAACGGGGTGCCGTTCTACGTCGCCGCCCCGTGGAGCACGTTCGACGCCGGGCGCGCCACGGGCCGTTCGATCCCCGTGGAGGAACGCGCGGAGGCAGAGGTGCTCGAGCTCGCCGGCCACCGCATCGCCCCGGCGCGGAGCCGGGCGCGCAACCCGGCGTTCGACGTCACCCCGGCGCGATACGTCTCGGGTTTCGTCACCCCGGACGGTATCGTTCGACCGTCCGACCTGGCACGGGTCCTCGCCCGACGGGCGAAGAAGTAGGCCGTCCGGGCGGGGAGCCCCTCGCGTTCTACGAGGGAAGGAGGGGCTGGCCGAGAATGTGTTCCGCGTTCTGGAGCGCCATGCCGAGATTGGCGCCCACGTCGAACCCGAGCTGGTGAAGGGCGACCACCAGGCCGAGGACCACCACGACCGAGACGAACCAGGACATCGCTGCCGTCATCGTCCGAACCTCCGTGCGCGGGCGGTGAAATCTCGGGCTCGGATACAAAAACGCTCGGCTCCATCGGCAGCGGGGGTCGCCGGAGCGCGACGGTGCAGGCTCCGAACGCGCGCGCCCGCGCGCGCCGGGGCGAGCAAGGTTCATAGAGGGGGACGCCTAGCGCCGAGGGGTTGCCCTGGTAGTCTAGTGGTCTAGGATCTAGGTCTGTCGAGCCTGGGACTCGGGTTCGAAGGAGACGGGGGTCCTGCCCCGTCCCGAAAATCCCGACCAGGGCGCCTCTCCTCCTCGCCGCGGCGGGACGGCTTATCCGCTGTTCGCCCTTGGGCCCGCCATGAGCGGGGCCGAACGGCCCGACAAGGGCCGCGACTTCCCGTACCTTTCCCAGATCATCGGGAAGGCGCTCCGGGACCTCACCGAAAAGCGGCTCCTCGAACTCGTGCGCGCCGAGCCGGTCCCTCGCCACCTCGCCATCATCATGGACGGCAACCGGCGGTTCGCGGAGAAGAAGGGGATCGGCGTCAACGACGGTCACGAACGCGGCCGCGACACGCTCGAGGAGCTCCTCGACTGGTGCCTCGAGATCGGGATCCGGGTGCTCACCGTCTACGGGCTCTCGACCGAGAACCTTCAGCGTCCCCGCGAGGAGTTGGAGGGATTGATGGCCCTCTTCGACCGCAGCCTGCGGCAGATCGCCGTGGACGAGCGGGTCCATCGCCACCGGATCCGCGTCCGGGTGATCGGCAACCGCGCGCTCCTGCCCGCGAACGTCCAGGAAGCGATCGGCATCGCCGAACGGGCGACGGCCGGCTACTCGGAATACCTCTACAACGTGGCGCTCGGCTACGGCGGCCGGGACGAGATCGTGGAGGCGATCCGGGCCCTGGCGAGGGAGGTGCGCGCCGGCCGGGATCGAGCCGGAGTCGATCGACTCCGACGCCGTCTCGCGTCACCTCTACACCGCCGAGCTGCCCGACCCGGACCTTGTTTTCCGGACGAGCGGCGAGGAGAGGATCTCCAACTTCCTCCTCTGGCAGTCGGCCTACAGCGAGCTCTACTTCTCGGACGTCATGTGGCCGGGCCTGACCCGCCTCGAGTTCCTACGGGCGATTCGCGCGTTTCAGTCGCGCCGCCGACGCTACGGAGAGTGAGCCGCCCCCCGGTGGGGCGGACTCATCGGGTCGTCGGGTCCGGAGCGAGCATCGTCCGGTCGACTTCCCGCAACGAGCGTCGCCCCGCGAGGGCCAGCGAGATCGCGAGGTCCGTCGAGAAGAGAGACAGGAAGTGCGCTACGCCGGCCTCGCCTCCCACGGCGAGGGCCCACAGGATCGGCCTTCCCAGCCCGACGGCGCGCGCGCCCAGCGCGAGGGCGACAAGCGCATCGCTCCCCCGACGGATCCCCCCGTCGTAGTAGACCTCGGCTCGACCGCCCACGGCGTCGACGACCTCGGGTAGCGCGTCGAGGGCGGCGCGGGCGCGGTCGAGCTGGCGACCCCCGTGATTCGAGACCACGAGCCCGGCAGCTCCGTGCTCCACGGCGCTCCGAGCGTCCTCGTCGGTGAGGATCCCCTTGACGACGACGGGAAGTCGGGTCACGGCTCGGAGGCGGTCGAGGACTTCCCACGTAGCGTCCGCGGGAGGAGGGAACCGGTAACGGCTCCCCGTCCGTACCGGTTTCCGCGGCGGGGACTGCGCGTCGGCTCCGTTGCCGACGGGCACGGCCGAAGAGAACGCGAACCCGCTCCGGATCTGTCGGTCACGCGTACCGAGGACTGGCGTGTCGACGGTTACGACCAGGGCCGAGAATCCGGACCTCTCGGCCCGGCGAACGAGCCGCTCGGAGGCGGAGAAATCGTGCTGAAGGTAGAGCTGGAACCAACGCGGTCCGCGAGCGGAGGCTCGAGCGATCGCCTCGAGGGGGTCGGTGGAAAGGGTACTTGAACACGGCGAGCACCCTCGCGCGAGCGGCAGCGCGCGCGGTCCCCCGTTCTCCGTCGGGGTGGATCCGGCCATGGTATGCGGTGGGGGCCACGAAGCAGGGACTGTGGACGGAGGTTCCCAGGACGGTCGTCCCCAGGTCGACCGAGCCCACGTTGGACAACATTCGCGGTCGCAGGCTCCACCGGCGGAACGCCTCCCGATTCGCGCGGAGGGTCTCCTCGTCCCCGGCGCCGCCCTGGATGTACCCCCAGACGGGGTCGTCCAGGACCCGGGATGCCTCGGCCTCGAGGTCTCCGAGAGCTTGCACGGTGGCGGGTTTCCCCCTCGCGCGAGCGGTCGGCACAGCCCCCCGCCGTGAACCGCGGGAATTTGAGTCCATCGACGACCGTCGAGTGGGTTTCGAGGGTCCGATCCGACCGTGTGCTCCTTCGGTGGCCGCAGCCCGAGCCCGCCCACCCTACGGGTCGGGTCGACGGGCACTTACCGTCCCGTAACCCCGTCTTGATATTTCGCCGACGTACCGAGCGGGCGCGAACCCCCGGGCGGCCGACCGTTCGTGGGAGCGTATGGCAAGCATGAATCCGACGAACGGGGAGACGCCGGGCGGCTCCGGCGTTCGAATTCGAGCTGCTGATCACGATCGGCATCCTGCTCGCCCTGCTAATGGGGGCCCTCGACAACTTCGTCGCCCTGACGGCCCTTCCCACCATCCTCGATCAGTTCGGCCAGCCGAACAGCGGGACGTTCGTCATCAGCGCTTACGTCATCGCGTCCACGACCAGCATTCCCATCTTCGCCAAGCTGTCGGACCTCTGGAGCCGGCGCAACGTGTTCCTAGGAGGGCTGGCCATCTTCATCGTCGGCTCGGTCTTCTCCGGGCTGAGCCAGAACCTTTCCGAATTGATCCTTTTCCGCGCGGTCCAGGGGTTCGGAAGCGGGGGATTCTTCCCCGTCGGAATCGCGATCGTGGCCGTTGTCTTTCCCCCGGAGACGCGCGCCCGGGTCATCGGACTCCTTTCGGGTGTCTTCGGGATCGCGGTGGTCGCGGGACCGCTCATCGGCAGTGCGATCGTGACCTACACTACCTGGCGGTGGGTGTTCTACGTGAACATTCCTATCGGGCTCGCGGGATTCGCCCTGATCGCCGCCACGCTCGGCCCGCTCCGACCCGCGGTCGTCCGGAGGTTCGATCTCGTGGGAGCGATCCTGCTGGGGTCGTGGGTGGGGGCGGTGATGTTCCCGCTCTACCAGATCGCCGATGCCGGCTGGGGTTGGACGGATTCCCGCGTTCTCGGGCTGTTGGGCCTCGGCGCCGCCCTCATCGTGGCGTTCGTTCTGTGGGAGCTCCGGCAGAAGAACCCGCTGGTTCCGCTCCGGCTCCTTTCGCATCGGGTGATGGCGGCGGGCGGGGGCGCGACGTTCTTCATCGGCATGGTGTTCTTCCCGGTCGCGACGTTCCTCTCGCTCGTGGTCGGCGTCGCGTTGGCACCGGGTAACCCGAACATCGTCCGGGACATCCTCTATTTTCTTGTGATCCCTCTCGTCGTCGGAGCGGCTCTGGGCGGCCAGCTCCTCACTCGGTTCTCGTACCGGTACGGTAGCCGTAGCCGGGCTCCTGATCGGGATCGTCGGGATGGCCGGCCTCGCGACAATCACTAGCGCCACGCCGCTCTGGACGTTCCAGTTCGGGTTCGTACCCGTAGGAGGCGTAGTCCTCCCCCTGATCCCGCTCGGATTTGGGATCGGGCTGACGTTCCCGGTCTTCCTGCTGGCGGCCCAGAATCAGGTGGGCACCGCGGACGTCGGAGAGGCTGGCGGGCTGATCCAATTCCTCCAATCGTTGGGCGGAGCCGTGGGGCTATCCGTCCTCGCCTCGTACCAGGCGACGCGGTTGGCCGCCATCGACCCCTCCCCCAACCCCGCGTGCGGTTCGGTCACCCCGCCGCCGCTATGCGACCCTTACCTGAGCTCCCTTCCGGCGTCGCTGATCACGTCGTACGACCAGACCTTCGCCGTGATGGCGGGACTACTGGTCGCTGCGTTCGTCTTCGTACTGTTCCTTCGCGGGCGGCTGCCCAAGACTAAGTCCGGCTCAAGTTAGGCGGCAGGTCGCCCAACTCGAACCCACCGCCCGCCCCCGCTCGCAGCCCCCGGGGGTGGGCTCCTTTTGACAGGTCGGTCGGACCTAGTTCGGAAGTCCGGGGGACCGGGGTCTCCGGGGGGCGCAGTTGGCCTTCCGGGCGGAACCCCCAGTCGCCACATCGCTCGCGGTAGGAGGAAGATGGCACCGGCGATCACCCAGAGGACCGCCGCCGCGAAGTAGGTCGTACCGACCCCGTACGCCTCAATGAGCAGGGCACCGCCGATCTGGGCCGCAGGCAGGATGGCGATGCTGCCCAGGGAATCGATCCCGAAGTAGCGTCCTTGCATCTCGGTGGGTACCAGGAGTTGGGCGGCGGTCAGCCAGGCGGTCCCCGCAAACCCACCGAAAGCGCCGAGGGTGAACAGGATGACGATCGCGAGGAAGTCGTTGGGGAAGAATGCGAGCCCCAGGGCAACCACGCCCGAGACGATCCCGTACGGGACGACCCACGCCTTCCCCGCGTAGCGCGCCGCGCCGAGCCGGCCCACCAGCAGCGCTCCGATGGCGCTCCCGGCGACCTCGGCGGCGAGGAGCGAGGCGAAGACGAGCGCCGACCCGTGCAGGAAGACGGTCGCGTAGACGACCAGGAAAGTCCCGATCACGTTCGCGGAGAAGTTGAAGAACGTCGCGGAGATCGTGATCTGGAAGAACGCCTGGGCACGCCAGAGCCAGGCGAAGCCCGCCCGAAGGTCGGAGAAGTAGCTCGGTCTCCCGCCGGCTGGACCGGGCGCGGAGACCACCGGGGCGATCCGCATCCCGGTGAGCAGCATCGCCGAGACGGCGAACGTCACCGCGTTGATCGCCACGCCCCACAGGGGCCCGATCGTGACGATGAGGACGCCGGCTACGGCGGCGCCGACGAACTGAATCGTCGCGCGGCTCGACCGGACGAGCCCGTTCGCGTTCGCGACATCACCGGCGGGCACCAGGGAGGGGACGATCGCCTGCTCGGACGGATTGAACAGCGAGGTGAACCCCCCGACGACCGCGTACGCGCCGACCAGCATCCAAAGGTCGAACCCTCGCTCCCCCAGCGCGGCCACGACGACGAACAGCGCGATGCTCCGCGTGACATCGGACAGGATCATCAGGCGGCGGCGGTCGTACCGATCGACGAGCGGACCGCCCAGCGTGCTGACCAGCATCGCGGCCACGAGGAACGCCGTCCCGAGGAACGCCACGTCCAGCGCCGAGCCGGTGTCGGAAAAGACGATCCAAACGAGGCAGATGCCCGCGATCGCCTGGCCGGCGATGGAGCCGATCCCGGCGGTGAACACCCGGACGTAGTTCCGGTTGCCAAAGAGCCGACCGTAGGACGAGGAGGTGTCGACCGTACGTGCTCGCGACGAACGGCCGGAATATCAAGCGGCCGCATCCTCGGGACACACCGGAGGTGACGGGACGCGCTACGCGGCCGCGTCCCACCCCCTGCCACGCATCGACACGGGATTTCGATATATCTAAATAGAACCGCTTTTCTACCAAACGCGGTAGCCCAGAGGAATCTCGGAGGCAAAAACGATGCTAACCGGACAAACGCAGATCTTGGTGCTGAAGGAAGGAACCCGACGCGAGAAGGGGCGCGGGGCGCTCTCGAACAACATCGCCGCCGCGAAGGCGATCTCGGACTCGGTCCGCTCGACCCTCGGCCCGCGCGGTCTCGACAAGATGCTGGTCGATTCGATGGGCGACGTGGTCGTCACGAACGACGGCGTCACGATCCTCAAGGAGATGGACGTCGAGCACCCGGCCGCCAAGATGCTGGTCGAGGTCGCCAAGACGCAGGACCAAGAGGCCGGGGACGGAACGACCACGGCGGTCGTGCTCGCGGGCGAGCTGCTCAAGCGGGCGGAGAGCCTCATCGAGCAGAACATCCACCCCACGATCATCTCGCAGGGGTACCGCATGGCCTCGGCCAAGGCCCTCGAGATCCTCCAGCAGGTCAGCCAGCCGGTGGCGCTCACCGACCACGAGACGCTGAAGCAGATCGCGGTCACCTCGATGTCGTCGAAGTCCGTCTCGTACAACCGCGAGATGCTCGGCGAGATCGCGGTCAAGGCGATCGCCGCCGTCGCGGAGAAGAAGGGATCGGGCTACTACGTCGACCTCGACAACGTCCAGATCATCAAGAAGCAGGGCGGCCAGATGGCGGACACCTCCCTCATCGAGGGAGTCATCGTCGACAAGGAAAAGGTCCACTCGGGGATGCCCAGCCGCGTCGAGAATCCGAAGATCGCGCTGTTGGACGCCGCGCTCGAGATCAAGAAGACCGAGATCGACGCCAAGATCGAGATCAACGAGCCGAGCCAGCTGAACGCGTTCCTCCAGGAGGAGGAGAACATGCTGCGCCGGATGGTGGAGCAGGTCAAGAAGTCGGGCGCGAACGTCGTCCTCTGCCAGAAGGGGATCGACGACCTCGCCCAGCACTTCCTCGCGAAGGAAGGGATCTACGCCGTTCGCCGCGTGAAGAAGTCGGACATGGAGAAGCTCGCGAAAGCGACCGGGGCGAACATCGTCTCGAAGGTCAGCGAACTCACCCCCCAGGACGTCGGCACGGCGGGCCTGGTCGAGGAGCGGAAGATCGGCGAGGACGCGCTGACGTTCGTGACGGGGGCGAAGAAGGCGAGGGCCGTATCGATCCTCATTCGCGGCGGCACCGAGCACGTGATCGACGAGATCGAGCGCTCGCTGGACGACGCGCTCAACGTGGTCGCGGTCGCGGTGGAGGACGGGCGGTTCGTCTACGGCGGTGGCGCGACGGCCGAAGAGCTCGCGATGCACCTGAGGGACGAGGCCGCGAAGATCGGCGGTCGTGAGCAGATCGCCTACGAGTCGTTCGCCGAGGCCCTCGAGATGATCCCCCGGACGCTCGCCGAGAACGCGGGGCTCGACCCGATCGACATCCTGATCGAGCTCCGCAAGGCGCACAAGTCCGGACAGAAGCACGCGGGCGTCAACGTGTTCCAGGGCACGGTCTCCGACATGGAGCCCCTGCACGTGATCGAGCCGATCCGCGTCGGGCGCCAGGCGATCGAGAGCGCGACCGATGCCGCGGTGATGATCCTGAGGATCGACGACGTCATCGCCTCCAAGTCGAGCCCGGCCCCCTCCGGCGGTCCCGGCGGCATGGGCGGAATGGGCGGCGGCGACTTCGGCGAGGACTAAGGTCGCACGCGCTCGGTACCTAGCTCCGCCGGCCTCCTTCGAGGAGGTCGGCCCCAACCCCTTCCGCCTCTTCTTTTCCGATCGTTCCCGCTTCGCGCGCCGTCATCCGCGCGCGGCGCCGTTCCGCTCGAGGAAACGGCCGAGCCTGACCATCGCCTCTTCCAGGATGTCGGGCGCGTTGGAGAACGAGATCCGGAGGTGTCCCTCCCCGCTCGGGCCGAACGCCACGCCGGGGACCACGGCGACCTTCTCCTCGTCGAGGAGGCGGCGCGAGAACTCGACCGAACCCAGGCCGAGCTCGTAGCGGGGGAACGCGAACAGCGCTCCCTGGGGTCGGACGCAGCTGAACCCCGGCAGGTCGTCCAGGCGCGCCAGCAAGTGGTCCCGTCGCTCGCGCAGCATCTCCCGGAACCGGTCGGTCTCCGGGTCCGCGTTCTGAAGTGCCCAGAGCGCGGCCCGTTGGATGAACGCCGGGACGCAGGTCAACGTGTGCTCGACCACGACCACGAACCGATGGACGAGCGCCTCCGGGGCGATCGCGTACCCCACGCGCCATCCCGACATGGAGTAGGTCTTCGAGAAGCTCCCGATCGTCACGACCGGAACGTCGTTTCCGGCGACGCTCGCGGGGGCTACGTGGGTCCCCTCGGTACAGCATCGAGGAATAGATCTCGTCGCTCACCAGCGTGAGCCCATGATCCCGCGCGATCTCGCACGCCGCACGGATCTCGTCCTTCCGCAGCACCTTGCCCGTCGGGTTCCCGGGCGTGACGAGCACGAGGAGCCGGCTTCGGGGCGTGATGGCCGCCACGAGCGCGTCCAGATCGAGCGAGTAGTCGCTCCGCGTCGGAACGTAGACGGGGCGGCCGCCGGCGAGCCGCGCCGGCTGGTCGAACAGATAGGTCGGTTCGGGGAGGAGAACCTCGTCTCCGGGCTCCAGGGTGGCCAGGAAGGTGGCGTAGATGGCGAACTTCGCCGGGATCACGACGACGTTCTCGGCCTTCGCCGGGATGCCGAAGCGACCGGACTGCCGATCGGCGATGGCCTTGCGGAGGTCCCGCATCCCCTGGGCCGGAGCGTACCGCGTGAGACCCGACTGCATCGCCCGGTACGCGGCGTCCTGGATCCCCTTCGGCGTCGGGAAATCCGGCTCGCCAATGTGAAGCGCGAGGATCGTCTGTCCCGCGCGACGGAGCTCCTCCACCCGGTCGACGAGCGAGAGGACCGGCGATCCGCCTACGTCTTGGAACGTCATGGCGCGGGGACGACGCGCCGTCCCTTAAGGTCGGCTCAGGACGTCGTTCTCGTGGCGCCGAAACGGCAGACTGGGGGGGCGGGAGATTACAACAACAGGAACTGCCCGACCTTGCGGATTGCCCGCGCACGATGGGAAATTCGGTCCTTCGCCTCAGGCAGCGCCTGGGCGAAGGTCCTCGACCAGCCGGTCGGGACGAAGATCGGGTCGTAGCCGAACCCGTTCCGCCCCGCCCGGCGGGCGATCGTTCCCCGGACCTCGCCCGTGAACGTCCAGCGCCGCCGTCCCCGGCCCAACGCCGCTACGGTCCGGAAGTACGCCGCCCGGTCGCGGTGGCGCAGCAGCTCGAGGATCGGGTCGAACCCCCACACCTTCAGAAAGTGTGCCGAGTAGACGCCGGGGAAACCGTGGAGGGACGGGATGAAAAGACCCGAGTCCTCGACCAGCACATAGCCCGTGATGTCGCGGGCCTCCACCAGCTTCGCCTCCGCCACCTCGAGGAGGTCGTCGGACTGCGGCTCGGTCAACGTACGACGTCGCCATCGCAGCTCCACGCCGAACGGGCGGAGCACGGATCGAGCTTCCCGGAACTTGCCCGCGTTCGTGCTCACGAACGTGACAGCGACCACGCGACCCCTCACCAGGGGTAGTCGTCGTACGCGATGACCTCGTCCGGGCTCTTGCGGTCCGCCTCGTCGCTCCCCTTCGAAGAGCCGTTCGGCTCTGAGGGATACCCGATCGGGATCACCGCGATCGGGTGGACCCCCTCGGGAACGTGCAGGACCGAGCGGACCTTCTCTTCGTTGAACTCGATGATCCAGTTGGTCCCGAGGCCCTCCGAGGTCGCGGCGAGCTGAAGATGGTCGACCGCGACCGCGACGTCGAGCGGGTAGGCCGAGATGTACGCCCCGATCGTGACGGGAATGTCCTCCTCGACCGCGAACGCAACGATCACGGCCGGCGCCTCCGCGAGCAACCGGCCCCGGTTGGAGGCCTGGGCGAGGAGGCGCTTGCGCTCGTCGTCACGCACCACGACGAACCGCCACGGCTGGATGTTGCGCTGGCTCGGAGCGAGGCGGGCGGCCGACAGGATCGTCTTCAGCTTCTCGGGGGGGACGGGCCGCGAGCTGTAGGATAGACACGGTCGGTACGACCGTATGGCGTCCAGAACGTCCATGACGACCGAGAAGGAAACCAGACGTGGGGGCTTGGGGGGGCTTACCCCTCCGCCGTGAGGCGACGCATCCAAGATTCCGAGGGGCGTTCCCGCTAAAAGCATTTCCGCCACCTCATCCGAGCCCCTCCTGGCGGTAGGAGCCGGGATGCAGGAGCCTTCTTGCGGCCGACTCTTCCGAGGTAGCCGTCCCAATCCCCCAGGGACGAACCGCGCTACGAGAAGGAACGGCGCACCGGTCTCTCGGCGGAAACGAAAGGGAGCGAAGGGGTTGGGCACCCCCGGGGGACCGACCCGGGGGCTCGGTCGTCGAATCTTGATTCGACCTACTTCTTCGCTGCGAAGGTGACCGTCACGGTCGTGGGCGCTCCATCGACCGGCACCTTCTTCGGGGGTAGCGTGTTCGTGATCTTGTAGCCCGAGACCGCATGGACCGTGTACCCGTCCGTGCCGTTCGTCAGGTTGAGCTCGATCGACGTGCTGTTCGAAGTCGCCGACTGGCCCTGGGACGACACGGTCCAGCCGGTGCCCGGCGCAAGTCCGGTCTCCGTGAACGTCACGGTGTAGCCGTAGCGCACTTGGACGGTCGCGCCCTTCGTAACCGAGAGCGAGCCACCGCCCGCCGTCACGGTCCACGTTCCGTTGACCTTCACGAGCGTGGTCGCGCCCGGGAACGATTCGATCTGGTACCCGTACGTTCCGGGAGTGACGTTCTTGTACGACACGGTCGCCGTCTTCGAGCAGACGTAGGCCCCGAGCGAAACGCACCAGTTCGTCCCGGTCGCGAGACCGACCTCGTGGAACGACAGTGTGTGCGTCGAACCCGACACGAACGCAACGGCCAAGTCCGGAATGCCGTCGCCGTTGACATCGCCGATCGCGATCGTGAGCGCGCCCTGCGCGCTGGTCGACCCACCGACGGACGAGACACGGTAGCCCGCGGTCCGGCCACGTAGAAGTCCCAGACGCCCGCCGGCACCGAGAAGTTCACGCTGGCGATCGTGGGGCTCTTCCCCGTCCCATCGGAGTTCATGCTCTCGCCCGCGAACTGGATCGTCCACGACTTGCCCTTGGACGGGAGACCGCTCTCGACGAAGTCCACCCGGTGCATCGACGGGCCCGTGCCGAGGGGGTACTCGTCCGAGACCCCGTTCGAGATCGGGTACGGGTTGAGGCGACCGAGCATCGAGTTGTACGAGTGCCAGTCAGCCCAGTAGTTCCCCATGTTCACGCCAGTGTCCCAGGTGTTCCCGGGAGTGGAGTACGCCTGGATCGTGGCCGGGTTGTAGACAAGGTTCGACCCGTCGTTCCCGACGAAATAGTTGAAGTAGACCAGGTTGTCGACCCCGAAGGCCACCACGGCGTAGTCGATGCACTGAGTGAAGTCGTTGCCGGTCAGCGTGCTGTTCGCGCCGTCGAGGATCACACCGACATCGTCCGCGTAGAACTGCGAGCCGCTGATGTTGGTCCAGTTCGTGCCTACGAGCAGGACGCCGTAGAGCGAGTCGTTGGCGACCAGGTTCTGGATGCCGGTCTCGTTCGTCGCCTGTTCCTCTACCGCGACCAGCGAGTCGGTCTCGGTGACGTTCTGGAACTCGGTGTAGTTCGAGATCGCGAGGTTCGCGCCGATCGAGCCGTTCTCGACGGTGAGGTTCTGCACCGACATGTACCTGCGACCCCGCGAGGTCGTAGTAGGCGATCCCGAGGTCGAGCCCCGTGAGGAAGCCCTCGCCGCCCTGCACTACGACCTGGGAATAGCTGGCGAAGTAGCTGGCGTATCCCTCGGCCCCAATCCCGGCGTAGTCGTAGAGGTATTCGGCGGTGGTATGGTTCGAACCGATGTCCTCGATCCCGTAGCCGAACTCAACGGTCGTGTTGATGACGTGCGTGTTCAGCGAGTCGCCGACGAAGACGCCGACGTCGCTGCCGATGGTGATCGCGTTGCGGACCAGCACGCCGGTGTCCTGCCATAGGACGATCGCGCCGCCCTGCCCGCCCAGCCCCGTCATCGTCTCGTTGGTCACTCGGTCATCCAGGCCGCCGTAGATGTTGATCTGGGCCGAATAGTTCGGGTACGGGCCGAGGATGAAGGGCGGCGGGTAGAGGAGTCCACCGCTCGAGCCGTCCCAGATGTAGAGGTTGCCGGCCGGGGAGTCCTGGCCCTGGCTCACGTTGTTCACGGTGAACGAGGTCGTGACGCTCTGCGACATGAACACCTCGAACGACGGGAACTGGTAGTCGTTCAGATGGTTGAACGAGCGCGTTCATGTTCACGGTCAGGTCGCTGAAGTCGTACGGCGCGGTCGCCGAGCCGGTTACGTTGAGGGCCAGCTGGGCCGCCTGGGCGTTGGAGTACGCGTACAGTGGTGCCTCCAAGGAACCCGGAGAGAGCGGCAAAGTAAGGTTGTAGTTCGTAACGGTCGCGTTCACCGTCGAACCGTTCACTTCCGCCGAGCCCGCTGCAAACCCTTGCACGTAGTAGTTCGTGGTCCACGGAGCCGACGCCGGAGGCAGGTAGGTGCTGAACGCGCCCGCGTTGTTCGTCGGGAGCCAGCTGAAGTTGTCTGCTGACGCACCGGGCGCGAACGGGTTCGCAACCGGGGCGGTGTTGCTCACGAACACGAACCCGTACAACGGCGTGATCGAGCCCGCAAGGTGGATATCCCCGGAATGAACCGAGACCGACGGGACGGCGTTCCACAGGCCGTAGAGCATCGACGGTCCCTGGTTGATCTCGAGGGTATGGGCGGGCGTCCAGTAGTCCGCGATCCCGGTGGAGGTCTCGCCGGTGTCGCCGCCGAAGTTGTAGGCGGAGGGAACGTTCTTCCAGCCGCCCGAACTCAGGTTCGAGATCTCGAGATTGACCGCGCCGCTGATCGAGCGGAACGCAGAGTTGTCGCCGCCGATGTCGCCGACCAGAACGATTTCAGAGTCGCGGAGCAGCCCGATGGGGGTGGGCGCGAACCCGTCGACCGAGAACCCCGGGGCATTGGGCGGTAGGGTCCCCGACGGGTTGTTGAAGACGACGGCGTCGCTGACGCCGGTGTAGATATGGCCGGTTCCGGCCTCGTCAATCCAGTAACCGTAGGAGACCACGGTCTGATTCGCGGAGTTGACGGTCGCGTTGTTGTACAGCTGGAGAGTGACCGGGTAGGACGCGGGAGTGAGAGGGATTGTCCCGCCCACGCATTGGAATACCCCGCCGTACACCGCCAGAACCGTGTCGACGCCCGCCTCGTTGTAGCCGCATGCGGAAACGATGGTACCGGGGGCGAGGTATACGCCGCTCCCCGCGCTGAAGTTGAACGTGTCGGAGACGAAGTGGATACCGGTGTCGTTCCAGTTGACGACGTTCTGGGTCCAGAAGAATCCCTCGTCGGAGCCGGGGATGGAGATGTTCGTGGCCACCGTGTTCAGCTGGATGCCGAACTCGTAGACGCTGCCCACCTCGCCGAGGTGCTGACCCGCCACGGCGGGCTCGATCACCTGGCTCGAGCCGGGGTCGGTGACGTTGGGCGCGCTGTTGAAGACGACCTGACCCAGGATGTGGGAAGCGTTGTACGAGTACGTCGTCGCGCCCAGTCCGAAGTCGCCAAGACCGAGAGGAGCCGGCTGCGCAACGTAGCCCGGGTTGACCTGGGCCGAGACGGAGGTCACCGGATGCTCAAGGAGATTCAGGTTGGGAAGAGAGCTGAGCGGCTTGAGCGAAGACCCGGTGTGCGCCAGCGACGCAATCCACGGGGTGGAACGCTCGGATGCCGGAAGCGCGGAAAGTTCCGAAGCCGTAAGGGAGGCACCCGCGCTCGAAGCGGGGGACTGGGGGAGGGCGGGCTTTCCCGGGGCGTGCCCCCCGGCGGACTCCGCGGCAAGTTCGGATTCCGTGACCGCCGCGGTCGGTGACGTATTACTCACGATATGGACCGCCGGGGAGCCCGCGAGCATACTCGTCGCGAGCCCCATCCACGCGATCACGGCCAAGACAACGATTGCCACTACCACCAATTTCGATCTCATCGACGCCCCACCCATTCGGGCGACTGCACCGACCCTGATTAACCTACCGAAATCGAGATCCCCGGGGCCGGCAGAGTAAGTCGCGACCGTCGGGCACCCCTCGGGGAAGCGGCCGTCGCGAAGCCCAACTCCCGGCGGAGGAGGCGCTCCGTTCCGATACGAGCCAACGGTTAAATATGGCGGACAGGGCTCGGGACGCGCTGCTGACAACCGTCAGACAAACAGGTTGTCTTTGGCGACGCATAGAGTGGAGTAACGGTCGCCCGAGGGTTCCGGATGTACCCTGAAACGGATCAAGCTCCGAAATTTCAAGTCGTTCGCCGGGGCGACCGAGGTTCCGTTCCAGCCCGGCTTCACCGGCGTCGCCGGACCGAACGGGATGGGCAAGTCGAACATCTCGGACGCAATCCTCTTCGTCCTGGGACCGACGAGCTCGAAGGCCCTTCGCGCCGACCGGCTGACTCACCTGTTCTTCAACGGCGGCTCGTCGAAGAAGGCGGCAACCGAGTGCGAGGTCTCCCTCGTCTTCGACAACTCGGACCGTCTCCTCCCGTCGGAAGCGAGCGACGTGGAAGTGACCCGGTACGTGAAGCTCGCGCCGAGCGACCCGGACGGGTACTACTGGTACTTCTACATCAACGGTAAGCGCTCCACCCAGACCGAGATCGATTCCCTGCTCTCGCACGCGCGCCTCTCCGGGGACGGGTACAACCTCGTCCAGCAGGGGGACGTGAACAAGATCGTCACGATGGGGGCCGTGCCCCGCCGCGCTCTGGTCGAGCGGCTGGCGGGGATCAGCCAGTACGACGACGAGCTCGAGCGGGCCGAGGCGAAACGGACCAACCTCGACCAGAACCTCGACCGGATCCAGACCCTCCTCGCCGACATCAAGGTGCGGCTCTCCTCGCTCGAGAGCCAGCGACTCCAGGCGATCCAGTACAAGCAACTGCTCGACGACAAGCGGCGCTCCGAGGCCCGCCTCGCGCGCCTCGGCCACCGCCTGGCGGAGCAGGAACTGACCACGTGCCGAGCCCAGGTCGAACGGGTCCGGAACGAGCTCCAGCAGCTGGAGGCTCGTCGGGCCGAGCTGGCCGGCAAGCAGCAGGAGCTCACCGCGGCGGTCGACAAGCTCGATCGCGAGATCGCCGAGGCCGGCGGTGAGGCCGCCGTCCGGTTCAAGCAGGAACTCGACGAGAAGAAGCTCGCCCGCGCCCGGGCCGAGCAGAACCTCGAGAACCTGAACGAGGCGCTGACCACCGCGTCCAAGGAGACCGAGGAGCTCGCGAAGGCCCTCGCCTCGGAGGAATCCCAGCGCGGGCTGCTTACGACCAAGGAGACCCAGCTGGCAGGGCAGGTCGGCATCCTCGAGAAGAAGGTCCAAGGCCAGACCCGGGAGATCCAATCGGCGACGGCGCCGTCCGGCAAATCGCAGGACGGGCTGGCCGCCGTTCGCAAGCAGCAGCTCGAACTCGCCCGTCAGCAGGAGGCGAAGCAGAAGGCCTGGCAGATCGCCGTGACCGCCCGGGAGTCGGCGAGCGCGGCGACGCAAGCGGCCGAGCGGACCCAGGCTCAGGCGGAGGAGGACCTGCGGGAGCGGGAGGTCGAGGTCCGCGACCTCGAGCTTCGCATGAAGGACGCCCAGCCGACCGGGAAGGGAGGGACCTCCTCGACCGGCGACCTGCAGAAGGAGCTGTTCACCCTCAAGACCAAGGAAGAGGCGCTCGGCCATGAGAGCGAGAGCCTCGCGAAGGAGGTCCAGGAACTCAACCACCGGTACCTGGCCCTCGACGCGCGCCTCAAGGCGCGCGTGGAGGGCGGTGCCCGCCCGAACGCCCTCGCGGCGGTCGACTTTTTGCTCTCGCAGCGCAATCTCGGCAAGATCCCCGGGATTCGGGGGACCGTCGAGGAGCTGGCGGAGTTCGAGCCGAAGTACAAGACCTCCCTGCAGGTCGCCGGCGGTAGCCGCTTCCAGGCGCTCGTGGTCGAGACCGACCAGGTCGCCGAGGAGTGCATCAAGCTCCTGCGCGAAGAGCGACGGGGCCGCGCGACGTTCCTCCCGCTCAACAAGATGCTCGGAGGCCGACCGCACGGCAAGTCGCTGGTCGCTGCGAAGGCCTCCGGCGCGACCGGGTTCGCGATCGACTTCGTGAAGTTCGACGACTCGCTCCAGCCGGCGTTCTGGTACGTCTTCGGCGAGACCGTCGTGATGGACGACCTCGCCCACGCGCGTGCCCAAATGGGCGGCGTCCGGCTCGTCACGCTCTCCGGTGACCTCATCGAGTCGACGGGCGCGATCTCGGGGGGCTACGTCGACCCGAGCAGCCAGGGCCGCGGCGCGGACAGCGCCGTCGAACTGAAGCGCCTCGGCGACGAGCTCCGCCTGAAGAGCAAGGCCCAGGAGGCGGCCCGCGAGGAGCTGGCCCGCGTGACCGAGCGTCTCCGCGCCGTCGCCGAGGAGCTTTCCACCCGCTCGATACGCGACCAGGCCCACCAGGCCAACCGCGAGACGGTCGAGAAGGATATCGGCGCGGCGCGCGACCGTCTCGCCAGCGCCCGCGACCGGATCGCGAAGGCCGCCGCCGAGCGGAAGAGCGCGGACGCGGCGGTCAAAGCGGCCCAAAAGTCGGTCGACGAGCTCGCCGCGGCGCTCGTGGACTTGAAGTCCGCGATCCAGAAGGCGCAGGAATCCTACCTCTCCCAGCTACCCCAGGCCCTCTCGTCGCGCCTGAAGGCGCTCCAGGAAGAAGGGCAGAAGACCCAGGAGGAACGCGTTCGCGCGAACGGCGAACTTCAGTCGGTCCGCGCGTCCCTGACGGCCCTCACCGCCCAGGTCGAAGGGCACCGCAAGGAGCTCGAGGTCGCTCGCGCGGGGATCGCCGCGAAGAAGAAGGAGATCGCGGCCGTTCAGAAGGCGGTCCACGAGGCGGAGCAGGCGCTCCAGGGCCTCAAGTCCGTCGAGGCGCGCCAGACCGAAGCGGCGCGGTCCCAGGCGGACAAGAAGCGCGCGCTCGAGAAGGACCGGCTCGCGGTCGTCGAGGACCTGGCGAAGGTCCAGGCGAACCTCGAGTCGCGCCAGACGATGCTCACCCAGGAGGAGACCCGCGTCGCGGTCGCCGAGACGAAGTTCAAGGAGCTCGAGGAGGCGCTGCGGCAGTTCCCCGAACCCGAAGCGAACGAGAAGCCGATCTCGCTGGACGACCTCAAGCGAAGGATCTTCACGCTCGAGCAGCAGCTCGCGGCGATGGGCGACGTCAACCAGCGGGCCGTCGAGGAGTACGACGCCGAGAAGACCCGGCTGGACGAGTTCTCCGGGGAGGTCCAGCGCCTGACGAGCGAGAAGGGCGAGCTCCTGAGCCTCGTGGGCGAGATCGAGAAGAAGAAGCGGGAACGGATCGGCGAGGTCGTCACCCGGGTCAACACGAACTTCCGCGAGATCTACGGCGAGCTGTCCGCCGGGGGCGAGGGCGAGATCGCGCTCGAGAACCCGGACGACCCGCTCGCGGGCGGTCTCCTGATCAAGGCCCGACCGGTCGGAAAGACGGTCGCGCGCCTGGAGCAGCTCTCGGGCGGCGAAAAGTCGCTCGCGAGCCTCGCGTTCATCTTCTCGCTGCAGCGGTACGACCCGAGCCCGCTCTACGTGTTCGACGAGGTCGACATGTCGCTTGACGGGCTGAACGCCGAGTACGTCGGGCGCCTCCTCCGCCGCAACGCCGAACGCGCCCAGTTCATTGTGATCTCGCTCCGCAAAGTGACGCTGAAGTTCGCCCACCAGCTCTACGGCGTCACGATGCGGGGCGACGGCTGCTCGCGCGTGGTCGGGATCCGCCTGGACGAGATCCAGGACGTGGAGAGCCGGGAGAACGCTCGCGTGCCCGAGGCCGCTACGCCGGTGGAGGCCCGATGACGACCGGCGCGACCCAGCTCCCGGCGCTCGAGTCGGCGCCGTCCGTTCCCCGCGACGCCGCGGAGAAGGTGCTCCGCTACCTGGTCTTCCACCGCTCCCTCCTCGGAGAGAGCGACGACGGCTCGGCGCTCCTCGAGCGGTACCTGGGCCTCGTGGAGAAGCTGAAGGAAGGGTTGCACGTCGTTATTCCCGACCCGTTCCAGAAGGCGACCGCCCTGCTCTTCGAGCTTGTCATGGAGGAGGAGTTCGACCCGTGGGAGATCGACCTGGTCAAGTTCACCCAGACCTACCTGGACCGGGTCCGGGAGGACGGCGCGGTCAACTTCGCGATCGCCGGCCGCCTGCTGTACATGGCCTGGAGCATCCTCTACCTTCAGTCGGAGGCGGTCCTCCGGCTGCGCCAGACCGCCGAGGTGGATCCGGCGTCCGCGATGGACCCGGGCAACGTGCCGGACGAACGGGTACCTGCCGCTCCTCACCAGCCCCGAGGCCATCGACGTCACGACCGCGGTCCTCGGCTCGGCCGATCCCCCGCCCCTCTTGGGGATGGTCCGGCACCCCGAGACCCGGCCGGTCTCGCTCCTCGAGCTCGTGCGGGCGTTCGACGAAGCGGAGGCCGGGGCCCGCAAGGCGATCAAGATCCAGGAGCTTCGCGAACGGCTCCGCGAGGAGCAGCGCGCACCGCCCGAAGTGCTGGTGCACGGCGACATCCCCGAGCTCGACCTCGCCGACGCCTGGGAGGCGGCCCTCCACCACCCGGTCGGCGAACCGTTCCCGTTCCTCGATCTTTGGAACCCGCTCTCGGGTCGGGACCGGCTGGTCGCGCTCTTCCTGGCCACCCTCTTCCTCGCCCGCGAACGGTCGATCGAGCTGCGCCAGGACGTTCTCGGCGAGTCGCCGGTGCTGCTCGTCCGGACGGCGGAGTCGCGCCGCCCGGCCGGCGGAGGCGTGACGATGCCGTCCAAACTCGACGACCTCGTCCTCCGGGTCGAGGCTGTGCTGTTCGCCGCGGGCAAGCCGCTCAGCGTGAAGGAGCTCACGGCCGCGCTCGACCTCGAGGACCACCGACCGGTCCAGAAAGCCGTCCGCACGCTCGAAGAGACGTACGGGCACCGCCAGTCCGCGCTCGAGGTCCGACGCGTCGGCGACCGCTACGCCCTCCAACTGGAGGAGCGGTACGTTCCCGGCGTCCACGCGGTGACGCCGGTCGAGATGGCCCCGCGGACGCTCAAGGCCCTCACGCTCGTCGCCTACCACCAGCCGATCCTGCAGAGCGTCCTCGTCCGAATGATCGGCGAGGTCGCGTACGAGGAGGTGCAGCACCTCCGCGGCATGGGGCTCGTCCGCACCGAGCCGAAGGGGTCGACACTCGAGCTCACGACGACGCGGCGGTTCGCGGAGTACTTCGGGATCCCGTCCGGTCGGACGGAGGAGATCCGACGCTTCCTCGAGAACAAGCTCGGAGTCCCGCCTGCTCCGCCGCCCGCCCCCACGCCGGGAAGCGCGGACGCCTCCGCGACCCCCGACGGGCCCGAAGCTCCCGGTCCGGCGGACGACGCGAGCGCCGAACCGACCGAGGTCGCCCCGCCGTCGGCGGCCCCGCCCCGGCGTACGGTCGCCCCGCAGCGGACGCACCGCACGGCCCGGGGATGCGCGGTGCACCACAGAACGGACACGGGGTCGTCCCGGGCGGAATAGGGGCCGCGGGTCCCCCCGGCGTCGCGGCGGCGGCCGTGAGGGTCGCCGGCGGAGCCCACTCCGGCGGTGGCGGCGGGGGTGCGGTCCGCTTTGAAAACCGTACGACGACCGCGATCAGGGCGACGACCGTCGCCGCGATTCCCCCGACCACGGCGAGCTCGATCAGGGTCCGCAGGGGCGAGGGGGTGTGGAGCGGGAGACCGGGCGTCGGGCCCGTGTAGACGTAGTCCCGGATCGACGCGTTCGCGTCGGCCGCCAGGAACAACGAGACGTTCAACCCGCCCCAGCCGGTCGCGGCGTCCCAGCCCGGATGGGCCGCGAAGAGGAAGTTCGAGCCGTTGGTGACGTCCATGAACGGGTCGGTCGGTCCGGGAAATTTCGCGTAGTAGCTGGCGATCCGGTAGAGCTCGGGGTCGACGAACCCCAGCGGGGAGAACGCGCCGGCCTGGGCGCTCCGGACGGCGACCACGTCCGCGAGCATCCCGGCCAGGACGGGTGCGGCCACGCTCGTGCCCTCGAGGACCTGGGCGAAGACGGTACCCGTCGCGTTCGCGTAGTCGTAGACAACCGTGTTGTTCGCCGGGAGCGCGAGGTCCGGGACGGCCCGGCCGAGCCTGCTCGCGCCCTGCTCCACGGTCGCGTTCACGATCGCCGGCTGGGCGGCGGAATGGAACTGCCACGAGGGCTCGGGGTAGACCGTGCTGGCCCCGCCTTCCGACCCGGCGCCCAGCGATCGGTCGAACCAGACCGATTGTCCCGATACGCCCGTCACGCTCGAGTCGTACGACGCGTTCAGTTGGGTCCCGTTGAAGACCGAGGTCGGCTCGCCCCCCAGGGTCACGGTGGTGCCCCCGGCGGAGACGGCGCCCGAGGTGCCGAACGTGACCGTCGAGGGCCAGACCGGCCACTGCCCGTCGGACCCGCCGCTGAGGAAATTCGGATAATCCCCCTCGTCGCCGCTCGCGGCCACGACCGTCACGCCGGTCATCGCCGCTTCGGCCAAGTAGGCGTTCCAGAGCGAGTCGTTGAGGTCCGGAAGTCCCGCGGAGACCGAGACCACGGCGAGGTGGGCCGGAGCGTAGGTGTAGTTGAGCGCGGCCCCCAGGTCGTCGGCAAGGTCGTCCGCCAGGTCGCCGAGGGGGTACCCGCTGTCGAGTGCGTTGCCGGGGAAGTAGAAGTTGTAGAGCGGCGCCCCCGGCGCCAGGCTCCCGGCCATCTCGAGATCGAGCGAGTTTTCCGTCTCGTCACCCGTCGAGTCGTTGACGCCGTGGAAACTTCCCGGTAGGGGCGGGGCGGTCCCGCCGGGCAGCGTGACGGGGACGCCCGTGACGTTGGATACCGGCCACGCGGGTGCGAGCGTATCGTGGAAGTACGGCTCGACCACGGCCGGGTCCCACGGCGGGAGGAGCGTCAAGTTGTCCTTCTCGTAGCCGCCGGCGAGGAGCGTTGCGATCGCGATCTGCGTCGGGTACATCGGGTCGGAGACCGTTGCGCTACCCGGCCAGAGGTCCGTCGCGCGGTACGCTTGAGCGTAGTCCGAGCCCATGAACCAGTCGGTATTGGAGTCGTTCGACTGAACGAAGAGGGGCTTCAGGGGGGCCGGTCCGGCCCCCCGCTCCCCATCGAGAGGGCGATCCCCCCGTTCGCGATGTTCGATAGACCTCCGACCCCGACGACGGCGGATCGAAGACTGGGCGGGAGCCGGAGCGTTCCGATCGCGGTGTAGGTCGTGGGGGCGGACGGCGGCGAGAACCCGTAGAGGGTTACGCCGAGCAACTGTCGGACCTCGGCCGCCGTGACCAGGGCCCCCACGCCGGCACCCCCCGGGGCCCGCGTGACCGCCCGAGCGCCCACGGAATCGAGCGTGGACTCCACCGCGCGGACGGTCGATCGGTTCGGGCCGAACTCGCGAACGAACTCGGGGGCCGTGAGGAAGGCGCGGGTACTCGGGAGAGAGCGGGTCGTCCACGTTGGCGAGCAGGGCCGCCATTCGGGAGGCGTTCGACGGCTCGAGCGTGAAGGTCAGCCGAACTTCGCTCGAGGGCGCCAGTTCGGTGGGAAGGGCGCCCCCGGGCAAGGGTAGAACATCCGAAACGATCGCGGGCGACCCGGCCTCGACAGACCTTGGAACGCCGACGTGGCCATGGACGCCGACCGGCACTACCGTTGCCAGAAGCACACCGACCGCCAGCAGGACCACTGCCCGTCGGGGGAACACGGGTCATTCATGCGGGCCGCCGCTTATGCCGAGTTCGGTGGAGGTTCCTCGGCGCAATGGTTTAGTCCGTTCGGCCCTCCTCGGCAACGATGGAGGCCGGAACCCCCGCCGGCGCGAACTGCATCTTCTGCGACATCGTGGCGCACAAGGCGCCGGCCTACGTCGTCTACGAGGACGATTCCACGATCGCGTTCCTGGACCTCTACCCGTTCACGCGGGGGCACACCCTCGTGATACCCCGCCGCCACGGCGCGCGGCTCACGGACATCCCGTTCGAGGACCAGACGAAGCTCGTGCGGACCCTGGACGAGATCTGCCGTCGGGCCGAGCGCCTGGCGCCGGACTACAACGTCGCGATGAACGCCGGGCCGGGGCGGGCCAGATCGTGTTCCACGTCCACTTTCACGTCATTCCGCGATACGGGAAGACGAACCCGTTCCACTCCTCCAGCCGCGAGCGGTTGGTCGAGTCCGACGCGGGGGAGCTGGTGCGGGAGCTCTCCCGCCCGTAGGTTCGATGCCGGCGCGGACGCGTCCTCCCACGGTGGCCGGGCGATTCTACGCCGCGGACGGTGCGACGCTCGCCCGCCAGATCGAATCGTGCTTCACCGACGCCCGAGGCCCCGGGTCGCTGCCCACGCGGCAGCGGTCGGCCGGTCGGAACCTCGTGGCCGCGATCGTCCCCCACGCGGGCTACGAGTATTCGGGAGCGATCGCCGCGCACGTCTACGCCCGGATCGCCGCCGAGCGAGCTCCCGAGACCGTCCTGATCCTGGGCGTGGACCACCACGGCGTGAGCGCGGGGGCCGCGCTCTCGGAGCGCCCGTGGCTGACCCCGCTCGGGCCAACCTCCGTGGACACCGCGCTGGTCCGCGCCCTGGACCGCCCGCCCCTCGCGGTGGACGAGGGCGCCCACGCCACCGAATACTCGATCGAGGTCCAGCTCCCGTTCCTCGAATACGTGCTCCCGAAGCCGCGGTTCGTGCCTCTCGAGGTCGCCTTCGGCCCGTACGCGTTCCTCGAGGAGGTCGCGGCCGTGGTCCGCCGCGCGGTCGCGGGCCGCGACGTTCTGATCCTCGCGTCGACCGACTTCTCCCACTACGTCTCCCCGGCGATGGCCGAGCGGCTCGACCGGCTGGCGATCGACGCGATCCTGGCCGCGGACCCCCGGCGGCTCTACGAGACCGTGGCGGAGAACCGGATCTCGATGTGCGGGATCGCGCCCACGACCGTGCTGCTCGCTGCGCTCGCCGGGCAGGCCGTCACGCCGAAGCTGCTGCGCTGGGGGCATTCCGGTGAGGTCGTGCCGTCCTCCGAGGTCGTAGCGTACGCGGCCCTCGTCCTCGAGCGCGCCGACGAAACCCGCCGTTCGGTTAAATAGCGAGGTCGGCTCGGCGCGGCCGTTTCGATGATTCTCTCGGACACCAAGATCCTCGAGGCGATGAAGGACGGGCGGATCGTCGTCCGACCGTACCGGCCCGATTGCCTCGGGACGAACTCGTACGACGTCCACCTAGGACCCTACCTGATGGTCTACAAGGACGGCGCCCTGGACGCGCGTCGCGCGAACCGGGTCCGCGAGTTCCGGATCCCGCCGGACGGATTCGTCCTGGTTCCCGGGCAGCTCTACCTCGGGGTAACGGAGGAGTACACCGAGACGCACGGGTACGTGCCGTTCCTCGAGGGGAAGTCGAGCGTGGGTCGCCTGGGCATCGACATCCACTCCACGGCCGGGAAGGGGGACGAGGGGTTCTGCAACCACTGGACCCTCGAGATGAGCGTGAAGCTCCCGGTCCGGATCTACGCGGGGATGCCGGTCGGCCAGCTGATCTACTTCGAGATCTCCGGCGCGATCGGCCGGAGCTACGCCACGAAGCGCTCCGCGAAGTACCGTCGGGTATCGCGCCACCCGATCCCATCGCGGATGCAACTCAACTTCCCCCGCCCGAAGCGGACCCGGTGAGCGCCCGTCGCCCCCGAGCCCGGAGGCCGAAGTCGACCCGGGCGCGGGTCCGCGCACTCCGGCCTCCGTTCCGGACCCGGAGGTTGGAGCTTCGCTGGCCCGCTTCCGACCTCAACGACCAGGTGGTCGCCCTCATGGAGGATGACGCGGTACATCGGTGGACCCTCCGCATCCCGAGGCCGTATTCGCGCTCGGACGCGGTCGAATTCGTCCGACGAGCCCGCTTCAACCGTCGGGCCGCCACCCACCTCGCGTTCCAGATCGTTCGGCGGAAGGACGGGCGGCTGCTGGGGGGACTCGGTCTCCACGGACTGGACACCCCGGCGGGCACCGCCGAGGTCGGCTACCTCCTCGCGCGCCAGGACCCGAGGCGAAGGGTATGCCACGGAAGCGGTGGGCGGGCTCGTTCGGGTGGCGTTCGGGCACCTCGGCCTTCACCGCCTCATCGCGCATGTTTTCGTGGGGAACCGCCCGTCGGAGCGGGTCCTCGAGCGTTCCGGCTTCCGTCGGGAGGGGCGCCTCCGCGAGGCGTATCGGAAGGACGGGCGATGGATCGATGTGACCCTCTACGCCCGGCTCCGGTCGGATCCCCCGCCCGCGGTAGGTCGATCCTCCGGCCGAGCCGTCCGCTCCCCGGCGCGCACGAGATAGAACGCGGGTCGACCGGGGCGGGCGCGCTCGCGCCGACCCATCGGGTCATGCGGCGCGGACTCGCTCTCGGTATGGACCGCGACGGATCGGAACCCGAACCGGCGGGCCAGGTACCCTTCGGCGGACCGGATCGTCGCGATCTCGTCCACTGGGGTTGCCGGCGCTTCGGAGCGCAGGAGGGACCCGAACCGCTCGACGTACTTCGGAACCTGGGCTCGGCTGGACGCGAGCTCCGGGTGCTGGGCGACGCGCTCCATCACCGACCGGACGGACGGGGCCTCCCCCCGTTCGACCGACTCCCGCATCCACCGCTCGACGGTCGCCTTCCAGGCCGCGGCCACGAAGAAGACGACCTCGTCGGGTGGGGGCTCGCCCCGGTCGAGGGACGGCGCCAGCACGGCGCGCAGGTCTTCCTCGATCCGGTCGAGGAACTCCTCCCGGGCCTCGGCTTCCGGTGCGGAGGGGAACTCGTCCGCGGCGGGGAACTCCGCGATAGCGACCAGGCCCGGGAGCTTGCCTTCCCCCAGCTCCTCCGCCAGATGCGGTGCGATCGGGGCGAGCATTCGCACCCATGCCAAGGCTACCCGGTTCGTGGCCTGGCCCGGAACCCCGCCGCGCGCGTAGTATCGCTTCAGGAACCCCGGGACCTCCACGCAGGCGGCCTGGGCGACCGCGCGAAGGTCCGCGGCCGTGTACGCCGAGCGCACGCGCTCGATCGTGCGGTGCACGACCGACCCGAGCCAGCGGTCGAGCTCCGGCGGCCCCTCGCCGTCCCCCCACGCTCCGCGAACGAGGCGTTCGACGTCCCCGAGCCGGTCCGCGGCGGTGCGGACCAGGTCGGAGTCCCACTCGACGTCCTGAGACGATGTGGCCGCGGTGTAGTAGTACAGTCGAAGCGCGTCCGCGCCCCACTCGTCGATCGCGCCGCCGACCGAGGGGATGCGACCGCCTTTCGATGCGATCTCCTTCTTCGAGAGCTTGTCGCCCGACGCGCCGGTGACCCATCCGTGCACGAAGATCCCCCGGGGCTGGAGCCCGTCCGGCAGGAGGAGCGCGTGCGTGTAGAGGAAGACCGGGAAATGGACCCGCTTGTGCTCCTTGCCGCCCATGTTCATGTCAAGCGGGTACCAGTAGAGGAACTCGGCGCGTACCTCCTCGAGGACCGACCGCTCTACGCTCGGCTCGCCGGTTCCCTTGCCCAGGAACACGTAGTCGAAGAAGGCGTCCGTCAGCTGGACCAGCGTGAGCCGCCCGCTCGTGACGAACCGTCGGACGACGAAGTAGGCCATGTAGAACGTGGAGTCGGCGATCGGTTCGATCGTCCAGGCCGGATCGAGAGGGAACGGGGTCCCCAACCACCGGCCATGGCGTGTGCAGGGCCGGTCGTCGAACCAGTCCAGGATGGACGGGAGCTCCCGAGCGTACTCTGCGGGCCAGCTCGAGAGACGGTCGACCGCGGCGCGGGTTCGCAGCTTCCAGGTCGGGTCCCCGTAGTGGAGGAACCATTGGTCGGGGACCCGGCGGATGACCACATGGTGTCCGTTGCGGCAAATGACCGGTTTCGAGAATTCGCGCAAGGGGAAGCTCGACCCCGCGGCCGCCAGCGTCTCCGCCACCCGCTCGCGCGCGTCCCGGACGAGCACCCCCGCGAGCTCCGGCACGGTCATCCGACCCCGAACGTACTCGAGCCGGTAGAGCCGCTCGGTCGCGACGTCCACCTTCTCTCGGTCGCTCAGACCCTTCGCGCCGACCGCGCGAAGCGCTTTCTCGGCGGGGGTGCCGTGGCCGACCACGAGCTCCGCTTCCGAGAGCGCGAGGCTCGATTGCTCGGGTATCTCGAGCAGCACCTTGGCCGGTCCGATCCGCTCCCGCAGGGGCGCGGGGATCTCGGCGAGCGCGGCGGCATCCGCGGGCGCGTGCGCCGGCACGCTCATCACGACCCCCGTGCCGACCTCCGGGTCGACGAGCTCGCTCTCGAGCACCGGGACCCTTTCGCCCCGCAGCGGCACGGTCGCATCGTGCCCCACCACCTCCGAGGCGGGCACGGTGTGGCCGAGGCGGCCGCCGTGCTGCTCCACGAGTCGTTCCGCGGCCGTCGGTCCCACCAGGTAGGCGTGGTCGGCGTGATGCCAGACGGTCAAGCTACTGTTCTTGCCGACCCAGACGTTCGTCACCCCGTACACGGTCTCCGGGCGGAGGGTCGCCGCGAGGAGTATCCGGCCATCCTCCAGCGCGAACGGAACGGTCGTGAAGGTAACGACCTCCGCATCCCCGCCCGCGGCGAGGTCCGTTTCCGTCGGGTCGACGGCGACCGGTCCGCACACCGGGCACACCGAGGCGTAGTGCGTGCCCTGGACCAGCGCGCCGTGCTGCTGCAGGGTCCGGAACTGCCACCGGACGAACGCCCGGTAGTCCTCGTCGATCGTGGTCAGGTACGTGGTCGGGTCGATGAGCACCCCGATCGATCGCAGGATCGGCGGATACGTCGCGCCCAGGAAACTCGCCGCCTCCTCCGGCGACTCGAGGCGAGCCCACTCCGCCTCGGGTACTCCGGCGTCGCGCAGGGACTGGAGCGTGAGCGGGTCGCGGTCGATCACCTTCTGAGCCCACGAGACCGCCGGAAGACCCGAGGCGTGCACTCCGAACGGGAAGAGCACCTGCTCGCCCAGCATGCGGTGATACCGGTGCAAGGCATCGGCGTACGCGAAGCCGCGCAGATGCCCGACGTGGAGGAACCCGCTCGTACCGGGGTATGCGATCAGCGCGTAGAATTTGCCTTGACCGGGTCGGAGTTGGGCCGTCGCGATCCCCGCCGCGGACCAGGCTTGCTGCCAGCGGGACTCGCGCGCATGCTCCATGGAGTGCCATCGAGGAGGGGGCTCTATTTGAGCGGTACCGCGGACATCCCCACGAAGGCAAACGTCGGGCACCGACCTCGGCAATCCTAAAGCACGGGCCGCCCCCCGGGGGACGCGTTGAACGACAGCGAGCCATCCTCGCGCGGCTTTCGGCCGTTGCTGCGCAACCGAAATTTCCGATTCCTCTGGATCGGGTCGACCGCGTCGACGGCGGGAGTGTACCTGGGCAGCCTGCTCTTCGACTGGATCATCTCGGCGTCAACCGCGACCCGGGAAGCGGCCGTTCTCCTGGCGGTCCTGGGCATCGTCGAGTTTGTTCCGTCGTACACGGTAGGCTTGCTTGCGGGAGCGTGGGCCGACCGGCACGACCGTCGACGACTGATGCTCGCGGCGCAAGCGGGGCGAGCCGTCGCGTTCGTCGGCATAGCCGTCTACGTGATCCGGGACGGATTCGACCCCCTGGCGGTGCTGGGCGCCGCGCTCGCGATCTCGGCGCTCGGGTCGGTCTTCGGGCCCGCGGCCAACGCCGTGCTGCCCGACGTGGTCGAGAAGAACGATCTCACTCCGGCGAACGGACTTCTGCAATCCGCGGGCACAGTGGTAGGCTTCCTGAGCTCTCCCGCGGGAGGGGTTCTGGTCCTCCTGTTCGGCGTAGGCGTGGGCTTCCTCACGGACTCGCTGTTCTACGCCTTGTCCGCGACGGCGATCGCCGTGATCGCCCTCCCGCTGGGGCGTCGCGCGACGACCAAGCAGTCCGACCCGGTCGAACACACTACGTGGGACGACATTCGGGCCGGACTGGGGTATCTCCGTTCGCAGCCCGCTCTGTTGGCCCTCGTACTGGTCGGGATGGTCCTGAACTTCTTCTGGTACTACAACATCTACATCGTCCTGTACACTCGCTACGCGCTCCACGCAGGACCCGAGGTGTTCGGCCTCCTCCTGGGCGCCTCGGCGGCTGGCACCGCGGCGGGGGCTCTTCTCACGCATCGCCTCAAGCCGGACCTCGCGCCGGGACTCTGGATCCCGGTCCTGTGGGGGCTCAGCGGGGCGCCGCTGATCGTTCTGGTCCTGGTACCGGATATCCCGGTCGCCCTGGCCAGCCTGGCGATCCAGGGATTCCTCGCCTCGATCGTCAACGTCACCCTCTACGCCACGGTTCAGCGAACCGTGCCCAACGAGCTCCTGGGTCGGGTCTTCGCGACCGACAACGCGCTGTCGTACGCGATGATCCCGATCGGCCTCGTGGTCGGGGCGGCTTTGATCGTCGCCTACGGCGTGGGGCCGGCGTTTCTTGTCGCGGGCATCGGAATGCTGGTCGTGGGCCTGTCGGTGCTCGCGCGCCGAGACGTCCGGGGCTGGGGGCGGGAAGCGGCCCCCGCGCCGTCGCGGACGAACTCCTCTTGAAGGTCCCCCGCGGGCGATCGGCCGGCGCGGCGACTTCGGCGGCGGGGACTCGAAGCCCCTATAGCCCGACGGCCCGGTGGATGGGATCGTGCGGATCATCGAGGTCTTCCACTCCGTTCAGGGGGAGGGGCCGTTCACCGGTCTTCGCACGTCGTTCGTCCGAACGGCCCGATGCAACCTTCGTTGTTCCTGGTGCGATACGACCTACTCGTTCGGGCCCGGTCGGGAGCGCTCGCTCCCCTCCCTTCTCGCCGAGGTAGCCCGGCACCGGACACAGAACGTCTGCCTCACCGGCGGAGAGCCGCTGCTTCAGAAGGATTCCCTCGCGCTCGTCCGCCGTCTCTCCCGACGGGGCCTGACGACGGTCATCGAGACCGGGGGATCGCTCGACGTGACGCCGTTCCTCGACGTGCCTCACGTCGTCCTCAGCGTGGACGTGAAGTGCCCGTCCTCCGCCATGGAAGGACGGAACCGCTGGGCGAACTTGCCGCACCTGCGTGCCTCGGACGTGATCAAATTCGTCATCACGGACCGCCGCGACTACCTGTACGCGAAGCGGGTCCTCCGAAAGTACCGCGGGCCCGCGACGATCGTTTTCCAGCCCGTATGGGGCACCGACGGGGGTCGACTCGCCGAGTGGGTCCTGCACGACCGCCTCGACGTGCGTGTCATGCTCCAGGAGCACAAGGTGCTCTGGGGCGACGTCCCGGGTCGCTGACCCTCGTCCCCCGCGTCCCCGGCGCCCGGACCCGGCGGCGACCGAAAATCCGCGGCCCCCGGCGGGCTTCGGCGGCGCCCGCTCGCTCGCTCGTTCCCTCGGCGCGCAGATAGAGTAATGAGGCCGCTCCCCTCGTTCGGCTTCTTGAGCCATGGCGGAGAGCGTGGCCGAGGGGCGGGCCCCTCGAGGTACGGCCGATTCCCCCTTTGGCAAGGCCAAGGGAATGGTGTTCCCGCGCACCGTGCTGGTCGGGCACGGCGTGATCGAGGAGCTGGCGACGACCTGTCGGCAGTTCGACTTCCCGACCCGGGGCGCCGTCATCACCGGACCGCGGACCGCGCTCCTCGCCGGGAACCGGGCGAGCGAGATCCTCACGGCCGACGGATTCACGGTCGCCACCCTCATCGCGCACGAAGCGACGGTCGCGGAGGTCGACCGCGTCGCCGCCGAGGTCCGCTCGGCCGAGGCGCACTTCCTGGTCGGTGCGGGCGGGGGGAGCAAGATCGACATCACCAAGGTCATCGCCGCGCGCCTCCGGATCCCGTTCATCAGCTTGCCGACGTCCGCGGCGCACGACGGCATCTCCTCGCCGCGCGCCTCGCTGCACGATGCGGAGAGCGTGACCAGCCTGACCGCGGCGGTGCCGATCGGCGTGATCGCCGATACGGCCGTGCTCGTCCAAGCCCCGTTCCGACTGCTCGCCTCGGGTTGCGCGGACGTGATCTCCAACGTCACCGCGGTGCTCGATTGGCGGTTGGCCGTCCGCCTCCGGAGCGAGGAGTACTCGAGCACGGCCGCGACCCTGAGCGAGTACGCGGCCCAGGAGGTCATCGACCACGCCAGCGCCATCAAACCGAACCTCGAGGAATCGGTCTGGATCGCGATCCGTCCGATCCTGGTGGCGGGGATCGCGATGAGCGTCGCCGGATCCTCTCGCCCGTGCTCCGGCTCCGAGCACCTGTTCAGCCATGCGCTCGACCGGACGGCGGAGCACCCTAGCCTCCACGGCGAGCAGTGCGGGGTGGGCGCCGTGATGATGATGTACCTCCACGGGGGCGACTGGAAGCGGCTCAAGAACGCGCTCCTGACGATAGGAGCTCCCACGACCGCGCGGGAGCTGGGCGTCACGAAGGAGGAGGTCGTGCGGGCGCTCGTGACGGCGCACTCCATCCGCCCCGACCGGTATACGATCCTGGGCGACAGCGGGCTGCCCCGCGATGCGGCCGAACGTCTCGCCACCGTGACCGGGGTGATCGACTGAGATGCCGGAGATCACGCTGCTCGCGATCGCCGAGGCGCGGGAGGGGTTCGAGTTCGTCTACCAGGGCGGCGCCCCGGTGTGCCGGACCTGCCCGTACCGGCACGCGTGCCTGACGCTCGACGCCGGGCGTCGGTATGCCGTGACCAAGGTCCGGGCGGTGACCCATCCGTGCGCGCTCCAGGAGTCCGACGCGCACGTGGTGGAAGTGAAGTCGGTGCCGAGGTCGCTGGTCGTCGACTCGCGCAGCGGGATCGTGGGGAGCCAGGTCGAGGTCGGTCGCTACCCGTGCCGCCGTCTGGACTGCTCGAACTGGTGGATCTGCGCAGGACCCGAGGTGCCAGCGAAACAGAGGTTCCGCATCGAAAAGGTCGACCCCGAACCGGCGGAGTGCAAGATCGGCCGAACGTTGAAGCGGGTCGACGCGATCTAGGTCCCGATGCGGGGCTGTGGGGTAGCTACGGGCGCGAGGTCGCTCCTCGGTCCGCTCTACTGGTCCATCCTTCGGGCTTTGGGAGCCCGGGACCCCGATTCAAATTCGGGCAGCCCCATTGGCGGCCGGATCGATCGGTCCGGGCCCGACCCGCGGGCGGGAGCCACGACCTGATGGATCCGGAAGAGACGGCGGCAGAACCCGCGGGCGAGCCGACGTCCTCCGCCCGGAGCGCCCTCGGGTCCGGCGTTCTCTACTGCGACAACTGCGGGAAGGACACCCCGCACCGCCTCCTCCGCGTCAAGCCGTCGGTCGGGGCGGCGCGGACCCACGTGACGGGCGTCGCGCGATGTCGGGTCTGCCGCTTCACCCATCCGTTCACCTCGGTGCGGGTGGCCCCGGTCGAGGTCGCGTTGATCGTCTCGGAGGGCCACCAGTCGGGACGCCGTCGTCTGGAGCTTCCGCCCGCGAGCGTGCTCCAGGTCGGATCGCCCATCCCCGACGTACCGGAGACCCTGCGAGTGACCAAGCTCGACGCGCGCGATGGCCGGGCCGTCGGAGCCGCTCGCGCCTCCGAGGTCGCGACGGTCTGGGCGGTTCGGGGAGACGAGGCGGCGGTCCCCGTGTCGATTGTCGTGGGGGCTCGGACGACCAGCCGCATGCTGCGCGTGCCCCCCTCGACACGGCTCGCGGTCGGCGAGACCCTGGACGTGGAGGGCGACCGCATCGCGATTGTGGGGCTCCGGGCGCGGGGCCACACGTGGCGCCTCGAAGGCGACGCGTTCGAAGCGGCGGAAGTGCAACGGGTCTACGGCCGGCGGATGCTGAGCCCGCCCGCGGGCAACAGCGACTGGAGGAGCGACCGCGAGAGGCCCAGGTCGCGGGCGAGCTCGACCTCCTTCGCGGCGCGTTCGCGCTCCTCGCCCGGCGTCAGAAGGACCGCCACCGTCCCGCGGGCCGCGACCGCGGGGGGCGGCGCCGCGACCCACCGCTCCTCGGTCTCGTAACGGATCGTTCCGAGCGCCAGCTCGAGCGGCACGTCGCGGACGAAGTGCTTCGTTCCCCGGATCACGAACGCGCCCCGTGCGACAAACTCGCCGGAAACGGCCGACTTCGAGACCTGGTCCGGGGTCGCCCAGAACGCCGACGCCGATGCAAGCCCCGCGCGCCACGCCTTCGAGAACGCGACCGCCCACTGGGCCGCCTCGCGCAACGTGACCTCCGTCACCGCGGCCGGCGGCGTGGGCCGCTTCACGATCACGCTCGCGGCGCCCTGAAGGTCCGCGTGGACGTAGAAGTCCCCGTCCTTGAGGTTCCGGTGGACGAGGGTATCGTTCGACGGGGCGTCCCGCCCGGCGATCACGATGGCGCCCTCGGAACTGACGAACCAACGGTGCCGTTCGAACCAGCGCCGCTTCGTCCGCGGCCTTCGCCGTGGGTCGGCGACCCCGGTCCTGGGCGGCGCCGCGGGCCCGGCGATACGGCCCTCGGTGTCGCGTAAGGCGGCCATCGCCCCGTCGCGCTTCTCGGCCAGCCGTTTCGATTCCTCGAACAGCAGCTGCGCGCTCTTCCGCGGCGTCGATTCGATCGCGAGGATCGACCGGACGACCCCCCAGGTCGACGGAAACGGTCCGTGCTCGGGGATCCTTCGCCGTCGGCCGCGGCGATAGCGGTCTCGACCGTCGCGTAGTCCGAGAGGACCGCCTCGGCGTCCTCGCGCTGTGCTCGGACGGCCGATTCGAGTTCATCGACCGCCGTCCGCTGGCGCTCGACGAGTCGGGCCAGCTGCTTGCGCTCCTCGGTCGCGGCGGTTTCCGCGGGAGTCGAAGGCGACCGGGACCACGGTCCGGAAGAACTCCGAAGCCGCTTCGGAGAACGTCTCCCGATCGACGGTCTCCACGTCCGAGATCCCCTGCCAGCGCCGAGAGCGGTAGGGTGTGGCATCGAGCAGCGAGGTCCCCCGCGCTGGACGAGATACCCCCGGGGACGATCGCCCACTTCGCGAACCAGTTCGGCAAGAATCAGTGTGGAGTCGCGGGGCCACCGTCGACGCGATCGACGCGGCGGGCTCAGTCCCCGGCCAGCTCCCCCCGGGCGATGAGCTCCTCGGCGACCGGGCCGCCCAGCGCCAGTCGGGCCGCGAGCGTGCTCGCGAGGTCGGTTCTCGAGTGGGCGAGCTCCGACTCGATCTCGTTGGGGGTCAGCGTCCAGGGGTCGGCTCGCGACGGCGGGCGGGCGTACGCCGCCCCGCGCGCGCACGTCGCGATGAGCCCATCGCCGCGGGCTTGGACGCGGCCAGCACGCGGCCGCCCTGTGCGAGGATCAGATTCCCCGCTCCGAACAGCTCGAGGGCCAGCGTCAGCTCCTCCGGCTCGGTCGAGCGGCCGAAGGTGAGCTCGAGGTACCGCTCGGCCCCGGGCTCGGCCACGCGCTGGAGCGCCGCTCCCGTGAACACGCGGCGGATCTCGCGGGCGATCGGCGAGAGCTCCCCCGTGTGGGCCTCGCCGTGCGGGAGCACCGCGGCGTACCGTCCGGGACGAGGACGAGCTCCTGGCGACGCGTGCCCGTGCTCCGCAGGAGGAGCGACCAGCCGCCCTCGGCCCGGTCGAACGCCTTGTCGACGCGGGCGCGGCCGAGGGCCCTCAGCTCGTGCACGACCGCAAGCGTGTCGAGGGAAGTGAACCGGTCTTTCGGGCCCGGGTCCGCCGGCATAGCGTCTGCCCTCCTAACCCGAGAGTCGAATCCCGCGGCCACGCCTTAAACCTTCGTCGGGGTGAGGTCCCTCGTGCCCCGGGAGCCCGCGGATTCGTCGGCCGAGTGGCGTCGAAAGGCGTCCGAGTTTGTCGACCGGGTGGTGATGCCCGTGGCTCCTCGGATCGACCGCGACGACCGCGTGCCCGACGAGGTGGTCGCCCCGCTCGCCGCAGAGGGTTTCCTCGGCCTCGGGATTCCCGACGGAGTGGGGGGGTCGCGGCGGCTCGGCGCGGGACGCCGTGGCCGTTCTCGAGGAGCTCGCCAGCGGAAGCGCAGCCATCGCCGTGCTGGTCGCGGTCCACACCTCCGTGTGCGCGATGCCGATTCTCGACTGGGGCACCACGGCGCAGAAGGAGCGGTACCTCGACCGCTCGCCCGCGGTGAGGGGATCGGGGCCTTCGGGCTTACCGAGCCCGGCGCGGGTCCGACGCCGCCGGGCTGAGAACGCGCTACACGCGGGAGCCGGACGGATTCGTCCTGAACGGATCCAAGATGTTCATTTCGAACGCCGTGAGCGCCGGGAGTTGTCCTGGTGTTCGCGACCCGCGATCCGGCGCTCGGCCATCGCGGCATTTCCGCGTTCATCGTTCCTCCGGGAACGGGCGGTTTTTCTGTCGCGCAACGGCTGGACAAGCTCGGGCTGCGGGGCAGCGAAACGACCGAGCTCGTGCTCGACGGCGTTCGCCTGCCCCCCGATGCGATGCTCGGACCCGAAGGGGACGGCCTCAAGGTCGCCCTCCAGGGTCTCGCCGGCGGGCGGGTCGGGATCGCGGCGTGCGCCCTGGGCGTCGCGCGCGCGGCGTTCGAGGAGATGCGTGCCAACGTGCGGGCCGAGGACGCCGAGTGGAAGCGCACCCTGCTGGCCCGCGCGTTCGCGGACCTCGCGGCCTCCCGCGCGCTGGTCGACCGCGCCGCCGAGCGGAAGGACGCCGGAGTCCCGTATGCGGCGGACGCCTCCGTGGCCAAGCTGGTGGCCTCGCGCTCGGCGGTCTCGATCGCCTTCGCGGGCGTGGACGTAGCGGGGCTCGCGGGGACGCGTTCGGGGACGACCGCCGAACGCCTCCTGCGGGACGCGCGCGTCTTCCCGCTCGTCGAAGGCACGACCGAGATCCAGGAACTGATCCTCGCGCGGAGCCTCCTCGCGCCCGAATCCGAACCAACCGTCTAGTACGCGCGGTTGCTCCGAGCCTCCGATGCCTTCGCGCGGAGCCTGTCGTTCGACCCGACGCCGGTCACCCGGCGGAACCCTCCGAGCCCGTTCCGCTCGAAGCGACCGCGCTCGACCCGGAGGTGCGCAAGCTGCTGGTCGCGGACGGCATCACCCATCTCTATCCGCCCCAGGCGAGCGCCCTCGGTCCGGTGCTCGCGGGGAAGAGCGTTGTCCTGGCGTGTCCCACGGCCAGCGGAAAGTCGCTCGTAGCGTACTTCGCATTGCTACGAGCGGCGCGCGCCCACCGCACGGCGCTCTATCTCGTCCCCCTGCGCGCGCTCGCCTCCGAGAAGGCGGAGGAGCTCGAGAAGTTCGCGGAGCTGGGGCTCAAGGTCGGGATCTCGATCGGCGACTTCGACCTCCCGGCCGACCGGCTCGGAGAAGCTCGACGTCTTGGTCGCGACGAGCGAGAAGGCGGACGGGCTCCTGCGTCGCCGGTCGCCGTGGCTGGACCGGCTCGGGGTCGTGGTCGCCGACGAGGTCCACCTGATGCGAGACCACGACCGGGGCCCGACGCTCGAGGTCAGCCTGACCCGGCTCCGCCGGTCGTATCCCGACCTTCAGGTCGTGGCGCTGTCGGCGACGGTGGGCAACTCCCAGGAGCTCGCCGACTGGCTCGGCGCCGAGCACATCGCGAGCGACTTCCGGCCCGTCCCGCTCAAGCTGGGGGTGTACCTGGACGGCCGGATCACGTTCACCGACCTTTCTACGCGGGAGATCCGGCCGCCGGGCGACCCAGTACCCCGGCTCGTGCGGACGGTCGTGGAGGAGGGGGGACAGGCCCTCGTCTTCGTCAGCACCCGCAAGGCAAGCGAGCAGGTCGCCCGGTCGCTGACGGGTACGGTGAGCCCGCTGCTCGGCGACGTCGAGCGGGCCAGGGCGCGGGCCGCTGCGCAGGAGCTGTCCGTCATGTCGGAAGAGGACACCGAGGGGGTCCGGCGCTTGAGCTCGCTCCTCCCGTACGGCGTTGCGTTCCATAACGCGTCGCTGACGAACTCCGAACGGCGGGTCGTCGAGCGCGCGTTCCGCGACCGGGCCCTCAAGGTCCTGGTCGCCACACCGACGCTCGCGGCGGGGATCAACTTGCCCGCCCGCCGGGTCATCGTGCGCGACACCACCCGGTACGACGACCGGATCGGCATGCAGGCGCCGATCCCGGCGCTCGAGGTGCATCAGATGCTGGGCCGTGCGGGACGACCGCGATACGACCCTGTCGGCGAGGCCCTGCTGCTCGCCCGCGGCCCCGAGGACGAGGAAAAGCTCCTCGACGGGTATCTCGCCGCGCCTCCCGAGCCGATCGTCAGCCGGCTCGCCGCGGAACCCGCGCTTCGCATGCACGTGCTGGCGCTGGTCGCCAGCGGCGCGGTGGGGACCGATGCGGAGCTGAAGGGATTCTTCGCCGCGACGTTCTACGGCCATACCCTCCCCCTACCGGACCTGCACGCGAACGTGGCGAAGGTGCGCCGGTTCCTCGAGGAGTACGGCTTCCTGGAGACCGGCCCCACCCTGCGGGCGACCCGGTTCGGCGAGCTCACGAGCCAGCTTTACCTCGACCCGCTGAGCGCCCTGGTCCTCCGCGACGTCCTCGAGCGGGCTCCCATCGGGGTGGCGGTGTTTCCTCTTCTGGCCGCCATCGCGTCCACCCCGGACCTGCCCCCCCTCTTCCTGCGCCGCGGCGAGGAGACCGACATGCGGGAGCGGTTCACGTCGGAGCTCGAGGAGCTCCTCGTCAAGCCCGAGGAGCCCCCGCTCGACCTCAACGCGGAATCGTTCTTCGCGACGCTGAAGACGGCCTCGGTGCTCGAGGCATGGGTCGCCGAGACGCCCATCGTGGAGATCACCGAACGGTTCGGCATCGGCGCAGGCGATCTCCGCACCAAGGTCGAGGATGCCGATTGGCTCCTCTTCGCCGCCGGTCGGTTGGCGGTCACGTTCCAACGCCGCCTGACGCGCGCGATCGACGACCTCGCGCTCCGGGTTCGCTACGGCGCGAAGGAGGATCTGCTCGACCTGGTGCGACTTCGGGGGATCGGCGGGTACGAGCCCGACAGCTCTATCGTCGCCGGGTACGCCGACCGCGAATCGCTCCGGGCCGCGCCGAAGGACCGCATCGAGCGGGCCCTGGGCTCTCCCCGGCTCGCAGAGATGGTGATCGCCCAGCTCAGCCGACGGGACGCCACGGCAACGCGCGCGACACCCGAGCCGGCCGCGGCGTCCGTTCCGGAACCGGGAAAGGTCCGACGCCGGCTCGAAGAGTACCACACCGATACGGCGCCGTGACCCACTCGTCCACGGGGGTCAGGACCCGCACGATCGAACCGAGTTCCCCCGACCCCGCCGCTCCGGATCTCCCGCCGGACGTACCCCGCACGTTCCAAGCGGACGATCCGCCGCCAGAGCGTCGTGGTGGGCAGGGGGCGGACGCCCTCCTCGCGCGCGAGCTCGGCCTCCAGCCGCTTCACCTCGCCGAGAGGGGCTGCGATGCCACCGCTGGCGGAGTCGATCGCGCGCACGATCCTGGATTCGATGGCGACGCCTTCGGACCCGACGATCCCGCCGGGGAGGTTCTCCCTTCACCCGCGGCCTCCCGAGGAGCTCGCGCCGCAGTATGTCCACGGCACGTCGCGCGCCGCCGCCGTCCGTTACCGCCTGCTCCACGATCCCTGCGACCAACGCGGACGGCGCCGGTCGGCCGAGCGCTCGCTCCGCCCGGTCGCGCACGATCGCACGAAGGTGGGCCTCCGGGTAGGGTCTCAACTCGATGAACGGTCGCACCGTCATCCGACCCTTGACTCCCTCGACCGCCGTGGACAGGCGCGTCGTGCGAGCCCGCGAGGATCGTCCAGAGCGGCGGGAGGCCGACTCGCCCCTCCGGGCAAGAACCGGTCCCGGACTCCCGAACGCCCGCAGCAGCGGCGCGAGGATCCGGTCCGCCGACCCCGACGTCGTCCAGGACCACGACGGTCGGACGACCCTCCCGTCGAAGCACGTCGGAGTACTCCGGCGATGACCTCCGCGACCGGAAAGCCACGTCCGTCGAAGCCCTCATCGAATCGCCGCAACAACGCGGTCGCGACGCCGTGGGCCCCGCGCAGGCCGGAGGTCCGCACGGCAAGGACCCTCGGGGCGGGCTCACCCGAAACTTGCCGAATCTGTTCGACGATCTCGCGCGCCGCCCGTCGGGCGACCGTGGAGGTTCCCGTGCCCGAAACTCCTGCGATCGCCACGATCCACGGGCCCCGGGGCCGGGGGCCGGCGCGTCGAGGCGCAGGACCACCTCGTTCAGCTCGCGCTCGCGTCCCAGCGCGAGCGGGGAAGCCAGTCGTTCGCGAGTACCTCCGGATTCGTCGTCGGCATCATCGGTTGCAGAATAACTGCGCATTATAAGAATACTGTTGAGTGAGAATTTGCCACGTGGAAAGTGACAGCTCCTCGAAGGATACATTCCCCCGACGCTCCGAGGGGCCGCGGGAGCGGGGCTCAATCGGTGTTCAACCGGTAACGAACGAACGCCCGCTGCTCGCGTGCCGAGAGCTGCCAGCCTACGACGATCGTCGCCAGGCCAACGACCGCGGTCGAGACCATCACGGCTCCGAGAGAGTCGAAACCCAGCGGGACATCCAGCGTGGGGGCCCAGGACAGTACGAACAGAAGCGCGGCGAGTGCTTGCATGTTTTGGAGAGTGAAGAGGAAGTAGGTGGCGTGCAGACGTGAACGCTATGGGCCCAAAAGTGAGGAATGTCAACGTAAGCTGAAACGAGCCCAGCCCTTGACAGGTGGGGTCCGCGCAACTGACAATGGAGACTCCAGCGCAGCCCGAGCTGAATCTGACGGAACAGGTCGGAGTTCCGAAAAACGTCGCGTTGATCGTTCGCTCCCCTCAGACCGGCGCGGGTTCGGATCTCCACGACCTGGCTCCCGTTACCGTTCGGGAACGGGACGCTGACAAACAGCGGCGTCGGCGTCGCCGCCACGGCGCCCACGGAGCCGATCACGACCAACTCGGCGCCCACGATCATGACGACGAGCGGCAGGGTCCAGACGACGACCTCCTTCCCAAGGGAGCGCGCCATATCGCGTCCGTACCGGGATGGCGTTGTAGCGTACAGTAGGAATGTTCGTGAGGCGCTTAGGCGATGGCCGGAGCGCCCGGCCGCCCGCTTAAATGCCGCGGGGGCTCGGCCCCACCGGCAGGCGACTTCGATGGGACATCGGGTCACCCTCATACCCGGCGACGGGATCGGCCCCGAGGTCACCGCCGCCGCCCGTCGCGTCGCGGATGCAACCGGGGTCTCCATCGACTGGGAGGTCGCGGAGGCCGGCGAGGTGGCGATCAAGGCGCACGGTACTCCGCTTCCGGACTCGGTCCTGGATTCGGTCCGGAAGAACCGGGTCGCCCTCAAGGGCCCGATCACGACCCCGATCGGCGGGGGGTTCCGCTCGGTGAACGTCGCGCTCCGCCAGCAGCTCGACCTGTACGCCTCGGTCCGACCCGCCCGTGCGATCGCCGGCGAGGGCACGCGATTCCCCGAGACCGACCTCGTCGTCGTCCGCGAGGCGACCGAGGGTCTCTACTCGGGCGTGGAGCACTGGGTCGACCGCGACCATTCGGCGGCCGAGACGGTGAACGTCATCACCCGAAAGGCGTCCGACCGGATCGTCCGGTTCGCCTTCGAGCTCGCGCGTCGCGAACATCGTCGGCACGTGACCGCCGTCCACAAGGCGAACATCATGAAGACGACGGGAGCGCTGTTCCAGACCGCGTTCCGCGAGATGGCCCCGAAGTACCCCGGAGATCGCGTCGGACGAGCGCCTGATCGACAACATGTGCATGCAGCTCGGTGAAGAAGCCGTCCGAGTACGATGTCATCGTCACGACGAACCTCTTCGGCGACATCCTCTCCGACCTCTGCGCCGGGCTCGCCGGCGGGCTCGGGGTCGCGCCGGGCGCGCTCTTCGGGGACAACATCGCCGCATTCGAGCCGGTGCACGGCTCCGCCCCCAAGTATGCCGGGCAGGACCGCGCCGACCCGGTCGCCGAGATCCTCTGTGTCGAGCTCCTGATGCGCCACCTGGGCGAGAAGGAGGCGGCGGAGCGGATCTTCCGTGCGGTCTGGGAGACGATCGCGGAGAAGAAGGTCGTCACCTACGACCTCGCGCTGCCTGGCTACACGCAGCGCCCCGTCCCTCCGTCCAGCTGCTCGGCGATGGCCAAGGAGATCGCTCGCAAGGTTCCCGAGGTCGACCTGGACGCGCCGTTGCCGCGCCCGTCCGGCTACCGGCAGTGCCGCCGGCGATCCCCAGCTCGAGTCGTGAGCGCGTCAGTCGCCGACAACCTTGACGACGACCCGCTTCGGGCGACTGCCCGTCGAACTCCCGTAGAATACCTGCTCCCACGGGCCGAGGTCGAGATCCCCTTCGGTGACCGGCAGCACGACCTGGTGGCCCAGGAGGAGGTTCTTGAGGTGCGCATCGCCGTTCGTCTCGCCGGATCGGTGATGCTCGTAGTCGCCGGGAGGCGCCAGTCGGTCGGCCCACGCCTGGATGTCCTGATGAAGCCCCGGCTCGTCGTCGTTCACGAAGACCGCCGACGTGATGTGCATCGACGAGACGAGGACGAGCCCCTCCCGGACTCCGCTTCCGCGGACGATCTAGCGGACCCGGTCGGTGATGTTCACCAGCGCGCGGGCGGAGTCGGTGTTCATCACCAGATACTCGGTCCGGCTCGTCATGCCCGGGCGAGGTTGCGCGGGTAGATTTAAGACTGCGAGGCCCCGGTTCATCGATAGTGTCCGGCCCTCCCGCCCCGCGCCTCGTGCGGATCCCTGCGCCCCGGCTCGGGAGGGCCCGACGGGTCGAACGACCGGGGCACCGGGAATCGTTTCGCCGGCGGACGGCGCGTCCGTCGATCGCCGCCGAACCGGGCGGGCACGCGTCGTGCGGTCCGGATGAGCGTGCTGTTCGTCCTCGGCGTGGCAGCGCTGTTCGCGGTATTCGCGCTCTACGCGCGCAGCGCCCCCGGGGGAACCAGCCCGGCGCCCAGCAGTCGCTGGAGATCTTCGGGGGGTTCGCGGTCGCGATCGCGGTCGGCGGTGCGGTCCTCGCCCTTCTCTCGGCGCCCCAGGCGGTCGAGTTCCGGCCGATGGGGACGATCGTGATTGGACGGTTCGGACACCGTCGCATGTTCCCCGCCGTCGCGCATCTCTCCGTCCGCCTGGTGCGACGCTACCCCTCCGGATTCTTCTCCGATTCGGACGTTGTAGCAGTAGACGCAACCGAACTCTTT
>CAWDQP010000010.1:0-651751 GCA_963804505.1 uncultured Thermoplasmata archaeon
TCTATCAGGGTCCTGCCGCCGCTAACCTCGTCAACGTCAAGGGGTATCGATGGGCGCAAGACGATGGCGGCTTCACCCTGTTCGACACGATCGTGCCACCGAACTCGACACTGTATAACTTCGGCTGGTGCAAACTAGGCCAGGCGAATAGTAACGCCTCCGGCGGGCAGTACCTGAACGCCGCCAGCAACCACCCCGGCGGTGCCAACTTCCTGTTCTGCGACGGAAGCGTGCACTTCATCAAGTCGTCGATCGCCCTCAACATGTACTGGGCTGGGTACCAAGGCTGGTGGCGAGGTCATCTCGTCCGATAGCTACTGACCCCGTTGCGGCCCCGGCGAGGGCACGATGGCCCCTCCATCACGGCGTTCGCGGGGCCGGGGCTGATCCGGCCGTTCAACTCGTCAAGCCAGGCCCGCCTGGGGGACGTCGGACGGCCGTCCTGTTGCAGACCATTGGAGTCGGCGGCGCGGCGACTGGACTCGAGTACGGCGGACGGAAATCATTAACATGTCCTGATATTTTAAATTGGTTGCCTTGTTCTGCGTCTCCGTCGGTATAATGAATCGATAGGCCGAAGATGGGGCATCGGACGGCGACTTGACACCGGTGGGGATCATGGTGAGAGCTGACGCCCAACCCGAGGCGATCGGAGTGGGGGTGGGTGATGTGGCAACATCAGGCAAGACGAATCGGCTTCAACGGGCAGCTCTGGCATCGGGGGTGGAGTTGGGAATACGCGCCGATCGTTCGGCCCGGGACGGTGGTTGCTGGGCGGTCATCGGGGTTTGCGATGGGGCCCGCGTCCGGGGCGACCACTCCGAGCGGAGTGATGCGTGGGCCGACGCCGTACGGCTCGCCCTGATGGCGACAGTCAGGCGCACGCCCATCGGGGCGGCGTCCTACTGCAAGACGCACGCGGTCCGTCGCCAAGTCATTGGGGAACCTGGGGTCACAGCTAAATGGCTACCGCCGGACCCAAGGCAGGCGCGCGGGGATCTAGCAGTTTCTCGGCGATCTGCACGGCGTTGGTGGCCGCTCCCTTGCGGAGGTTGTCGCTGACGCACCAGAAGAGCAGGGTGTTGGGCCGGTGCAGGTCCTGGCGGATGCGGCCGACGAAGACGTCGTCCTTGCCGGCGGCGGCGGCGGCGAGCGGATAGGCCAGGGCCAGGGGATCGTCGATGACCGTCACGCCGGGTGCGCTGGCCCAGAGTGACGCGCCTCTTCGGCCGTGATCGGCCGTTCGGTTTCGACCAGGATCGACTCGCTGTGCGACATGGCGACCGGCACGCGCACGCAGGTCGGGCTGACGTCGATGGTGGCGTCGCCCATGATCTTGCGGGTCTCGTTCACCATCTTCATCTCTTCCTTGGTGTACCCGCTCGGCAGAAAGTCGTCGATCTGCGGGATGCAGTTGCCGAAGATCGGATGCGCGAACTTGGACGGGGCAGGGGGCTGGGCGCTTCGTGACATGGGCCTCGGTCTGGGCTTCGAGCTCGTGGATGCCCTTCTGGCCGGCGCCCGAAACCGATTGATAGGTGGAAACGATCACCCGGCGCACGCGGGCGGCATCGTGCAGCGGCTTGAGCGCGACCACCATCTGGATCGTCGAGCAGTTGGGGTTGGCGATGATCCCCTGGTGCTTGGGGATGTCGTGGGGGTTGACCTCGGGCACGACGAGGGGAACGTTCGGGTCCATGCGGAAGGCGCTCGAGTTGTCGACGACGACCGCGCCGGCGGCCGCCGCGATCGGGCTCCACTCGCGCGAGACGCTGGCCGGCGTGCTCGAGAGGACGATCTCGACGCCGGAAAACGCACGCGGCCGACAGCTCGAGAATCGGATGATCTTCGCCCCGGAACTTGACCGATCTTGCCCGCGCTGCGCGCGAGAGGCCAGAAACTTGATGGACGCCAGCGGAAAACGCCGTTCCTCGAGCAGACGGATCATCCGCTCACCCACGGCCCCACTGGCCCCGACCACGGCAACGTGCTTCACTGATCGCGTTCTCCCCCGGGCTCGAGCCCCGTCAATGGATGGTCGCCGGGCACAAAGGTTCGCCTTGGTTGTCGACCGGGCTCGAAATTTCTACCATACGTTCTGACCACCGGGAAATCCAGGCGAGCCGGATCGATCGACCAGGCGCGGCCATACTCAACTGTCCGCCGGCGCATCACGGTTATACAATGTTAAACGCAGCGGAGGCCGCTGGTCGTTCTTGGGGATGAGTGAGGGGAGGGCGTGTTGAAAGTCCTGGTGATCGGCAAGGGGGGGCGTGAGCACGCTCTTTGCTGGAAATTGAAGAAATCGCCCCGCGTGACGTCGGTCATCTGCGCCGGGCAACGCCGGAACGGCGATCGACGCCCAGAACGTGTCGATCGAGCCGGGCGATCACCGGGGCCTGCTCCAGTTCGCCAAGCGCGAGGGAGTCGGCCTGACGGTTGTCGGCCCGGAGGAGCCTCTGGCCAAGGGGATCGTCGACATCTTTCAGCGCGAGGGCTTGCGGATCTTCGGACCGCGGAAGGAAGCCGCCGAGCTCGAGGGGAGCAAGCTTTTCGCCAAGGAGCTGATGCGGCAGGCGGCCATTCCCACGGCCGACTACCGGGTCTTTCGCTCGGGGCCCGATGCCGAGCATTATGTTCTATCGCGCGAGGTCGCGCTGATCGTGCGCTCGCGCGGCCGCTCGACGATTCGCCACACCTTGCACTGCCGGACCGCCGGCGAGACGCTCGACGCGATCGACCGGATCATGGACCCGCGCGAGATGCTCAGCCCGGGGGTGCAGGTCGAAATCGAAGAGCGTGGAGAGAAACGCGTCTTCAACACGGCCGCCGAGGCCCGCGACTTCGTTTTGGGCCGCCCCATGGGTATGGTCCTCAAGGCGGACGGCCTGGCCGCCGGCAAGGGGGTCTATGTCTGCGACAACCTCCGCCAGGCGCTCGATGCCATCGACCAGATCATGGTTCGGCGCATCTTCGGCCAGGCCGGCGATCGGCTGATCATCGAAGAGCGGCTCGACGGCCAGGAAGCCAGCGTGCTGGCACTCACCGACGGCCGCACGATCATCCCGCTCGAATCGAGCCAGGACTACAAGCGGGCGTTCGATCATGACGAAGGACCCAATACCGGCGGCATGGGGGCGTTTTCGCCGAACTCGGGCATTACCCCCGAGTTGATGGAACAGGTCGAGCGCGAAATCCTGGTCCCGGTGATCCACGGCCTGAAACGAGCCCGGCGACCATTTCGCGGCGTGCTCTATGCCGGGATCATGCTGACCAACCAGGGGCCGAAGGTCCTCGAGTTCAACGTCCGGTTCGGCGATCCCGAAACGCAGGTCGTGCTCATGCGGCTGAAGTCCGACCTGCTCGATGTGCTCGAAGCCGTGGTCGACGAGCGCCTGGATAGCGTCACGCTCGACTGGGACCCGCGGCCCGCCGTGACCGTGGTGATGGCCTCCGAGGGCTACCCCGGCCATTATGAGCGCGACCGCCTGATTACAAACCTTGACGTCGTCGATCGCATGCCGGACGTCAAGGTCTTCCACGCGGGGACGACTTTGCGTTCGGATCCGGGATCAGGCCGCGACAGCCGCGTGGTCACCGATGGCGGCCGGGTGCTCAACGTGACCGCCTTGGGCGCGACCCTCGAAGAGGCCCAGGCGCGAGCCTATGAAGCCGTCCGGGCGATCAAGTACCAGGGGGCCTGGTATCGCCGCGACATCGCTGGCCGCCCGGTTCGCCCGGTGGGCCGCTGAGGTTGGCCTGGCCACGCCGGCCGCGCGACCCGTGTCACTCGCCCGGGCCACCGACGTGCGAAGGTAGCCATGCGGTCATTTCTTCTCCGCCTTCTTCGCGGCGATCTTTGCCTCTCTCGCAATTCGGTAGTCGACTCTCGTCTGATCGATCTTGAACAGGCCCTTCAAGGAAATCTGACCGGTGTGATAGACCGTCGGCGCCTTGTACGGAGCGTAATGACCTTCGACGGAATGACCGGGCCTTTGGCCCGATGGATGGTCCGGGCGTAGAAGGCCTTGCCGGGATCGGTCGTGAGCGGGTTGTTCGCGTTATTGATGGTCCCTTCGACCTTGGCGTTGATGACACCCCGCGGCAGCACGAGACTGCCCGACTCGCTGCCAAAGAGTTGCGCGAACTGCTTGAGATGGATCACCATCGACGGATGCCGTGAAAATCGAGTTGGTGATGCTACCGGCGATCCGGGCATTAATTGTTCCGCCATTTTGGGCGATGGGCTCGATGTTGTCGGTGATGGGATTTTCTTGGGGGTTGGCCACAGTCGGCGGCAGGGACGCCGTAGAAGACTCCGTGGCCGGCCTCGCCGACGATTTGCGGCGGATAATTGGCGAACGTGAAGAGACTCTGGAACTCGCCGACGTTGACGTTGGTGTTCTGCACGTCGCCGCCGATCACGCAGGTTGCCGATCGAGCGGCTGACCGTGACGTTGGAGTCGGTCGCATCGCGGTTGGCCGTGAGCGACTGGATGCACGTTGGTATTGATCGTGACGTTATCCATTCCCAGCCCGAACGAGACGTCTCGCGCACCCGACGGGGCAAGCAACATCACGTTGTTGGTCTGACCGCCGACGTAGAAGTTGGCGATCTTGGCGTCGAGCTGGCCTTCCGACGCGGCCACGTCAATGGGGTCTTCGGTGACGAAGGTCGTGAAGTTGGTCGCGGCCCCGCCGACTCGCACCGTGCCAATCGCTCCCGTGGCCGCCCCGCCTTGCGAGATGACGTACGTTCCACCGGGCGTCGCGGAACTGGCCGTGACCGCGCTATTCTGGTTGGGGAACTGCGAGGGCGCCAGGCTATACGTCACGGTTGAGCCATTATCCGTGCCCTGGAATGTGCCTGTGTTGCCGGTGATCGTGTTGGCCTGGAAGAGGTTCAACCGGCCGGTCACCAGGAAGGTTGCATAATCCTGGAAGGTGGAGTTGGTCGGGCCGGTCGCGAATTCGCTTCGCGCGTCGCTGTTGACCGAGTTGACGATGATACTGGTGCCCAGAACGATGGGCAGACCGAGACTGATCTGGAACTCGTTATTTTGACCGGTCTGGATGAGCGGCGTGCCGCCCGCCGGGCGTGTAGTCGACATCCACGCCGCCGAACCGGAGCGTGTTCACTCCCTCGGGAATTTCGATCTGGCCGGCAGACATCGCCGAGGCGTGAATCAACGACGGCGACGTTGGGCGTGGTCGTCTCGGTGTGAGCCAGATAGAAATTCGGCATGTCGATGGCGTAAATGCCGTTTTGAACGGTCCGGAAGTTACTCACCTGGCCGATGTCGATCTTGCCCAGCTCGCCGGTATTCGTGACGTTAAGGTTTTCAAAGTAAACATTGGTGTCGCCATTGGAGCTGGGTTTGACAGTGCCTACGAGACGGGTTTCGGTACTGATCGAGCCCGCGACCGTGATCGTCAAGATCGATTCCTGCAAGTTCTGAGTCGTGGAGTCGAAAGTGTCGCCGCCGGTCCCCACGACGCTGATGGCCCCCGGCCCGTATAATGTCAGGGTCCACTGCGCCCGTCGGGATCAGTTCCTCTGACGACCTGCGTGGGAGTGAAGAGGTCGGGGTGACGGAGAGAAGTTGACGCGTCTCGAGACTCTCGGCCGTGGGCTGAAGTAACCGAATCGGTGGCCGTGGCTTCCGCTTCAACATGGATCAGATACCCCTTTCCCAGGAGGCTAGGCCACCGTCCATCGCGGTGCATAGCTCGAATGTCAGTGTTGACCTGAGCTTCCGTTGCCTCTCCGTCCATGGATGACCCGAGACGGGATCATTTCCTGCGCGAGTTGACTTGAACGCATTCATTGTGATGTGCGACCATCCAGCAATGCGGACCGTTGGCGAAGTCACCGACCGCTTTGATCGATGATCGACAGGCTGGTCCGAATTCTTGAGAGAATCGTTAGAATTGTTTTATTCCGCACAAACCGAAAAGTCGGACGAGCCGGATCCATTCAGAAACAGGGTCGTGATCGCCGGCGGCCGACCTGAGATGACCCGCATAACATCGAGCCCGTGCCTCGATGCATGATCTCGGTCGTGAAGTGCCGGATTCCAACCGCGCTCCATGATTCCGATTGTGTGAGAAGGGATATTGAAGGATCGCTCGCCATGACCAATCCCACGAACCCGAGACGACGCCCGTCGGTCCACATCACCTTGCCGCGCCGCCCGGCTTCATCGGCTGGTCCGCTTTCTAGCCGAAAAGCCCCGAGCCCGCAGCGCGATCTTGTCGGATTTAAGAATTGGCCTTGCGGACGTTCTATCGCGAGCTTGATCTGCTTAACCGGTGTGGAGTGAAGGTTCGGCACAAGGTCAAGCTCTATCACCTGGTGCCGACGGCGGCGGAGGCGGAGGGCCGCCTTCCGTTCCCGGACCCGCAATTGAGCTTTGCAGAGATGGCCGAGCTGTCCCAATGTCCTTGCGCCGGCGGGAATTCGGCTGGCGGAACTGCTAGCCGCCGTGATCAATCCACGCGAACCGGCGAAGAAGAAACGAGCCGGCAAATCGGGGACGGGGAAGAAATCTCGCGGTTGAAAACCGGGCGGCAGTGCTCAAAAAGGGAAGAGGGTGAGCACTTGGAACAGGTGTCGCCGGATCGTGTTGCGATGACGAGAGCGAACGACCGTCGACCAACGCGGATATCGTTTCGACCCGCGCGTTTTTCGGTTGTCTTTCTGATGGTCGTCTGCACTATTTGGCTCGGTCGCGCATTTGCCTGGCCTAACACTTGCTTGCAAGGGTATGAACACTGCGGCGGGACGTTCCGCGGCGACCGGTACCAGGACGAAGCAGAAAAGGTGCGAAGCCAATGGACGAGGTTATCCGACGTTATCGCGGCAGGACAACGAGCCAGGGCCACAAATTGGACGTCACGCGCGACGGGGAGGAAGTCACCATCGCCTTCCAACATCAGGGTGAATACGCTGATGAATACAACCCGTACGTGCGCGTCGCCCGCGTCCAGGAAATCGAAGGAGGATTTCGGGTTCGTTTTTTCCATCTGGACGCCGAGGAGCCGACGTCGTGGAGCGACTATGCCAGTGAGGAAGAACTCTTTGACGCACTCGATCACGCGGTCGAGGAGCGCTCTCAAGAGGTCGGGCCGCTCGACGCCAGTGAAAGTTAGAAAGCGCCGGGACCGTCGCGGGCGTTATTCGTCCGACTCTGCTGCCGACAAGGTCGGCGGTCCCTTTTGTGCTGTCAACCATGCCCCTCAACGCGCTCTTCGCTGGAGCCGGCGTGATGACCACACCGGCCCAGATTGGGTGTAGCCGCAAGTCCTCCCCCCGCCTCGAGTTCGTGCTGGGCGACTGAATAATCGGCACAATCGGAACGCCGTAAGCCTTTACGATACAATTGGTTACAAGTAACGACCGGAAAACCGGCACAGAACCATCTTGTGCCATATCTCTTTACAATATAAGAATTTACGACATTACGACCGGATAATCGACATAGACCGTCAAAGGTAGGTTTCTCGGCGCAGTCTCTTTGCTGACACACCATTGCGCCTGGATGACGGAGTAATCGGCACAGACGGTCAAAGGTCGGATTATCGACAGAAACTCTTTAGTAATAAAATGTTACGTCTTGTCGACGGCATAACACGCGCGACCGTCATGACCACGACGCCGGCCTGCGCCTACCGTCACGAGCGCTGTTCCGAACCAGCCAGTACCCAGGCGGGGACGAGCGGCTCAAACAGAAAACGCCCACCAGGCCGAAGCCGGTCGGCGCGATGATCGAGGGGGCGCATGAAAAAGGCCGCGCCCCGTGGGAGCGGCCGGTCGTCTATACCCAGTATAACCGGTCAACCCTTGATGCGACGACGACGATGGAACGCCAAGCCTCCGAGCAGGCCCCACGCGGTGGCCGCCATCGTCAGGGACGATGGCTCAGGAACGCTGCTAATGTTAACGGTAAAATTGTTGTCAGCGGCAGTGCCGAGCCCCCCAGGGTATACGTATATGTTCCCGGCGTCAGGCCCAAGCGGCGATCGTCGTATTGTCATAGGTAGCGGAGGCAGTGAGCGTCAACCCGGACACGTACTGACGGGTAGATACAGCACGGGCACACCAAAACCGTTTATGCTCGCCTCCATGCCGAAGGCATCTCCGCTGCCGCTCGATGGGAACTCAAGGCCCCCCTGACCCAAAGGACGACGGGCCGATGAGGCCCACGTAAACGTAATCCGTCCCCTGATACAGTGGATCCAAGGACGATGGTGCCCCCCTCTGCCTCTACGAGCGGCTGACTTCCACCGACACCGATTTTGGTGAGGACGCTAAGATCGATCGATCCGCTGCCATTCATCACGACATTGCCGCCGACCTGTGATACGTCGACGACAATGCCCGCCTACGCGCGACCGCCCAGGGTCGCGAACCCCATCGCCGCCACGACCCCGATCATGATCTGTCTCAAGGTCTGGCCCCCCTGTAAGGTGTTTGGCAATGCAGCTTCTTCATTGATGGCAAACGTTATATATTGCCGGGGGGATGCTACTGTAGAATTTGTGTAGAATCAACGGTGTTGTCGTTTCGCAACGCCGTGCGCCTGCTCGACGATCTCGGCGTAACAAAAAGCCCGCCACCGCCTGCTTGCGAACCCCATCCGTCACTGCGTTCGCGAGAAATCGAGCATGCCGCGTTGCGCTTGCCTTATAGGCTAAGGTCAGGGGTTACGTGAACACAACACGCGACTTGATTTCGCGACTTGATTTCTCCCGCTGCGGCCAGCTATACTCTGCACATGCGTGCCGTAGTGATCGGCGACACAGCCTTGGAATGCTACGAAATGGCCGCATGGGTTCTGCGCCGCCTGGTCACTCGTTACGGACCCGACATCGTCATCATTCACGGCAACGAGCCGGCGTTGATGCGTCGTTCCCCGCCGCCGCGAAGGACATGGGCGTTACTCGCACGTTCACGGCAATGAAGTTGTGCGGGGTGTCTCGCGAGTTGATCGAGCGGAATTGAGCGTCTGGGGACATGGGGAGTCCGCTGCCGGCGCCATGGTTCTATCGACACTTGACGTTAACGCTGATAGGATAAGGGTTAGATCTCGATTCAATAGCGAGTTGGTTGCTACGTCAGACGATCAGCAGCGGTAGGTTCCCCGCATCGATTGCCTGTCGAATGACCGCGAAGCCCATACGTTTTGTGAGCACTACCCATGAATCTTAATGACGCATGCGATTACATCATTATTAAGCTCAGCGAAGCGGGCGAGCGTCTAAATCAATTGAAGCTTCAAAAGCTTTTGTACTACTGCCAAGCCTGGCACTTGGCGATGTACAGGGGTTCGCTCTTTGACGGCAAGTTTCAGGCGTGGGTTCATGGCCCAGTTAGTCGGGAGTTGTATGATCGATTCGCTGGCTCGAAGTCACTCTACTCTGACATGGGCGAGGACGATATTCGTGCCGACTTCAATTTGTCGGGGTTGTCTAGGGACAGCATCGCTCATATTGACTCGATCTTGGACGTATACGGTGGCCTCACGGGCTCACAACTCGAAGAAATGAGCCACGACGAGGACCCGTGGATTGAGGCGAGGCGCGGTTGTAGTCCAAGCCAACGATGCGAGCACGAAATCTCCGAAAAGTCAATGGTACGATGTCTATAGCAACCGCCTTGATTCGTCGGATTGAACGATGCCTAGCAGGCCCAAGCGTGGTCCGATTCCAGCGGCGAAGCAAGTGCCGCCTTCATTCCGTGCACCGCCCCCCCCGCGAAGCGTTGGGCGTTCTCGTTTCGCTTTTGGAGGCAAAGCGACTTCTTTCGATTAGCCGATCGGGACTCAATCGGTTACTGTCGGTTCTTGAAAAGACTGCCGAATTGTCTAGAGAAACAGTGGGCGAGTTTCTGGCAAACCCCGAGAAGCGGGACGGCTGGCGCTATCATGAGATCAAGTGGACTCAAGAGAACATACCGATCGGCAGAGCAAATATCCGATTGGATCGACAGAGACTATCTCGACAACAACACCGAATACCCCCTGGTTCAATTCCAGATATGGACAGCCCTGGGAAGGGTGGTCGGATTTTGGGATGAAACCAAGTTTTCAACGTTGTTTTACTCGATCCGCTCCACAACATGCAGCCATCACAACGTTTTGTGGGGCCGCGCGAGAAGTTAGAGCCAGTTTCGAGCGTCTGGACGGAGCCACTCGCGGCTCGGACGACTGAACCATCTTAATCGGCGCGCTCACTCGACGTGCTCGGAGCGCGACGTCATCGCGTTGAATAATTTGTATATCAAGATATGACGTGATTGCGGATCTCCGGCCAGATTCCGGGCCGCGGACGATGCGGTTGATGAACACCGTCGTGGGCTGAGCCACCGCCAGTTCGCCCGTCGCGGGCTGCGTTGCTGACCACGACAGGTTGACCAGTGTGCACAGTCGAAGCTCGTGGATGAGTCGCTGGCGACGCTGGATCGGGGCCTGGGGTCGCGATGGGCCCGCTGCGTACGATCTGGCCTCTTGAGCGGGCAATCGCCCAATCAAGGGTGGGCTGGACATCCCAGCCGATCACGACAGTTGTTCTCACCTCTCACGTTCGCGGCGGTGTCGGCCCGTTACCGGATCTACGACGTCACGCGCTGGGCGAGTCGGGATTGCTGAGTTCGCTTCACATAGCTCTCTCCTCGTCGAGTGCGCAGCCCGAGGTTCACCAGCCGATCGAACAAAGCCCTGGCCACGGCGCTGTTCGCGAATGTGGTCCGCCGTCGCCCGAAACCGGAATGTGCGCACAGCACAAGCGGGCGGGATTCTCAACGGCTTCCGACCACGCTGAACAGCCTCCAAGCCTCGTGTGTTGACCGGTCAGTGGCCCAACACCACGGATGCGCAACGCAGCTCCAAAACCACTTGGTTCAGCATATCGCACGTGCTCGCCGGCACAAGCGGGCTGGTCGAGGAAGACAGGCTCGCTTTCAGACAGTTGGCCCAGTTCGGCCAACCGGCGAAAAGAGCCGATGGCCTGCCATCGGGCTCTCCTCCACGACCACGACGAAAGAGCCACGGCTAACCGCGTTTCGCCAGAACCAGACAAAGAACAAGACGGTCTGGCGCTACGCTCGAAGGAACAAGACGAAGAACAAGACGGTTATGCGCGCCGCTTCTCGAAGGAACAAGACAGAGAACAACAAGGATTTAGATCGGCACTGGGGAAGAAGACGACCGTACTGTCGCGTGACTCTAAAACTGATGGACAGAGAGCCACCGAAGGGTGGCTCTCTCAAAACGCTCGCTAGTGGCTCTGAAAATCTGCTCGGTGCCAGTTTTGACTATAAGTGCGCCAGACCTTTCCGATGACGTCGAAGTACGAGTCGCTTCTTGGCGACATCAAGCAAGCTAAAAGGGCAACCTGTTCCGCGGAGAATTGCCCCGCGAATCGAGCACTTCGCGAGCTGCCTGGAACCAATCATCAGTACACTGTAACAATTCTGAGGCTCGAGGATCATTTGCACGATCGGGTTCGGAGATGATTCGAGCGGGAGAGTGCCAGTCAGTCGAAGATATGATTCAATTTGGTCTGGCATACATAGCCGAGACGACCAATCCAAATTCCGATGACCGGCGGTGAGCTTCGGTCAGTCACACCTTTAGTCTGCCTTTTACAAGTCTGGCAAATGGCATGCGAGCGGCTGCGGGGAGCAACTAGGGGTGGCGGTTCGTCTCATTTGGAACGTTTGATCCGGCCAGTTTTCTCAGCCAACTCGATCAGTTCTTCATCGATGTCGTCTCCGTTGACAAGCAGATAGCCATTTCCTGCTACGGCAATCCGCTCGATTCCTTCAAAAGCAACTATTCAAGAATACCTTTAACCACGGAAGGCACCGAACACACGGAAACGGAAACACGAAAAAAACAAAATCCGGTTCGATTTCTCGGATACGCCGAACTTTCCTTGATTTCTGATTCTCATTTTCCGTCCTCGCATTTTTTCCGTGTGGTCCGTGCCTTCCGTGGTTAAAAATCTTCGACTCCTTCGCGACAACCCCGCGCGGCAGCTTATGGTCGAGCCCGATTCCGACACCGGCGGGATGCGGCCCGTGATCAGATGCGGACGGCCGGCTTATGTCTGTCTTTGCCGCAAGGTCAGTCCGGCCCGGCTGCTGATCGGCGGGACGGGGCTTGTAAAGCCCAAGCCGCAATCTGGTAGCGTTGTCCCGCGGGTAGAGGCGGCTGTTGAGCCTGGGTCATGGCGCGGGAGTATCAGAGCCGCCCGAGAGCACAACGGCGGCAGCTAAAACCCAACAGAAGCCAATCGCCTTCGATGTGGCACTCCTTGAAGCCGTGCCATTCGCCTCCGAGAGTGGTCCCGTTGGCCCGACGTCAGCGGAATGCGGTTTCGCAACGATCGCACAATCGCACGGTACTTTTCCATGTCCTTGCCGAGCTTATCTGCGTGCTTTAACCCTACTTCTCACGCTTCAGACGGCGACGTCCGCGTGGGCCTGGGGACGTCTCGGCCATCGCGTGATCTCCCGATTCGCCGAAAAGCAACTGACCCCGCAAGCCAAAGCCGGCATCGCCGAGTTGCTGGAGCCCGGCGAGACATTGGCCAAAGCGTCGACATGGGCCGATGAAGTGCGGGGACAGATGCGGGAAACCGCACCGTGGCATTACTTAGACGTGCCGCTGGACTGGCCCCGATACGTCCCCAAGTTCTAGGGCCGAAAGTAGGCTGCGTGGTCGACAAAATCAACGAATTTCGACTGGTTATCAAGGACAAGTCTAAGTCGATTGAAGACCGCCGCTTCGCCTTGCATTCCTCATCCATTGCATCGAAGGTCTCCACATGCCGATGCATGTCGGCGAAAACCACGACAAAGGGGGCAACACGACTCAGGTCCGGTTCTTCGACAAAGGGACGAATCTGCATGCTCTTTGGGATACTGTGATGATCGAGCGGGTCAGTAAGTCCGAGGATGTCTGTTTGGCCGACCTGGCAACGCAAAACCCCCCAGAGCGGTGAGACCCTGGGGGGTTCGACGGTTTGCTGGTGCTCACCTATATCGAGCACTGCCCAGGCGCATCTGCGGTTGTTTCAAGGAGAGTGCGCCACCTGGCACTCGACCGCGAGGAGCCGACGGACGCGCCATACCTGATGGACGTTACCAGGTGTTTAAGCACAAGCGCGACATTCACGGAAGCGGTTTCATCACCACAGGTAAGAGTTTTGGCGGAGTATACGATACCGGTCCCCGCTAACCGGCCCGGCGGCATTTCCTTGGCAAGACCTGCTGGCTGTGATAAGATAGCAAACCCGGCCATCATAGGGATTAACACATATGCAACAGACGCAAATTCCTACCACCGATGCGGCGATCATCGGTCGGCTTGGCAAGCCCGACCATAGCGATTTCTCGCCCGAAGCCGCCCGCGAGATTCTTAGCATCCAACTCAGTGCCGAGGATCAAAGGCATATGCGGGAGCTTTCCCTCAAAGCCCAAAAGGGAACCCTCACGCCGACGGAGCAGGGCGAGGTGGAAAGCTATCGGCGGGTCGGATACTGGCTTGGCATTTTGTGGTCGAAGGCCCGACTGTCGCTAAAGCACGCCGGCATGGACGCCACGCATGAATGCCGCACTTGAGCGGTTGGTCTGGCAACGGGCTAAATCGCGGTGCGAATACTGTCAACTTCCCCAAGCCTTTTCGCCGTTGCCACACGCGAGATAAGGGAGAAGGCCGCACCGCCTGCGGTCGTTTCTCCGCCATCGCCCTTGGAGGCGACCGGCAAGCTCCGCGAGCGAGAGACTAATCCCGGCGCGGTTGGGACGTCCATGAATGCCGCCGAGCTAGTCTTTCAAAACCTTATCACGCTCGCGACCCGAAGGATCGATGGCTGCTGGACAAGGTGAAAACTTATGCCGATCAAGGACCGCCCTGTTGGTCCGTCAGCGCAGCGAGCGCATGCCGCCAATTCTGCGGTTGCTGATGAAATCCGGCGGCGGGTGGCGTCGCTGCCGCCGCTACCAGCGAACTGGCAACCGGACAATATCTTACAGCAGGCGCTGTATCGAAAACTGCAAAAAACCTGACCGGGGAGCAGTAGCGCTCCGTTTTTCGCTCGTTGGCTGAGCCGACAATGCATGACCGTATCCCGATACCGCTCAAGCCGCTCTGGCGGAACTCAACTCTCCTGAGTTCAAGGAAATATGTGGCTGGCCCTTTGCTTACCCTTTCGTCGACCGATTACTCCGCGACGACATACCGCAGCGGATGTTCTTCGGAAACGGCCGGACTTGGGTCTACCGTGATCCAAAGAACCGGATTGTCGGGTTCGGGACGATCGGCGTTTGCGACGACTGTGCGGAGTTCACGGCCGGAAAGCCGCACCCCTACATCCCATTGCTGGCGGCGCATCCGACGATCCAGAGTCGAGGGTATGGCACATCGATCGTGAGGCATCTGATCGCGGAGGCGGTCCTACTTAGTCGCCAACCGCACTGCTGCCACGACGTTTTGTTCCTGGACGTCTACACGACGAATGAGAAAGCGAATGGACTCTACGAAAAGTTTGGATTCGAGACCATGTCCCCGAACCGATCCTTGATCCTGACGAGGATGGTGCCTCTACATAATCATGGCCAAGCGAGTGACTATCGCCGTTGCTTAAAGCCATGGACTGCGCACAGGCTAACTACACGGGTTGGTAAGGACCCGCCAAGGCCTTGGATTGCCCTTTCGCTGATGATCATGGCTACAGTCGACCATGTGGGCGGCGTGGCGTGGGAACGGCAGAGGGCTTATAGGCGGTCGAATCGGCAGCCATGCATGTACGCGCATCGGGTAGCGGGTAGCATTTGCGTTGCAACCGAGGGTCTTTTTTGCCTTCGTCTGACCAGATAGCTTTACACGTCGTTCGCTACCAGAGCGACATAAGAAAACCCTCATTTCTGAGGGTTTTCCTGGGGTTTTCAGGCTTTTCTACTCAAGTGACCGGGGAGGGACTCGAACCCTCGACCAACGGATTAACTTACCAGACCGATGATAATTCTTTGATCTCCGATTCGGGGCGACAACAAGCGACGGAACACGAAGAATCCCCTTGTTTTCAAGCCGTTTCAACTCCACTAGCGCCCAAGCACTCAATCCCCTCGTCGCGTCGCGAGGCGACAGAGAGCACATCGGATGAGCCAGCCAACTGCTACCCCAAATGCTACCTGTCTGCTGCCTGAAGATCCCGTCAAGGCGGAGGAGCGATGAGGTTTGGGACGGACTAGCCGACGACGTCAAAGCCGACATTCTGGCGATCGCGGGCCGCCGCCGCTGCCGCCATGCGAGGCGGTGGGAAATGAATAATCTCTGCCGATTGTTTGCAGGGTCGTGCCGTTCGGAAGCCCAGCGATTCAACGTTGTGCTTTGGCAAACCGCGTTGGCCCCAGCGGCAAGGGAATTCTGGCCTGACATGTATTGCAGAAGACAGCTTGCGACCTATGGTGATCGAATTGCAATATCGACTTCTCTCCGGCCTCGTAGCAGCGGGGACAGATGTAATGCGGTGGTGCGGCTGGCTGTTTCGCCGGCTTGTAGGCATACGCGAAAGCACCGGAGCGAGCACTTCGAGCTTGTAATCGACCTTTTCTGCATCCCATGCTTTGAGTTTCACGGCCTCCTTTTTGAGTTCATCGTTTTCTGCAATAAGGCGCCGCCAGTCGCTCTTGTATCTCAAGTACCCCGTTCTGCGCAGCTATCAATCGCTGTCGTAAGTCCACGAGTTCCGCTTGTCCTTTTGTCGGGCCGACCAGCGTTGCGATTCCGCTGGCGCGGTGTCAACGAGGCCGTTAAACGTTGTCACGAGAGTCTCCTACCATCGCGACCGTGTCCGTCGTCGTGGACATCTTGAACGCCCCCCTTTGTTCGTCTCCCCGTCGCGTCCCAGCCCCAGCCCGCGATTATCCGGCACGCCAGAACGCCCTACAAGAGGCTCGGCGTAAGCGTAATCCGAGTCATGGACGGTTATACACGGACTCTGATTTTCGAAGGCTCGATCGTGAGATTGGGAGCGATCTCTGACACGAGTGTCAGGCGACTCTAATTCTGACCCCTTTTGTGCCTGTACTGATCCCCACTCCCATCATGCCTTCATGTTATCGGTTTTGGACGCATGTTCCCGGCCGTTTTCGATCGTCACCTCCTGCCCCCCAGGAGCATCTTTGATGGTTCGTGTTGGCCGCCTTTACCTGTACTGAAACCCACTCTCCAGCATGCCTTGATGTTATCGGTTTTTGCCGCCTCTTTCCTGCCTCCTTTTCGGTTTTCACCTCCGGCTCGCGTTGGGTCTTCTCGAGGTCGGTATTCGCCAACCTCGATCGGATCAAGCCGCTCTTCCGCTTCTCACGTAATCGGTAACTTTCTCCCGTGATCAAGAGCGTGTGGCTGTGATGGAGCAACCGATCCAAAATCGCCGTCGCCAGTACTTCATCTCCGAAGACGATTCCCCATTCCGAAACCCGCTGGTTCGTCGTGACCAACAGGCTCCCCTTCTCGTATCGGCGGTTCACCAACTGGAAAAACAGGTGAGCCGCCCGCCGCTCGAACGGCAAATAGCCGAGCTCGTCGATGATCAACAAGCGCGGCTTGGTAGTACTCAGTCAACTTCTCCGCAAGGTTCCCTTCTGTTTCGGCTTTCCCCAAGTTCGCCAACAGCGCCGTGGCCGTCGTGAATCGGACCGTATGGCCCTGCTCCACGACCTTTCGGCCCAGGCCAATGGCCAGATGCGACTTTCCCACTCCGGGAGGGCCAAACATCAACACGTTTTCACCATGCGCAATGAAGTTTCCCGTGGACAACTCTCGAATCAGCCGCTCGTCCGCCGAGGGCTGAAACGAGAAATCAAACCCCTCGATGGTCCGGACACAGGGGAAATGCGCGATCTGCATCCCCATCTGGATCCGTTTGCCCTGCTTGGCGTCCACCTCACGCCCCAGGATCTGATCGAGGAACTCCAGGTAGGTCCATTGCTCCTTGGCCGCTTGGGATAACACCGACGCGAGCGTTTCACGCAGGTGAGTCAACTGAAGCCGCTTCAGCGCCGCGAAAACCCGCTCCTCTTGCGGGTCGTTAAGGTCGTTCAGCGTGCCCATGGGCGACCTCCTTCCACCACCTCGGTATAGATCGACAGCGGCCGGGATACGGGGTTGGCAGGCTCCTCGGAGGAAGTCGGGGGCTGAATCTCCGCCTTTCGTCGGAACAGCCCCTCGAAGTGAGCCGGGTTGCGGACCAACGTGTGGGGTTCGAAGCACCGCACGTGCTGCGCGATGCAAGTCCCACGCAGCCAGATCTCGACCTGCCTCCTGGTTGACCACGACCTCGACGGTCTCGCGAACATGCTGATAGGGCACGCTGTATCGAATCGTATCGATGTCTACAAAACAATCGGCACTGACGCGACGCTTCAAGCGGCGGGTGCGAACGGCCAGGGGGCGTGCCGGCAGAGGCCGCAGGGCCTGTCGCTCGTCGCGCTCGAAGCGAACGGCGGGCCGTTCCCTGGTTGTGCCGTGGATACGCCGATCGGCGACCTCGATCATCCATGTCGCCAGGTGGCGCTCCAGCTCCTCGAACGAGGCGAACGATCGCCCGGCCAGGGCGTTGTGCTTGACGTAGCCGACGCCCCGTTCGATCTTCCCTTTGGTGCGGGCCCGGCGGGGGCGACAGGCCTTGGGTGTCAATCCCCGATCCCGGCAGAAGGCCTCGAAGCCTGGATTGAAGACCACATGGCCGGACTCGCGATCGTGGGACGTGACCAGAGGCGAGGCGTTGTCGCAGAGGACCTGCTCGGTGAGGCCGCCGAAATGTCGGAAGGCTCCATCGAGTCCCTCGAGCCAATCGTCCTGCCGCTGAGCAAGGAAGGCCCGGCAGTAGAGCCGGCGCGAGTATCCCAGGACCGCGGTCATCAGGTAGACCTTGACGGGTTGCCCGGCGATACGCACGACCTTCTCGCCGAAGTCGATCTGGATCTGTTGCCCCGGTGGGGTCTCGAACCGGACCGTGGCCAGGGCCTCGGCCCGTTGCTCCTGGCGAAGGGGGCCGACAGCTCGTTGCAAGGTTCGCAGCTCGACGTGGAGCCCTCGACGGGCCAGTTCCTGTTGAATGACGACGGTGTTCCCCTCGGCAACGGTGCCGAAGAGATCATGGACTTCACGAAGCGTGGCGGCGTCAAGCAGACGCGCGGCGGGACGTTCTTGAAAGCCGGCCGTGGCTCCAGCGAGATAACGGCGGACGGAGTTGCGGGAGACCCGCACCTCTCGAGCAATCCGTTTGCTCCCGAGACCTTGGCCGGCGAGCTCGCGGATCCGATCCACGATCTCCGGTTTCACCATCCTGGTGTCCTCCTGCGTGGAACGCAGGTGGACACGTGTTACATCCGATTGGTCCGCCTGCGTGTCATGCAGGTTGACCAAATCCGAGTCGATCTTGTCCATAGACCCTCCCTAGTCAGGTGTATAGAGAGGGGGTCAGTTTTAGTGTCGCCAGGGGGGTCAGTTTTAGTGTCGCCCGACAACGAGATACTTCAGAGACCGAACGGTCGTTGAAGTATTCAGTCCGGGTCCATAGATTATCCGGTCTAGCTGAAAGGTCCAGCTCCGACGAGGACTGGGAATGCGATGACGTCGGATGTTAAGCGGTATTGTCGCATAGGGCACAAGCGTGGCGCCGACTGTTCTCAGGCTAATGTCGTAGGGTACTATCTCGTCCGAGTCGAATCTGGTCAGGACAAGGCGCCACTCTCGTTCTTCGGCAAAGCATGGGTTTTTAAAACAGCACGCCAGCTCGATAAAGGCGTTAGCCAGTTCCACAGTCAAACGGGCGATAGCTATCGGCCATGACGACGACATTCGGACGCGCCCTTCCACGATTTCCGTCGTTAGCAGGGGATCTAATGTCGGCAGGGTTCGTGGCTCCAGCCACGTCTGTTACATCCCTCACGTAAGCGTCTAACAGGAAGCGGATCAACCGCAACTGTTGCTCTTTGTTGTAGGACACCTTAAAGAGTCTGCGATTGGGTCCAAGCCGCACGAGATCCTCTTGCGTGGCGCTAAGACCTAGGGCATACCCCCCGCCGCGTGAACCGTACGCTCTCCATTGGCTCAGGAGGTCGCCTTGATCGCAGAAACAAGCCAAGAACATGTCGACTGGGCCAAGTAGTGTATCCGGGTCGGCGAGCATTTGTTCAAAGACAGCTCTGAGCAGGGGACTCTCGGACTGGAGTCGTGCCGACAGTTCATCACGCAGGAGCGAGTTGGCGTATGTGAATTCCGCGAGATCGTTTACATAACGATAATTCGTCGCCCAGATTGAATCGGTCTCGATGATGCCCTTGATTCCCTCTGCTGTCGTATAGTGAAAGATCACTCGCGGCGGATCTAATCCCGGGCCGATCAACTCGCTTTCGAGTTGATGCCGTATGCGGGCTGAGTACCCGCTTTGGACGTGTTCTTTTTCTTCTATCATAGAAGTCTCCACGAACGCGCATCGGCCGGTTTCCTGAGTTGCTCTTCAGTGTTTCGTTGCTTTCCCAACAGGTCTGGCGAGGGAATTCAAACCCTCCCATGAATCCACAGTTCGCCGTATCCAAAGCCCGATTCAATCGCTTCCTTTGCAGTCGCGAACTGGGCAGGGCGACCATCCTTTTCGAGCACTGGCATTACCGTCCAATGCCTCTTGTCGGCACCGGTTCGTGGCCCGGTAGTGTCAAACACCATGCAAGTGTACAAACCAGAGGCTTGGACGCCTTCCCCTGAAAGCAGCCCAACGGGAACGATCATCATAAAAATCCCTTGGTGCTCGACGAACATGCTGCCGGGCTGATCAGTCATCGCAATCTCCTGGAAACCAAGGGCACCTTCCACTTTTCGCCTTGTTCGCCTGTCCGAACTCTGCGTCGTAGTCGCCATCGACGGCGCTCTCTCGCACGCCCCCGCGATTATCCGCCCTACCGAATCCTCCCACAAGAGGCTGGGCGAAGAAGGAACTCCGTCGGCTCCACGCGCGACGAGACCGGGCTTGGCGCACCACCACCGAGTCGACTACGATCTGGACATGCGTATCCTATCCAAAGTCGATCTTGGATCGTGACCGCCATGAGCCATCTCACGAAAGAACAAGCTGCGGCATTGCACCAGCGAGTTCAACCAATACTCCGGTTTCTGCGCCGCTGTCGACGAAGACTAGACGAGCGTGGATTCGACCTCGTTCTGAGTTGATCAGACTGGCTCCGACTTACGCACCGTTTGGGGTATCTAGGGTTTCGCTGGGGATCGACCCTCGCGAATTCCAAAAGTCCGCCATCCAGACAATTCACTTTGATAAACAATTGATCATGGGAGAGCGATGCCCCCCATTCTTCAATTTGGGGTCGAATCGGTGGATTGGTCGGGACCAGAATCAAGGCTCGCAGGTGAGCTGCTGGCTTGACCTTCATTGCTTGAATTGGGAGGACCTTGAGGCTGGGGGAAACGAAAGACAGGGGCGGTTACAGGGGGCAATCCCATTCGGACCGTCGTACTCTGAACAAATTCGCGCCAGTATGGCCATGCATTATATATCCCATTTGTTTGCGCGAAAGCGGCAAGGTTCCGATCGTCAAGGCCATCAAGGGAAGACAGTAAGTAGACTAAGCAAATTACCGCCTCGACTGTGAGCACCGGATCGGCCTCTATTTCGTCATCTCTTACCGAGTGAAGGGCGAACGATAGCTTCACCGCAATACTACAGGGCGTTTCTTGTCTCTCAACTCCCAATGGAGCGAAATCATGTCTTAATACAAACCCCCCCTGTGAGAATCGGTCATCTGAGGACCGCTTCGCCCGAGTCTCCAGCAAGAGCACGGAATGAATTTGAACCCGATCCGAAACCGGAATGGCCAGTTCGATCGCACTAGCATTCGGTTGTGTATCGGGCGTCTGATCTCTGGACATTACCCGACAAGCCTTAATGGGATTATGGGCCGCGATGAGTACTTATTGAGTTCCGGCCGTTCTGGCAAGAACGTTTGGTCTGCAATCTCGAACCGCGCGATATCTTGGAGGATCGGGGCATAAGTGGTCGCAAAGTTGGGTTGTGCGATTGACGCGCCCCCAGCATGAGCGGAGGCGCCAACGTAATCCCGGAATTCCTCGACGTCAAAGAACGCGCGAAGACTCAAATCCATGCACCGCTGCTGGATTTGGGCTCCACTCTCCCATCGGGAAAGAGTGAACATTGAAATCCGGAGGCAATCCGCCAGTCGCTGCTGAGTGAGACCTAATGCTTCCCGCTTACGACGAATCTCCGACGGCAAGAGTAATCCGGCAGCGGCGCGCAGTGCATCGGTCAGCCGGTCGGTACCTGAATCGTCCACCACGATCTCAGAGCAGTTGCCGCACTGATAAACGTGGAGATCCTTCAAACTGATGGAGTATTTGCGCCCGTCATGCTCCATCTCTTGAGTGTACAAGGGTAGAACCGTAGGGCGGACCGCCCGTTGGCGGCAGTTCAGACACTTCTGAGCCGAAGGAATGGTCAAGGTCGTTCTCCTGTTAGTAGTTTTTCATTTGCGGATGGGCATTGACTAGAACCACCACGGGAAATTCTGGGTCGTCAAAATCCGTCAATCTCATTTCGACAAACAGTCCATGTTTAAATCCGGCCAACGGAACCACTACTTTGTAATAGTACAAGTACCGATCACGCCAGTTCTCTCGCGTTTCCGGAACCTGCTCTACGACTGAGCCGCCATGTTGTCGCACATACGTAATGAGTTGCTGTCTGATAAAGACAGGCGTACAACCATTGAGAGCGGGGTCGCTGAGTAGCCGATCGACGCAGTTCATATGCCAAACGACACAGTTCCCCAAACCATCGGTTAAGGCTTTGACGGCAAGGCCATGCTCTTGTGGATCATGCATCACTCGCTTACCTTGGATCGTCCCACGACTGTTACAGTCTAGCGAGGGATTTGCTGTAAGTCAAATCGGCAAACCACTGACCAAGCTCTAGTGAATTTATCCATTACTACCAAAATGGTTACGGCAGTGACGAACTTTGCATCATCGAGCTGGAACTTACCGTCTCACTAATGCTTGCTATGCTACCAGAAAAGCATTGGCAATAAGAGACCGATGCGCCGACGTAGTCGATCGGCTAGGGTTTCGCAGCTTGCCCTCTGGCTGGCGGTTGTGGCCATAGTCGACGATGTGGACGGCGTGGCGTGGCGAACGCGCTAAAGGCGTATAGGCGGCCTGAATCGGCCAGCCATGCATGCATTTGGATCGGGTAGCACCGGGTGGCTTTCTGGGCAGCATCCGAGGGTCTTTTTGTGTCTTCGTCTGACCAGGTAGCCTTGCTCCGCTCTGGCTGTCAGAGCGCATAAGAAAACCCTCATTTCTGAGGGTTTTCCTGCGGTTTTCAGCGTTTTCCGCTTCAGTGACCGGGGAGGGACTCGAACCCTCGACCAACGGATTAACTTACCTCATCGGCTTTCACCGACCATCGTGACCTTGATCCTGCCGCGATTGCTCGCGACTTGTCTTGGTCCCGAGTTGAAAGTCTGGACTATCCCATCGCCATCGCAGGCGTGCCGCGTCTAGTCTCTGGGGCCGGGGCCGGCCAATGGTCGGTCCCTTGCCTGCTGATTACCCAATCCGCCCGCTTTTCAAACCATCACGCTTGCCGTTACCGGCGACGTTGTGGTGCGGGCGGCTCTCAGGGCGTCCCAGCATACTGCGGCATTCACTCATCGCGGTTCTGCTTCTTCCCGCGCGAGGCTCCATTTATTCCTCTGAAGTCCGTTGCTCTACCGACTGAGCTACCCGGTCGGCTGTACCTTCTTAGATTAAGCCGCCCGACCCCTCCTCGTCCAGACCTTCGCAGGACGTAGGAGGCGGAAGATGTGCCCGAATCTCCGAGGTCAATTCCTGGTTTACGAGGTATGGTGCTCCGCGGCGGGTCGATTCGGTACAATCTTGGACAGTCAATCGCGAGAGGCGCGTCCAGGAACCGGGCGTCAGCCTCTTCGATGACAACGACATTGCCGCGACAGGAAAGGATGAGCCGCATGCGCACGATTCTTGACGAGTCTACTGGTTCTTGGCCTGGGAGTATCGCTTGTCCGGGCCGATGATAAACCCGCGTCGCCGGCCGACCCGGCCACAAAGGCACTTGAGTCGCTCGTGCAGGAGTACAGCGCGGCCCAGAACAAATTCTCCGAGCACATCAAAGCCTCGCAAGAAGCGGCCAAGAAGAGTGGCTCGCCGCCGAAGCCGGTCCGATTTGAAGACGGCCCCGCCCTCCAATTCTCGCCGCGCTTCCTCGCACTTGCCGAAAAGTACCCCGAAGGGAGCAAGCGGGTTTCAGGCGATCTGCATCGCCCATCAACACCAGCGGTGGTCCCACGAACAAGTCGGGAATCTTCAACAAGGCCATGGCGTTGCTCAAGGACCATTATGCGACCAAGCCGGATATCAAACCATTGCTGCGACCACTGGGTTCATCCAACGACGAGGCAGCCGAGAACTTGATCCGCGAGGTGATCGCCAAGAACCCCGACCGTAAGCTTCAGGCAATGGCGTGTCGATCGTTGGCCGTCGGGCTTGGAGGGTATCGCCGAGATGGTCGAACGGATCAAGAACGAGCCCGAGCTGCGCAAGAACTTCGAGTCGGTGCGAGGCAAGCCCTATGTAGATAAGTTGCTCGCCGACCACGACAGGCACGTCAAGGAAGCCGAGCAGCTCAAGAAGAACGCTTCGCGAAAAATATGCCGATGTGATCGCGGACATATCGATCGGTGTGCCGGCCCCCGAAATCGTGATTCAAGATATCGATGGCAAGGAGGCCAAGCTGTCTGCTTCAAGGGGAAAGTCGTCGTCCTGGACATCTGGGCCACATGGTGCGACCCTTGCAAGGCGATGATCCCGCACGAGCGCGAAATGGTCGAGCGTTTGAAAGACAAGCCGTTCGCCCTGGTCAGCATCAGCGCCGACGAAAAGAAAGAGACCTTCAAGGAGTTCTTGTCCAAGGAAAAAATGCCGTGGACGCATTGGTGGAACGGCAGCCAGGGTGGCGTGATCGACGACTGGAACATCCAGTACTTTCCCACGATTTACGTCATCGACTCCGAGGGCGTGATCCGCCATAAAGACTTGCGTGATGAGAAGCTCGAGGCGGCCGTCAACGAGTTGCTCAAAGAGATGGATAAGAAAAAGGCAGGCTGAGAGTCGTAGCGGCGGCGGGTGCCGCGACCTGACCGGTCGCGGCCCGGCCGCTCGTGTCCGGAACACCGTAGACGCCATTCCCACGCCCGACACCCCGTCGATCACAGGACACTTCGCCATGGCTCAGCTTGGAATCGTCACCTACAACATCGCCAAGGACTGGGACCTTGCCACGATTCTGGCCCGGCTCGAAAAGCTCGGCTACGAAGGCGTGGAGCTACGGACGACCCATGCACACAAGGTCGAGGTCAACCTGACCAAGGCCGAGCGCGACGAGGTCCGCAAGCGGTTTGAAGATTCGCCCGTCGAGCTCGCCGGCATGGGAAGCGCCTTCGAATACCAGGCGGCCGACCCGGCCGTGGTGCGGAAGAATATCGAGGGGACCAAGGAGTACGTCCGGCTGGCGCACGACATCGGCTCGCCGGGCGTGAAGGTCCGGCCCAACGGCGTGCCCAAGGGGGCCGACCTCGACGCCACGCTTCGCCAGATCGGCCGAGCACTTCACGAGATCGGCGACGACGCCACGAATTTCGGGATCGCGATCCGCGTCGAGGTTCACGGCAGCGTGACATCCGACCTGGACAATTTCGCCAAGATCATCGCATACGCCGACCACCCCAACGTCTACGCGTGCTGGAATTCCAATCCCTCCGACGTGCGGAACGGCTCGATCAAGGAAACGTTCGCCCTGGTCGCGCCCAAGGTCCATGAGGTCCATCTCCGCGACCTCACCGATGAAGCTTATCCCTGGCGCGAGCTGTTCGCTCTCTTGGCAGCGCAGAACTACGAAGGGTTCACACTGGCCGAGATCCCGAGAGCCGCTGATCCGGAACGGGTGCTCCGATATTTTCGGTCACTGTGGTTGGCTTATCAACCGAAGGGGTGAGCGGCTTTATTCCTGCGAATTTGTGGGCTATGCGGCAATCGTCCGCCGAAACTGATATAAGAAAGAGTCGCGGAGCCTGTCCGCCCCGACAAAGCGACGCGCGGGAGGAACCACCAATGAGTACGGTCGTTGAAGCGCCAGTCGAAATGGTTGAGGCGGTGGCGAGCCTTCGGTTGCCCCCTCGGGGTGACCGCCGACTCCAAATTCTCATGGACCTCAATACAAACGGCCAGCTAACTCTCGAACAAACAGAAGAGCTGCAGGATCTGGTTGAGCTAAGCGAGACGATTGCCTTGCTGCGTGCCCAGGCGCTCCACGTGTTAGGACGAAAGCCAGCGTGAGCGCCTGGAGCGAGACTGCTCGCTTGGTTGAGGCGCGGGCCGGTGGGCGTTGCGAATACTGCTGCATGCACCAATCGCTTCAGGGAGCTACTTCAAGCCCATCTCTCGCCGAACCAAGGACTTGGCCTGATGGTCAGCTTCGTTCAGAAGCGACTGAACGCACTCCCACTCCCCGGACTCGTACTGTGCGGGGCCCAAAAGCTCCAGCTCGCGATACCACTCTTCCAGGTCGTCAGTCAGCGGCCGTCCGGCATCCTCAACGATAACTTCGCGTCCATCGCTCCAATCGGCCGGCAAGGGGTCGAGGGGGCGAATCGTCCCATTCTCGATGATGGCACGTATCATGAAGCTGGTTCCATCGGGCTCAAAAGCCTGCGGGGCCGTTTCTGATCCCATGTTACGCAGATCCGTCGTATGTTTCCAACGTCATTCGGGCGATTCGGGCAGTGTTACGTGTTCAGAACCGCTTGTTTTTCCACGGACCGGTATCATCGCCCCAAGGGGATGGTCGAGGTGGTTTTATGACACTCGAAAATGATCGACGACTCGAAGTGACTCGAGAAAAACGGAGGCTCTTGGAACAGACTTTCGATGAGGTTAAGAGCGACACATCAGGGGCTGCACATGCACCCGAATTAACCCTGCGATCGCTCAAAGGACTTATTAATCAATTGAAGGAAGAGATCGTCCGCCACGAAGCGCACGCGGTCGATCGGGCTCGAACGCTTTGACGGATTCCACGTCCAGGGCAGACGCAATGTATGATGGATGCCAATGTCGCGAAGGGACGCGCCAGAAATCCATTGACATCAAAGGACGGCGCATCCACGACGAAGTTGCTGGCCGAGACCGCATCTGCGAACGACGCATGGACCGCGGGAGGCCCCGCGGACGTGCGCGGCCTCGACCCAGGACGCCAGCCCTATTTAAGATTAGGATTAGCATTAAGAACCAACGCGCCGGCTCGCCTTTGTCGTACTGTCCTTACCGCTGCTTTCTGGGATCGAGCCGCGTGAGCGGCGCTTGTCTTTGTCGTCAAAAGGGGCGACCAAGGACGAGAATAGAATCGGTTCGGCCAACCTCAGTGGAGACCCCGCAATGCCGTCACTCCCTCGGAGGACGTCGCTGGCCGTTTGGCCGGTCGTAATCCTCTCCCTTGCGCGCGAGCGCCAGGCCAAGAGATCAAGCCGCGCTCGATCCTCAACGGTCACACGAGCTTCGTCTATTGCGTCGCCGTCTCACCCGACGGCAAATCTTTGGCCAGCGGTGGGCACGACGGCCGCGTCGTCTGCTGGGATGTCGGTACGAAGCGATCGATGTGGACTGCCGATGCTCACAAGGACAACGGCAACGGGTACACGCATGTCATGGCCGTCGCCTTCTCGCCTGACGGCAAGATCCTGGCGAGCGGCGGCTGGGACTGTACCGTCAGGCTGTGGGACGCGGTTTCGGGCGATCCGAAGCTGACTCTTCCCCATGAGAATCTCGTCTACGCGGTCGCCTTCTCGCCTGACGGCAAGACCCTGGCCAGCGGGGAGCATGGGACGGGAGCGATCCGCCTTTGGGACGTCGCCACCGGGAAGTCGACGGGGGTTCTGGCGAGTGGTCGCGGCTCCGTGTCGTCCGTCGCCTTCTCGCCTGACGGCAAGGCACTTGCCAGCGGCGGCTATGTCGTTCGAAGGAACGGTGGCGGGGTGGTGCGGATTTGGGACGTGTCGAGACGGATGCTGGAGTTAGAGATCCCCGCGCAGCCGGTGCACAAGGTCGCGTCTCACCCGACGGGCGGCAGGTGGCGGGCACGGGCTACAAGAAGAGACCCGGCGGCGCAGCAGATCGATGGACTCGTGCGGGTCTGGGAGACGCGGACGGGCGAGTTGCAGCGAACATGGACGGTCGTCGGGGACGGCCAGACAAGAATTGGCCCTGTCGCGTTCTCGCCCAACGGGCGGTTGGTGGCGTTCGGGGGCATGGTGGGCGAGCGCCCAACACGCGTGGCCCAGGTGCGATCTACCTGTGGGACGTCGAGTCGAACCGATTAGTGTGGAGGCAAATATGTCACGACGACGATGTGACCTGCCTGGCGTTTGCGGCCGACGGTAAGACGCTCGTTTCAGGGGGGCGTGACAAGGCCGTAAAGCTGTGGGATATCACTGAGCGAATGAGACCCCCATCGAGGTGACTGTCGCTTCCAGGCTGGCAGACGTAGCATCGTCGACAACGATTTTAGCGATCGCCTCGACCTTGATCTGAACCGACTTCGCCATCAGTGCCCGGCTGACGGCGATCAAGCCGACCGCGACTACGCCGGCCGCGATCAAGGCGATCGCGATCAGGCCTTTCCTGACGAGCGGAGCTTCATAAAAGGTCTTCAAAGTCGGCTTTTTCATCGCCGGGAAGCGACCAGTTTTGAGAGAGGATGATCCGCGCCTCGGCCGCCTGGTCGGCGGGCACCTGGAGCTTCGCGCCTCCCGTGGCCACGTGATACATGGCCGGCGCGCCCATCCGCTCGCCCGCCACGAACGTGCGGATTCCCTCGGCCTCGAGCCGGCTCCGCGGGATGGCGGCGGAAAGACTATCGGGAAACTCCTTGACCGTCACCCAGGAAATCGTTTGATCGGTCGCGATCGGCTCGCTCGATGCCGGAGGGCCGGCTTCGAGAGGGATGTCGTGCTTGGGGCACAAGACGTCGACGGCCAGTCGCCAGAAATGCTCGCAGACCGGGCAGTAATCCCTGGGGTATCAAGGCGATCGCCACACTCGGGACAGAGCGCGACTTCGTCGTCGTCAGGTGCTGCTTTCTTGCAGTTCGGGCAAAACCGCGGGATCGGAGTTCGGCGAGGTTGTCTTTTTCGCGAACATTCCCGGGATTCCTCATGTTGGCGGCGACGAATCGGGCCAATTCGCGGATGTCGTTGGCCGACGATTAACTGGCGGTGACCGACGATTCAGAATAACTTGCCGTGAGAGCGTCGGCCAGTTGAACGTGCCATGCGCGGAAGTCACCGCGGTCGTCATCTCAGCTCCGCGTCCGATATCCTGGCTGGCTCGGCGGCGATCGTGCCTCGTCGCCGAATCGCGCCGACCGACTCTCGCGGCACCATCTCGACCATGTGGATCGTGCCGGAGCGAGTGGCGACGGCCAGCAGGCCGCGTTCGCGCGCGTAAGCCAGTCCGGTGGGCCGGGTCCGGCCCAGGTTGAGCGGTCCCTTCAAGGGAAGGCGTCCCAGTGATTGCCGTCGGCTCGGTCTGAAACAGCTCCAGCACGGAATCACGGTGCCGCGTGCAAACCAGGTAATCGACGTGGTGGATCGGATCGAGCTCGCGATACCGGTATCTGCCTGCGGCACCGCTTCGCGGCGCCCGGATCGCGATGCCCTCGGATTGCGACGCGACCGGCATCATGATCCAGTCGGAATCCGGCGAATAGGAGACATAAGGAGTATCCGAGCCTGTCGACTTGGTCCGCCCGATCACCTGCGGCGACTCGGGGGCCGAGAGGTCGATCGCCAGGGTCTGGTTGGTCCTGGTCAGCAAGACGGCGGCGCAGTCGTCCGGAGGCCGACAGCGACAGCCGGCACGGATCGTCGGTGGCGTCAAAAGTGATCCGGCCCACGACGCGACTGGACTCGGCCTTGAGATCGAAGGCGACGACTTCGAGTGCCGGCAACGGCTTTGTTGGGATCGCCTTCGGCCTGGCCCGAGCTGAGTAACGAGCAGATGCTTGCCGTCGGGGGTGACGGCCAGGTCGTCCGGATAATAGCCGGCCAGGTGCCGCCCGCCCAGACGGTTGCCATCGGGGTCGAACGTCTCCCACCAGCCGGGCTCGACGTGTCTCTGGTCGCCGGTGGGCGTCTCGAGCACGACGAAGCGGTCGCCGAGCGTCGCCAGGGCGACCGGGCGTCCCTCGAGCTGGATCTCGCGGATCTGGGCCAGCTTTCCGTCGGGCTCGACCCGATACACGACGACGCGGTCGTAACGCGGGCACGTGGCGGCGAGCCGGCTTCCCTCCGCGGCGAACGCGACGCGGTCAACCCGCTGCTGTCCGGTCGTGGCGCGATCGGTCTCGCGAAGGGTCCACGGGCCGGCACTCACTTCGATCGGCTCGGTCGCCTGCCGGTAAATCTGGATGCCGCCGACCAACGACCGAGCGAAACACCGCCAGCACGACCAGCACCACCACGATGACCTTGCCGCTCGAGTGTCGCGGCCTGGACCGCCGGGCTCGATCGCCGGACTCGCCGCGCCGCGAAAGTTGACTCTGCGCTCGGTGCCCGCCCAGATCCGGGCCAGGTTGCCGCGATGGCGGACGAAGAGAAGAACCAGGACGGCGATCGAGAAAAGACTCATCGCAATGTGCTCACGACTTAATGGTGAGGCCTCGCGCGCGAAATGCGCCGCCACGAATGCCAGCCCGCCGCACGAGCGACGCCAGCGAAACGTACCGCGTCACGCCCAGCAACGACCCCGAAGGCCACGACCGACACGGCGCACGAGATGGGATCGAGTGCCAGCACGGCGCCCACGCTGGTCGCGACTCCCTTGCCGCCCCGAAACTTGAGATAGACCGGAAACGTATGACCCAGGATCGCCGCCAGCGCCACCAGCGACGGGCAAGTCGGGCGGCCGCGAGCCGGTGAGCCGCTCGACCAGCCAGGGAAAGCCCAGCGTGGGCAGAAATCCCTTGAGCATGTCGAGCACGAATACCAGGAGGAAGTAGCGAAACCCCAGGGTCCGCCCGACATTGGTCGCGCCCAGGTTGCCCGAGCCGACCGTGCGGATATCGATCCCCTTGACCCAGTAGGTGACCAGGTAGCCGAAGGGGATCGACCCGACCAGGTAGGCGGCCAGCACGGCCAGGGCCGAGAGTGCCAACGCATTGACCGACAGGTCATGATTCACTGGTCGCGCCCGATCATGAGTTTCTTGGTCGCGGGCGAGCCCAGGAACGCGCCGCGACGCGCCTCGAAGATCTCGTTGGCCGTGGCATAGTCGTCGTGGCGGCCGATATCCAGCCAGTAGCATTCCTGGCGGTAGCAATGGATATCATGACCGCGATGACGCATCGACTCCAGGAGATCGGGCATGGGCAAGGGCCGGCCCGGCGTCAGGTAGTCCCACGCGAGCGGGTCAAGGATGTACACCCCCATGCTCACCTCAAACGAATACTCTGGCTTTTCCTGATATCCTGTCAAGATGTGAGGATCGTCGCCGAAGACCAGCACGCCGAAATCGATCTTCACCTCGCGCGGATACGAGGCGATCGTGGCGGCCGCGTCGCGCTGGCGATGAAAGGCGAACATCTCGCCATAGTCGAGGGTCGTCAGAATATCGCCGTTGATGACGAGCACCGGCTCGCGCGGGCGATCGAGCAGCGTCAGGCCGCCGGCGGTCCCCAGCGGCGTCGTCTCGCGGCGATACGACAGCCGCGTGCCGAACTTGCTGCCATCGCCGCAGAACGCCTCGATCAGCTCGGTCAGATAGCCGGTGATGATCGTCACGTCGATCGAAGCCGAACCGCCCGAGCTGGCGGAGGACCACCTCGATGATCGGCATCGGGTCTGCCTCGCCCAGGGGCATGAGCGGCTTGGGGAGTACATGGGTGTACGGCCGCAGCCGTGTTCCCTTGCCCCCTGCCAACAGTACGGCTTGCATGGTTGAGCCCTCCTGGCTCTCGGTTGATCGCTCGGTGCCCGACTCTGCGGTGGGCGGTGCCCACCCTACTTTTCCCCTCGTGTGCTTTGCGATCGTTCCAGTCGTTGCGATGGCCCACCGGGAGCTTCGCTTTTTCGAATGGGGCGAACTTCGCGATTTCGATGCGGCGACGTCTTCGAAGATCGCGATCAGCCGCGCGACGTGCACGTCAAACGTCTGCAACTGGCCCAGCCGTAACGCCTGTGCCGACATCGCCCGCCGGCGCTTGATCGTTGGCCATGTGGTCGAGCGCGGTGATCAGCTCTTCCTGCGCGTCGGGGGCCGTCAGGATGTAGCCGTCGACTCCGTCGGTCAAGAGCTCGCTGGCCCCATTCTGCGCGGTCGTGATCACGGGGAGGCCGCAGGCGAGAGCTTCCAGAACGACCAGCGAGCACGGGTCGTAATAGGTGGGCTGCACGAAGAAGTCGCTCGACCAGTAGCAGGTCTCGACGTCGGGGTAAAAGCCCAGGAAATGGACCGTGTCTTTCAGTCCGAGCCGGCTCGCCAGGCGGCGAAAAGGGCCGGGCTCGCCACTGCCGCAGACCAGCAGGTGAACTGGGCCGGGCGCTCCGATTTCGGCTCTGGCGGGCGCCCAGGGCCTCCATCAGCGGCTTCAGGCCCTTGAGCGCGAAGTTGTGGCCGACAAACAGACCGGTCAGGTCGCCGGGCTCCAGCCCGAACCGGTTGCGGAAGGCGCAGCGGACCGCGCCCGGCTGCGACACCGCGAGCCGCTTGGGATCGATGGCGTTGGGGACCACGTGGATCTGCTGGCGCGGAATGTGATGGAACTCTTCGAGATGCCGCTTGACCATGTTGCTGACCGCGACGACCCGCGGGTAACGAGACGGGTCGTACTGCCTGTTCTCGATCGAGCGGTGCAGCCAGTGCTTGGGATTGGCGGTCTTGGCGAGCACGTAAGTCTGCCGCACGAGCGGCGACGAAAAGCGCTGGGCGTTGGCCGTCAGGCTCCCTTGTTGAACGCCCCCCTGGGGGATGATCACGTCGTGAGCATAGGTGTTGATGAAGCCGACCGAGCAATCGTGGTGGGCTTGCCGCAGGGCTTCTTCGGAATTCTTGGCGAAGCTGGCGATCCGCTCCAACTTGGTTCGCCCCGTCGCCTTGACCGGCACCACATTGACCTCGAGCCGGCAGGCAGCCCTCGGCCCAGCTTTCGGCGTAAAGGTCGACGCGGTGGCCGGCCCCGACCAGATACCGGCACAGATCCGCGACGTAAGTCTCAGCGCCTCCTCGCGCCGGATCAACCCGCTGAAAGTTCAGGGCCAAGTGCATGGTTTCCGTCTCCCCGCAGTTAATCCGGAGCCTGGAGTTCCGTGTCGGCTCGAGCATTGCCCGCCCGCCGTAGCCAGAGATCCGTGGGCAATGCCAGCCCGACGATCGCCAATTCCACTCCACCATTTCGTCTTATCGCTCTTCGAAGCATTTTTCCCGCAGGGTTTCCCGATACGTCCGCGTCTGCCTTTAACGCGGCTTGCGGTTGTGCTCCAGATAACGCGCCGCCCTGAGCCGGACCATCCGCGCATGCCAGCGCGGCCGGCGGATTCCGACCCTTCGGCGGTAGATCCTCCAGAATCGCAGACGGTCGCGGTCGGTGATGCCGTCGACGCCGTACGTCGAGAAGAGCAACTGGCCCAGGTCTTTCCACCGCCACCAGTCGGGCCAGAACCTGTGTTCCTTGAGCCGGTGCAGGTCGATCAGGCTGAGCCGGAGTGCGTCGCTGGCCCGTTCGGTCGCCGGCCGCCTCGTCGATCGAGGAAAAAGTGGCAAAGATAGAGGTCTTTGTGGAAAACGCGGGCGGCATGCAAGGTCGCGGTGATCCGCGCCATCTCGGCGATGACGCGCCGTTTCAGCGTCTCGAAGGCTCGCGGCATCGAGCTGGTCGGCCAGTCGTGGCAGCAACTCGTTGACGGCTTCACAGCCGGACAAGCTCGGCGATCATCACGAAGCTCTGCAAGTGGGCCCACGGGCCGATGCGTTCGCCCGCGGCGACGACTTCGGGCACGTCGATCCCCAGCGCCCGGGCTCGCTCGAGATGGGCCCATTCGGCCGCGGCGGGGGAGTGCTTGCCGGCTGGGTCGACGAGTGCGGCCAGCCGCGCGGGCCAGGGGAGCCGGAAATGCCGCTTGAGATAAACCGCCAGCGGCCGGTCCGTCCGGACCAGAACCACCCGCGCCGTCGACCGCCCCTGCTTGGCGTGGAACCGATCCCGGCTTTCGAGCGTCATCACGGTCGCCGCCAGATCGTCGGGCACGCGCGCGCGATAGCGCTCGTTGATCCACGTCCAGCTCACCCCGCGGGACCATCGTTGCCAGAGCGAGCCGTAGCTCACGGGACCAGTCCTTCCCAGGTGCCGGGACGGTGAAAGCGATAGAGTCGAACGCCGGCCGTTCGATCGCCGGGGAAGGCCGGGAAGTCCTTGAGCGGAGTCGCCGCGTAGGCCAGGAGGGCCTTCAGCGTCCGGGCACGCGCAGCTCTGCGCCTCCAGCTCGTCCAGCCCCACGATGATGTAGGTCAGATGCGAGTCGGTCAGGGCCTGGCGCACGTGCCAGTAGTCGTAGCCCGGCTGACCCGACACGAATCGGGCCCAGCCGCGGGTGTCGAGCACCATCTCGGTCGGGTCGGCGTGGCCCGCCAGCCACTGGCCCGCGGACCAGTGGCCCCACCGGCTGAGATGATTGAGATGGTTCGGCCGCATTTGAACCACGATCGAGGCCGCCACCAGCAGGCAGGCGGCCACGATGCCGGCGTTGCGGGCGAACCGAGGGCTCCAGCGCCGCTTCACCGCGATGCCGCGCGCACAGACGAAGCTGCCCGCCGCCGCCCACGGCAACGAGGCGTACACGAGCGGCATGATGTGGCGGCCCGACAGGTAGCCCAGCAAGGCGCTATGCCGTCACCAGGGCGAGACCGTACACGGCCGCGAAAACCAGCGAGCAACCTGCGTTCCATCTCGCCGTCGTCCGGCGTCGCGATCCGGGCAGAGGCCTCGGATATACGCTGGCGCACGATACCCCATACGGTCATGACGGCGAACAGCCAGCACAGTTCTTCCCACCACTTGCCGATGATCCGGAGCACGGCGTATTGCCAGTTGCGGATCGGGATCCGGTCGGTTTCTTCCTTGGGCGAGAAGTCCCACCTGGGGTTGTCGAGCCCGCGGGCTACCTGCGGCGGGGCCAGGCGGGCCGCCGGCTTCTTGGGGCTCGAGCCACGCGCTGTACCGGATCGCCAGCTTTTCGGAGATTTCGCCCTTCACCACGGCATAAGACCCGATCACGGCCATCGTGCTCAGGAGCAGGACCGCGAGCGCGGGCCCGTTCGCGACCGTCCGCGGCCTGGAATCGCGAAACAGGCCGATGAGCCAGGTCAAGCCGATCGCGAACGGAACGAGGATCACCTCGGGCCGCGCCAGGTAGCCGAGCCCGGCGGCCAGTCCCGCACGCCAGCGCGAATCTCCAATCGCCCCGGCGGAGGGCGATCGCTCCCAGCCACAAGGCGAGGAAGGTGCACATGAGTCCCAGGCTATCGCTCAGTGTGTCGTGGCCCAATTCGGCGGTGCGCGGCAAGAGGACCGCCAGCGCCGCCGCCAGGCAACGCGATCCGCCGGTCGAAGAGTGCCCGCGTGAGGGCGTAGATCGGAAGCAGCAATCCGAGCGACGCGAAAACGGCGACGATCTGCGCCGCCAGTCGCCAGGCGTCGGGCCCGTGGCCGGCGAACCACGCGACCACGGGCTCGGTCACCGCGATCAAGGCCGGGTAAAGCGGGTGTGAATCGGACCCGCGGACGACGTCGGTCCACGGTTGCGAGTGAAACAGCCGCGCGATCCGGATGAACTTGAGGCCATCCTGCGCGGGCAAGATGGTCTGCGTGATGGCGATCACGTGCAGGGTCACCGCGAACAGGACGACCGCGAGCAGACTATGGCGGCCGGCCATCGCGATCCTCCCTGATCTCTTGGCCCCACAAATCTTCGTAAACCGAGCGCGCAGCCGAATCCTCCGGCTGCGGCCGGCATTATAGAAAACCCTGCCGGCGGGTCAATCCCAAGGTCACGACCATCACAGTAAAAAAGGGGACGCGAGTCTTATTCTAAGACTCGCGTCCCCTTTTTTCATCGTCCGGCGCGCGGCTCTATGCAGCCGCGATCTGGTCTTTGCGGTGCCCGCTTTACGACTGTCGACATCACGCCAGAGATCGTCAAGGCTCTGGTCCCACGAGATCGACGGCCGCCAGTCGGTATCGGTCACGATGCGGTCGATATTGGCACGCGAGTCGGCCGGCCCGCGCCGGCTCTGTAATGCGGGATCGACACTGACCCGGACGGCTCGGCCGCTCAGCTCGATCAGCCGCTCGAGCCCCTCGCCGACCGGGCGCGATCGGCCGGTGCCCACGTTGTAGGCCAAGCCCGGACTGACCGTGTAACGCCAGGGCGATCATGGCCCGGGCCACGTCGCGCACGTCGATGAAATCACGGCGGGCGTCGAGGTCGCCGACGACCAGATCGAGCGGATCGGCGTCGGGATCGGTCAGGCGGTCGGCGAACCGGCCGAATGCCTGGGTCGGCGGCGTTCCGGGCCCGATCGGGTTGAAGACCCGCGCGACCATGACTTCCAGCGGCGCTCGTTCGGCCAGCCCCGCCGACGTGGCCAGGTATTTGCTGCGTCCGTAGGCATCTCGCGGGTAGCCCGTGTAGGTCTCAGTCGACCGGCAAGTCCTCGGGATCGACCGGTCCGAGCTCGGCGGCCGAGCCCGACAAGACGACCCGCGCCGGCTTGCGCATCGACCGCAGCGCACTGAGCAGGTGAATCGTCGCCCAGAAATTGGCGCGGTAGAGCTCCTCGTCGGGGGCAGGCGGGGTTCGTCCCGCCGTGTGGATCACGATAGTCGGGCGCGATCCGCCCGATGACGCCGGGAAGCTTGTCGGTGTCGGTCAGATCGGCCGCGACGAAGTCGTCGCGCGGGCCATGCTCTCCGGACAGCGGCGACCGAGCACGATCACCCTGGTCTCGGACGGCGACCAGCGCTCGTCGACGCCCGTTCGAGCGCATCGAGAACGTGCCGTCCCACAAAGCCCGTCGCACCCGTCACCAGCCAGACCGCCATGCCTTACTCCGCCAGGACTTGACTTGTTCGGAGACATTTCGTACTGTCCCCTCGAGCGCGCGCAGGGCCGACCCGGAAAACGGCTTCCGGCGACAGGTCGCGCATGCACCGATGATGACCTTCCGGGCAGACCGGCCGCTGGCACGGTCCGCACGGTACCCGATGAAGTATATGCCACGCATGAGGATGGTAGGTGCGGGTCCAGGCGATGTGCGTCGGTCCGAACAGCGTGATGACCGGCGTTTGAAAGGCCGCCGCGAAATGGCGCGGGCCCGAGTCGGTCGTGATCAAGAGCGCCGACCGGCGGACGCAGGCCTTGGTGAGTCCGATACCGAGCGGCTGATCGGCCAGGCTGACCACGTGCGGGTGGCCGGCCGCGGCCACGATTTCCCGCGCCGGCTCGCGTTCGTCGGGCCCGCAGAGGACCAGGATCGACACGCCGGCCTCGTCGGCCAGTCGCCGCGCCAGCTCGGCGAAGTGCGGCACGGGCCAGCTCTTGGCCGGACCAAATGCTCCGCCCGTGTTCAGGCAGACGATCCGCCGTTGGCCGCCCAATCCCAAGCGAAGCGAAGGCCCGGTCGGCCGCGGCTTCGTCCTCGGCCGTCGTGGCCAGCTCGATCCGGACCGAATCGACCGTGCAGCCGACGCAGTCGCGCCAGCTTCAGATAGGATTCGACGATCGGCGTGGGCAGCCGTCGCCCCGACGCGTCGCGAGGATCGGTACAGCCGGTCGGTCAGCAAGATGCCCGCGACCGTAGCGGACGTAGCCGACCCGTCGCGGGATGCCGGCCATCCAGGCCATCCAGGCAGGCCGAAATGAATTGGGCAAGAGGACCGCCAGGTCGAACCGCTCGCGGCGCAGCCGGCGCAAGACCGCGCAGGTCCGCTGCTCGCGGTTGTCGGATTTGCGGTCGAAATAGATCCAGTCGTCGAACCAAGGGGTGCGCGTCGAGCGTCGGCGCCACCGTCGGTTTGATCACGCCGACGATCGTCGCGCCCGGGAACCCCCGGCGGAGCGCACGAAAGGTCGGCGTGGCCATGACCGTGTCGCCGATCAGGTTGGGGCAGAACACGGCGATTTTCATGGCAGGCGGCCGTTCCCCGCGACGTCGCGCTTCAGGGCCGTCATGCCGTGGCCAGATCCGCTGCGGCTCACGAGAAATCCTTTTCGAAACGCTCATCCCGAAATCAAGCGGGAAGAAGCCGGGCCAGGACGTCGTCCATGATATCCCCCCCCGCCGTGATCTCGAGCCCGATTCGGAGCGCTCGGAGCGGGGCTGGCCCTAGCAAGCCGGCGCGCAGCTTGACCAAATCCTTCTGCGTGGTCAAGACGAGATTGGCCCCCAGCTCAGTGGCCCAGCGTTCCAGAGACGCCGACGTCCTCCGCCGAGTAGGCGTGATGATCGGGGAAGACGCGCAGGTCGAGCAGCCTGCCGCACAAGGGGCAGCAGGGTGCGCCGAAATCCTTCCGGGTTGCCGATCCCGCAGAAAGCCGCGACCGACTGGCCCGCGAGCTCGTCGAGCGGGCGATGCCGTTCCCGTCGCTGTCGATGAGGTCGAGCGGGGCGTGCCTGGCTTCGACCCAGCGCAGCGGCCCGGCGTGGCGTTCGGCCTCCGCCCGGATCGCCGCCCGGTCGGCCGCGGTGACAAGATCGGCTCGCGACAAGACCACGACGTCGGCGCGACGCAGCGAACGGATCGGTTCACGGAGCAAGCCGCGCGGAAAGAGCTGCCCCAGCCCGAACGGCTCGAGGGCATCGAGCAGCACGAGGTCGACGTCGCGGCCTAGCCGCCGATGCTGGAACCCGTCATCGAGCACGATCAGCTCGCTCTCCAGCTCGTGGGTGGCGATGCCGGCCAGCGCCACGCGATCGGGGTCTTGAAGATGGGGAACGTCGGGCAGGTTTTCTTCCAGGACCCGGCCCTCGTCGTTCAAACCCTCTGCCTGTCCATAGCCCCGGCTCAGGATCGCGACCCGGACGCCCCGGCGGCGGTACCAGCGGGCGACCCACTCGACCATCGGGCGTCTTGCCGGTTCCGCCCAGGGTCAGATTGCCGACCGAAACCACCGGAACGGCCGCGCGGTGGATCTGCGTTCCAGCCCCGGTCGAATCCGGCGTTGCGGACGGCCACGCCCGCGCCATACGCGACGGACGCCAGCCGCAAGCCGGTTCGCGCAAGCTGCGGCCAGAGCCCGCGAGTCTGGCCGCGGATCAGAGCGAGATACGCGGTCCGGTCGAATCGGCTCAAGCACCCGCTTCCATCGCGCGATTGATCGCCTTGGCCATCTCGAGCGTGCCGACGGCCGTCGGATCATCGCGATTCGGCTTCATGTCGTAGGTGACGTCCTTGCCTTCCTTGATCACCTTGGCCACGGCTCTTTCCAGCCGGCGCGCGGCCTCGGTCTCGCCCAGGTGCTCGAGCATCAGGACGCCCGAGAGGATCAGCGCGGTCGGATTCATCTTGTAGAGGCCCTTGTACTTGGGGGCCGATCCGTGCGTCGCCTCGAAGACGGCGCCCGCCTCGCCGATATTGGCCCCCGGCGCGACGCCCAGCCCGCCCACCAGGCCGGCGCACAGGTCGGAAAGGATGTCGCCGTAGAGGTTGGGCAAGACCAGGACGTCGTAGAGCTCGGGCTTCTGAACGAGCTGCATGCACATGTTGTCGACGATCCGGTCTTCAAACTCGATGTCGGGATATTCCTTGGCGACCTCGCGGCTGACTTCGAGGAACAGGCCGTCGGTGAATTTGAGGATGTTGGCCTTGTGAACGGAAGTCACTTTTTTGCGTCCGTGCTTGCGGGCGTACTCGAAGGCGTACTTGACGATCCGGCGCGTGCCGGTGATCGAGATCGCCTTGATGGTGATGCCCGAGTCGGGACGGACCGTCTTGCCGTTCAAGTCGCTTGATGTCGGCGATCAGCTCGGCGGTCTCGGGCTTGCCCTGCTCGAATTCGCAGCCGAAGTAAAGGCTCTCGGTATTCTCGCGGACGATGACCAGGTCGATCGGGGTGTGGGAAAAGTAGGTCCGCACGCCGTCGTAGACCTTGCATGGGCGGACGCACGCATAGAGGTCGAGTGCCTGGCGGAGATAGACGTTGACGCTGCGGAAGCCGGTGCCGACGGGCGTGGTGATCGGGGCCTTGAGCGCGACCTTGGTGCGGCGGCATGATTCGATCACGCTGTCGGGCATCGGCGTGCCCAGCTTGGCCATGACGTCGACGCCGGCTTCCTGTTCGTCCCAGTTGATGGAAACGCCCGTTGCCTCGATGCACATCTTGGTCGCTTCCGCCAGCTCGGGTCCAACACCATCTCCGAGGATCAACGTCACGTCGTGCGCCATCGGTCTGCGATCTCCCTGGTCTCTTGGGCGCTCATCTCCAGGTCGGACTTCCAAGCCCGAATTCGGGCGAAGCTTACCTGGTTGCGAACACCGTGCGAATTGGTATCTTGAAGAGTCAAGCTAACTTGCCGCGGTGGCGCCGTCAAGCCGCGCGAGGCTTCGCAGCGAATCGAGCGTCCACGCCTCTCGAGCCGGGCTCACATCTTCATGATCGAGCCACCCCTCCCGCCGCATCCGCTCGTGCAATACTGGCTCCAGCGTCATCGCAGTCCGACAAGCTTCATCCTGCACATGATCGGCATTCCGCCGACCATCCTGGGCGTGCTGTTCGTGCCTATCTATCTCACCTTGCTCTCGCTGCCGATCTTCTTCCTGGCCCTGGCGCTCTTCGTCGGCGGCTATGTCCTCCAGTTCGCCGGGCACGTGCTCGAGGGGACCGACCCGGGCGAGATCATCTACTTTAAACGCAAACTGGGTTTGCCGTACGTCGAATTCCCGGAGTCCCGGCACCCAGAAAGCCGGACCGTATAGGGCCCTCCGTCGTCGAGAGACAATTCCAAGAAAGATGAAACGGAATCTCCGCCTGCCTGGCACTACACGACGGCGTTGGGTTTTGTTGGAGGGAGGGCCTGATGGAGAGCCGGGACTTCGGGGCCGTGCTCAATAAGGTCCAGGCGCTCTTTGGCGTCGGGACCGTGGCGGCGCTGTCGGACGATTACCTGCTCGACAGCTTTTTGAGCGGGTATGAAGCCGCCGCCGAGGTGGCGTTCGAGGCGCTGTTGAATCTGACAGTCAAGGCATCGCTGCAATTCGCGGTCGGCCGGTCGATCGGTGTTTCGGCTGCGGTCGCCTCACTCGTAGATGGAGTTCTCAGAACCATGTACCTGGCCAAGGCAAAGACATTCGCCGCCCTGTTGGCGACCTCGCTGACCGCGATCCTCGCATCGCTGCTGATCGTCTCGTACGCACCTCGTCCGGCCCGGTCGGACCAGCCTTTGAATGTGTTACAGGTCGCCGTTCCCAAGGCCGTGGCCCCAGAGGTGGCCGTCGAGACTCTCAAGAAGTCCGAATTCAAGCGCACGACGACCCAGCCCGGGACGGTTCAGGCAGCCGAGTCGGCCGCGGTGTATCCCCGGGCCTCCGGCTTCATCAAGAACGTGACCGTCGACATCGGCGATGCCGTCAAGCGCGGTCAACTCCTGGCGGAGATCGTCGATCCTGAACTCGAGCTGGGGGTGCAGAAAGGCCGGGCATTGCTCCAGCAGGTCAAGACGCGGGTGCTCAAGGCACGATCCTTGATCCGCGTAGCGCAGTCCGCCGTGCGAGTGCAACAGGCCAAAGTGGCCGAGTCAGAAGCCGGGCTCGTTCAGTCCGAGCCGCTGATCCTTCTCCGACAGAAGGAGTATGATCGCATCGCGGAGCTAAGCAGGAACAAGCAGGTCGAACCGAGGCTTGTTGATGAGGGGCGTCACCGGCTCGAGACGGCCAAGTCCGCTCGAGAGTTGGCCAAAGTCCAGATCAGTGTGGCCAGTGCAGGGCTCGATGAAGCACAGGCGAAGCTCGTGGCGGCGAAGGCCGACGCCGAAGAGGTCGAGGCCGACCTCCGCGTTGCCGAGACGGAACTGGTCGGGTCGCAGATCCGCGCGTCGTACACCCGAATCGAGGCCCCTTTCGACGGGATCGTGATCCGGCGCGGCTGTAATCTGGGCGAATTCGTCCGTTCCGGCACCGAGGGAGGATCGGTTCCCATGTTTTCCGTCGTCGGAGCCCAGAAGATGAAGGTCGTCGTCAACGTTCCCGATGCCAATGCTCCGTTTCTTGACAAGGGTGACCCCGTCGATGTCTGGATGGATGCCCAACCAGATCGCAAGTACGCGGGGGTGATCGCGCGGACCGCCTTCGCCGAAGACCCGGCCACGCGAACCCTTCGGGCCGAGATCGACATCCACAATAATGACGGCCGCCTGCGTCAGCGAGGCGCTCCGGCTGCCGATCCACAAGACACGCTACTCGCTCCACCTCCTGGAGCGGGAGGGCGTCATCCAGCCGTCCGCGGACGGCGCGGTCGTCACCGACCGGGCACGGGAGTTCTGGGATTCGTTGAACCGCTCCCTCGACAGCATGACCGCGGTGATCCAGCGTCTCAAGGCCCGGGCCGCCGAGCACGCGGCGCCTCCTCCGCCCGGCCGGAAAGGCTATTAGCGCGATGCCAGCTCGGCCGCTCCGGTGCCGCCGTAGCTCAGCGGCAGAGCGATCGGCTGTTAACCGAAAGGTCAGCGGTTCGAAAGGTTCGCGGGCAAACTCCGCGGGTCCCAAATTCCGCTCGGCGGCGCCTCGGCCGTGTTCCCTGTGGGCCCGTAGCTTAGTCCGGCTCAGAGCGACCGGCTCATAACCGGTCGGTCGACGGTTCAAATCCGTCCGGGCCCATCGCCCCGTACCGTCGGCGAGGGAGCGGACGCGTCCGCGCCCGCGGGATCAGTCGAAGTGCTGACGCACGGCGGCGAGGTAGACGACGAGGAGCACGACGATGATCAGGCCGAACCAGTTCCCGCCAACGTACTCGACCACGCCGTAGACGACGAGAACGAGGACCGCGAGCGCGAGGGCCCAGAGCTCCTGGTTCCAGAGGCCGACCGCGACCGCCAGGATCACCAACCCGATGATGAGGATGACCGCGCCCGCGAGGATCCCGCTCAGGCCGAAGACCGTGGAGTAGCCCGCGATCGAGATGCCGAGGAGGACCGCGAGCAATCCGCCGAGGAAGACGAAGAAGCCGAAGATCCCGATGAGGATGGCCAGGATCGCGACCCCGAGGGGCAGTCGGCCGACACCGTTCGAGGAGGCCACGCCCCGGGGAGCCACCGCCCCCTAAAAGGCGTGGCGCGCGCCCGGGTCCGCCAGCCGATTCGGTACTCCCCTTTGAGCCGCTCGCCGGCGCTCCGGTTGATGAGCGGTCCGCTGAGCAGCGTGGAGTTGCTCACGAACGCCACGTTGCCGTCCGGCAGCCGGAGCCACGTGGAGACGAACCCGAGCTGGACTACCTGCCCCGTGATCCCGCTGATCACCACAGTGTCGCCCAACCGGAGCATCTTGTTGCGGAGGAGGATGTAGCCGGCCAGCAGGTTCTGGAGCGTCGTCTGAAGGGCCAGCGTGATCGCGATGCCGGCGATCGCGGAAGCGGTCAGGCCCGAGAGGAAGCTGATCGACCCGAACGAGACGATGAAGATGCCGACGGCCACGAGAATCGAAACGGCCGAGATCGCCACCCGCACCCCCCGGACCATGTGCGGCGGGCGTCCGCGATCGCGAAGCCGCCGGGCGATGCCGGCGGCGAGCGAGGATCCGCCGACCGCCACGATCAGGGCCAGGATGCCGGCCTCGAGCTCGGTCAGGTGCGGCAGCGCGACCATCGTCGACCTCGGCGCCGACCTCGCAGGGGCCTATTAAGGGGGCGCGGGCGGGCGGTGACCGAGGGGGCCGGGAGCGCCGCGGAACGACCCCCTCAGCGGGGCCGCTTCTCGCTGACCGTGTCCAGCCGGATCGCCGCCCGAACGAGCGCGGCGAAGGCGGGGGAGGTCGCCTCGGCGACCGTCCTGAGCTTCACGTGCCGCATGTTCTTCCCCGTCCCTTCGAGTATCGGGTGCTCCGGCGCAAGCGTCGCCCCCCGCCAGAACTCGACGCCGACATGATGTCGGAACGCGTAGATCGCGAAGACGAGGTCGTTCCGGGAGAACCACTCGTTCGCCCACTTGATCACTGTGACCAGCTTCGGCCCCTCCTTCCGGAACACCCGTCGGGCCGCCTGCTCGACCGCGGCCATCGGCTCCATCCCCGGGTTCGGTCCGGCGCGCGCCATCGAGCCGGCGCCAGTCTGGGCCGGTCTATAACGGGTCAACGAGGCAAAAGGGTCCTGAGAGGACAAAGGGGGAAATGGTTGGACCGGAGCCGCCGCCGTCTAGCAGCAGCCGCCGCCGCCGGATCCGCAGCCGCACCCGCCGCCCTCACCGCGTCCGCTCGCGGAGCCCGGAGCGGCCATGGCAAGGCTGGGCGCGACGATCTTGAATCCGGACGCTTCGAGGTCCTGGACGTAGTCGATTCGGGCTCCGTTCAGGAGCTCGGCGCTCGATTCGTCCACGACGACCGAGAACCCATCGACCGGGATGACCTTGTCCCCGTTGCGGGGCTTGTCGAACGCCATCCCGAACGCCGGTCCTCCCCCGCCACCGCTGCCGCATCCGCATCCCCCACCGCCCTCGCCGCCGGAGCCGCAGCCTCCCGAGCCGCATCCGCCGCCCCCGCCGCCGGCCGATTGGAGATAGACGCGAACCGCGGTCCCGGGCTTCTGGCCCTTCATCAGGCCCCGAACCTGGTCCTGCGCCTCTTTTGTGACTTCCAACTTGATTGCACTATCGCTCATTGCAGGGGCCCTCCTCAGTCGCCCCGAGTAGAGACCGGCGCAGAACTATAAAACCCCGGTTGCCGCGGGGTCGCGTGCTTACGCCGAGAACGACTTCCCGCAGGAGCAGGTCGCCTTCGCGTTCGGGTTGTGGATCTTGAATCCGGACTGCTCGAGCCCGAGCAGGTAGTCGACGCGGAGCCCCTCCAGGAGAGGCGCGCTCGCCTTGTCGACCACGACGGTGAGACCGGACTGGTCGTAGGCGACCTCGTCGCCGGACTGCTTCTGGTCGAACGTCATCCCGTACGTGAGCCCCGAGCAGCCCCCGCCCTGGACATAGAGCCGGAGCGCCGCGCCGGGCTTCCCCTGCTTCTCCATGATCTTCAGGACCTGATCCCGGGCGACCGGGGTGACCTCGACCGCGACCATCGACGACCTTGGGATGACTAGCTCCGCAGGGTGGCATAACGGTTCCCCCGATGGCGCCGCGCCCGCGCGCGCTCGAGAAGCCGCTATATCTATCGAGGGGGCGTGCCGCCACCATGTGCCGCCTGCTCGGGTACCTGACCTCCCGCACCGATCCCGCCGAACGGTGGCTGGTGCACGCCGACCGGTCCCTTCTCGCCCAGTCGAGCGTCACGCCGGAGACGAGCCAGCGGGACGGTTGGGGGATCGCCTGGTACGAGGCCGCGGGCCGAACCCACGTCGAGAAGGGCGTCGGCGGCGCGTTCGAACCGGGGGAGCGCGAGCGCTTCGTCCGAGCGGCCGCCGAGGCCCGACCGCCCCTCGTGATCGGGCACCTTCGGCACGCGAGCAATCCTCTCGAGCTGCCCCGCCCTTCCCTGATCGGACCGCTCAACTCCCAGCCGTTCCACACCCACGCGGTGCTCTTCGCCCACAACGGGGCGATACCGTTCCCCAACGAGACCCGGCCGATGCTCGGGGTCCACGAACCGAAGGTCCAGGGCGTCAACGACAGCGAGGTGCTGTTCTGGCTGCTCGAACGGAACACGGAGGAGACGGGCGACCCTCTCGTCGGGTACGTTCACTCCGTCGAGGACCTCGTCCGGGTCTGGCAGGGGTTGAAACGGCCCGCGATACCCCCGTTCTCCGGGCTCAACGTACTGTACTCGCGGGGACCGGACGAACTGTGGGCGTTCTGCCTGTGGACGGGCGACCACGGATCGAGCTTCTTCGACCCGACGCGCCGGTACTACGAGATGACGTACCTGGCGACTCCCCACCATGTGCTCGTCGGAAGCGAGCCGTTCGACGCGGAGAAGGGAACGTGGCGTTCGCTCACCAGCGGGACGTACCTCGTCGCCCGGCGGCACGAGGACCGGGTCGAAGTGAAGACCGGGCGGATCCCCTTGCCCGACGCGCTCGAGGTCCGCCCTCTCCCGGCGTAGGCCGCCTCGGCCCCGATCCATGACGGCCGGGGGCGGAGTCCCGAGCCAGATGATCTCGGGACCCGACCTCGGGGCGGGGTTCCTGCATCAGCTCTCGGTTGCGGGGGAAGCGGACCCCCGCACGTTCACCTTCCACGCCCAGGACGGCGGCTCCGACGCCGCCGGGCCCCCCAAGGGACCGCTCAGCGTCTTCGGGTTCGTCCACCCGTTGACGCCGTGCATGTTCGGCGGTCCCCGGTGCTGGCATCGGTCGTTCACGGCGTCCCACGCGGACGTGCCCAAGGTCCGTCTGGCGTACAACCGGAACCGCTTCGTCCTTCAGGCGATGGTCGACCAGGCGTACACCGGGGTCGCGGCCGACGTGGAGGGAGCCCTCCGCACGCTCCTCGAGCTGGTGGCCGATCCGATGCGATCCGAAGGGATCCCGTGGTTCCTCGGCGGCTCGGCCGCCGCGTGGCTCCAGGGGGCGGCGGTCCGCCCGAACGACATCGACCTGGCGACCAACCGGGCGGGGGTCGATCGGATCGGGACGCTGCTCGCCCCGTACCTGATCGAGCCGGTCGCCCTCACGGATTGGGTCGGTCCGGGATCGGTGTACGGGGCCCGCGCCTTTCTTGGCACGTTCGAGAAGGGAGCACGGCTCGAGTGGGCCGTGCCGGTCGCTCCCGGCCGGGCGACGCCGTTCGAGGAGTTCGGGGCCGCGCCGGAACAGGTCCGCACCGTTCTGGTCCGGTTCGAGAGGTGGGACCTCCGGGTCAGCCGTCCGGAGTACGGTCTCGTGCGTGCCGCGGTGAAGGGGCGAGCCGAGTCGATCCGAGCGATCGCGCCGGTGGTGCGGGCCCGGGGTCCGGACCTCGAGCTGCTCGAGGGGCTGCTCACTCGCACGGCCCTTCCGGAGCCGGCCCGGAGCGCGGTGCGGGCTTCGGTGCAAGGCTAGTCCGGCGAGGCGCTTCCCGTCGCTTCCGTTCGAAACGCAGCTTCATAGCCCCGAGGCAGCGACCGAGCGCCGATGCTCGCCCCACAGACCGTTCCGTCGCTCGAACACATGACCCCGCACGACCTCGTCTCGTACCTACCGGTGCCCCCACGAGATGGAGCTGAACCGGGCGGGCCACGCCCTCCGCTTCGGCGGTCCGGCGCTCCCCGTCCTCACGCCCGCGGACGTGGTGCCCCTTCATCGGTCCCCGCTCTTCGCCCCCCCGATCGGGACCGCCCGCGTGAACGAAGGGCGGCTCGACCTGGACGAGCGGGACCGCCTCGTTTACCAGGATGCCGGCGAGGACGACCTCCCGATGCTGTTCCCACCGGAACGGATCCGGCTCGACGCCCGCTTCACCAACGGTTCGGGCAACTTGATCGACGCGTCGCTGGGTCTCGCCGGGCGGCCGGACATGGTCATCGCCCGCGCGGACGGGGGTCTCGTACCCCTGGAGTACAAGGCGACGCACCTTTTCGTCGGCTACCACGAGGCCCACGGCCGGCCGTTCGACGCGGTCCAGGCGATCGCGGAATGCCGGCTCGTGCACACGGCGTTCGGTCGCCGCCCCGCCTACGGGATCGTCCTCTACGGGGACGCGTCCGGCGACGGACAGCACGAAGGGTGGGTGGAGGTGCCGTACGGCGATGCCGAGGAGCGCTGGCTCTCGGTGGCGCTGAAGCAGATCCGCGAAGATCGGGTCCGGGCCCCCGTTCCGGCGGAACGGAACTGCGCCGGATGCGAGCCGAACGGCCAGGGACGCTGCCTCTACGCAGCGGCCCGGTACGAGGGCCCGCACCGCCGACCGTGAGCCGGGCGAGCGTCCGCGCGTCCGGCCGGATCCGCGAGTCCGCCGCGGCGACGTGGCCGGTGCGGGGATCGCCCCGCGCGGCCGTTCGGGTCCGTTTCCCGTCGGGAGCCTCCTTCGCGCAAGGAATTAATACCAAGGCCACTTCGTCCCGAGGCCGCGCCACGGCGCCGCTGTTCGGTCGGCACATGCACCCGCAGAGGCCGGGGCCTCTCCGGGGAAGGGCGAGGGTCTCTCGCCGTGCCGGCGAGGGACCGATGACGCCGATCACACGCGTTCTGGACGCTTGTCAAACGAATTCAGTGTAGCTGACTCCTGTCAGTTGGGGAATGGCTAGGCTCGGGCGCCGATGAAGGTCGTGCCAAGCTGCGATAAGCGGTGGGTAGGCGCAAGGAACCCGTGATCCACCGATCACCGAATCGGAACTCCGGTCCCGCAAGGGACATTCCGAAAGGAAAGGGAACCCCCCGAAGTAAAGCATTCTAGTAGGGGGAGGACAAGAAATCAACCGAGATGCCGTTAGTAAAGGCGATCGAAAACGGCACAGGACAAACCGAATCCCGACCCGTAGAGGGCCGGGAGATGTGGAGTAGTGGACCTTCGTACTCGCGAGCTTCTCAAGCCGAACGTGCCTGGAACGACGGACCAAAGAGGGTGATAGTCCCGTAGGCGAACGGAAGAGGCGAGATTGGAGGTATCCCGAGTACCGTGCGTTGGATATCGCGCGGGAAGCTGGGAGGTACAGTCTTCCGATCCTAAATACGTCCCGAGACCGATAGTGCATTAGTAGCGTGAGCGAAAGCTGAAAAGTACCTCGGAAGGGAGGTGAAAAGAGCCTGAAACCAACTGACGAAAAGCCGCATGTGGTCCCCAAGGAGCGAAGCGGTCGAAAGACCGTGGACACAGGATCCATGCGTCCGTTTTGAATAACGGGCCAGGGAGTTTCGATCTATGGCGAGGCTAAGGCCCACACGGCCGAAGCCGCAGGGAAACCGACAGTCCGCAGCCCCGCAAGGGGTCAGGGACGGGGTGTGCTCGCCCGAAGTCATAGGTGGAAGACCCGAAGCCAATCGATCTAAGCGTGGGTAGGTTGAAGCCTGTCGAAAGATAGGTGGAGGACCGAACCGGTGTTGACGTGCAAATCACTCGGATGACCTGTGCTTAGGGGTGAAAGGCCAATCTAGACTGGGAATGGCTGGTTCCTCCTGAAACTACTCGCAGGTAGGTCTCGGCCGAGCCGGCGCGGGATGTAGAGCACCGATTACGGGAAGCGGGACCGAAAGGTCTCGGCCTGTTGTCGAACTCCGAAGTTCCGCGCAGCGAAGACGCCGGGAGTGAGCGCGGCAGGGGTAAGCCCGCCGTGCGAAAGGGAATGCAACCCAGCCTCGTATTAAGGGCCCCAAGTGCCGGCTCAGTGTCATGTAAAGGGCGTCCGTGTTCGAAGACAACTGGGAGGTGGGCTCAGAAGCAGCCATCCTTCAAAGAGTGCGTAACAGCTCACCAGTCGAGGGCATGGGCACCGAAAATGGACGGGGCTAAGCCGGCCCCCGAGATACGGGCGCGCCGCCAATCGGCGGCGATCGTGTAAGGAGGCGTGGTGCTCGGGTAGAAGTAGGGGCGTGAGCTCCTATGGACCGGGTTCCATCGAAAATCCTGGGAGGAGTAGCAGCAAAGACAGGTGAGAATCCTGTCCGCCGTAGGGGCCAGGGTTCCACGGCAACGATCATCCGCCGTGGGTTAGTCGAGCCTAAGTGAGTCCTTAATCGGCACTCGCGAATGGAAACACAGTTAATATTCTGTGACCCCAAGGTTAAAGCGTCCTCGAGGAAGCCAGCCGCTAGGTCGGGTGGGCATACGCCAGCCTGTTAGTCGCCCGTCGCCCCGGGAAGTACCGTCATGGTGAGAACCGGGGGAAGAGCGAAAGGGACCCCGCGAGGGGACTCCGACCAATGCGGGTGGTCCGTGAAAAGTCGAGGACGGCAACTTGGGCTCGTACCGAGAACTGACACAGGTGCCCCTGGGTGAGAAGCCCAAGGCGTGTCGGCGAGAATTCGAGCGAGGGAATTCGGCAAATCAGCCCCGTAACTTCGGGAGAAGGGGTGCCAGACCTGTAGAGGTCTGGTCGCAGTGACCAGGGAACTCCGACTGTTTAATAAAAACATAGGTGGCCGCGAGACTGAAAAGTTGTGTATGGCCGCTGAATCCTGCCCAGTGTCGGCATCTGAAAGCCCGGTACAACGGGACGAAGGACCGATAAACGGCGGGGGTAACTATGACCCTCTTAAGGTAGCGTAATACCTTGTCGCTTAATTGGCGACTTGCATGAAGGACCAACGAGAGTTCTACTGTCCCCGCTCGGAAGCCGGCGAAACTGACTCATTGGCGAGCAGTCCAATGTCTTCCGTCTGAAAGTGAAGACCCCGTGGAGCTTTACTGCAGCCTGCGGTTGTGATACTAATCCGAATGTGTAGCGTAGGTGGGACTCGTTACGAGAGCGGGCCGCTAGTTCCGTTTCCAGAGGCCGATGAAACACCACCCTTTCGGGTTGGTATCGCTCACCCCGTAAGGGGGACACCCGTAGGTAGGCAGTTTGGGTGGGGCGCCACGCCCTCCAAAAGTTAACAAGGGCCCCCAAAGGTCGGCTCAGGTGGGTCAGAAACCCACCGTAGAGTGCAAGGGCAAAAGCCAGCTTGACGGGAATCTGCCTAACGAGGATTCCCGATGCGAAAGCAGGGCCTAGCGAACCACCGTGCCTTCCCTGTAGGGGCCGGTGATAAGAGAAAAGTTACCCCGGGGATAACTGAGTTGTCTCCAGCAAGAGTCCCTATCGACCTGGAGGCTTGCTACTTCGATGTCGGTTCTGCCTATCCTGGTGGTGCAGCAGCTACCAAGGGTGGGGTTGTTCGCCCATTAAAAGGGATCGTGAGCTGGGTTTACACCGTCGCGAGACAGGTGTGTTACTTTTTGGCGGAAGTGCAAGGGTCTCTGACGAGAAGGTTCCCACAGGACCAGAGGAACGGGGAATCGGCGCCTCTAGTCCATCAGTTGTCTGGCAAGGCATCGCTGAGCAGCCACGCGCTACGGGATAAGGGCTGAAAGCATCTAAGCCCGAAACCCTCTCGAAAAAGAGAGACCTTCGAGGACATTCGTAGAAGACGAGTTCGATAGAGCCGGGGTGTACGCAGAAAGCCTTCGGGCGATCTGTTCAGCCCGCGGCCACTAACGTCCGCAGCTACGCATACTGGATCCGTTTGACAGTTACGCAGAACGCGTGTGGTTCTTTTTTTAGAGCCCCGGAAAGTTCGAGCAGCCCCGGCGCTCGACCTTTCCCGGTCCCGGGGGGCTTAATCGTCCGAGCGCGTGGGCGTCGGCGTGCCGTCGCTCGGCGTGTCGCGCACCCATTGGCCGGTCGTCGCCTGGATCCGCCTTCGGCTTCCCGACCGCCCCGCACCGATGCTCCTCATGCCCGGGGCCGCCCCCGCCGCCGGACCCGCCGATCGAGCTGCTCGCCCCGAACCCGATCACGACCGACCCCGAAAACGCGTGTTCGCCTACGAGGAGGACCACGACGACTGGGTCGTCCGCCTCGTCTGGGACGCCGACGATCCGCTCCTCCTCGAGGCCGAGTGCCGCGCGCCGCTCTACGGCCAGCGGCTCTCGAAGGCCGAGGTCCCCGCGTTCTGGGCCGCGGTGAGGGCCCTCATCGCGCCGATCGGCCCGTTGCCGGTCGAGTCGGCCGACCCGCGTCCGTGAGCCGCGGACCAATCAGAATAAGAACCGGCCGCCGCTCCGCCGGACCGTGATCCGCGGCGACGTTCCAGCATCTACCCGGCGTCGGCCCGGCGACGGAGGTCGACCTCTGGCGGAACGGCGTGCGGGACTGGACCGACCTCGCGGGCGCCCCGGTGACGCGCTCGCTCCCCGACCGCGCGCGCGCGAGGATCCTGCGCGAGCTCGCCGCGAGCGAGCGGGCGTTCGCCGAACGGGACGTCGCGTGGTTCGGGCGGCGGTTGCCCGAGCGCGAGCACTGGCGGCTCTTCCCCGATTTTGCCGCAGAGACCTCGTACCTCGACATCGAGACGACCGGGCTCTCCCCCTACGCGGGGATCGTCACCGTCGCCAGCGTCTACGCCCGTGGGGAGAACCGGACGTTCCTCGCCGGCGAGGACCTGGAGGAGCTCCCGGCGTATCTCGGGCGGTTCCCCGTGCTCGTGACGTTCAACGGCAGCCGGTTCGACGTGCCGTTCCTGCGCGCCGTCTTCCCGGCGATGACGCGCCGCCGGTCCACATCGACCTCCGGTTCCTGCTCTACCGGCTCGGCCTCGCGGGCGGCCTGAAGCGGATCGAGTCGACGCTCGGGCTCGGGGACCGCACGGGGGTCGAGGGGATCGACGGGCTCGCAGGCCGTGCGACTCTGGCAGGAGTACCGGCGCGGAAGCCGGGCCGCCCTGGACACGCTCGTCCGCTACAACCGGGCCGACACGAAGAACCTCGAGCCGCTGCTTGCTTGCGCCGTCGACCGGCTTTCCTCGCGCCTCCTCGGCGCCGGGCGCCCGGTCGCGGCGCCGGCGTTCGCGGTCGGGGCCGCTTCGGGCGCGGGGGCGTGAACGCGGGTGACCCCGGACGTCGAGCTCACGGTCGTGGTGCACGCCTACGAGCGTCGGGCGTACCTGCCGAGCGCCCTCCGTTCGATCGCGGCGCAGACGCTTCCCCGGGACCGGTTCGAGCTCCGGGTCGTGACGAGCTTCGACGACGCCGAGATCGAGCGCGCGGTCGGCGCCCTCGGCGGGGTCCTCCTCCATGACGAGGACCGCTTCAACAGCCGGTGCCTGCACCGCGCCGTCCTCGCCTCGCACGCCCCGATCGTGACGTTCCTGGACGATGACGACGAGTTCGAGCCCGAGCCGGCTCGAGCGGGTCCTCGAAGCGTTCCGGCAGCATCCCGACATCGGGTTCTACCGCAACCGCGTGAACGTGATCGACGCGGCGGGCCGTCCGATCCCGCCGGACCGGTGGCGCGTGCACGAGCACGACGTCGGGCTCGACGCGTCCGGACCGGTCCACGTCCCGCCCGACGGGAAGGCGGACCTCCTCACGCTCGGTACCCGCACCACTACCTCCACGTTCAACTCGGGCACGATGGCGATCCGGCGGGAGCTCCTGGACGGCGACGTGGGGGACGCGTTCGACGAGGCGCGGATCAGCGCGGACACGTTCCTGTTCCTGGCCGCCGCGCTCTCGCCGCACGGTCTGTTCCTGGACGACCGCCGTCTCACGCGGTTCCGCTTCTACGGGGGGAACACCACACGCGAGACGTTCTGGCTCGGCCTGACCGCAGACTCGCTCGCTTCGATGTCGGGGCTCGCGGCACGCCACGGTCGGCCCGGATTTCGCCTACTGGTACCGCGGCGAGAGCCAGCATTACCAGTCGGATGTTCCTGGGCACCACCCTCGTCGACCGGATCACGCAGGGCGCCCCGCGGGCCGAGGTCGCCGGCCTGACCGGCCGGGTACTTCGGTTCCTGGGGCAGAACGCACGGGAGCGGGCGCTCGCCCTCGAGGTGTGGGCGGCGGGAGGATACGGCCTCGCCTACGCCCTCGCGCCGGCCGTCAACGCGCCGGCTGGCGCGGACCCGGCCGACCTCGTGGCAGTCGACCGTCGCCGCGACCGGATGATCGTCAGTTGGCGGAGCGTCTGCCCGTTCCCGGGCCGGCCGACCGCTTCGGCCGTGCGGCGGACGGGCGCACGACCGGCGGCGGGATGGGGAACTCGGGGGGCGACTGGACGGCGGCCACGCGGGCGGCCGCGATCTGGCAGTACTCCTCGGACGAATCGATGTGGAGGTAGTGGCGACCCAGGCGGCGGGCCACGGTCGCGACCGTGCCGGTCCCTCCGAACATGTCGAGGACGACGTTCCCTCGGTACGAGTAGAACTTCACGAGCCGCTCGATCAGCGCCTCCGGGAACGGCGCCGGATGCCCGGCCCGCTTTCGCTCCGGCGGGATCTGCCAGAACCCGTCGGAGAACGTCTCGAACTCCTTCGGTCCGATGTCGATCGCCGCGCGGTCGCCCGGCAGCCGCCACTGGTCCTTCGAGAAGACAAGCACGTACTCCCAGGACGGGACGATGTGCGGGTTGGACGGGCTCCGCCAGCTTCCCCAGGCGGTGCGGCGGCCCATCGTCTGCTTATACCAGATGATCTCCGTCCGCATGATGAACCCGAGGTCCCGCAGGTCCCGGGAGAGGTCGTGATGGATCGGGCGGAAGTTCTTGATCGACGTCGGAGCCACGTTGAGCACGAACCGCCCGCCGGGAACCAGGACCCGGTGCAGCGAGCGCCACACCCCCCGCAGCCATGCGAGGTACTCCTCGGGCGGAAGGTCGTCCGCGTAGCCCCGGTAGGGGATCTTGAGGTTGTAGGGCGGACTGGTGATCGCGAGGTGCACGGATTCCTTCGGCAGCCGGTCGAGGACCTCGCGGGCGTCGCCGAGGATGATGCGGTCGACCTTTCCCACCGTGCGGGGAACGGTGACCGTCCTCGGCATCGGGGGTCGCAGAAATCGGGGTGGGATGAGCGTTCGCCCGGAGCTCCCCGACCGATTCGGGCATGACCGACGCCGGCGGGGAGGAGGCGAACGCGATGGCGGCCGGTCTCCGCTCGTCCCGGAAGGTCCGGTCGCCTCGGGCGCTGGGCGCTCCACCCGCTTCTCTGGGCCGTCGGGCTTGCGTTGCCGATTGGCGCGCTGTCGTACATCACGCGGCTCGGCCTCGCGTTCTCTCCGATTGTGGGGATCGGCGCGATCCTCTATGCCCTCGCCGTGGCGCGCCTCGGTCTCGGCTCGTCGCGCTGGTTCGCCCCCGTGCTGGTCGCCGCGAGCGCCGCCCTCGCGGTGGCCTCGTTCCTGACCGGTCGATTCAACGGGCTCACGGACGAGCCGTACGTCATGCCGCAGCTGCTGGGACCCCTCCTGCACGGGGTCGACCCGTACACGGTGGTCCGCACCTTCACCTACCAGCAGTACGGCACGACGCTGAGCGTCCGGACGGGGTTCGTCTACCTGCCGCTCTACCTCGTCCTCCAGCCGTTCGTCGTCTCCTACAAGATCTACGCCCTCGCGGCGTGGGCCGCGAGCGTGGCGCTGGTCTGGCGCCGGCCGTTCGCGCGGGTCGCCCTTGGCCAGCCGTTCGTCGCGCTCCTCGCGGCCAACGGGTTCAACGATTTTCCGGTCCTCCTCCTGCTGACCCTCGCCTACGTCGGCGTCGGCGGCCGCCGGCAGTGGTGGGCGGAGGTGCTCGCGCTGGGGTGCAAGCAGTTCGCGAACGCGTTCGTGATCGGCTACCACCTTTTCCGCCGGGACTTTCGGGCCGCGCTGATCGCCGCCGGGATCACGCTCGCGTTCGTGCTCCCGTTCGTTCTCTGGAACCCGACCGCGTTCGCCTGCGAGACCCTCCCGCTCACCCCCCACAGCTGCGGCAGCGCCAGCACCGCGAACTTCTACGCGCACACGAACTACTACCTGTGGCCGCTCTGGGGTCTCGCGCTGTTCTACGTGCCGATCGCCGCATGGTCCCGGCGTTCGTGGGCCCGCGTTCGGAGGGTCACGTCACCGCGTTCCGAGAGCCCGGGGGAAGGGACTCCCCGCGGTTCTACAGGGCGGCCCGCCGAGCCCACGCCTCGACCCAACGACCGTGTTTCGCCCTGACGCGGCATTAACCGTATAATCTCGTTCGCCACCACCCGGCCGATTCTATGGCGATTCGCCTCGCGGTTCCCAAGGAGATCGCGACGGGCGAACGGCGGGTTGCGCTCGTCCCCGAGATCGTCAAGAAGCTCGCAAGGCCGGGCGTCGAGATCGCGATCGAACGCGGGGCCGGGACCCGCGCGGGGTACCCGACGAGGAGTTCGTCGCGGCGGGGGCCTCGGTCGAGGTCGACCGGGCCGCGCTCTACCGGTCCGCGTCGGTGCTGCTCACGCTGCAGCCGCCGACCGTGGACGAGGCGAAGGGACTCGCCGCCGGGACCGTCGTGGTCGCCGTGGTCAACGCGACGCGCAACCTCGACCGCGTCCGGGCGCTGCGCGACCGCAAGCTGACGACGTTCGCCCTCGAGCTCCTGCCGCGGATCACGCGGGCGCAGAGCATGGACGTTCTTTCCTCGCAGGCCACAGTCGCCGGGTACCGGGCGATGCTGCTGGGCGCGGAGCTCTCGCCGAAGTTCCTCCCGATGCTCACGACCGCCGCGGGCACTATCCGGCCGGCGAAGGTGCTGATCCTGGGCGCGGGCGTCGCCGGGCTCATGGCGATCGCGACGGCCCACCGGATGGGTGCGATCGTATCCGGCTACGACGTCCGCCGCGCCGCCGGCGAGCAGGTCCGCAGCCTGGGGGCAAAGTTCCTCGAGCTCGCGATCAACGCCGAGGGCGCGGGCGGGTACGCCCGCGAGCTCACCGACGACGAGAAGAAGCAAGAGCAGGCGATGGTGGCGGGCGCGGTCGCGGAGTCGGACATCGTGATCACGACCGCGAACATTCCGGGTCGCAAGGCGCCGCTGCTCGTGCGGGCCGAGATGGTCGCGCGGATGCACCCCGGGTCCGTCATCGTCGACCTCGCGGCCGAGTCCGGCGGGAACTGCGAGCTCACGAAGGCGGGCGAGACGGTCGACAGCGGCGGCGTGCAGGTCGCCGGACCCCTCAACCTCCCGAGCGAGCTCGCCTACCACGCGAGCCAGATGTTCGCGCGTAACCTCCAGTCGTTCCTGGGGCTTCTCTTCACGAAGGAGGGCGCCCTGGTGAGCGACTACTCCGACGAGATCCTGGCCGCGAGCCTCCTGACGAAGGACGGCGCCGTGGTCCACCGGCCGACCGCCGACCTGCTCGCCGGAGCGAAGGCATGACCGCGGACATCTGGACGGCCGTGTTCATCGCGATCCTCGCCGCGTTCGTCGGCTACGAAGTGATCAGCCGGGTGCCGGTGCTGCTCCACACGCCGCTGATGAGCGGCTCGAACTTCATCCACGGGATCGTGCTCGTCGGCGCGATCGTCGCCCTCGGCCTTTCGACCAACGACGTGGAGCGGGCGATCGGTCTGGTCGCGGTGATCATGGGCGCGATGAACGTGACGGGCGGCTACGTCGTCACCGAACGGATCCTCGCGATGTTCGACCGGTCGAAGTCGAAGGGGGGTCCAAAGTGACCGCGTGGGTCGGTACCGCGATCGACGCCGTCTACGTCGCGGCGGTCATCGTGTTCATCCTCGGGCTGCGCGCGATGAGCTCGCCCTCGACCGCCCGCCGGGGGATCGTCTACGCCGGCGTCGCGATGCTGGCCGCCGTGGCCGCGACCCTCGCATCGCCGGGGCTCTCGAACTTCGCGCTCATCGCCCTCGGGATCGTCGTGGGCGGCGGCGCGGGATACTACTGGGCCCGGGTCGTGAAGATGACGGCGATGCCGCAGATGGTCGCCGTCTTCAACGGCATGGGCGGCGGGGCCGCTGCCGCGATCGGCGCCGTCGAGCTCCTCTCGAGCCTGTCGAGCGGCGCCACCGCCTACCTGAGCGCCGCGGGGGCCGTGATAGGAGCGATCTCGATCTCGGGCAGCATGATCGCGTTCCTGAAGCTCCAGGGATGGATGCCCCAGAAGCCGATCGTCATCCCGGCGCGCCAGGTCGTCAACTTCGCGGTGCTCGGGGTCTCGCTCGGGTTCGGCGGGGTCGCGTTCTGGACGCTCCACTCGTTCTACCTCCTGCCGTTCTTCCTGTTCCTCATCCTCTACGGCGTGCTGTTCACGCTGCCGATCGGCGGCGCCGACATGCCGGTCGTGATCAGCCTGTTCAACGCCCTCACGGGCGTCGCGGTCGGGCTGGACGGCTTCGCGCTCGTGAACGGCCCCCTCGGGGACGCGGGCTACGCTATGGTGATCGCGGGCGTGCTCGTCGGCGCCGCGGGCTCGCTCCTCACCGCGCTCATGGCGCGGGCGATGAACCGGTCGATCGGGAACGTCTTCTTCGGCGCCTACGGCGCGACGGAGGAGGCGGCCGGCACGATCGCCGGCTCGATGAAGCCGATCGACGTCGCGGACGCCGCGGTCATGATGGAGTACGCGAGCGAGGTGATCATCGCGCCCGGCTACGGCATGGCGGTCGCCCAGGCCCAGGGCAAGGTGAAGGAGCTCGCGGACGCGCTCGAGGCGAAGGGCGTGACGGTCAAGTTCGCGATCCACCCGGTCGCGGGCCGCATGCCGGGGCACATGAATGTCCTGCTCGCCGAGGCCGGCGTGGCCTACGACAAGCTGTTCGACCGGGACGAGATCGACGCCGAGTTCGCGCAGGCCGACGTCGTGCTCGTCATCGGGGCGAACGACGTCGTGAACCCCGCCGCGCGGCGGGAGGGCAGCGCGCTCTACGGCATGCCGATCCTGGACGTGGACCGGGCGAAGAACGTGCTCGTGATCAAGCGGGGCCAGGGGAAGGGGTTCTCCGGCCTCGAGAACGAGCTGTTCTACAAGGACAACACCCGGATGGTCTACGGCGACGCCCAGCAGGTCGTGGCGGCCCTCGTCTCGGCCGTCAAGAAGGGCGAGACGTAGCACCGCGATGCCGCGTCGCGCCGCTCCCCCCTCGCTTCCCCGGAAGGTCCGGGTCCGCTCGGGGCGTTCGCCCCGAGCCCCGGGGAGTAGGCGCGGGCCGATCACGCTCCGCCGCGCGACCGTCGCCGACCTTCCCGCGCTCGTCCGCCATCGGCGCGGCATGTGGGAGGACATTGGCGGCCGGAGCGCGCACGACCTCGACCGGGCGGACGAGGTGTACCGTCGTTGGGCGCGCCGGGAGATCGCCGCGGGGAAATTCCTCGGCCTCATCGCGGCCGACCCGAACGGTCGGCCCGCGGCGAGCGGGGTCCTTTGGATCGCGCCGGCCCATCCCCGACCGGGACGGTTCGCCCGATTGACGACCCCGACGATCATGTCGATGTACACGGACCCGGATTTTCGGCGGCTCGGGCTCGCGTCCCGGAACGTCGAGTGGATGGTGGCGTGGGCGAGGGCCCGCGGCTACGCCCGGATCTACCTGAACGCCTCGACCATGGGCCGCCCCGTGTACGCGGGGCTCGGGTTCGTGTCGGGGAACGAGATGCGGCTCGACCTACAGGTTCCCCGTGGGCGTCGCCGCGTCCCCGCCGGAGCCCGTCGACGTCGTCGCTGAGGCCGCCCGGTTCCCCTTCCAGAGCTCGAGGAAGAGCCCGAGAAGCAGGATCGTGAGCAGCGCGTCCAAGAGCTCGGTCGGCCAAAAGATCCCGTCGTTCCACGCGAGCACGTTGAGCGCGACATCGTAGTTCATCGCGCCGACCGTCGCGACGGCCCACAGCCACCATCGGGGGCGGTGGCCGACCAGCCCGACGGGGAGGAGCCCCGCGAGGATGTTGAACGAGAGGAACTGCGTCACGAGCGCGACCCCCGTGAGCGTGATCGCGGCGGAGCGGAGCGCGGAGCGCGCGACGAAGAACGCGGCGATCGTGACGGCCAGGGTGAGCCCGGCCTGAAGGAGCGAGACGCGGTGTTGGCCGGCAGCCACCCGTGGTCGAACAGGATCCCCCACGCGTTGAGCGAGAACGACCGACGGTTCACCTGCGAGAGGAAGACGACGTCGAAGAACTGCGCGCGCCAGACGAGGTAGGTGACCGCGGTGACGGCCGCGAACGCCGCGATCGCCACGGCCGCTCCCAGGAAGCGGCGCTTGAACCCGCCCATCGCGGCGAGAACGGGGAAGAGCGACGGGAAGCGTGCGGTCGCCAGGATGCCCCCGACGGCCCCCCCGATCTTCTCCGAACGCGCGCCCAGGATCACCGCAGAGAGCACCGCGACCGGGGTGATCGCGTTGGAGGCGCCGTCGATCTGCCCCGAGACGAGCGGGAAGTAGACCGGCGAGAACGCAAGGAAAAGAGTAAGGTATCGTCGGTCGCCAGTCGGTCGAGAACCACGCGAGGGGGATCAGGGCGACGGCCACGAGCCCCCAGACCGCGCTGGTGCCCGCCAGCCCGCCCAGGCTCCCGAGGGCGTCGAGGATCACCGCGGTCAGTCCGTAGGGGACCTGGATCGTGGACCCGCCGCAGTCGGGAACGTTGAACGGGTCGCGGCCGCCCCAGAACGCCTGGCCCGAATGGTACATCCCGACGAGGTCGGCGGAACCCGTGGTCCCGTGGCAGGCGTAGAGCCCGACGGAGAGGTTGAACCCGACCACGGCCGCATACCCTATCGCGGCGGCGACCGCGATCGGGATCCAGGTGATCCGGGCGATCCCGCCCGGCCCCAGGAGCCTGCGCGCGCGGTCGGAAAGTACGCCGCGCCACCGGCTTCCCGGCGGCGACCGGTCCAGAAGCATCAGGAGGCTGATGACCGCGAAGACCGCCGTAATGGCAACGGAGAGTCCGTTGTAGACCGTGAACATGGCTCCGCGGGCCGACGCCGCCGGCAGGACGAGCCGGCCACCGGATATTAGCGGCTCGGCCGGGCGTCGGGCCGACGGAGCGCGGCCCGATGAACCGCTGGCACGGGACGGGGTTCGCGGCCCCTCGCCCCGGAGCCCGCTCCCGTCGGTCGGGGCGGGGTCCGTCGAGATCGCTCTGCGGCGGAGGGCCCGCCCCCGGGGGTGCCGGAGCCGCCCTACGATTCCAGGTCGAAGTAGATCTTGACTGTCGCGTGGTACTCCTTGATCCGCTGGTTCTCGACCTTGCCCTCGAGCTCGGTCACCCGGAACCAGCGCAGGTTTCGCACCGTCTTCGCGGCCATCTCCACGGCGTTCTCGGCCGCCTTCGCGAATCCCGTCGTCGACGTTCCCACTACCTCGGTCACCTTCTGGACCATGTCGCCACCTCGCGCGGGGATAGGGCCCGGCCGGTAAATGGTTGCGGCTCGGCCCCGGCTCCTCCCGGGAGGGTCGGGCCGAACCCCGACCCTCCGGGGTCTCGCTCTCTCAGAGTTCGCGCACGATGCGGTCGATCTCGTGGGCGGCTTCCTCCAGCTCGTGCGCCACCCGTTTGACCGCCTTCTTGGCCGAGCCTGCGGGATCCTTCGCCGCGGTCCCGGCCTTCGCCACAAGGCGCTCGGAGAGCTTGCCGGCCGAGGCCGCGAGCTCCTTGGCCGCCTGCTTGGTGTCGTGGAGGACCTGGTCGATCGACGACGCCGCGGAAGACCCGGCGTGAGCTCCCATGCCCGGGACGGCGTACCCGCACGCGGGGCAGGCGGTCGCTCCGGACGGCAGTTCGTGGGCGCAGTTCTGGCAGTACATGGTCTTCCGGCCCATGGAAGCGCGGCGCAGTACCTACGCCCGACGACGAGGCACGAACGGCCCGGAAAGAGTCCGACCGGACCGGGCGAGCGGTTCCGGCGGGATCGACCGAACCTCCCTACTTCGGGAGGTTGCGTCCGCAGCGAGGGCAGAACCCGTACGCGGAGGTGATCGGGGCGCCGCACCCGGGACAGTTCGTGACGGCTCGCGTCGGGAGGGCGGAGGGGGGCGACGACGGGGCGCTGCTACCGGTTCCCGTGGAGGGCCCGGGGGGAGGAAGGAGGTACTGGGGATTCGCCGAGGAACCGGCGGGGGCCCCGGCCGCCGGGCGCCGCGGGAAGAGCGCGAGGCCCATCGCGACCATGCCGGCGATGATCACCGCGAGGCCCACCAGGTCCACGACGTAGGCCAGGTTGCACACGGCCGTGTAGCAGGCCGGAGGCTCGGGGATCGGGATCAGGTCCGCGACGATGAACGCGAGGAGAAGCCCCACGAGGGTCAGGATGTAGCCGATCACTACCCTCCGTCGGTCGAGGTCCATCGCTCGCGAGGACGCCGCCTGCGCGTTTAATCGTTCCCCGGGCGCGCCGGGCTCTCGGTGCCAACAGAGTCACCGGCGACCGAGCCACCGCCCAACCGTGCGCGATCGGCCCGCGGAAACGGCTGGATGTTGCGCGGGGGAACGACTAGGGTGGACCGGGGCGGCGACCGAGGCCCTGCATGATCTGGTCGTACTGCTCTCGCGTGATCTCCCCTCGAGCGTATCGCATCCGGGCGATCATCGCCGGGCGATCCGGGCCGTATCCACGGCCGTTGCCACCGCGTCCGCCGTACCGTCCCGCTCGGGAGCTCCAGAAGAGGACCCGGACGATGAAGAACCCGACGATCAGGATGAAGAACACGAAGAAGAAGCCCCCGAACAGGCCGAAGCGGTACGGGTAGCTCGGGGCCGCCAGACCGAACACGGTCGGATCCAAGAGGACGAAGAGGACCAGCGCAGCGCCGATGACGAAGACCGCGGTCACGACGAGGATCGTCGTCCGAAGTCGGCGCAGCCGATCCCGAGGGTCCCTGCCCGGAATCCGTTGATACGATCCCGGGTCGTTCATCGCGCTCGCCAACGAAGACCCGTGTCCCCGGGATAAAAACTGTGGCCCCACTGGGCCACGACCCCTGCGCGGACGCGCGGTCTTGCCGTGGACCGCCTCGGGGCCGGCGAAGCCGATAAGCGCCGCCGCGTCTCGCTCGAACGTGCCGCGAAAGGCCCGCCACCCGAAGGTCGAATCCGGATTCGGCGTGCGCATCCGCCGACGCGCTCCGATCCGTCTCTATCCGTTCGAGCAGTTCTTTCGGGGGTTTGCGAGCACACCGCCCCTTCGCGAGCTGTTCGGGCGGAACGCGCCGACCATCCTGCGGAAGCTCAAGGTCGAGTTCTTCTCCCCGCCGTTCGGATACATGGGAACCAGCGACGAGGACGGCCACTTGATCGTCAGCAGCCATCACCTGAGGACGAGCGATTTGCGGACCCTCTACCTCGACGTCGTGCACGAGCTCTGCCACGTGAAGCAGTTCCGCGCCGGCCGCCCCCTGTTCGACCGGAAGAAGAAGTACGTCGACACGCCCACCGAGATCGAGGCGTACGCGTTCACGGTGAAGGAGGGCCAGCGGATCGGCATGACGAACGCCCAGCTCCTCGAGTACCTCAAGGTGGAATGGGTCGACGAAGCCGATCACCTTCGCCTGGCGCGCCGTATGGGCCTCCTGCCCGCCCGAAAGCGTCCCTCGTCCAAGACGGCACGCGCGCGGCCACACCGTGCGCGACGCGGTCGGTAGGCGACGGAATCCCTGCTGCTCGCTCGAGCGGCTCCGGTTCGGCACTCGGCCGGGTTATCTCTGAGTTCTCTCATCCGGTTACGGTGCGCGTCAACCCCCTGACGAGCCGGTCCACCGCGTTCGACCCGATGGGTGGCGCCCGCTGCCCGACGTTCGTCTGGGGCAGTTCGCGGCCGGCAGTGAACCGGGTCCTGTTCGCGATCGCAACCGAGATCGACCCCGAGTTCGCGTGGCTGGACATTCGGCTCCCCAACGACGAACCGGAGGAGCCCGGCCCGGTGGAGCTGGGGTGGATACCGGACCATCGCCTGTTCTTCACGCGACGCATGGCCGACCTGACCCCGCCACAGACGGTCAAGCCCGAGGCGATCGTCCGGGTGGTTCGATCCGACGACCCGAACCAGGACGTGGGCGCCTTCGCCGACTTTCTTCGCCTTCCGTCGCTCACGCAGAAGATAGTCGCCGACCTCGGGCCCGCCCCGAGGGGCCGAGTTCTCGTGGTCTCGAACTCGGAACGCGTGCGGGAGCACTACCCCAGTTCGCCCGAAGCGGTTCGACCACTGATCGACGCCCACCTCGCCGCGGGGTTGATCCCGATGTTCGGGTTGTCCGGGCCGAGCGGGCCGGGGCGCATGGCGATGGACATGGTCTGCGAGGTGAGGGTCGCCGACCTGGGGCACTGGCGCGAGGGGTGGCTGATCTGTGAGAAATCCCCGCCCTGGACCTCGTTCCACGCCGGGGACAAGATCCCTCTCTCCTCGGTCGGGTCGATCGCCGCGGCGTTCCTGCGCCCCACCTCCGGGACCTCGGATCGGCGCCGCGGGCGGTAGCGGCGCGGTGGGACCCGCCGGTAAGAAGCTTATGGAACCCCGCGGGCGCGCGGAAGCATGACCGCGACCCCTCCACTGCAGTCCGGCGTGCCCGCCCCGAACGTGATCGCGGTGACGACGCCCTTCGTTCCGGGCTGCCGGATCGTGCGCGTCTTTGGCGTCACGTGGGGGCTCATCGTGCGGTCGCGCGGGCTCGGACGCAACATCTCGGCGGGGTTGCGCGCGCTGGGCGGAGGGGAGATCACCGAGTATACCCAGCTGCTCGACCAGACCCGCCACCAGGCACTGGAGCGACTCCAGCAGCACGCGCAGACGCTCGGAGCGAACGCGGTGATCGGAGTGGGATTCGCCTCCTCCGAGATCAGCGAGGTCATGAGCGAGATCCTTGCCTTCGGGACCGCGGTGCTGGTCGAGGCCGACCCGACCGCGCCGCAGCCGGTCGCCCTCCGTTGAGGACCGGTCCGAGCTCAGCGGAAGACGAGGTTCAGATTGCCCGAGAACGAGGAGCTGGGGAGCCCGATGGAAACGTTCATCGTGGCGTTCCCGTGCGCGAGGATCGGTAGAGGCACCTGCGCGTAGGTGACCATGAACCCCGACGTGTTCGTGGTGAGCGAGCGAACGGTGCAGTTGGTGGCGTTGAAGTTCGGCACGTAGAACTCGAAGCTCATGTTGGCACCGGTCGAGTTGTTGAATCCCGGGTAGTAGTAGGGCGGGGTCGCCGCCAGACCGCACACTAGATCGGGGGCGTAGATGCTGATCTGACCGACCTGGATCGGCGGTGCGGCAGGCACGAGGAAAACGAACGCGATGGCCCCGACGACCAGCAGGACCACCACGAGCACGACGATGATGATGAGCAACCGGGAGTTCCGCCGGGGTCGGGGCGGCTGCCCGTACGGCATGGGGAAGCCGGGGGGCGGTGGAGGGAACACGGGACCCGCGGCGCTGGGGAGGGGAGCGGCGGCCCCCGGCATCGGGCTACCGCAGTAAGCGCAAAACGCCGAACCGGGAGTGCCCGGCGCGCCGCAGCTGGGGCAGTTCAGACTTTGCACACCCTTGCCTAACGGCGGAAGTATTTCTACCCGGGCTTACGCCGACGCTCCTGTTGCGGCCGTTGGACACGGCCGGTACGGCGATGCCCGGGCGTTGTCGGATCGGGCCGGTTCGTTGCTAGGGACGCCCCTCGGGTTCCGCTCCCTCATTCGGCAGTCAGGTCGGCGAAGGCGAACCCGTCTCGCTCCACCACCGCGCCGACCTTCACGCTCACGGGCTCACGGAAGGCACGGGCGTGGGTGACGAAGGTGTGGAACTCCCCTCGCTCCCCGCACGGGTCAACGCTCGCGGGAAGTGCCTCCAGGAGCTCCGTGTTGAACTCCCGGCCCGCGAACGAGCGGGGCAGCTGCTTGGTGTCGAGCGATGCAATCCGGGCCCGTATACCGCCCGCGATCATCGCTCGGGCCAGCTCGGCGGTGTTCCGACCCCAGAGCGGGAAGACGCCGTGCATACCTGCGGGCTCGAGGCGCGACTCGCGGTAGCTTCGGATGTCCTCGAGGAAGAGATCCCCGAACACGACGTGTCGGACCCCGACCGCCTTGGCCACATCAAGCGCTTTCGACATCTCCCGTTCGTAGACCTCGTTCGGGCACGGGTACGGGATCCAGACCTTCACGAGCGGGAGTCCCACGGCTCGGGCCTGGCGGTCCAGTAGCTCCTCGCGGACGCCGTGCATCGACACTCGGCCGAACTCGGAGCTGAGCGTCGTCAGCAAGGCGACCACGTCGTACTCGCCCGATCGCCGTACCTCCTCGAGCGCGAAGGCGGAATCCTTCCCGCTGCTCCAAGAGAGCCACGCTCGGGGGCGGTCCCCGGTCTTCCCTTGCTGAGGCATGTTCGACCGACTGTTTCGCCGATAGCCGGGCGCTGCTTTCAGATGCCCGGGTCCCTGCGGCAGGACGCCCGACGCGGGTCTACGCTACCAACGCCGAAGGGCTTGGGCGACCTGCTTCCGCTCCGCCCGGGTTTGATGTCGGGGGGCGTCACGCGTGTAGGCCGTGCAAGCACACGCCCGGCAACGGCCGTCCTCGCCGTGCAGCCGCCTCTGGTGCAGGCAGCCGGGGGTCTCGCACTCCGTCGTCACTTGCCTGTACTTAGCTCGGGTGCAATATATCCCGTACCCATCCCAGGGGCATTCCGGCCGAATCGGGGGAAACGGCACGGAAAGGAGCCCCGCGGGACAAGGTCGGTGGAGCGTTGCCCGCAACAGTACGGGGCGCGCGGCCGCTCGGAGGGTAAAGGACCTGGCCCCGGGGGGCGCTCCCCGTTGTAGGGCATGAGCATTGACGGAATGCAACCACGCGGCGGGGGCAGGTGACGCGTTTTACCCGATTTCCGCGATGCGAAGGGTTTAGTGGCCGTACTGCGCATCTCTACGGCACCGTCCGGGTCGCGTTCCAATGCGAAGGGCCGTTTTCACGCATCGTTGGGCACTGGTACTCGCCGTCGGGGCCATCATGTGCCTCTCCGGCCTCTTCTTCCTTGCCGCCGGGAGTGGAACCGGATCGGGCCATGCCGCGGATCCCTCCACCACCCCGGCAGGTACCCCGGGCCCTGGAGCGGTGGGCGTCGCCGCCACCCTCCCAGCCTCGACACAACCGGACGCCGTCTCGATCGGGAACGGCTGGGCGGGCATCGACTATCACGGCACCGGCAGCTGCTCCTCCTGCGTACCCCCGGACGTCACGTTGGCCAGCGGGAACGGCTACGTCGTCGAACTGACGAACTCCGTCCTCCGGGCTTGGACCACGAGCGGGACGCTCGTCCTCAACGGGTCGCTCAACACGATCGTGGACGTCGAAGGGACCGACCACCTGATCCAGCCCCAGGTCGTCCACGACAGTTTCGACCAGCGCTGGTTCATCTCGGTCCTCGACACCACCAGCGGTGAGATCTACTACGGCGGGAGCCTGACGAGCGACCCCGCGACCACCGGGACGGCCTACTGGAACTTCCAGCACTTCGATGTCCCCACCCACGGGGAGACGTTCAGCCAACCGCGACTCTCGGTCGACGGCGACGAGGCCGTGATCTCGGTCAACCTGTGGAGCAGCCCAACGACCCCGGTCGGGTTCGAGGTCCTGGCCGCCAACGTCACGCAGCTCACCACCGGAGCTACCCCCCAAACGTGCAACACCGGGCTCGTCGGCGGGAGCGCCGACGCGCGGTACGTCGCCGGCGCTCGTCGCGAGCCCGACCAACACGACGTTCCTGGTCAGCGACAACTCCGGGAACACGACCTGGCTCAACCTCCGGACGCTCACCGGCACCCCGTCCGTCTGCACCCTTTCCGCCGCCATACCGATCGTCACGAACACCACCCTCACGCCGGACGCCGCCCAACCGGGCACGCCCGACCTCCTCCAGACCGCCGCGAACATCACGAGCGCCACCTGGCGCGGCGGGACGCTCTGGGTGGCCGCCACCAACGGGTGCACTCCGACGGGCGATACCGCGGTCCGGTCCTGCCTTCACCTGTGGAAGATCTACACGACCAACGATTCGATCGCCGAGCAGTTCTACTGGAGCCGGGGGGCCGGATACTACGACTTCTACCCGGCCGTGGCGACCGACCCTGCCGGCGACCTCGTCGTGATCTACGGTGAATCGTCCGCGACGAACACCGAGTACCCCAGCCTCTACGTCGCCACGCAGGCGACCACGGACCCGGCCGACACGCTGGAGGGCCCCCACCTCCTGCTGGACGGCAGCGGCCCGGACATCCCGACGCCCGCGTGTTCCGGGACCCCCACGGTGTGCCCCTACGGCTTGTGGTTCGGGGCCACGTTCGACCCTCTCAGCACCTCGAACTTCTGGGTGGCAGGGGAGTACACCGCCTCCGACTCCACGTCGGACTACTGGCACACCTGGATCAACGAGGTCACCGCCACCTCCGGGAGCGCCTGGCTCGCGGGCACCGTGACCCCCGGGTCCGCGCAGGTCCTGATCGACGGCGCCGCGACCCTGCTGGTCTCCGGGCAGTTCAACCAGACGGTCACGGCCGGTACCCACACGCTGCAGGCGTCTCTGGTCGGGTACGTTCCGTTCTCCACGAACGTGACGCTGGTGGCCGGCCAGGGGGTGCACCTCACCGTCGCGCTCGTCCCCGCCGCGTCGACCTCCTCCGGTGGACAGGGCTTCTCCTACCCGATCCCGTTCTGGGCCGTGCTCCTCCTGATCGTGGTGTTCGTCGCGCTCCTCGTGGTCGCCTTCATGCTCCGCAAGCGCAAGCAGCCTCCGCCCCGGAACTGGCACGAGGCCGCCGCCGGGGGTGGGGGCGGCACGGCCGGTCTGGCGAGCGCCATCGCGTCCGCGCTGGACAAGCGGACGGCCCCCGGCCGCGACGATCGCGACCGCCGGAGAGGACGGGGCGGGGCCCCGTACCAAGAAGACACCGAAGAGTGAGGCCCGGCTGGGACCCTAGGTCTCCGGCTTGACGTACTCGCGCACCACGAGGACCGGGCACGGCGCGTCGTGGACCAGCGCGTCGGAGACGCTCCCCAGAACCTCGCGGCGCGACGCCGAGAGCCCCCGGGCCCCGACCACGAGTAGGTCCGTCGGGTGCTGGCCGAGGTACTCGAGGATCTGGTCGACCGCGATCCCCTGCCGGCACTCGGCCGTCACCCTCGACAGGCCCTGGCGGCGGGCCCGGCGCTCGAGCTTCGTGAGCTCGTCGGCGTAGGCCTGGCAGATCGCCTTCCAGGTCTCTTCCGGGAAGAACGGGGTGCCGTAGGGGGGCGGTGTCGGGACCACGGTCACGAGCGCCATGCTGGCGCGGAAGTTGCGGGCCAAGGCGAGCGCGAACTCGAACGCCTTCAGGGACGGCCGGGAGCCGTCCACCGCCACCGTGATCCTTTGGCAGAGCAAGGGTCGCTCCTTCCCTTCCGCCATCGGCCACTCCTCGACGGTGTGGCCGGGCTGCGGGAGGCCCTTGGGACCTCCCCGGAGCTCGACGTCGGTGGCGTGACTGTGCGGAGACCACGGGCCCAACATGGACCGAACCTCGGAGCAACGAGCCCCGCCTCGGTATTTCTTCCGAAGGTCATCCGGGATTGACGCCTATAAGCGGGCGAACCGCGACCGGCGGAACCCCCCCGTCCCGGCCGGAAGCCTACTTCGGACCCCGCTCGTCGAGCAGCTTCTGGACGGGGGTGTTGTCCGCGTACACCTGCCAGTCGACCACCCGTCCATCACGGACCACCGCGCGCCACGCCGCGGGCAGGGTCCAGCGGTTGCGGTGGGGCAGCTCGCCACCCTCCTCCACCAGCGTTCCGCTCGCGGTCCCGAACAGGGCGACCAGCTGACCCTGGCTGAGATGATGGCGGATCGTGATCTGATAATCGGGGAACATCTCGAAGTAGGCGGCCCACCCGGCCTGCATCCGCAGCGGACCCACCACCTCCTGGCCCAGACTGTCGATGAACTTGAAGTCCGGGGCCATCAATCCGACCAGGGCCGGCACGTCGTGCCGGTTGATCTCGTTCACGAACCGGATCGCCACGCGCCCTGCGTCGGTCTCTGCCATGCGCGATTCGGGCCGTCGCTGCCCTCGGCGGGGCGATGCTCCGAAAGCCGCCCCGGCATATCCAAATGGCGGTAGGGCCCCGGAGCGCCCCCCTCCCAAATCTAAACACATCCCCCGGGTTGGGCGAGTCATGGTGGAACCGATCGAAGGGCTGAGCTCCGTGACCGTGCATGTGCGCGACATCCAGGTCGCCCGGAAGTACTACCGCGAGGTGCTCGGGCTCAACGAGGCCGGCTTCACCGAGCAATCCGGTCGTGCGGTGTTCACGTTCCCCGGGAACCCGACCGTGCTGGCGATGCACGTGCAGCGACCCGGTGAGGGCGGGCGGGACCCCGGCACCGTGAGCGGGATCATATTCCATCACCACGACCCGAGAGCGGCCGTGGAGGAGATCCGTCGCCGCGGCGGAACGATCACCATGGAACCGATGGAGGTCCCCCTCCCCGGAGGGACCATGGTCCGCGCCGCCGTCGCCGATCCGGACGGCAACGAGTTCGTCATCTCCTCGGGGCACCCCCCGCCTCGGAAAGACTGATCCGGACCGCTACCGGCCGGCCTTGCGGACCTGCCAGATCGCTTCCATCGGCCAGTGCCGTGCCGCGCGGGACTCGCTCGGCGACAGGTACGGGGTCTTCGCGCCCGGGGCCGGACGCGTTTCGGTGAGCGACTCGACCACGAACCCGTTCTCGGCGAACAGCCGGATCCACTCGCCGTAGGGTAGCTGGAAGTTCACCTCGGCACCGTAGTCGACCCGGTGCAGTCCGAAGTAATCGTACCGGAGCGTCCGACCCATCCGATCGGTCCGACGGTTCTGGAGCAGGTTTCGAAACGGAGAGGACATCGCGAAGACCAGCCGTCCTCCCGGCCGCAGCACTCGGGCCACTTCCGGGACGGTCCGGAGCGGGTCGCAGAAGGTCATGGCCCCCCAATCGCAGAACACGGTGTCGAACGCGGCATCCCGCAGCGGGAGGTGCTCCGCATCTCCTCGGAGCAGCGGGACGTACCGCCGGCCGGCGGACGAGCTTGGTGGCGTGGGCGAGCTGGGCCGGTGAGAGATCGATCCCGACGGCGCGCGCCCCCTTCCGAGCCAGCGCGACCGACCATCGCGCCGCGCCGCAGCCGAGCTCGAGAATGTCGGTATCGCGAGGGTCACCGAGCGCGCCGAGCCGGGATTCGGGAACCCGCCAGACCCCCCATGCCATCGTGCGCGGACCACCCAGCACCGCGGCGCACCGTTTCTCGTATCGGCCGCTCTGCCCCTGCCACAGGGCGAGGTTCTTCCGGACGTGACGCTGAACCAACCGCCCCGAGGGCGCGGCAGGCGCGCGACGTGTTCGGTGAGGCGCTCGTCGACCGGGCACGGCCGTTAAGGACGCGCCCCACTACAAGACCTGCGCCGCTCGACTTTTCCGTGGAGATACCCAACGGCTCGTCTGGTCGACAAGGAACGACCCCCCACCGACCGGAGAACTGACTGCGTCCGAATTGCCGGTGAACGGAGCGAGCGATCCGGCGGAAGCCGTGGGCGGGCTAGACGGTTCCCTCCGGCGGGATCTCCTGAACCTGGAGACCCTTTTGCTGGGCCATTCCGAGGATCGCGTTCCCGACCTCGTTCTCGATGTCCTGGCCGGCCCCCCAGACCATGCCCATGAGGCCGGAGCCGCCCCCGGAGTACGTTACGTCGATCCGCTGCGTCGCGCCGTCGGTCGCGGCCATCAGGATGATTCCGAGGTAATCGTTGGACCGGAACGTGAACTTCCGCCCGACGAACAGGCAGACCCGCGTGGTACCGAACGCGTAGGCGACCGCGGTCTGCACTTTCGCCCCGGCGGAAGGAAGGATCTCCCCGAGTTCGGCGGGACCTATCTCCCCGTGGATCAGCAGCGAGCGCATAATCCCCCAGAACCGTGGGTTCGCGATCGATCTCGGAGCCACCCGAGTGGGCTCGATGGGTGCATCCGAGACCGAGAGGTTATCGCCGACAAGAAGATTGCCAGCCATGGCCCCGGGGGTGTGTTCGCGATGCGGGGGACCCAACCCCCACATCGCCTCGACATGCCAGTGGTGCGGAGGGTCCCTGGCGGTCGCGGCCCCGCCGAGCGGATACCAGCCGATCCTCTTGCCCGCCACCTACCGTCGGCGCTCCGGCTCCCCCGGCGCGGTGATCGGTGGGGTCATTCTGATCGTGTTCGGGTTGCTCGCACTGGTTGCCGCGGCCGTCGTCAACGACGGCGTCACCTCCTTCAACCAAGCTTGCTCCCAAAATCCGGCGTGCCAGGGCAACCAGCAGTCGAACCCGAGCGGAGGGATCGCGGCGGTCGGGATCGTGATCCTGATCGTCGGCGGCGGGCTCATTGCCTACGGCGTTCGTAGGGACGAGCCCAGCGCGTCTTGACCGGAGAAGGATCCGTAGGGCGGGGTCGTGCCGAATCGCAGCGGTTGAGCAGATTCGCGGCGGGATTCGGGCCCCGGCACTCCTCGAGCGCCTCGGCCGGCCGTATCGTCCTATGCCGCCCTCAGTCCGACTTCACCGGGGCGGAGAACCACCACTCGTTGCCCCACGGGTCGCGTACGCCGCCCCGCCGGAGGCCGTCTCCCGAGTTGCCCGGCTCGCGCACCGCGGTGGCCCCGGTTTCGAGGGCGCGGCGGTACGCCGCGTCGGAGTCGTCGACATACAGATGCAGCATGGCGGGGAAAGTGCTCCGCCCCGTCGGCGGCTCCCCTATCATCACCACGCCGTCCGCGATCTTCACTTCGGCATGCGCGAGGCGCCCCTCGGCATCGCTGAGCTCGAAGCTCAACTTGCCTCCTATGGCCTTCTCGATGAATCGGATCGGGACCCGTGCGTCTCGGGCCACGAGGCAGGGAGCCAGTTTCGGCGCGAGGGTCGGCTCCATCGCACCACCAAACGCCGCCGGGGGATAGCCGTGGTCGGGCATGGGTTCATTCCCGCTTATCGGACCGGAGCCCCGCACGCCGGACAGAGGGAGGCTGTCGTGTCCATCAGAGCGCCGCAGTAGCTGCAGCGCACCTTCACCACCTCCCGAACGATCACCGTCGTGCCCGGGGGGCCGGGGGAGCTCGGGGCCGGTTCAACTCCCGCGCGGCGGACTCCTTGCGACTCTCCCACTCCGCACGGCCGGCCGATCGGGCGTCATCGATCTCCTGGCAGACCGCGCGGGGGTTGCGAACCAGGAAGCGGCTGGAAGCGCCGGTCCCCTCGCGTCCCTCGGCGAGTTGGACGAAACGATCGGCGACCACTTGAGGCGCGGCCAGATTGTAGAAGAGGAACGTGGGGCCGGTGTGCCACTCCGGTTTGGCGAACAGCTCGGCCTTCCGCCAGACCCGGACGCAACGGAGGTTGGTCATCACGAGGAAGCCGAACGTGGTGCGCCAGCATCGGGCGATCCGCTCCCCGCGCAGCAGCTCCAGTTCGTCGCGGGCGCCGGGGTCGATCGGATCGGGAGCGGTCGGACCCTCGGATGCTCTTGGGCCCGAAGCGGTCGGAGGCATCAACGCGAGATCGCACGCTCCGGCGCTCCGAACCCGGAGGATTATCTAACGCCGCCCCAAGTTCGAAGTCGACGACCCGCCGGGACGCGCCAGGCCGGTAACGCCCTTCCCCCCGCGAGGGACATCGGAGACCATGAAAAAGTGCGATCGAACTCCGTCGGGCCCCCGTACGCCCGTCGGCGAGCGGAACCCACCGCCGAGCCGTGCCGTACGCCGAAAGTTCGATATGCGGATCCCCCTTCGCCCGACCGATGATGCCCCTTCCGTCCTCGGGCGCGAACACCACCATTAACTTCGGTTCGATCCAGGTGAAGACGAACGGCGAGCTCGTACCCGTCACCGAGCTCACCCTCGGCCCGGCGGACACGATCTACTTCGAGCACCACATCCTCCTCTGGATGGACCCCACGGTCACGATCTCTGCCAAGATCCTCAAGGGGGCCGCCCGCCGCATCATGGCGGGACTTCCCGTGATCGTGACCGAGGCCCATGGCCCGGGACGGATCGCGTTCTCGCGCGATGGACCCGGCCAGATCCTGTTCCGGGAGATCCGGCCGGGCCAGCCGCTCCACGTTCGGGAGCACCAGTTCCTGTTCGCGACCTCGTCCGTGAACTACGGATACTACCGGGTGAAGGGTCTCGCGAGCCTGGTGTTCGGGCACTCGGGGATGTGGGTGGACGTGTTCGACGGGCAGGGATACCTCGCGCTCCACGGCCACGGGAACGTGTTCGAGCGGACGCTCGCGCCGGGGGAGACCATGCTGGTCGAGCCCGGGGCGTGGCTGTACCGGGACGCGTCCGTGCAGATGACGCTCGTAAGCCTGGGCCTGAAGACCGGGCTCCTCGCCGGCGCGACGGTCTATCTCAACCAGTTCACCGGACCGGGCCGGATCGCGCTGCAGTCGATGACCCTCAACACCCCCACGGGGGAGTAGCCGGCCAACCCCGTAGTTCGTCCGTGTCGGTACCGTGTCTTCGGAGGGCGGTAGCGCACGGCCAACGGGACGGATGGTTTCCCGGCACGCCGAGCGCGGCGCTAGACGGGTCCGTTCCAGGGGTACCGAGCGGCACTCAGGCGTGTACGAAGAGCCCCTTCGATCCGGTCCGCTTCTGATACCTCGTCGAGGTTGAACCGAACGAACCGAGCGAGGAGAACGTAGCGTCGGATCAGCATCTCGACGATCCGATCGTAGAGCGCATCGTCGATCGTGTAGTGATCGCGGAGCCGGTTGCGGACCCCCTGCGAGCGGTGAGTCGTCTTCCCCAGGAACAGGACCTCGAGCTCGCCTCTCCCGGATTTCTGCCGAGCGATCTCATAGACCGCGGGGCGGGCGGTGCCGGGGGTCTCGTAGGGGATCCTCCCGGAATGTGGCCCCTGTTCCGGGAAGAGGCCTTTCTTGTCGATGAAGGGGAGCCAGGGCGACCAGGGCCGATGGACGATCTCGAGCGTGGGGTCGTCGATCGGCCCTGGTACCTCGGGTTCGGGCGTCAACTAGCACTCCTACCACCGGTAACCCGTCGATCCGCGCCTCGAGCGAGGCACGGGCGGCTGCCGGCCCGGGAGTCCTCGACAAGCCCCGCCGGGACGATTGCGGCCGAGGGCGCGTCCCTGGCGTTTATCCCAGGGCCTTGCCGCACCGCGCGCAGAACGTCGCCCCAGGCGCGTTCTGGGACCCGCAGGCCGCGCAGAACCGGCCACCGGCTCCGCGGCGCCGGGCTGCGGTGCGCCGTACGCCGGCGCGGGTGCCGCGTAGGTCTGCATCGTCTGGACCGGAACCTTCTCCCGCGTGAAGTAGTAGAGGATGGCCGCCGGCCAGCATACAAGGACCAGGAGGATCAGGACCCAGAGAGTGTACTCTCGTTTGTACTGGATCGGTCCCGCCGCCATCACGGGCTGTGTATAGCCGCTCACGAGTCCGGTTGAGTCGGTTCGAATATATCTTCTTGCCGAGTTTGAGCCGGGTCGTGACGGGAAACACGGAGGGCCCCGGTGGACCCGGGGCGTGGGAGTTCCTGCTGGCCCACCACTTTCCCGACCGTTACGGACGCACCCTGCGCATCGCGTTCCGCGGAAAGGTCGTTCACGCCTGCGCGCGTTGTTCGGGACAGGTTCTGGGCGTGCTCGCCTTCCTCGTTCTCTACGGGGTCATGGTGAACCGAACCTACCCCCTGTTCTCGACCGACGCCCAACTCCTGATGGCCCTGGCCCCGCTTCCGGCCGCGTGGGACTGGTTGACGCAATCGTTGGGCCGACGCGAGTCGGTCAACCGGTACCGGGTCGTCTCCGGAATGTTTCTCGGGCTCGCCTTCGCGGACCTGGTCGCGTTGGTCGTGACCGGCCGATGGACCCTGGTGCTGGGCGGTCTCCTTGTCTTTGTCGTCTACGTCCTGGGGATTCTCGCTACGCTCAAGGTGACCGGCGGCTGGCGAAAGGTCCTCGAGGAGCACTTCCCCGGCGTTCGGCTTCGTCCGATGCCGTAGCGGCGACCTTTTGGGTCGGCTCCCGCGCCCGACGGCGCGGTCCGTTCGGGGTTGGGGCGGATGCCAGGTTGCAAGGGGTTCGGGGTCGGCCGCCCTTCTCGGGGGCCGACCCCCTTCGCTTGGAATGTCGCTCGCCCGTCTTGGTCGGTTTCCCGCCTAGCTCAGGGGTGGGCTGGCGGGCGGGGTAGCGCCCGGGACGTTCGCGGGCGGCATCGGAGTAGGGGGCTTTCGGCGTCTCATCGAGCGGCGCCACATCAGGAGCCCGATCGCCGCCACGACCACGACCACTACGGCGACTGCCACGATCAGGTCCCAGGGCAGCGAGCTGGAGGCAGGCCCGGCCGTGATCGCGGCGTATTGGCCCTGGGCCACGCTGACCGGCTCCGGACCGGCCGTGAGGTGGACCGAGGCACTACCCAGACCGCCGCCCGGGATGCTGGTATTGCCGCCCTCGGCGCCGCCGATGAAGCCGGGACCCTTCTGGTAGTAGGCGGTCTCCGAGGACGACTCGGAGACCGTCTGCGGGCTGCTCGCGGTCGGCATGAGGGGGCCCGCCGTCCGGCTCTCATCGAGCGAGGTGAGGAGGCCGCCGTAGAGTTCGTCCGGAACCAGGATCCAGCCGTCCGAACCCGAGTAGTTGCCCGATCCGAACTCGAGGAGGATCTCCTGGGCCGTGACGTTTGACGCGGGGTGGGTGTAGTTGTCCCAAAGCGTGTATGCACCGAGGTCGCTGCCGTTCACGGAGAGCGTTCCCGCGCCCGGTACAGCAACGGAAGTCCAGTTGGAGACGGAAACGGGGATGCCCTCCTCCGTGGCGGAGAGGGTGTAGCCGAAGGTGACCGATCCGCTGGACGTGTAGGAGGCGTTCGCGGTCCAGTTGTCGCCGGGAGCGGGGGTGATCGGGACGATGCCGAGAGGGTCCGCGAACGTGATGACGGAGCTCTCCGAGGCCCCGAAATCGAAGCTCGCCGATGCGTTGCCGATCGACGCATTTTCCGATTGGACCGAGTACGAACCGCTGAGGTTGAACGCCGCATGGGACGCTGCGTTCATGATGGCCAGGGCGGCCACCTCGGCCGGGCTGCCCGTGCCGGCGATCAGATCGACCGTGCCGTTGGTGATATTCGTGAACCCGCTGGACGTTTCCTTGCCTCCGAGGGAGATGGCGATCGAGGTGGCCTGGCACGGCTGGCCGAGAGTCACGTTCACGCACTCCGTGAGATCGGTACGACGCCGAGACGTTGATGGCCGACTGGCCCTCGATCTGGGTCTGCGTCGAAGAGATGTTGGTGAGCGTGTAGATCACGACCCACTCGATGAAGTAGTGGATGCTGAAGCTGAACGTCTCGTTGGGGACGCTCTCACCCAGGCAAATTGAGCTGCTGCAGTTCTCGAACACCGAGGCAGATCCACCGAACGCCCACTGCTCGGGGGCCCCCGAGGCCGGGTGGGCGGAGGCGGCCAGGACCGAGGCGGCCGGGGGAGAGGTGACGTGCGACGCCGCAACCGTGCCCCCCAGCAGCATGACCAACGCCACGCCGAGACTCGCCAGGACGACTGCGCGCTTACGGAACGGAGAGATGCTCTGGGTCATGCTAATCGGCGCGATTATGCCGAGAACGGGGTAAAATACCTTCCCGAAGGGTCTCCCTCAGAATTCGAGCCGTCGGTACGCCTTTGACGCCTCCTGGGGAGTCCAGCCGCGAGATCCCGGGGCCGGGGCTCGACGTGACGAACCCCCGCGCGCGGGGTGCGGAGGCCGGCCGAATCTTGCTATCGCCCCACCGATGCAAGTTCAAGCCCGCTTATCAGGCTCTGGCGAGACACCCGCTCTCTAAGACCGCTCCTCGAAGTATAACCCGGAATGGCTAGGTAGATGTCGGTCCTGCGAGGTTCGAGTGGAGGGAAGGGTGCCCTTGGGACCTAGCCGACGCCTACGCATCAACCGCCGGGGCGGGGCTGTCCTCGACACGATCCTGGGACTCGGGATCGTTCTGCTCGGTTCGTTACTCCTGTTCCATGTGGGCCTCACGTTCCACGAAGTACTCCGCGGAGCCGAGGGATTCTTCGGCCTCTAGCGTCTCACTCTTCGAACGGGGTGAGCCGGGGGCGTGAGCGTTTCACGACCTCCCGGGGGGCGTTAAGCCCGCCGCGGAAGTGCCCGGCACGAGGCAGAGTTGTGATCGCACTGGCTGACTGCGCGATAACTGTCACCGACGCGAAGGCCGCCGCCCGATGGTGGTCCGAGACGCTGGGCTTCGCCGTCCATACGGTCGGGAGCGGGGGCCACGCCATCATGGTCGCCCCTCCGGGGGACCGATTCGTGCTCCATCTGTGCGAGGGGTTCGGGTCCGTCGAGCCCGGCAACTCCGGGATCGCGTTCGTCACCGACGACATCGAAGGGCTGGTCCGTCGGATGGAGGCCTCGGGGGTACAGTTCCCCGAACCTCTGAAGCAGGAGTCGTGGGGAGGCATGGCGAAGTTCGCCGACCCTGACGGGAATGTCTTCTGGCTCATGGGCGCGCCCACGGCCTTCATCCGCGCCCAGACGCGGGCAAAGGCCGCCCCGCGGGGTCGTTCCACGCCGCGAAGGACCCCCCGTCGGGCTCCCAGGGCCAAGAAGGCCTCGCGGCGCCGATAGATCGGGCGAGAAGCTCCCTCATTCGGAAGGGGCCGTGAGTGGGATTTCGAGCTCATCACCGGAAACCGAGGCGTTCGGAGGGGGGTTGGGGTGTCGTTCTTCGTCGTGATCAACGAGCAGGGTCCTTCGTGGGTTGAAGGCCGACCGATGCGCGACCAGGCGATGTGGACCGAGCACGCAGCGTTCGTCAACTCCATGATGTACGACGGCTTCGTGGTGCTGGGCGGACCGATCGGTAGCGGCAACCCCCATCGCGCTCTCCTCGTCATCTCTACAGAATCGGAGTCGACCGCTCGCGAGCGCCTCGAGAAGGACCCCTGGATCCGTGACGGCATGCTGAGGATCGGCAGCATCGACCCGTGGACCATCCTGGTCAGCAACGACAAGCTCGACCCGGCCTTGGCGGAGATCACCGCACCCGAGACAGCCCAAGAACCCCGGCGCTGAGCCCCGTCGGGTCGAACCGCCCCCTGATCTCACGACACGGGCGATTTCGGAACGTTTGCACCGTCCGGTATTGTCCGTCCCATCTTCGAGTTCGGGCCCTCCGCCCCACCTCCCGGAGGGGCCGGGTTGAAGATTCGGCTCCGGGTGCGATAGTAGGCCCAGAGGAAGATCAGATCCGGGAACACCTGAGCCGTTTGAAGGAAGGCCGATCGGTTATCGAGCGCATGGACCGGGCCGGTGTTGATGGTGGACCCCGAGGTCGATTGGACGATGGCCGAGTCGATCAGCGGATGCAGGGTGAGAAAAACGAGAATGGATATGGTGACCGTCAGCGCGAACGCTCCCCACATCATGAGGCGCGACGCGCGGTCGGAGAGCCCGTACGGGAGTGCGAGATACCCGAAGGATACGAGCGCGCCGGAGAACAGGCCCACCGCGAACAGCACCCCCAGGCCCGACTGGAGTTGTGCGCCCACCGCCTGGACCGATCCGTTCTGCTGGGAGGCGACGGTCACTATCGACCCGAGGAACCAAACGGTGACCCCGAGAATGAGCAGGATCGCGGTGACCACGCACGCTCCCCCGGCGATCACCCACCACCGGTGCGACTTGTCGAACCCCCGACGACCAAGAAACAGGAAGATGACACCGATCAGCGCGAGCAGACCGCCCACGTCGCTGAGGTAGGGGATCCACAGCAATCCGAACGCCACGATCATGAGCAACAGTCCGGTCTTCGTCCGGTCCTGATCGCGGGCGCGAGTGTAGGATACGCCGCGAGAGTCCCACGACGCAGGCGGGGCGGGGTTGTACCCCAAAAAGGGAGCCGTCGGAACCACGGGGCCCGAGATCGGTCGCCCGCAACGAGAACAGAATCGACTTTGGGGATCGATCGGCGCTCCGCAGTGGCTGCAGAATCCGTTTCCCGGAGCCATAAGGGCCGATCCCGCGGACGCGCCCCCCCCACGAAGGCGCATCGACCCTCAGGGGGGCACGGTTAATCAATCCTGTTATTTCGATAGGCGGGGCGATAAGGTGCGACCGACCGGGCGCACCCTCTTCTCCGCAGCCATCCTTCCGGAGGATGAACTTCTCATGAAGGCAAACACGGGTCCGAAGGATCGCCCCATCGAACCTCGGTCCACCCCGATCGGTTTTACCGTGGAACGCGAGATGCGGGCCGAACCGCGCTCGCTGTTCCGGGCGTGGACCGAACGGTTCGATCTCTGGTTTGCCGTCCCGGGCTCAGTTCGCATGGAAGGCACGGTGGGCTCGGTCTTCTTCTTCGAGACCGAATTCGAGGGTCGAAGGCATCCGCACTACGGCCGGTTCCTCCGCCTCGTGCCGGACGAACTGATCGAACTGACGTGGGTGACCGCGGCAACGGGCGGTGTCGAGGCCGTGGTCTCGGTCTCGCTCACGCCGAAATCCCCGGGGACAATGCTGCGGTTGACGCACTCCGGCTTCCCGGACGAGGCATCCCGGTCGCGACATGCGGACGCGTGGCCCGGGGTCCTGAACCATCTGGACAGGGCCCTCGGGTCCCCGGGCTAGGGCCCGGGTTCGATCCGAACCTCGATTCGAACCTACGAACGACCTAGGGACTCTCGAGGAAAGTCTTGGCGGTGGTATCTCGCAGGGTTCGACCGTACTTCAGTTTCAGGCCGACCATCGCGAGAGACAGGGCGAACGTCAGCCCGTTGGCCACGATCACGGGATAGGATCCGATCCAGACGCCATACACAAACCACGCGAAAGTTCCCACCGAGAACACGAGAAAGGTCGCGAACGAGATCTCGTCCGCCCGCTTCAGGCGCCATACTCGAAGGACCTGAGGGATGAACGCGGCCGTGGTGCACACCGCCGCGATCGACCCTACGAGGACGATCGAGAAGCCGGAGATATCCATCGGCATCGCCCCAGCCTATTCCGGGGAATAGGTTGTCGACCCTCGCTGCTCGCCAGGGCCAGCATCTCGCGAGCACCACAAGGTCCCAGGCGAACAAGCCCGATCCGCGTGGGTCCGACGGACACCGCGTAGCTCGAGGGCTTGCGGCTACGAGCTGGCGATGAGCGAGTCGAGATAGCCGATCGGCGGCGAACCGAACCCCAGCAGCGTGTCGTGGAATGCCTTGAGCGAGCCGTGGAACTTGCTCGTCAGGTACTTCGACCGGACATGGAGGATTTCGAGCTTTCCCAAAGTATAGCAAAAGTACTCGGGGTTGTAGGTGCCGCGGATCGCCTCGCGCTGGGCGGTCACTTCCTCAAGGTGCCCCTCGGTTCGCAGGAGGGCGGCCACATCGGCGATGGACATGCCCTGCGTGTGCATGCCAATGGAGGCCAGCAACCGGCAGTCCCGTAGCATGGCATCGTGCAGCTGGGACACGGCGGCCGCAACGGATCCGCCGTCGTAGCCCGCCTCCAGCGCCACCTGTTCGCAGTAGTGGGCCCACCCCTCCGAGAACGACGGGGAGGACCAGACCTGACGTGCGAGCGACTGGGGGGAGGCGCGCGAGTGCAGCCGTTGAAGGTAGTGCCCGGGCCACACTTCGTGGATCGTGATGTTCTTCAGCTTCGCGTAGTTGAGCGTCCGCAACCAACCCTCGGCCTGCTCCGGAGACCAGGACGGGTCGACCCCGGTCACCCAGTAGACCCCGTCGATGGTCTTCTCGAACGGGCCGGGGGAGCTGCAGGCCGCTGTCCAGAGGTCCCGTGCGAACGGCGGAGTCTCGCGAACGTGGCAGTTCTCGGGGTCGGGAACGGTCACGAGATCCTTTCGCCGAACGAACTCGCGAGCCTCGTCCGTGAGCCGCCGGGCGAGCGGAACGAGCTCCGCCGCGGCAGGATGGTGGTCGTGGAGCCGCCGGATGAGCGCCTCCACCGAGGTGCCCTCGCGCTGCGCGACCTCCCCGAGGCTCTCCTGATTCCGCTTCAGGTCGGCGCGCCCGCGGGTCCACAGTTCCGAGACCGTTAGGGTCAGTCCTTCCCGGACCTGAAGGAGGTGTTGGAACCGTTCGCTCCCGAGAGCAAAATCGTCGTTCGCCTGGGGCAACCGTTCCGTTTCGAGCCAGTCACCGAACGAACGTGCGGCGGCGGCGGCCTCCTGGCACGCAGCGTGAACCGTCTCGCGGACCGCGGGGGACGCCGTGGCCGCGAACTCCTCTCCTTCCTCGAAGTGGGAGGGAAGGCCCGCCGCGATCCGGATGGACAGGGTCACGAACGGTCGCGGAAGCACCGGCTCGAGCATGTCGTTTCCCAGCCTCCAGAACCGAAGGATAGGCGCTCAGGAGCCGACCGATCGCCTCCGCGCGATCGTCGATCGGCGCGTAGTCGCGGATGAGATAGTTTGTGAGGTCGACCTGGCGAAGATAGCTCATTGGATTTCGATCGGGCGTACGAACCTCGTCGATCCCGAAGAGGGCCGTTTCGAGGAGTAAGCGTAGCAGATGGCGATCAAAGCGACGCGGCACCGGGAGGTCGGATTCGGGGATCCGGGCGAGACGGCCTAGGAGTTCCTTGGCCTGACCCGTCCACCGTCGGGTGCTCTCCCGGGAAAGATCGGGAAGCCGACCGTCGTACTCGTGCAGGCCGAGCTCCGCCGCCCTCGTGGGATTGAGGACGAACAGATGCGCGACGACCTCCTTCTCCAAGGGCGAAAGCCGGTCGGTGGGTTCCGTCTGCATCGGCTCGCGGGTTCTCAGGGTACCCGATGGATAGGGATTGCGGGAGCGACTTCCTTCGGTTCGAGGTCGGATCAACCGGTGAACGCACGACGGTCTTTCGAAGTTGGGCCCGCTCAGGATATTACCAGAATTTACGCAGGCACCTCGTGGATACGAGGTATCGGACACCGCCGCCCGCCAAGGTGTAAGTAGGGGCGGACTTTCGGAACGGCATGCGAGCCCTCGCCAAGATCACAGCGGTAGCGGTAGCGATAGTACTCGTCGCGGTCGTGTTTGCCCTCTCCGTCTCCCCGGCAAGCGGGGACCGCGGCACGGGAACGGTGGTGCCGAGCTTCGCCCGACCCTACACCGTGACGTTCACCGAAACCGGCCTGCCGTCGGGCACGAACTGGAGTGTCCACATTGCCTACCTCGGCTGCGGCTGCCAGGGCGTCACGACCACGGCGAAATCCAACACCCCTTCGATCTCCATCTCCGTTTCCAACGGGACCTACAAGTACCAGGTACGGAAGGTAACCGGATTCTACGTGAACGGCTCGGCGCACGGGACGTTCAACGTCACCGGAGGCGATGTCGGGCCGATCGCGGTAGCCTTCCTGCCGGTCATCTCCTACGATGTCGAGTTCTCGGAGTCCGGTCTACCGAACGCCACCGCGTGGACCGTGAGCCTGACCGGTAACGGAACGGGCCAGCTGAAGGCTGTGGAGACCCAGACGGAAACGACCGTCGAGGCGTCGATGGACTTCATGCTGCCCAACGGCACCTATCATTACGTCGTGACCGCCGTGCCGGGTCGTACTTCGTCGGCCACTCGTCGAAGGGAAAGTTCCAGGTCGCGGGCGGCTCGCCCCCGACCATCGTGATCCCGTTCACGACCCCCCCGACGTTCGCCGTGACGTTCTCGGAGTCGGGCCTGGCTACGGGGTCGAACTGGAGCGTTCGGGTCCACGAGTCGGGTGCGGTACCGATCACCGAAACCATGTCGTCGACCACCGCGAACCTTTCGTTCTCCCTCCCGAACGGCACCTTCGTCTACGCGATCGCCGAAGTGCTGGGTTTCAACGTGGTCGGTCCGGTCACCGGTAATCTGGTGGTCGCGGGCGCTTCCCAATCGATCAACGTCACCTACGCCGCCGTCGCGCTGGGGGCCTTCTATCCGGTCGCCTTCCAGGAAGTCGGCCTCGCCAACGGAACCCACTGGGCGGTAACGGTCACCGCAACCCACACATTCGGCCATAGCCGAACGGCCGAGCAGTCGACGACGGGATCGACCGTCTACTTCCTCCTCCAGAACGGGACCTACCGTTTCGTGGTTCACGGACCGATCCAATACACGTTGGCCAGCGGCGGATCGGGGAAGTTCACCATCAGCGGCTCCTCGCCGGGCGTCCAGGTCGTCAGCTTCACCGCGAAGCCAACGTACACCGTGACGTTCAACGAGACGGGGCTTCCGAACGGAACCAACTGGACGATCCTCGTCAAGACCCAGTACACCGGCTCCTCGCTATGGCCCGTACGCGAGGTTCTGAGGACGAACTTGAGCTCCGTCTCAATCGCCCTGCCGAACGGTTCGTACTGCTACACGATCTACGGCGTGCACGGCTACTACGTAAGCTCGGGGTTCCCGGCGGGTCCGATCACGGTCTACGGCGCGTCCCCGCCCGTAACCACTGTTGGGTTCTCGCCCAGGGCTTAGTCAAGGTCGGTCCGTCCTGCCTCCGGCCCGCCTACCAACCCTTTCCCCTCCTCTGAGCCGGGCACCGCCGGGGGGACCCCACTCCGCAATGGGGTGTAGCTCGGATAACGAAGGAGTGGAGAGAGCGTGCGGGCTCAGCGCGGCTTGAGCTCACTCAACTCGCCACTCGATCTTGGTATCACCGGTGATCGGCCCCAAGGAAGCGTTCGGAGCGGATCGACGTGCGGCGCGAGACGACGGCTGGCCTCCTCGATGGCGAGCTGAGCTGACTCGATCGTGCCCGGAAAGCGAGGGCTTCGGGTTCGCGCGCTCCATCCGCCCCAGCTTTCCGCCTCGAGTGCGTGGGCCCCCGTGCGGGTGTGAACCGACCGGGTCAGCACGAGCAACCGTTGCTCCAGGTTTCGAATCGCCGGACGAGGATCCTGAGACCGATGCGGCTGATCCTCCGCGATGCTGTCGCTCCGAACGAGCCCCTCGCGCTCGATTCGTGCGAGCAGCCGGGACGCGTCGCGGCTCAGGCCCCGCAGTTGCCATGGGGAGCGGGAACTTCCGATTCTGATCAACGCGGGCCACAGACGAGGGTGGACGAGCGTCAGCTTCCCTCGCCAGAGCTTTACGACAAGCACACCGGGGTCGGAGTCGAGAGCTTCCCCCACCGCGTAGATCGACGGCCCTGCAGGGTGCCCCCACCACGACCCGGTCACCGGAGCCCCCGCTACGATCGAGACAAGCGAGGGGGCCGTCGAGTCGGTGAAGTGCAACAAGCCGAGACTACGGAGGGCGACCTTCACTTGAGAGATGGGAGGAAGTTCCCTCCTCTCCTTCACGGGCCCGGAAGCAGCCTTGAGGACTTTAAGCGATGGGCCGTCCGATGGCCCTGGCGCAAGCGTGCGATCGAGGCTGTGCGCATCCGACCGTGCACTTACTCCAAGAGATCAATCTCGAAGGTGTCGTAGAGCGCTTTCAAGCCCGCCGGGGGCGGACGGTTCGGGCCGTGCAGCACCTCCAGCAGCCCGGCGGTCTTGGGCCCCACGATCAGGAGGTAGCGCGCAGGGTCCGGCCCGGGGTTCCAGAACGTGTGGGGAGTACCTCGCGGTAGGAAGACCCCGGTTCCCGCCGGCGCGGTGAACTTTCGGGTTCCGTAGTCGAATTGGAGCGTCCCCTCGAGCACGTACCATGCCTCGTCCTCGACCCGATGACGGTGGAGCGGAACCTCATGGTGAGCCGCTCCGCCGGGGCGTGCTTTCGCGAGATTCTCCTGAACGACGAAGTTGCTGCTGGTAGTGCCCACTGATCGATTCACCATCGGAGCGAAGACGACTTCCGGTTCGGGCATCGGCCGCCGAACCCGTGGGGTCTAATCTAGCTACCCGCCCGCATCGGCACGATCTCTCGGCTCCGCTTCAAGTGCTTCCATCGAGCCGGCGTTCGGAACTGCTCGAGCAGACTCGACTTCGTTTGCGTGATTCGAGCCCCGATTTCAGGGGCTTCGATGGGATTTCTCGCTTTGGAGAGTGCGAAGAGTTGCCTGAAGTAGTATCAGGTCTATCGCATTATGAGATGCCGAAGAAGGGCGGGAAGAAGAAGACCAAGAAGCGTTAACGGCCGGAATCGGCCGCGAACGCGCCTCGCCAAGGGGATTGCTTGCGCGGACCTCTCACCCCACCACAATAGTCGGGGGATGTCCACGGATCCCCAACCACGAGGCCCCCTTCGCCGGATGATGATTGGCTCTGGCAGTTCCGAGCCCAACGGTGGTCAATGCCCCGTGTGACGGAACCGCGCTCTGATGGACGTTGGGGACAGTTAGAGCGGGCTCGGTTCAACGGAGCGCGCTCCTCCAGGCATCGGGGACACGGGATGTGTAGGTCACCCGGTGCGCCCCGAGAAACGCTGCCAATCCGGCGATCGTCTCGGAAATCTTTGTCGCGATCTCCTTGCCTGCGGGCGCTCCGGATTCCGCATGAACCGAATTGATGACGAGTTCTCCCCGCGATTTGTCGAGGCGCGGATCGATCCTGCCGATGAACCTGTCTCCCCAGAGGATCGGAAGCACGTAGGTCCCAAATTTCCGCTTTTCCTTCGGTAGGAACTGTTCACGGACATACTCAAAATCGAACAGCCGACTCGTTCTCGCCGAGCTGCAAATCAGGTTGTCGAACGGGGGAAGTAACGACATCCGGGGCTCCCACCCTGGATCGGCCATTGATTCCAAGAGAGGAACGTCGTCTCTGTGAATGTAGCGTTCCTCCTGAGTGCTGGAGCCATCAATGCGAATACGGTGGATCGCCGACTCGCTCTGGAGTCGCGCCATCGTAGCCCTCAGCTTGTCGTAGCGGCCGCGGGGGAAGTAACACGTAATCTCGGTCGGGGTGGCGGTGCCCAAGGCTCGCAAGGCCCGCTGGGCGGCCTCGTGCTCGAACTCGACTTCCGATAGGCTTCTCCGTTCTACCCAGTCCGGGAGGAACTGGTCGGACAGGCCCCATAGGTTCTGATTTCCTTGATGACCCACGACCATCACGTCGCCGCTCATCTCCAAGTGGGAGAGCATGAGGGAGACGTCGCTCCCGGGGTTGAACTCCCCGTCGGACCTCTTGGTCCGTGCGTGATCTTCGAACTGAGCCAACCGAAGCGGTCCCTTCCGCAGTTCCTTCAGCAGTTTCCTCCGTAGGTCAGAATGGCCCGCGAGGAACCTCTTGGCGCGCGTCCGATGTGAACCCCACGAGTGCGACAGAGATTCCGGGTATCGGCTCATCAACGAATGGTAGATTGGAAAATCCTCGGTGAGAACGATCGAAGCCATCGGGGTCCAGTGCAGGAAGAGCTTCTTGACGTTCCAGAGCAGTTTTTCCAAATCCGACTGCCGGAAATCGCCGAGCCTGGACCAGAGCGTAAGGACATGGGACGGTGCAACTACCGTAACCGGATCCCACTGAACGTAGGCCAATTCTCTAACTACTGAAACAATCGCGCTCGTGGATGGACGCGGGGGTAGCCTGCCTGACAAGCGCTGCTTGGATACGGCAAGCCTCCGGGCGCACTCCAACGAAATCGTGAGAGGTTCTCGGCTCATTCTGGGTGGCAACCTTGAGGCATCACCTGCAAATCCACTCGGCGCCCCCCCTCAGAGTGTCAAAGGACCGTAGAGGGTGCAATCGGTGGGTCGCCCGGCGTCATCCAATCAAGGCTCTTTCTCGATATTCTTGATTTTGCGATCCGCCGCGGCTAGGGCGCGATCATCGGCGTCAGCCTTTGCCTTGTCCGAAGCGCGACCAGTCTCGTCCGCTCTGTTCTCCGAGTCCTCCCATCGGACAGCGACCTCCGCCCTACTCTGGTTCGCTTCTTCGAGTCGCTTGGCCTTCTCGCCCATGGACCAGTTACAGCTTGGTGCCGTGGATAAGCTCAATCGTCGTTGTGCCCTACAACGAAAGGTTGCAAAACAGGTCGCTCAGCCCCTGCCGATTCGAGACGTACTTAGACCCCGATCTGCCACCCGGGCTCGCCTAGCTCTTATTCCATCGCCGATGTCAGGCTCTACGGCGTCCATGGATCAACCACCGTCACCAGAATTCGGCGGGCGTATGGGGTTCGGTCGGGGCCAACCGACCACTACGTGGAAACTGTCGGGGATTTTGGTCGCCCTTGGCGCCATCGGGATCGGTTTCATTTTGCTAGCGCTGGAGATAGGCACTACCTCCAACACCGACGCCACCCACTATACCCAAGGATTCTACGCTTGCATTGGGGTCGGAATCATGTTGATTGGCAGCAGTTGGATTCTCGCGCGGGCTGCGCCGCGGATGAAGTAGACAGCAGGGCCTGCGATCGCCTCCAGGCGATCAGCAGCATTCAATGGGTCCAATGGCGCTTGGACCCAGACAGCGTGGTGAAGGGCCCGGTTCACCTGATTCCCCAACTGAACCGCGACCGGGTGTCCGGCGGGCCCTCGGGGGGAGGTGTCGGGCCTACGGGCGTCGAATGAGCGACTCGATGTCCGGGCGCGCCAGCTCCTCTCTCACGTAAGCGAGGCGCAACTGGATTGTCGCCTCCGTCCCGAAGAGTCGAGCGATCTCCTCGACCTTGGTGAGTCGCCGCGGGGAGACGCCATCGATTACGTTCGTGACGATCTTCTCGGCGTACGCTTTCCAACGCTTGGTCATCAGCCGCGTGTACCACACCGCCTCGGGGGTCGCGTAAGGGATCCCGTCCTCCCCCGTCGAACCCTCCCGGGCGAGAAAGCGAAAGAACTCGTCGCCCGACTTCTCCCCGGAGAATGTGGCGGCGTTGATCAAGTCGAACGGAACGCCCCCGAGCGGAAGGATCCGGAATCGGGCGAGCTGGGCGGTCTCCCAATCGAACGCAAGGTCCTTCTCCTCTCGAAGGAGAGCGACCGTCTTGCCGAAATCGTCGGTCGTCACCATCACGTCGACGTCGCGCGTGCTGGTCGCCGCTTCCTGCGCAACCGCCTGGCCTCCGATCACGACGTAGAGAATGCCCCGTCGCCGGAGGATGACATCGGCTGCCGCAACCCCCGGTTCGGTCACGGCGCCTCCGCGAGCGGTGGGTTATTTCGTTCGACCCAGAGCAGTTCCTCGCGGGGGAGCGATTCCCCTACGACGGGGAGGGCCCGGGCGAACTCCTGGAGCCGGACCTTCGTCGCGGCTCGCTCGAGACCTTCGTTCCGGATTCGGCGGTAGAGTTCGTTCGGATCGAGCTTCGGACGGTTTCGAACCGCGACCACCCGCGCCGCCAGCGGATCGAATCGCAGCAGAAGGGCCACAAGCTCCTCAATTCCGGGGTCCTTGAGCGCCTCGGCATCCCTCACGGGAAGGATTCGGAAGTCGGACGAGATCTTGGTCGACAGTTCCTCGGGCAGAGCGAGCCAAGGGCGAAACTGCACGGGGTAACCCGACTTCGAGACCCACTCGGAGGTGACTAGGAGGGCAGGAACACGATGGCGCCGAAGACGGTCGACGTCTCCTGCGGACCGAATACGCGGCCGATACTCCTTCCTGGGGCGCCCCCGAACTCGGTACGACGAGGAAAGCATCTCCCGCGGAAGCGGCCGCTCTCCCACCTCTCGGAACAGGCCCGCTTCGATCCTCATACGAGCAACAATGCACCAACTAAGTATATATATTATGTTGCGGAGAACCGCTGGTAGCCCGCTCCCTTCGAGGCGGGCCACGCGCAAAGAGCGCGGATCGGACCCGGGTCCGCCGTGGCACGAATCCCATCCTCCCGCGGCGGAAGAGTCGGGCGCATTGCCTAAGGTTGGGGTCCGGTGGGTTCAACCAGCGTTGTACATTCGACGTCGGGCGACCTCGCCCCTGGAACCGGTCCAAAATGACCGGCCCTAAGTAAACCGTAAGTTTCGGGGATCGCAGGGACTCAACATGGAATCCGAACTGGAGCTGATTCGTGGGTGGTTTGCCTACATCGCCGACACGCGTCGGGGTTACCTCGAGACGCTCGCGAAACTTCCGCCCGCGGAACTAACTCGCGACCGGGGCGCTTCGTTTCCCTCCCTACTCGATATCTTCGCGCACTCTCAAGGTGCCCTCTACTTCTGGATGAAGGACTGCGCGACGTTTCCGTTCCCTCCTCAGGAGGGTGAATCTGACGGACCGCCTACCATCGACGTTTTGAGGAAGGACGAGAAGTACATCCAGACCCAGGTCCAACGGGTCATGGCGGAACTGACCGAAGCCAACCTCTCACGTACGGTCCCTAGAGTGAAGGGGAGGGGGTCGGACCATGACTGTCAGGTTCCGGTGCGAGATGCGCTTTGGCATCTGGTAGAAGAGGAACTCCAGCATCGTGGTGAACTCAACGCATTACTCTGGCAGATCGACGTCGGCGCGCCGGTCGTGAGTTGGGTCAAGTGGGCCCACACGGTGGGCCGGATCAAGGACCCACCTTCGTAGCGGCGAGCGAGTTCATCGCGCGATTCTGTGTGCAACAAACTTTCAGCCCGCTTCGGGGAGGTTCACTCCAAGCGGAGACGAGTTCCGCCCAGGTGGGGCACACTAGGTTACGTCAAGCCGGTCCGACTCGTGCCCTTGGCTTACCAGTCATACGGCGATCTGAGATCGTGACCGTTCTCAAGGACCGACTTGAGATTCATCATGAAATAGGTCCAGCCCCGAATGGCGCCATCGTAGAGATCTACCCACGCCCCGCGACTCCGGAAGCCTGAGTGCGTAAACCTCAGGATCGTTCCTCCTTCCTTGGGCTCGACGGACAGCTTCAGCTTCGTCACTCCCAGCTCTTCTTGTCCGGGCCATTGCCAAGTCAGCGTGATTCTCTTCCACGAACGAATTCGATTACTTTTCCGGTGTGAGTCGGGCCCCCTTCCATGTGTTATCGGATAAGCCCGGTCGGTGACCTTCCCTCTCTCCCGCGGAACTGACGGTACACCTCGATCCACTGCGCCCCGACCGGCCTCTTGGTGAGCTCGATGTCTTGGAGCCTCACACGGTACCTACGCCCGTTCCGCTCGCAGATCGCCATCACGTCGAGCCCGTCGCTCTCCTCGACCTCTAGCACCGAGACATCCTCCCCCACTACTCTTCCGGGAGATCGGGAACCGAACGTGCTCCTGGATAGCGTAGCCGAGACCCATCGCCACATCTTCGTCGGTCTCGCAGTCCTGCTCGGCGATCGACTCGATCAGTCGTTCGAGCTCGGGGTCCTTCCGGGCCATGGCCTCCTTCGAGTAGAGGCCTCTTGATTCATACCTCGCGCCATGAACTTCCCGGGTGCCCGCGATCGCTCGAGGCCGCCGAGGCGCCCTTCCGCCGACCCTTCTCCAGGACACCCTGCTCGAACTCTACCCTCCCGAGGTCCTCACTCGCCTCGCCGAGGAGAGTGGTTTCATTCGCCGCTATCGGAAGATCGACCCGGTGGCATTCTTCTGGTCCGTTACTCTCGAGGCCGGGGTCTACCTCCAGCGCTCCCTCGACCAACTCCGACACGTCTACAATCAACGAGCCGCCAAGCCGATCCACAGCTACGCCAGCTTCTACGACCGGTTCACCCCCGAGCTCGTGGAGTTCCTCCACCTCTGCGTGGCCCATGGCCTCTCTCAGCTGAAGAGCGCACCCGGAAACCGCCTCAGCCCAAAGCTCGCCGCCTTCGAGGACGTGCTGATCCAGGACTCCACCATCGTGCGGCTCTCCGCCTCCTTGATGACCCAGTTCCCTGCCACGAGATCGAGCCAGCCGGCGGCGGGAGCCAAGATCGCCACTCTCGTCAGTGTGCGGGCCAATGGCCCGAAGCGCGTGGAGCTGATGCCGGAGAGCGTCAGCGAGCGCGATACGTTGAAGCCCGGACCCTGGGTCAAGGGATCCATCCTCCTCTTCGACCTCGGTTTCTACAAGCACCAAGCCTTTGCTCGAATCGCTGAGAACGGTGGGTTTTACCTCACACGACTGCAGAGCCCGGTCGACCCGACCATCGTCCGCTCCCTCCGAGTCCACCGGGGTCGGGCCATCGATCTCGACGGGAAGTCCTGGAAGGAGGTCCGACCGAGGCTCCAGCGGGAGGTAATGGATGTCGAGGTGGAGATCGCGTTCTCCCGAAGGGGATACGGCGGCCACCGTCGAGGGGACACCCTCTCCGCCCGGCTGGTGGCGGTGTGGAACGAGGAGACCCGGAAGTACCACACCTACCTCACCAACCTCGGCCCGGAGGTGTTGAGCGCCGAGGAAGTGGCGGAGCTCTACGGGTGCCGCTGGGAGATCGAGTTGGTGTTCAAGGAACTGAAGAGCCAGTATGCGCTTGATCGGGTGAACACCACTAATCGTTCGGTGGCGGAGGCGCTGATCTGGGCCTCCTTGCTGACGTTGGTGGTCAGCCGGAGACTGCACAGTGAGATCCGCTCCCGGCTCCCCGAGGAGGTGCGGGTCCGGTATCCGCCGATGCGTTGGGGGATCGCATTCCGGGAGCAGTCGGGGAAAATCCTCGAACTGTTGATGAAGCGACTCCGAAAGAAGCATGTGGACCCCGAGCCCATGCTCGAGCTGGCCCGGACGCTGATGGCTCGGGCCTTAGATCCGAACGCCGGTCGGGAGAGATTCAGGGCGGAGTGGTGGGGCTAAGGGCTTGCTACTGAATAAGTGAGTTATTTGTACCGGGTCTTCGCGCTGTTGGGTGTGTGGATCTCGCCGCCTTACGGACCAAGTATCGGGCCCTCGCTCCGGAACTGACCGAGCGGTCGAGGCGGCTGTGGGCCGCCACGGAGGCCCTCGCCCTGGGCCATGGTGGCATCGGCCAGGTGGCTCGCGCTACGGGCATCTCTCGCTCCACGGTCTCCCGAGGTCTCCGAGAGGTTCGGCTGGGTGAACGGCTCGAGGCGGGACGGATCCGAAGGATCGGGGGCGGCCGTACGCCCACCACCCGAAAGGATCCGAAGCTGGCCCACGACTTGGAGGCGTTGGTAGAACCCACCACCGCCGGCCGTCCTCAGTCCCCCGTCCGATGGACCTCTCGGAGCACGCGCCGACTGGCCCGCGAACTACGGGCCATGGGCCACAATGTGAGCGCTCACCTCGTGGCGGACCAGTTGCATGCTGCGGGATACAGCCTCCAACTGAACCAGAAGACTCGAGAGGGATCGGCGCACCCGGACCGCGACGCCCAGTTCCGATACCTCAACGCCGCAGTCGTGCGGCACCAGCGGCGGCACCAGCCGGTCATCTCGGTCGACACGAAGAAGAAAGAGCTCGTGGGCGACTTCAAGAATGGAGGCCGAGAGTGGCGGCCCAAGGACCAACCCGAGCCGGTCCGGGTGCACGACTTTCTCATTCCCGAGATGGGGAAGGCGATCCCCTACGGGGTCTACGACCTGAAGCGCAACGAGGGGTGGGTGAGTGTCGGGATCGACCACGACACCGCGACCTTCGCGGTTCGTGCGATCCGACGCTGGTGGGAGGTCATGGGCCGGTCGGCGTATCCCCGAGCCACCTCCCTCCTCATCACGGCCGACTGCGGGGGCAGCAATGGGGCTCGGGTTCGGCTCTGGAAGTGGGAACTCCAGCAGTTCGCCGATCGCACCGGACTGACCCTCACGGTGTGTCACTTCCCCCCAGGGACGAGCAAGTGGAACGGATCGAGCACCGACTGTTCTCGCACATTGCCATGAACTGGCGCGGGAAACCGCTGGTGAGCCTGGCGGTCATTGTCAGTCTGATCGGAGCCACCACTTCGACGTCGGGACTCCGAGTGCGATCGGAACTCGACAAAGGGCGGTACCCCGATGGAGTCCAGGTGTCCGACGAGCAGATGGCGCAGATCCTCCTGGAACCTCACAAGTTCCACGGGGACTGGAACTACACCATCCAACCCCACCGAACCCGCACGAAATGAGTCAGTTATTCAGTAGCGACTCCTAAGCGATAACACATGGGCCCCCTTCCCACCCGAGCGAGTAGGATCCATCCTTACGCGCCGACAAGGTCGCACGATCCGAGAACCAACGTGGAAGAAATTTGGCGTCGGAAATCGCGGAAAAGACCACCTTGGGGGACGCATGGATGAACATGGGCAAACGAATGGTTCGCGTCCTGCCGATCGCCATCTGAGTCGGTGACGGACCCGCACTTTAAGAACTCCACGACGTGCAGACCGAATTGGGCCTCAGCGATAACAACGGCAATCGAAGCTAGGGCAGCGAGCCGACACACGATCGATCACGCCTCAGCGCAGCTCGCCAGATCGGTCAGCGTTCAAACGCGCTTGTACCCGGGCCCCGCGGGCAAAGGCTCTGCTCAACGGATTCCCCTGGGGCCTGGGAAGTTTTGAGGGGGGCTTAGACGACCCCGCGGATAGACAGGGGTGAACTCGACCCGAACCTCCAGAACTTACGAGTCCTGCCTCTTTCCGGAGCCAAGAGCAAGATGCGCCAAAGGTGATCGTGGGTTTGATGCGGGAGGCGCGCGGCCGATAAAGCAATCGCGATGAACGGGGAGCGACCGACAGCTACTGTAAGCGCGATAGCACAGTCAGCGCGCGGAGCGTGATCATCTTGCTCGGTTTTCGTTCCACCTCGAACGTCAGAGGCACCGGACAGTTTCCGGGGTGCTTCGCAAACCAGTCGACGAACTCCTGGTAGGGATCCGGTTGAAGGCGTCGAGGTCCCACTTTCCGTCGGGCCGCTGCTTCTTCCGCAGGAAGTCGACCGCGTATCCCAATCGCGGGTCTTTGCCGTAGCCGAGCGCGGTCAGGCAATCCAGGCCGACCAACAGGTCGTAGTAGTAGTGCACGGGCCAGTGGAAGCGGTACCATGGCTCGTACCGGTCGCCCTGATTGTGGAGCTCGTGCTCGAGGTAGTACTCGGCCGTCCGCTCCACGACTGACTTCATCGCCGGACTCCACTTGGAACGAGGGTATGCGGCGAAGGCGCCCAATCCCTCCCATGCGTCAAGCGAACGGCTCGTGGCCGGCCCGTTCCTGACGTAGCGGCAGGACCAGCCCCCCTGCGGGTGGGCGGTTTGGACCAGCCATTCGAGGGTCTTGCGGACCCGAGGGTCGTCCTCGTAGCCCAGGCGAAGGAGCCCGCGCGCCATGTTGGCCGTGTAGCAGTGGTGCCCCTTCCCCTTCCCGAACCCTCCAACGCCCCCTCCCTCGAGCGGCGACTTGGCCATCCAGTACTCCGCCGACGCTGCCACCTCCGGGATGGCGCGAGTCGCCCCCAGATCGGCCAACGCGAGCATGGTCCAGTGGGTCGCAGTGAACCGGGGCTCCATCCAGCCTTTGTCCCGCTCCCACCATCCGGCGGCGTTCCGGCGGGCAAGCGCGTCGGCCACCCATCCCGTAGTTGGAATGCGCGCCTTGACCTTGCGAACCTCCGTTTCGTCCTCCTTCTTCCCGAGGAGTTGGGTCAACGCGAGGTAGCGGACCGACGGCTGCTCGGGTTCGAGCAACCAATCCAAGACCTTGTCGCGGGACACAGGCGCGAGGACGAGTCTGCACGTACATGACCCTAACGAGGCGAGACCCTCCGGTCCTCCTCGAACACCAGGGAATACGGACCGGTCTCCCGGCCGCGATCCCAAGTTACGTGGCAGGCGCGGCCGATTCCCCGACCGCGAGTAAGGCTCGGCACCCCTTCGGCAACTCACTCTCTTTGGCGGGGTCGGCGCACGCGGGGTCAGCCCCTTGGGGATAACTATCGGGGCGGGGCAGATCGCTTAGAACTTCTCGCGGCGGCCCCCGCGCGCGGGCGCTCGAGAGGGAACGGATGCCCACATACTGCGCAGCGTGTCGACCCCGGCCGGGAGGCAAAGCCGCATCGACCGCATGTGAGGACCGAGAACGCTCCCACCTCTCGTCGGACGTACTCGCTCATTGTTAGGGCACACCGGGGGCTCATCGAGGCAGGGGCCTTAACGAACGCCAACCACACGACCACTCAATTGGGTTCGTTGACGTGGACAAGGCGAGTCTTGTCCTAACTATCGAATTCGGTGAGCTCGACTAAGTTTGAACACAATCCCTGGCGAGTGCCGCCCGCGAGACTCAGAGATGTTCAATGCTCTTTGAACTCGCATCGCTCAGCATGGCGAGGTCCGACCGTCGTCGAATCCTACGAGCTAAGCGCTCGATGGACCTGTTATAATCGAGCACCATTGGGGATTAGTGGGGAGTCTCAGATGTCGACCTATCTGATAACCGAGATCGATTGGCATGACCAGAACAAGGCCAAGGAGTATCGCGAAAAGTTTGGACCGGCGCTCGAGAAGTACGGAGGGAAGACCCTCTGTGCCGCCCCCCCTCAGGTGATCGAAGGGGACTGGAACCCGCCCCGTGTGGTCATTCTCGAATTTCCCAACGCAGAGTCGCTCCGAGCATGGTACGGGTCTGCCGAGTACGCGCCCGTCCTCAAGCTGCGGAAGGAAGGGGCCAAGACCCCGAAGATGATCGCCGTAGAGGGCCCGACCCGCTGAATACGATGGCGCGCCGCGAAGTCGTTCTTCAGATGCACACGACCCTGGACGGCTTCGCGGACAGCAAGAACGGGTTTGTCCCCATCAACGACCGACCCTATTGGAAGGAATTGGGCAAGGCGTTCGCAGAGACGGGAGCGTCCCAAGTCGATACTCTCCTCATGGGAAAAGGGACCTACAAGCAGTTCGCGGGCTTTTGGCCGAGGGTCGCGACCGATCCGACAGCACCCGAGGACTGGAAGGCTCAGGCCAGATTTCTTCACGAGACTCCGAAGGTCATCTTCTCGAAAACGCTCCCAACGGCGGATTGGAACCATTCGACCATCGTGCGGGGAGACGTCTCGCGGGAGATCGCACGGCTCAAGCGCCAACCCGGAAAGAACATGTTGGTACCGGGCGGGGTGGAATTTCCTCGGGCATTGATCGAGCGAGACCTGGTGGACGAGTATCTCTTGTCGGTCGTGCCAACGATCGTGGGTCAGACTCGAAACCGACTGTTCGGACCGCTGCCGCGGCAACGAAGCTTGGATCACGTTCGGTCGTGGACGTTCCGCAATGGTGTGACACTCCATCAACTGCGCCGGGCGAAATAGAGGCTGTGCCGTTCCGGCCGCAATCCAGGGATGTTCCAGCCCTCGCCCCTCCAGTCGGCCGACTGGGGTAGTCTCGCGGCCCCAGGTCGTCCAACGATGTCGACCAAGGGCGCAACTGTCCTTGAACCATCGAAGCAATCGTTCAATTGCGGTAGTCCCTCGCCGAGTGCGTTGTACGGTTCTTGAACCCCTCAGCTGTCCCCTGAGGAAACGGGTGCGACTCCGAAGCCTAGGGTGTATGGGCCTGCGCCAAACCGCCCTTACGAGGCAGGAGGAAGGGTGAGGCCAACGGAATCCAGGAGTGACTTGAGCCGGGGGTCCTTCCGGACTTCGGCGAAGAGGGGTGAGTACATGAGCTGTGGCGCCGGGAGTCTGTGATCCTTCGCGGCGGCCCACATGTAGTCGAAGAATCTATCCACATCGCCGAGTGCCAAGTGGACGAATCCTGCCCGAGTGGACCCTACCCCTCCCGGTTTCTGAGGCGGATCCAATTTTGCAATCATCTCCATCGCGATGGCCCTGTCGCCCTTGAGGGCAGCGAGGTACCCGCGGTTCAGATAGGTGTCAAGATCGGTCGGACTGAGCCTTTCAAGTTCGTTCACCATCTCGCCGGCCTTTTCCAGGTCCCCCTTCGAGATGAAATACTCGGTCATCCGACGGTACGTGTTGAACGGGTCCAGGTGGAGTGTCCTCATCCAGAACTCCAGGGCGTCCGGTTCCCTCCCCGCGTAGAAGTACGCCGTTCCGACAATCCTGATCGTGCGCGGGGAAAGCGGGTCCAACTGATAGGCCAGCTCGCTCTCGCTAACAAATTCCCTTAGGTTTCCCTTGAGCAGCTCGATGCTCGCTAGCACGACGTGGGCGTCTGCGAGATTTGGGTTCAAGTCCAGCGCTTTCCTCGCCTCCTTCTCCTGTACTTCGAGTGGGTCGTCAGCCATGGCGGACAGCTCTGCGAGCACGGAGTGCATTTCGGCCAAGTCGGGAGACATCGAGCGGGCCCTCTCCGCGGCCGCCCTACCGCGTTCGACCGCTTCGGACCAGTGGATCAAACCTCTGAAGCCCAGATTTCGATAGCAAATGGCTAGCCCGGCCCATGCCCGGGAAAAGGAAGGGTCTCTCTCGGTGGCCTGTTCGAAGAACTTCAACGACTGCCGAAGGGGCTCCTCACCCGGCCGCCATAGGAGCGCTCTTCCCTGAAGGAAGTAGAGATAGGCCCCAGTGTCCTCGGTCCTCTTCATCGTCGGGATCGGAGCACCTGCGGCAAGCAGGTTGTTGGGGAGCGACCCGGCCACCTTCGTCGCGATGTCGCTCTGGACCGCGAAAATGTCGTCCAATGTGTCATCGTAGATCGACGCCGATAAGTGCGCTTCCGTTGCCACGTCGATCACTTGGACCGAGACCCGGATGCGGTTCCCGACCTTTCGGACACTTCCCTCGACAACCGTACCGACCCCGAGCTCCCTCCCGATTTCGGAGATGTGCTTCTTCTCCCTTTTGTAGCCCATGACGGAAGTCCGCGCGATGATCTTAAGCCCCTTCACCAACGAAAGGCTCCCGATCAGTTCCTCGGTAAGTCCGTCGGAAAAGTACTCGTCGTTCGGGTCGGGACTCATGCTGACGAACGGGAGGACGGCGACCCGACTCTTGTCCAGCGCGCTCAGCGCGAGCGGGGTGGAAGAGAACTCCTGGATAGTCCGAGCCAGGAGGACTCTGTAGACATCGACCGGGAACAGGACGCCCTTGAGGGCCCTCGGTTCCAGTTTCTCGACTTGATTTGGGATCTTGTTTCGGACGAGGCCGAACACCGGTTCGGAGATGCATATCCCGCCCGGGTCGGCGAGAGGTTCAATCCGGGAAGCGACATTGACGGAGTCTCCGAAGACGTCTCCGGTTCGCTCTTCGACCTCCCCTAAGTGAACGCCAATTCGGAGTCGGATAGGATGGCTTCCCGGTTGCGAGTTGCGCGCTTGCAGATGCTCCTGGACATCGACCGCACACTCCACGGCCCGAAGGGCACTGTCGAATACAACGAGGAAACCATCGCCAGTCGATTTGATCTCTCGACCCAGGTGGGAAGAGAAGAGGGGTCGGACGATGGCCTCCTGCTCATCCCGGAGCTTGAGCGCCTCTCGCTCGTTGACCTGAGCGGCTACCGTCGAACCGACCATGTCCGTGAACATGATGGCGGCGAGCCGCCGGGTCGATGCCACGCACCAAAATCACATCGCTTAGATTAAGCCCCCCTTGAGAACCGCACCGATAAAGGCTCGAAACGGACACGAGAGGAGGCGGGCGGGGCTCGAGCCCCCAAGACCCATGTCTAAGTCGGGACTGGTTGAACGACCCCCGGGGAATGTGACGAGACCTATCCCCGCGGCGAGGTATTGCTCCTCGGTAGATTCAACGCTCTTTGAGCACACTCCTGAGTGAGGCGGGCCAGGGTCTGGGCAGCAGGCCCTGTCCCCGTCTGACTACGGCGTGAGTGTCGAGGACTGGCTGGGATGATCTCACCTCTGGGACTCTAGGAGCCTGTTGCACAGCGGCCCTTCGCGCCTGAGGTGAACTCTGACGGAGGTACTATAGCCGGGGTCGTCTTTCCCCGGTTATGGATCGCTCGACACCGAAGGCGAACTTCCGTCGCTACGACCCGCATCAGAACCTTCTCCTCCCTCCGAGCCTCAACGACTGGCTCCCCGAGGATCACCTCGCCCGATTCATCGCGGAGTTCGTCGACCAGCAGATCGACCTGACGCTCTTCTCCCACGGATACGACAACGCTGAGGGAGGCAACCTCGCCTTCCACCCGGGCCTCCTGCTGAAGCTCTGGCTCTACGGCTACTGCATCGGAACCCCCACTTCCCGCAAGGTGGCGCGCGCCACCTTTGACGACGTGGCGTTCCGGTGGCTCGCCGCCGACCAGCACCCCACCTACTCGACCCTCGCGAGGTTCCGCTCGCGGAACCTCGGGAACTTCCACGCACTGTTCCTGCGCGTGCTGAAGCTCTGTCAAGAGGCGAATCTCATCGGAGGGACCCGCATGGCGCTCGACGGGACGAAGGTGAAGGCGAGCGCCTCGAAGCACAAGGCAATGAGCCACGGCAAGATGCTCGAGAAGGAGAAGCAGCTCGACGAGGAGCTCAGGAAGAGCGTCGAGGAATACTTCCGGAAGGTGGCGGAGAATGACGCCGAGGAGGATCGGCGGTTCGGGAAGGGGAACAACCCGTACAACGCCATCCCCGGCGTGAAGACGGCGGCGGATCGGCGGGAGAAGATCCGCAAGGCGATCGAGGCGTTGGAGGAGCGGGAGCGGCAGAAGGCGAAGGCGGCCGGAAGAGAGGCCGGGCCAATCGATCCGAAGACGCAGTACAACTTCACGGACCCCGACTCCCGGATCATGCCGGACGGAGCGAACCGAGGCTCGTTCGTGCAGGCGTACAACTGCCAGGCGATGGTCGATGAGAAGGCGCAGATCATCGTGGCTGCCGAGGCGACCCAGGCGCCCCAGGACCGACAGCAGTTGGTCCCGATGACGGAGTTGACCCGTCAGAATCTCGGGTTCCTACCCCGAGAGATCGTGGCCGATGCCGGCTACTTCGGCGAGGAGTCGATCCAAGCGGTGGAGGACTTCGGGACGAACGTCTACTGCCCGCCGGAACCGGGCAAGACCGCCGAGCGAGCGGCATGTCCCCGAGGGAGGCCACCGAACGACGAGACGTTCACGCAACGGATGCGTCGGAGGGTCCGGAGTGCCGAGGGTCGAGCGCACTACGGCCGAAGGAAGTGCATCGTAGAGCCGGTGTTCGGCCAGGTGAAGCAAGGTCGAGGGCTGAGGCAGTTTCTGACGAGGGGCCTACGGAAGGTCCGAGGCGAGTGGCATCTATGGGCCCTCACCCATAACCTCGGGAAGTTGTATCGGGCGCAGGTCGGATAGGACGGTACAGACCGCCGGAGCTAGAGGTCCGACGAACTCCAACCCGCAGAGACCGGCCAGGCCATCAATTCGGAGCTGTGCCACAGGCTCCTAGAGATTCCACGTTCGACGCATGCCGTCGCCCCTAAGGGGTTGTCGGGTCGGGCACGTTCGGCGGTCGCGCTCTCAGGTGCGAACCTCAACGGGAGCGCATCTCAGGACCTTCGGGGGAGGGATCGACATTCTCGTCCCTGCGAGAGGGAGGATCGCAAGGAGGGGACCGGAATCCAGCGCGGGGCTCGCCTCGATCGGTCGAGCGGTCGACTCCGACGTTTCGAGCTCACCGTGGCCGCACTCCAGCCCGGTGACCGTGGCGTTCCGCACGTCAGTGTCAAGGCAGTAGGAACTCACGGTCCAGTTGTAGTTGAAATCAGCCCCGCCCAAGGCTCCGTCTTCCGAGCCGAGGTTGGCCTCGTCTAGGTAAAAATTGGCGAAACCGTGCGTGGGGCCGGTCCAGCAGGTAATGGACGGCATTCTTTGCACCACATCCGCCAGAATGAGGCTGAGGTTGACCCCGACAGTCCCGGAGTTCGTTCCGCTCGAGGATTGTCCGGCATACGAGTAGTCGAAGCTCACGTTCGCGTTCGAGCTGTTGTCCACCCCATGGCACCACTCCCCCACGTCCCACGGCTGAACGGAGAGCGTTGAGTTGACGAGCGTCGGGGCCGACCAGTGGCTGAAGGAAGCAGGGTAGGTTATGTGGTGGGCGAACCAAACCATTACCTCGACGAACGGTCCTTCTTCGAATTCGGGTGGGAGTGTTCCGGTGAAGAAATCGTCGAGTGAAAAATCGTACCCGCTCGTCATGTTCGAGGGCGGAGGCAGGAAGCTGAAGTTGACGACAGTCCAGATGCTCTCCGAAACGATCTGGGAGACCGACTGCGGGAGAGTCCACGCAGGGCTCTGGTTGGTGTACGTGGAGTGCACGCCGTCCCAGCTGTTGACGCCGTACGTGACCTGGGGGTAGGAGAACCATCCGCCCGCGCTACCTACCTTGGACCAGTTGGCGTAGGCGAAGAGTGAGCCGGGGCTCGCGTTGTAGCACATCCCTACATGCCCTGCGGTACCGTTGGGTACCGAGTATGTGTTCGCCTGAAACGTGCCGTTGTCGAGCGGGAGCACCGGACGAGGTACTCCGGGAGTGCCGACAATGCACGCCGACCCGGTCCCCCGCGAGGGCAGGATGTTGATCTGCGCGGGCGTCGCCGAAGTCGCGGTTGTATCGGAACGGAGGCCAAGCACGAATACCACCGCAACGATGCTCGCAACGAGAGCGACCGCGAGGACCAATGCCACGACTCGGCGACGTTGGCCACGGTAAGGGCGATCGATCGAAGGTGGGGCGGTCGTAGAGCCTCCGTACTTCTAGAGTGGATTAGCCGGGGGCAGCGAAATCCGGGGGTCGCGCGACTCGTCCGGAATCGGAGGAAAACTCTTCGATCCGCAGACTCAGGGTCCTGGTTCGAACATCCACGGTTGTCGAGGTTCTTGATGACTCATCTATCTTTTGAGACGCGTACGTTCGGCATTCCTGACGGGCCCCATCGCCCGCGGCGCGGGTCCGCTCTGCCCGCCGAGCCGGTTCGCTTGAGACCGGTCGGACGACGATCCGTCGCACCGCACCGACCTCCGCTTACGGGAGGCGTCCGCCGCAACCTACGCAGAACGCGGCCCCGAGGGCATTCGGTCGGCCGCAGGCAGGACAAAACTTCCCTCCGGGGGGCATCGGAGGGGCACCCCAAATCGGGGGCGCACCCCAGGCCGGGACGGGTCGGCGCCCCTCGGCCTCGGCGTCGCCGAGCTTCGCGTAGGCGATGATGTAGAGGATGCCGGAGATGAAACCCACGCTCAAGAGCGACAGTATGCCGAACACCAGGGTGGGAGTTTTCGCCCCGGAGCAGTACCCCTCCTTCGCTCGCTCGTAAGAGTACACGTAGACCAGAATCAGCCAGATGATCCCGAAGAAGGCGAGGACGAGGAATATCAACCCGAGAAGGGGAACGATGAGGAGGAAGAGGCCGATCACGAGAAGAACGAACACCTCGATCGCCTGCAGAATGAGACCCACGAGGATCAGCGTCGTGGCCGTCTCCCCCGACCGGTCCCCCGGAGAGGTGCCGGACACAAGGCCCGCATCGGACGCCGCGTCTTTAATTCCGACGACCCTACCCGAGGCCGATTCCACTTCCCGCACCATGGCTCGTTGTCCACGTGACGAAGACTCGAAACAGCGGGCCGCCCGCTGCGCCCCCACCCCCGCTGGGTCCCGTTGATAACAGGCCGGATATCGAGCGGGGGCCCGCGGTCCGGTCCGTTATATGTGGCTCACAGAGTAACGACCGTTGCTGGCATGGCGGGCCGACGGGAGCCCACGAAGACCCGGACCGGGTCGAACCGGTCCTCGGCGCGGTACCCCGGACCGGACCCGGACGAAACACAACCTTCTCAGGATAGCTCTCCCCCCGCGGGGGACCCAGAGGCTGCGGACTCGCCCTCGAATGTCCACATTACCCCCCCGGTGCGGGGCGGTGGGAGGAACACCGGCCCTGCTCCCGTGGACCCCGGAAAGCCCCGGGTGGACTCGGACGGCAACTACGACCTCGCCCAGCTGGTGGACGGCAGCTGGCCGTGGGCGACAGTCCCGGACATTCCGATTACGTTTGACCAGATCCGGGATATTCCGCCTCCCGCTCGCGCGATTCCATCGAACTCGTCCCCGCGCGTGGACCCCGTGCCGGTCCCGCGCGTCTACTACGAGCGCCGCCCTCCCCGTCCGCTGGTGATCCCGGGACGGTCAACCCCGACCGCCGCTCCTCCCCCCCGGCCAGAATTTCGGCCTCCGGCGGCCGTCGACCCGGCTCGTTCCGAATCGGCGAGTCCCTTGTTCGCCACACCTCGTTCGCCGCCTCCCGCCCCGGTCGACCCCCCTAGGCCCGACTATTCCTGGGCTCGGCCGACCGTAGCGGATAACCCGAGGGCACCGGTAACGCCCGTCGCGGATCCTGTGCAGCCGAACGCGAGCTTCGGCACCATGTCTAGCGCGCGGTCGTCGCCCGCCGCCGTGACTCCCTCCGCGCCTCCTGCGCCCCCACCGCCGCCTCCTTCCCGGGCGGCACCGACCCCGATGCCCACTCCCACGCCTCCCCGGGCAAACTCAATTCCGCCGCCCCCCGCATTTTCCTCGCCGGACATCGCTCCACGGTCGACCAACCCCCCAGTTCTTGCGCGCACACCCCCGATCACCCCGCCGCCCCGCACTCCCCCCACCCCGGCGCCCACCCCGAGCGTAGCGCCCTACGGGGTCGCGGCTCCAATGCCAAGCCCGAACCGCATGGGCGGTCCAGCCCCCCCCGCAACGAACCCACCGCTCACCCTCCCGACCGTGGCTCGAGGTGTTTCCGTGCCTTCGGCCCCACTTGGCGCCGAGAAACCTCCTGCGCCCCCCATGCCGCGGGCGGTCGGGGACCCCGGCGGCCCGCCGGCGCCGCAACGGACCAGGGCCTGGCGATGCCCTTCGTGCCGCCTTGTCAACGCTCCGTGGACCAAGTCATGTACTCGGTGCCGCGCAACTCCGGTTTTTCCCTGACGGCATACTCGGGCGGCCATCCCTGATCTCCTCGGAGGAGGTCGTTCCTCGCGTCCCGGTGGAGACACGAGATGTCGGGGGGTTGGTTGGTCGCTTCGGTCCAGGTCTCGATCGCGTCTGCGCGAGCGGGGGCCCTGATCTTAGGACCGTTTGCGGATCCGCCCGCCCTTTCGTGGCGCCCGCCGTGGTCCGCGGAGCGCGGCACGACGGCCCGCGAAGAACCGCTCGACGATGTGCAGGTGCCGAAGCATCGCGGTCTTCTTCGCCTGATGGGACTGCATGCGCCGAAGGATGCCGTCCAAGGCGCGCACCGCGCCGACGACGTGAGCGCCTTTGTTCAGCATCACACATTCCGCGCGTTCCCCCATGGCCGCGTCGGTCACCTCGGCCCGCGTCGGAAACCCCGTCTTGGTCAATCCCTCGAGCACCTGGGTCGCCCAGATGGCGGGGACGTGGGCGGCTTCGCACAGCCAGAGGATCTCCTCCTGAACTTCCGAAAGACGCTCGAAGCCCACCTCGACGGCGAGATCGCCCCGGGCGATCATCACCCCGACCGGGGGCAGTCGCAAAGCCGCCAGAAGGATCTCCGGTAGCTCCTCGAACCCCCGACGTGTCTCGACCTTGAGAACGATCGGCATCCGGGGCCGGCCAAGGCGGCCCAGCTCGGAGCGCAGATGCTCCAGGTCCGCGGCGGTGTGTACGAACGAGAATCCCACCAGGTCGGCGTGGCGAACCACGAAGCGAAGCTGCTCCAGGTCTTCTGCGGGTATCGGCGGAAGGTCGAGGTCCGAATCCGGAAAGTTAATCCCTCGGTCCGCGGCCAGACGCGCCCCGCCCTCGGGCGCGTGGGTGACCTCGACGACCAGTCGATCCGGACTCGCGGCGCGAACAAGGCAGCCGATCCGCCCGTCGTCGAACCAGACGGAGTCGCCTTTTCGGACGAACCGAAGCCCCTCCGGTAGGGTGCACGCGATGTGGGCCGGGCGTCGGACCCGGCCGCGGCGATCTCGCCGCGCTTCCTCGCCGGGCTCGGGCCGCGCGGTCAGGTCGAGGCGCTCGCCCTTGCGCAACCGGATTCGTTGCTCGATCGACGGTACGGATTCGACCTCGGTCCCGTCCTCGGAGCCACCGGCATCGGTCGCTTCGAGATGGGTCCCGGTGACCAGGTAGGTCGTCTTGCGAACTTCCGCACGGCAGGCGGTCGGACTCCGCTCGAGGATCGAGGCGGTCCGGCGGGCACCCCGGGCGTCGATCAGGTCGATCCGTTCGCCGCGGCGGCGTCGGGCCAACCAACCGCCGGGAACGACAATCGCCCTTTCCGCGGCGGGCGCCGGCGGGAGCGTCCCTCCCGTCGTGAGCCAGAACGACCCGGCGGAGGTGACGCGGCCGAAGTCGTCTCGTGTCGGGCGAACCTTGAGAACGGCCGGACCGGGCCGGATCGAGCCGGTCCGGATCTTCGGCCCGGGGAGGTCCATTTCGATCCGACAGCGACGTCCGAGCGCCCGTTCGGCGCGATGGATATTGGCGATCATGCGTCCCCACTCCGCCGGCCCCTCGTGGGCGCAGTTGATCCGAGCGCAGTCCATGCCTTCGCCCACCAGGTCCCGTACCAGCCGGTAGTCCGTCACTGCTTCGGCCGGCATCGTGACCATGATCCGGACGGTGCGGCCAGGCCGGGTCGGCCCCAGCAACGCCAGCGCGTTCCGACTCAGGATCTTCCGGCCCTGCTCAGGGTTCGGGGTGGCGGTGACAGGCGGCCGGTCGGAGAGTCGATCCCCCTGCGGGGCGAGCCAGCCGAGGACAGATTCGAGGTTGTAGAGAACGTGGCTCTCGGACCGACCCAGCGACGAGAGTCCCCATCGCGCGAGCTGGGTCTGCTCGCGCCGGAGATCGGACCGTCGGAACGCGATGTAATGCAGGAGGTTGCGCGCGCTCTCGCGCTGCGACCCGAAGGAATCGAGGTCCACGGCCGCCTCCATGCGGAGGAGGGTCGACCGTACGCGCTCCAGGCGTGCGGCGAGGCGAACCACCGAACCGGAGGCCGTGGAGGAGGGGGCGGAGGACGGCGACATGGTACTCGGTCGAAGGACCGTGTTCGAGGCTATAGACCGGGGATAAGGTGCGGTTGACCTCCCGGCGCATCGAGAGATAGAACAGTAAGTAGGCGCAGGGCCTCCCTTCGAACGCGACCGTGGATGCTCCCCTGCGGCCCGGGCCCCGCAGCCTCCTCGACGAAGACGATGGAGACCAGGAGCCGACGTGGGTCCCCGACCCCAGCGAAACGGTGAGCTTCTGGGACATCGGACCGGAGGATCTCACGGCGCTCGCGGTCTTCGGCGGGCTGCTGATTCTCTCGGGGATCGTATTCCTCCTCGAGCCCGCCCGGGTCCAATGGACCGTGGAAGGCGGGGTGTTCGTCCTGCTGTTCGTCGGGCTTCTCGCGGTATCGGTGGGCGCGGTGGGCGGCTTCCGCTCGCTCACAGCGGCCGGCGGCGCCGTGCTGCTTGCCGTCCTGATCCAGGTTCTGTCCTGGCCGAGTGCTCCACCAGTCTGGGCGAGCGCTTCGGTCCTTGGCGTCGGCGCCGCATGTCTGGTCCTCGGGTGCTTCTACGCCTCGAAGTCGTCCGGAACCGATCCGTAGGAAGCGGCCGATCTGTGGTGGGCCCGCCCCGGGGGGTCGGGCGGCCCATGCTGGGACCGGACCATCCACGAGGGTCTCGCGAACGCTCGATGCCAAACTTATCTGGTCGTTCCTCTCTGGAAAACCGCGCCTCGGGAGGAGCGTCGATCCGAGAATGACGATCCGCGTCGTCAAGGGGGAGATCGATGCCCGGGACGCCACCACCCGCGTCGTGCTGCCCATTGCTTCCGTCGCACGTTGGCCGCCGTTCGAGAGAGTCACCGAGACGATCGCCACGCCACGCCGACCGTTCCCCCGACACAAGCACGAGGGCGTGGAAGTTCTGACCTACGTGATCGACGGGTCGGCCTCGTACGCCTTCGAACCCGCCGCCCCCCGCGAACTGAGCGCCGGCTCGACCATCCTGCTGACCGCGCCCACGGCCACGTCCCACGCGATCAACCCCCGGCAGGGGCACACGGTTCGGTGGTTCTCGGTCGTCGCGGCCCTGCCGCCGAAGACGTCCGCCGCCCCGGGGCTTCAGGTCCACCGGGTCATGGAGACCGAGGTCGAGGCCGAGGGGGCGATCGTCCGGCGCCTGGTCGGCCCCGGGACGCCGCTAACCTCGACGGCCGGTCTCGAGGGCGTGGCCCTGGAGTACCGAAATCCCGGCGCGACGTTCCTGAAGGTAGGACACGATCGCGTGGCCGTCTGCTACGCGCTGTCGGGGCACGGAAAGATCGACAACGAGAACCTGGACGCCGGTGAGGCGGCGTTCGTAGAGCAGGCGGCGGGTGTAGCCGTCCAGGGCCAGGTCGGATTCCAGGTGGCGCTGGCGAGCGCGCCGCGGCCCGGCTCGGGGCCGGTGCGATAAGCCGGGCTCCGCAGAAGTACCGTGCTCCGGGCCCCCCACGGCGGCTACCGAGGCGGGGAACCCTCGGGGTCGATATAGAGGTTAATCCCTTCGTGGTCGATTTCGAATTCGACAAAATAAGACCCTAGATTTATACGCCCGAATCGAAATTTTAGTCCCGATGATGTCGAAATGCGTTGCCAACGCACGGCGGGTCGACTCGAATCCCCGCCGAAGGACCGCTCGCGGGCGGCCCCGCCGCGCCCCCAGTCCCCGCGCCCCGACCCGCCTCCGCGGGTCCGGGTCCCGTCCGACTCGAAGCGCCCCACGGTCTGCAGTGGTGCCATCGGTCCGGTCTCGCCCCGCGTGGGTCGTCACGCCGCTCGCCCGTCCTCCGACGCGGGTGGCCGTGATCTCGCTGCCCATGAGCGCGCTCCTGGGGCTCCGGCCCCCGTTCGGAGACCGGGAGAACCGGGCGCGAATGTGGATCGCTCTCAACCCTCGCGAGCTGCACGCCCCGGTCGTCGTGGCCCCGCCGCGGGTGCCTCTCCTCCGGTCGAGCTACCGTACGGCGTCGTCGCGGGAGGGAATCCTCTCGCGCTGGCGGGGTTCCCGCCGGGATCAGGGGTTCGCCTCGGTCGAGATGCCGCACTTTCCGTCGCTCATCCTGCTGGACTGAGCCGGCCGTCGGCCGCGGATCCCACGCCGCGGGAAAGAGTGCTCCCGCCCGCGACCGCGCGGGCGGGAGGCCGGGCCCCCTCGGCTCAGGGGTGCTGGGTCAGCAGCACGACCTGACTTTGGTTGACCACGCTGATCGTTCCGGTCGAGGGGGTGATGCTGCCCCGGCCCGAGACCACCTGCGCGGTGTAGTTGTAGGTGCCGGGCGTCTCGTAGAACACCAGCTCGTGCGTCGAGGTCGTCTGCGTGACGCCGTTGAGCGTCACCGACCAGGTTCCGCCGGACCCGACCAGGAGGAAGTCGACCGCGTACGCGGTGATCGGGTAGGGGAAGAAGTCGCCGCCCGTCGCGATGTAGCCGTACTCGTCGTAGGGCAGCGGGCTCCCGGGCACGTAGTCGGCCCAGTAGTTCCCGCCCTGCCACTGCGACGGCACGATCGTGCCGCTGAGGGCGTAGCCGTTGACAACGTTGACGTAGTGCGCGGGCTCGACCATCGGAAGGTTCCAGCCCTCCGCGTTGAGCTGGGGCGCGCCCGTGAACATGTTGGCGTTGGGCACGTAGGCGGTGATCGACGTCCCGACCCAGTTGTTGTAGATCAGGTCCCCGGATTCGAACGCGAAGATCGCGATCGGGGGCCCGTTGGACGCCCCGTCGCCCGGGTACATCGTCGGCGAGAGCACCGTGCTGTTCTCGAAGGTGTTCCCCCAGACCACGTTGCCGGTCGGTGCCGAGGGGTTGCTTCCCGCGAGCAGCAGCGAGCTCCCCTGGCTCAGGAACGTGTTGTCCCCGACGAGGTTCTGCGTTCCGCCCCAGACGACCACGTTGGCGAGCGGCAGGTACCCGGTCGGTCCGTAATCCTCGTAGAAGAACCAGCCCGTGATCCCCTCTGCGCCCCAGAGCGAGACGTGGGACGTGTCGAAGAACTCGAACTGCAGGTTGTTCGACGCACGGAAGGTCGAGCGCCGTCAGGAAGCCATCGTAGCCGGTCTGGTAGGTCACGCCGAGGAGCGACGGGTTGTTGAGCTCCGCGTAGGCGGTCGTGCCCGCTAGGAGGACTCCCGGGAACACCGCGTACAGGTAGTCGTTCAGCTGCCCGAAGACCGAGTCAAGCCCACCGGAGGCCGGATTGCTATCGAGGAGATACGGTCGACCGGAGGTGCCCGAGCCGCTGTGGGAGATCGCGGCGAGCTGTCCGTTGTTCCACGCGAAGAGAGGCGTGTACACTCCCTCCGACGGGTTGCTCGAGAGCACCAGGTGGAGGCTGACCTGGCCGCCGCTCCGACCCGTCACGGTCGTTTGGAGCGGCGTGTGGTCGCTGAGCAGGGCGCTGATCGTGTACGTCCCTGGGGGAAGCACGAAATCGACGCTGCTCGCGGTCTGGGTCGGGGCCCAGGCGGCGTAGTTGGCGTTGAACGACGTTCCCGGGCGTGAAGAACACGAACGCGTTGGAGGGCGAGAGCGAGCCCGAGAAGCTCGCCTGGCCGGCGTTCCCTCCCGGGGTGGCATTCCACAACGGCTCCGGGATCGAGGGGCCGGCGCTGAGGTCGACCGTGCCGGCCGAGGTGTACGACTCGCCGATTCCTTCGGAGGTTTCTCCGGTGTCGCCGGCCACATCCCACGCGGACGGGGCGTTGACGTAGGCGTGGCGCGAGCCGTTCAGGTAGCGCAGGCTCTCGGTCCCGCTGATCCCGTAGACCGAGGTGGTCGTCCCACCGCCCGGACCGCCGATCATGATCTCGGCATCGTACGGGAGGTAACCGGTCGGAGTCACCTGGGACCCGTCCACCAGGAACGGCGACGCCGGCACGGAGCCGATCGGCGTCGTCGAGTTGAACAGGACCGTGTCGTACACACCCGCGGCCTCGGTCCTGCCGGACTTCGCGTTGACGATGTCATACCCGAACCGGACGGTCGAGTAACCGTACCCGGTCGATGCCAGGTTCGTGACACTGGAGTTCAGGAAGAGATGGATGGTCACCGGATAGCTGATCGAGAAAGTCGGTCCGAAGTCGTAGTAGTACGCGGGGTAGACCGGCGTGCCGTTGTACGAGTAGAGGGTGCCCGACGTCAGCGAGACCGCCGGCGAGGAGAAGTTCCAGACGTTGTCGAGGAACGTGACCTCCCCCGGCAAGGGGAAGTTGAAGTAGAGCACGTTCTGGGTCCAGAAGCTGTCGTTGCTGGCCGACCCGACGGTCGTGCCGGTCGTGACCGCATTGAGCTGGACGCCGAACGTGTTCTGGGACCCGTTGGTCGAGATCGCGCCGTCGTTGTCCAGGAGGAAGGTGTTCACGCTGTTGAGGGTGATCGTCCCTTCCCAGCTCTGCGTTTCAAGGTTGAACGCCTGTCCGACACCGGTCGTGTTCCGGACGCCGAAAGTGCCGATCCCCATCGGGGCCGGAGAGTCAGTCGCGGTCGGTTGAACCAAACCGTTCGATACGGAAGTGCGTCCGAGGAGGTTCGGGAGGGAGACCGCCTCGATCGGGAGGTGGTCGGCCTTGGCCTGGGCCAAGACCCTCTGTTCGATCGCAAGGCCCGAGGGGTTGACGGAGGCCGCAGCGGGCGACGTGGACTTGGCGAGAGCACCCGAGGTCGTGCCGGCGCTGGCGAGCGCGCCCGAAGAGACACCGGACGCAATCGCCCCGGGCCCTCCGACCGAGGTCGCGGGCGCGAAATGCGCCGGCGCCGCGGCGGTCAGCGACACCAGGACCATGGTCGCGCTCAACGCTAGGGCCCATAGGATGGACTTTCGTCCGGCGGACATAGAGCCGGCCGAAAAGCGGGGGACGTATAACCCCTCCGAAAATCTGACCGGGGTCGGCGTCGGCCCGCCCATGGGGCGCAGAACGTCGACAGCCGCACGTCGGGGATCCCGACCGGCCGACTCCTCGCGAGGGTTTCCCTACACAATAGGGCCCGAAGAAGGGGTTCGAAGCCCCACTTGGGTCCCAGGGCAGTGACCTTGAAGGCGTGGCGAATCGGTGGGGACCGTCAACGCCCCCAAGGCGGAGAGGGAACCATGGGCCACGGAACGATCCTCGCCGCCGAGTCGGACGTCGCACTTTCGCGTGACCTCGTCGACCGGCACTTCCAGTTCCTCCGTCAGTCCTACTCCGGCTGGGGATCCAACCAGGCCACGGCGCTCGCGCATCAGAGGGAGAGCGGTGCCCTCTCCGCGCTTCTCTGGAAGGGCGAGGAAGGGAAGGGAAACGGTCTCGCCTGGGTCCAGCACGTTGAAGGAGGGATCCGGGTCCACGGAGTCTGGCTGGACCCGAACGGACCCGCACCTCTGGCAACGCTCCTGAGGGATCTCGAGCGAACCCTCGACCGACCGATCCTAGCGATCACGGACATCCTGCCGGGGGTCGATCCCGAGCAGCAGGCCCGGTTCTTCGCGGAGCGAGGATTCTGGCACCGGGCGAAGGTCCTGATGCGGTACGCGGCGGCCGCTTCCTCCGGCGGCCGTGTGGTGCCTTCCCGCATTCGACCGGTCGAACAACGCGACCTGCCCGCCGTGATCGGCGTCTACGTCCGGGCGTACTCCGACCGGCCGGGAGAGTTCTGGACGTGGGGAGCTTCCGACGGGTGGGCGGAGGCGGAACGGGACGTCATGGGCCACGTCAACTCCGCCGGTGCGTGGGTCCCGAACTTCGTTCCGCACGCATCCCTGGTGTGGGAAGAAGGCCGCCAAGTCGTGGGAGCGGTTCTCGTGAGCATCCGACGGCAGGGCATCCCGTACGTTGAGGATCTTATCGTCGAACCCGGGTTCCACCGACGCGGTATCGGTCGCTCGCTCATGCAGAACGCTATCGATTGCCTTGAGCGCAACGGTTCGAGAACGGTCGAACTGGCTGCGATCCAGTTCGGGGCCCCCTACCGAATGTATCTCAAGCTGGGATTCGAGGAGGTTCCTCCTCCCGACGGGCGGCTGGACGGGCACTGGGTGCGGGGAAGCGCCCCGTACTGACCCGGCAGAAAAATCCTGCACGAGCTCGCGAGCACGACTGGCGTAGTCTCGCCCCACGCGGGTCAGTCTTCGGGAAGCGGCTCCGGTCCCGGAACATGCCGACGCGGAACAGTTCCCGGAAGCCGAGGCGGCGGTACACCGGCTCGCCCATCGTGGTGGCGATGAGCGACCCCACGCGATACCCCTGCCGGGCCCCGTCGCCGAGGGCCGCGAGGGTCATGGCCGCGCCGATACCGAGACGTCGAGCCTCGGGAACGGTGGCGACCCCCCAGATTCCCACGAGACCCCCGCTCAGGAAACGGGCCGACGTGGCGACCGGCGTGCCGTTTCGGAATCCCAGGAAGCACCGGAGGTGCGGTTCGTCTCCCGACGCGGCGTAACTCGCCCGAAAACAGTCCGGTATGGCGCTCGCGACCGCGTCGGGCGCTCGGAAATCCCCCGCGTTCAGAGTGCGCGCGAACACCCGCATCTCCTCGTCGGACGTGACCGGCTCGATGGCGAACTCCTCCCCCGCAGAGGGTGACGGAAGATCGGCCAAGTCGACCACCATTGCCGGGGACTCCCGCGCCGCGAATCCGGCGGCGACCAGCTTCGGCCGCAGGCCAGCCGGCTTGTCGCTGGGCAGGATTCCCCAGTGGAAGGGAAGGCGGGCCTCCCGGAACGAGCGAACGACCGCCCCGATCTGCTCCTCGGCCTCCGTGTCGGAGAACCGGCTTCGAAGGACCCAGTTGAATATCGGATGGGGGACCCCGGTGGATACGCGAGTAAGACGCCCGTTCTCCTCGACCGTCCCACCGGGATTGCCCCCGAATCGCGAGAAGAACGCAAGTGCGTTGGTTTCGAAGGCGCTCCCGATCCCGGGGTCCAAAACGCTGAGGGGCCGGGCCATCGAGCCCCGAACGACTCCGGAACCAAGAGTTCTCCGAACCTTGGTCAATCGGCGCCTTCGAGAGGGGCTGAGGCCGGTACCTGGCCGGACTCGAGCCCAACGCCTCCGACCCCGGCCGATGCCTCGCCGCGAACCGCCGACGACCGCATGACGGTCCGTTCACGGGGCGCGCCCTCGGCGGCGCTTATCGTACCCGACTTCGTTCCCAACGCGGCGGGGGGACCCGACGCGGGGCCTGGACCGGTCCGGTGGGACGCCCGCTGGCCTACGACGGAGCAAGGAACCCGATCATGAGCGAGATGAACCCGGTCGCTCGGTTTTTCATCAACCGGAGCAATGTTCGTCGGTCCCGCCGCCTCCTGAAGACGATCTCCGCGGGCTTCGCCCCGCCACCGTCCGCCCGAATTCTCGAGCTGGGCGCCGGTCGGGGAGGACTGTCCGCGCTGCTGCTGGATCGATACCACCCGGGTCGACTGGTGGTCACCGACTTCGACCCGCGTCAGGTCGACGCGGCACGCACCTACCTCACCGAACGGTTGGGCCGCCTTCCCGCCGAGCTCGAGCTGCAGCAGGCCGATGCCAAGGCGCTGCCGTTCGAGGACCGATCCTTCGACTGCGTCTTCGCGATACTGATGCTGCACCACGTCGAGGCGAGCCATTCCGATACCGTCAGCGGCCCGTGGCGCTTCGGGAGATCCAGCGCGTGCTGGTCGATGGAGGGACGCTGGTGTACGCCGATTTCTCTCGGACGGAGGACGTGCGTCGCACGCTGGCGACCCTGGGATTCCAACTCGTGTTCGAGAAGAAGCGCTGGCCGCACCGCGAGCTGGCGGTCTTCCGGTCGTCACCGCGAGGGTGACTCGGCCCTGTCCGGGGCCGGCCGGGGCCCAACTCAGCGCGAAGGTCGCCGCTTGCGCGCCCGGTAATCCTGCTCCATGGCGGTGCCCAGATTGCGCCACATTGTCCGGAGCTCCTTCTCGAGAACCGCCTTCGGGGGGTTCTTTCCCCCGAGGGGCGTGGCCCGGCGGCGCCCGCGGAGCGTGAACTCCGTGCGACCGCGTGGGAGTTCGCGCAAGGAGTAGACCAGGTCCCAGGTCCGGTAATTGCCGACCGCCTTCGCGGTCCACCGGTCAGGCGGGTGCAGCGTGACGGTCTGGCGGCTCCACATCCACCCCTGGTCGGTGGGAGTCAGGTCCTCGTAGACGACCGCGCGCGAGCCTTTCCGAAGTATCTGGCGGGCGCCCACCTCCCCTTGCAAAACCCGGTCCGCTTCGGTGTAGTCCGTGCACCAGGCGAAGGCGAACTCCCGAGGAACACCGAACGTTGTCCTGATCTGGTAGACGGTGGTGGCAGCCCCCATAGGTCACGGTACCGAAGCGGAGCGGCCGTACCCTCGCCCCATCTTTAGCGTTGGGACCGCGCGGCGCAGGGGCGCCCTTGGCGTAGGTCGGCGGGCGCCGCCGGAGGTCTCGGGGCACCGCTCCTTCCCAAATTCGGTCATGCTCGCGTGGTCAAGTAAATATACGTATTAGTACGTATAACTTCCAACGCGTCCTCGCGTTTAGCGGGGAATTGCAGGGGGGAACCAGCCGATGCCAGGGGGACTCGAAGACTCGTGGGTCTCTCCGGCGCCGGTTCTCGAAATCGCGCTTCCTCCCTTACTGTCTGACTCTGCTAGCCCTGTCCGGGTCACCGGCTGGCATCGGCCGCGCGAACACGGGTGCGCGCGCCCTGCTCACACCGGGACACGATGGGGCCGACCGTGGGTTTTGAACAGCTGATCCTCCCCGCCGCGACCGCGGGAGCGCTGGGCACGGCGGCCGCGGTCCTCTCCTGGGTCGTGTACACACGCTTCTACGTTCGACCCCCGCCCAATCGAGCGGTCGTTCTGTACGGTCGGACGACGCCGCACGCGGGGTCGGGCCGCGGCGCCCCGACCCCGACGGCGGAGATCCGACCGCCGCGGATCGTGGTCGGCGGGCGGGTCTTCGTTCCTCCCTGGAACCACAGCTTCGGGTTCCTCTCCCTGGCTCCCCTCGATATCGACCTCGCCGTACGAGCCGTCCGCGCGACCGGCGGTGCCGCCGCCACGGGCTGGGAGGCGCGGTTGGGCGCCCAGGTCAAGATCCCTGCGGACCCGACCCTCCTCGCCTCGGCGGCGGAGAACCTTCTCGGGAAGTCGGCGGACGAGGTCCGGGCCCTGGTCCGGAGCGCGATCGAGGGCGCGGTGCCCGCGATCCTCACGCGGCACGGCCCCGGGGACGCCGAACCGGACTGGGAACGGCTCGGCTCGGAGATCCAGGCCGCCGTCGCGGCCGACTTGGTCGCGGTCGGCCTCGTGGTCCAGGCCCTTTCGGTCAAGCAGCTGCTCCGTATCAATTCCGGCACCGCCGCCGCGCCGCCCCATCCGGGGACGGCCCCGACCACCCGTGCTCCGGAGCTGTCGCCCGACGCCGACGAACCGCCCTCCGCCGCGGTCGATCTTCGACTGTCGCGGCTGGAGCGGAGTGTCGGGGTGCTGGGCGCGCAGATCGACCGGGTGGTCCAGGGCGCGGTCGTACCGGGCGGCCGACCGCTCGCCGCGGTCCGGACCGACGCCCCCGGCCTCCCTTCCGGCGGCGACGCGGACGCCGACCCGGTGCTGCGCCCGGGTCGAGCAACCGTTCACGATTCGATAGGGGGCGGCAGTCCCCCCGACGCCCGTACGCCGACCCGCTCGGGTCCGGCGAGCGGGGTGCGGGGGGGCCCTCGATCCCTGTTGGATACCGAACCTGAGAGGTAGAGAACAATGTGTCCAGCGGCGATATTGGGGGACCGAGCCTGTGGCAAGACGACCTTCCTGGGGCTGCTGTATGCGGCCCAGGTGAAGTACGGTACGCGGGTCGTGGATTCGTTCCGATTCCACGCCCCGCTCCAGTCGCTTCGGCTGATGAGCCAGGTCTACGAAGGAATGAAGGACGCCCGGTTCCCGGGCGCGACCCTGAAGGACGAGATGACGGAGATCGGCTTCGTCTTCGGGTACCGAAAGCCGCTCTCGGGCCGGCTTCCGGCGGCCCTGAAGGACCGGAACTGGGTGAATCCGTTCGCGAAGCTCGCCTTTGCCGCCTACGACGTCTCGGGCGAGGACGTCCAGGAGTTCATCGAACCGGCGTCGCCGCCAGCCCGATCATCCAGCAGCTGCTGAAGAGCCACGTCGTCGTGATCCTGGTCGACTGCAGCAAGATGACGACCGAGATCGACTCGCCGGTGTTCCGCCAGATGCTGAAGTACGACAGCGAGGTCGCGTCGCTCCTCGTCTCGCTCCAGACCTACAAGAAGCAGGAGTTCTCGCGGATGAAGACCCAGGGCCTGAGCGTCGGGAACCCCGTGATCTACCCGGCGATCATCCTCTCGAAGTTCGACAGCGTCCGGGACGAGGTCCTGGTGAAGCTCGGACTCCACCGCGGCGTTCCGCCGGCGACCAGAAGCGCAAGCGCAAGGACTACGCCGAGGCGCTCCTCCGCGTCTTCATGCCGCAGACGCTCTCCCAGATCCGCGGCGGCAAGGTCGCCGGGGTCAACTTCGACCAGGCGGCGTATTTCTTCAGCTGGGTCCGGACGGAGGTGGCCGAGGCCGGCATGCAGCCGGTCGGGGCGCCCCGCATCGTCCGCAAGGGCTTCTCGGCGGACGGCGGCGCGGAGCCGGACTTCTCCTACGACGACTACGTGGCGTTCATCGAGCACTTCCGCGATGTCGCGAACAAGGTGCCCGACGATATCGTCGAACAAGCGACGCTCCAGACCGCGCCGCAGTCCGCGACGGCCTAGACCCGTCCGGTCGCGGAGCGACGGTGCAACCTACCGAAGGTGCGAAATGGACGAGAGCGTCGAACTGAGCCTCGAGCACTGGATCTACGGCGCCAGCCCCGAGCGGGGGTACGGCATGAAGGCCGAGTCCCACCGGCTGAACGGCCCGCTCTACATGCGCTACCTCGCCAGCCACTATACGCCCGTGCGGGTCGAGAAGACCTCGAACGGCGGGACCGTCATCGACGCCCGGATGATCGATCCGGCGCCGGCCAACGACGAGATCCTCCTCTCCGTGCTGGGGCGGGGGACGGCGGACGAGTACAACCGGCCCACGATCCAGAACCACACGGTCGTGATCCCCGCGACGCCCATCCGCGCGGGGCGGCTGACGTTCTTCGACATCGAGGCGGCGGTCCAGGAGTTCGACCACCGGTTCCCGAAAGCGGCGGGCAAGATCGAACCGATCGCCGTCCGCACCCGGGCCTCGAAGGACGTGGAGCAGCCGGTCGGCGCCGGGATCCGGCGCCTGATCACGAAGGCGGCGGTCGATACCCTCGCCAGCCGCTTCCTCTCCGACCATCAGGGACGGACGCTGGTCCTCTGCCGCGGCAGCACGAACCAGTACCGCAACGAGCTGCTCTACCGGCTGACGGAGCTCTTCGCCGCCGGCAACGAGGTCCCGCTGTTCCCGGCGATCAGCGACGCCCCGACGCTCAGCGCGATGAACCACTTCCGCCTGGCGATCTCCGCGCGCGGGGTCCGGGCGGACGCGACCTGGACCCTCCTCGATGCGAGCATCGACCAGGCGGCCCTCCCTCCGATCCGGGGGAAGAACCCGATGTACGCCCGGATCGGCGAGGCGTTCGCGGAGTGACGGCCGGACGCCGACGCTCGCCACGCGGAAGGAAGGGGGGTGAGGGGGGACCATGAGTTCGGCGCTGGTCCTGGGGGACCGCGGCTCGGGGCTCACGACCTTCGTGGGCCTCCTCTACACGGCCCAGGTGCGCCTGGGCATCGATGCCGCGGACGAGTTCCGGTTCCACGCGGAACGGGAGGCGATCCGGCAGCTCGAGGCGATCTACGGCGAGATCGGCGCGGGTCGGTTCCCGAGCCGGGACGCCGACTGGGAGGACCGGCCGCTGTCGTTCGTCTTCGGATACCGACAGGGCAAGATCCGCGGGCTCGGGCGGCACGAAGGGGCGGAGGGTATCGGCTTCGACACCGTCGAGCTCCAGTTCAGCAGCCTCCTGACCGGCGCGGTGGTCGAAGTGCGGGATCACAACGCCGTCTTCGACGCGTCCATGCGCCGGTCCCTCCGCAGCCAGATCGTCATCCCCCTGATCGACGCGAGCACCCTGTCGCCGGAGCCGAACGGCGGGCCGGAATCCCCCGTGGCCCGACAGGACCGGACGCTGGCGGGCACCCTCGATCTCCTCGGGAAGTTCCTGGCGACCGAGCCCGACCGGCACGCACGGCGGCTGTACCCTCTGTTCGTCGTCACGAAGACCGACATGCTTGAGCTGGAGACGCTGCGCCGCCTGGATGCCCCGAGCGGCCTGCCCGAGGAGTGGAGCCCGGAGGCGCGGCGGGCGCTCGGGTTCCGGCTCCTCCGAACGTACTTCCCCGAGACGGCGGCGTTTCTCGAGGCCCGGCGCCGCGCTTCCGGCGTCACCGTCGCGCCGCCCGACTGGTACTTCAGCCGTCTCTCGACCGAGGGGTCGGGCCACGAGCTGAAGATCCAGCGCCGGTCGCGCGTTCCGGTCGGCGGATGGGAGCCGGTTTACTCGTTCGAGGAGTACCGGGCGCTCATCGAGTCCCTCGGCAAGATCTCGCACCACCTCCCGTTGGTCCCGGCGGCGTGAGCCGGGGACGCCGGTACCCTAGCTCGCCTTCTCGGCGCGGTACCGATAGTCCCCCGGCCGCGACCCCTCGCGGGTGATCGTCCAGCCGGACGCCGACCAGACGCCGTCCGGAGGACGCCAGTCGGGGTCGCCCTGCACCAGTTCCCCCAGCTCCGCCTCGAGGTACTCGTGGTCGGTGGCGACCTCGGGGGCGAGCGAGCCCTTCTGGAGGAGGGCGATGAAGAGGAGCAGTCCGGCGGGGCGGCCGCGCCACTTCACAGCGAGGAACGCCTTACGAAAGTCGGCGTCCGCGAGGGCGAGGTCCCGGAGGGCGAGGTACGCCCCGCGCGTGCGGTAATCCTTCGGGGGCGGGTCGAGCCGGGTACGGGCCTTTCGCGCTTCGCCCACGATGCGGACCCACGTCTCCTTCGTGACGGAGGGGGCGTCCCAGAGCGTGGAGGAATCGATGTCGGAATCGCCGTCCGCCGAGGACTCCTCAAGGTCGGAACGGTCGTCGGACCCCCGTCCGCCGTCGACCCCGCGACCTCGTCCGCCTCCGCGGGCGTGGCGGCCGGGCGCGAGCGTGAACGCCAGCGCGGCGCCGGTCGCGCCCGGCCCGGGCGGCCGGATCAGCATCTCCTCGCACTGGGGGTACCGGTTCGGGTGGAGCACGACGAACGGGCCGGTCTCGGGTCCGTTGAAGATCTGCGCGAGCGCGTCGTTCACGGTCGCGATCTGCCGTCGGACGGCGAGTTCGCTCAGCCGAACGAGGGGCAGCGGGGAGTCCGGTTCGCGGGCTCTTGCGGCGACATCGTCCAGGATCGCCTGGGCCACCTCGCCGTTGATCTGCTGCGAGGGCGTCCGCGCGGTGGCCGCGCGAGCGCTCCGGTCGCGGGAGAGCCGCTGACGGATCCTCCCGGCGAGGTCCCCCTCCCGGGCGATGCGGTCGCGGACCGCCGCCAATCGGACGTTGATCCACGGAACGGTCCTGCCGCCCGTGATGCGGGACTCCGCGAACAGGCCTCCCCAAGCGAGCGGCATCCGTTCCGACCAGGTCCCGTCATCCCGGCTTCGCTCGTACCATCGGACGATCTGGTCGCGCAGGAACGCTCCCGCGGTGAGGGGGTCGTCCACGTCGTGCTTCACGCGACCCATCAACGCCTGGAGCCGTGTCGCGACCTTCCCCAGCATCTCGGGGTCGCGCCGTGCCTGCGCGGCCAGGTTCGGCAGGTCCACGGCGTTGAGCGTGACCAGGTCGAAGTGCTCTACCGAGTCGGTCCTGAGGAAGGCTTCGACCTCCGCGAGCGGGATCGATCCGCCGATCGCTCGCGGGCGACTCGGGGGTCCCTCTCCGCTCGGAAACTCGGTGGCGGGTCCCCGCGAAGCACCACGGCCGAAGTCAACGGAAGGAGAAGGCGCTCGGCGGGGTCCGGTGGAGGCCGGCGAAGGAAGGCCGCCGCTCGAACCTCCGAGTCGGACGAGCTCGACCTGACGTGCCTGGCGCTCCCGGTCGATTCGGAGTCGTTCGACGGCCCGCCGCTTCTCACGCTCCCGTTCGATGCGGGACGCTTCGAGATCGTCGGCCATCGATTGAAACCAGCGGCCCCGCCGACAACAAAATGGGCCGCGGTCCGCCTTTATCGTTTCGGCGGTCGGTGCGGACCCTCAGGGCCACGACGGAACGTCGCCGCTTCTCGCCGGGCCCACGCTGCTCGAGCGGGTCTCTTGGCCCGATCAGACGTAGACCATCACTTGACCGTTCTCCACACCCACCGGATACGGGCGCAGCGGCTCGCAGCGGATCTGGGCCATGATCTGACCCATTCGCGTCATCGCTTCCACCATTTCTGGGGGAAGTTGGGCGGCGCCGCCCATGTGCATCTGCGGCTCTCCGCGAACGGCCCCGGTTTCGGCGTCGAAGACCGCGGCGTGCAGAGAGCATTTGACCACGCCACTCTTGAACGTCCCGATACTGAGCGGCGCCGACATGTGCCCGCAGCGATCCTCGAACGCGCGGATCCCGGAGGGCCCGTGCGTCAGCAGCACTTTGGCGCCGGCCACCTCGACTCCCTTCATCGACCCCTGCGGCAATTCCTTGGTTTCCGCGACCTTGTACCACCCGCTCACGTTCGGCACTCTCGGGGACTCCATCGGGCCCGCGGTATATGGTCCCGAACTTACATCGTGGTGACCTGGGTACCCCTCGGGCGCGGCTCCCAGCGCCGTGGGAAACGAAAGATTGCGCCGGCCGACCGAGAAACGGGTCGAACCCAACGGTGTTGCGGGTCACCAGGCCCGTGCACCGGGCGTGGCTCAGGTTGAAATTCGGGCCGAGGTTGCTACCGGCGGTCGTGTCGGGGGGAACTTCTCGTGGTGGGATCCCCGCCGAACCGCGAAAACCGCACTGCCCTCGATTTTGACGCGATTGCCCTGCGCCAGGGCCCTGCGGACGCTCGTGATCAGCTCACGCCGGAGGCCATCGACGAGCTCCTCCGGATCGGGATCGACGCCGGTGGACGCGATCGTGGTCGTCGGGGACCTGCGGATGTCCACCCTCATGCTGAAGGAGGCGGTCCAGACCTCCGTCTTTGCCCGGTTCATGGCGGGGTTCACCGAGGCCGTGCACGGGCTCGCGAACGCCTCGGGCGGCTGGTTCGACAAGTTCACGGGCGATGGATTCATCACTTTCTGGATCCCGCCGAAATCGCGCCCGGTCGACGCGTCGCGAATCCCCGACTTCTGTCGGACGGTGCTGTCGGCGTCCGACGCCCTCATCGCGAACCTTCGGCGCAACTCGCGGAATTTCCCCGCGGGCACCGGACTGTCGATCGGGATTGACGCCGGTCCTTGCGAGCTGGTACGGGTGGGCGATCTCCTCACGGTCGTAGGGAGCCCGATCGTGGGGGCGACCCGAATGGTCGCCGGGGCGAGGGCCCGGCAAACGATCCTCAACGTGTACGTGGGAAGTGCCCTGGAGCAGGATTCGACGACGCTCCAGTCGGACGGGATCCGACTCACTCGTACGGTCGTCCGGACCAAGGATACCCGGAGGGCCAGGAAGCGTTCGAGCTCGAGTTCGTGCGCGCCCATGCCGAGGCTGCGCAGCCGGGGGTTGGATAGGGCGGCCAAAACGCCGTGACCCCCCTCGCTCGGATCGGCGGCGCGCGGAACCACGTCAGGTTCTCGGCGAGCGACTCCCGGCCGACGGCGGCTCGAACCGGCGCGAAGGTGGCGTGGATTGGACCCACGGGCCGCGGGAGCGAGCTTTGCCGAGGTTCTGCGATGCCTCGGGACCCGCGTGGTCTAGCGCTGAGAGCGCACCCCGGCGGGAGAAGCCGCCGGGGCGTTCGGATCGGGCGCTGCCGTCGGGGACCCGGCCGGCTTGCTCCCGGGCTCGCCGTAGATGAACCGCTCGCCACGAGTGGCGGAGATCACCGCACCCAGCGCGGTCACCGTCCCCGCGAAGAGGAAGGCGTCCTTCAGGGCACTTCCGAACGCCGGGATGATCGCGTTGGCGAAGAAATGGGGGGCGATGAGGGTGGCCGTCGTGGTCGGGCCCAGCGATTGCCACCCCGGGACAGTGGCGGCCGCGGCCAGGAAGGTCTGCATCGGGTTGTCCCCTAGGAACGCGCCGAACAGCGCCCCGGTCGGACTGGACGACATGAGATGGGAGAGTATCGGAAGGTCGGGCCCGCCGACGCCCGCGGCCGACAGCGCGCCGGTCACCGAGTTCCCGAGGCCGGCGGACAGGCCGAGGATGACGACCGTGAAGAAGAGGGCCAGAGAGAGCTGTTGCCCCGTGTTCTGAAGCGTGGCGAGCATCCCGGAGGCAGCGCCGCGGTCCTCGGGCGGCACGGAGCTCATGACCGCCGAGGCGTTGGGCGACGCGAACATCCCCATCCCGCACCCCTGGACGTAGAGGAGGACGCCGACCTCCCAGTACTCGAAATTGACGGGCACCAGCAGGAAAAGGAAGAAGGTCATGGCGGCCATCGCCATGCCCACCGTGGCGATCGTTCGGGCGCCGCGTTTGTCCGACAGCCATCCGCTGAGCGGACCTGCCGTCAGGAATCCGGCGATCATCGGCATCATGAGGATCCCGGCCCACAGCGGGGTCTCGGACAGGGAGTAGCCGTGGAGGGGCAACCAGATCCCCTGGAACCAAACGACGAGGAGGATCATGACCCCGCCCCGCGCGATCGATCCGAGCATCGCGGCGAAGATTCCCGAAGAGAACGATCGGACGCGGAAGAAACGGAGCCGGAACATCGGGTCCTTGACCCGGACCTCGATGAACGGAAACAGCACGAGCAGGCCGGCCCCGGCGCCGAGGCCCGCCAGGACCCAGGGGTTCGACCAGCCGGTCGGTGAGGACCCGTACGGGAGGAGCCCGTAGGTCGCGGCGATCAGGACGAGGGTGAGCCCGGCGGCGAAGGTGATGTTCCCGAAGTAGTCGACCTTCTGATTGGCCCGACGTATCGACGTCTCGCGCAGGCGGCTGTAGGCCCACAGGGTTCCAAAGACCCCGACCGGAACGCTGACCAGGAAGATCAGCCGCCAGGTCGGGCAGAACGATCGGACCGAGGTGCAGGTCGGGGATCGAGGCGAGGACGCCGCCGACCACGAGCCCGACCAGCGAGCCACCGATGAACGCGACCTGGTTGATCCCCATCGCCTTGCCCCGTTCGTCGGGACCGAACGCATCGGTCAGCAGAGCGGCCGAGTTCGCGAGGATGAACGAGGCGCCCACGGCCTGTACGAGCCGGAAACCGACGAGAAGCCACGCACCGGTGCTGCCCGAGAACGGCTCCAGGAACAGGAGGACCGAGGCGGTGGAGAAGATGGCGAAGCCGGCGTTGTACATGCGCGCTCGGCCCCACATGTCGGAAAGCCGGCCGACCGTGACGAGCAGGCTCGCGGTGACGACGCCGTAGCCCAGCAGGAGCCAGATCAGGATCGGGAAGCTCCCCGGCGCGAACGGATTTACCCCGAGCCCTCGGAAGATCACCGGGAGCGAGATGAGGACGATCGTGCCGTCCACGGAGGCGAGCAGGGCCCCTACGGTCGTGTTCGAGAGGACGGTCCACTTGTAGGCGACCACGCGGGGCCCACTCCGGCCGTCGGTCTTCCTCGAGGAATCATTAGCTTGTCACTCGGAAGGAGATCCGGCCCTTCCCCGGCGGGCAGGGGCCCTACTCCCGGACGTAATCGCGGCGGTCCGCGATTTGTCGCGGGCCCTCCCCCGAGAAGAACCGCGCCAGGTTCTCGAGCGCGAGAGAGAGGCCGCGTTCCTCCGAATCCGCGCCTTCGGCGGCGTTGTGGGGGCTTCCGAGGAAATTCGGGAGGTCGGCGAACGGGAACCGGGTCCGAAGGCGTCCGGTGGAATGATCCTCTTCCCACCAGACATCCGTTCCGGCCCGAAACTCAGGATGCGCGACGAGATGTCGGTAGAGGGCTTCCTCGTCCGCCGTTGCGCCCCGGCCGACGTTGACGTAGATCGCCGTGGGCTTCATCGAGCGCAGGATGGATTCGTTGATCGTTCCGCGCGTCGCGAGCGTGAGCGGACGGCAGTCCACCACGAAATCCGCAGTCGCCGACCGCCTCCCGGAGCTCGGACGCCGGATAGATCTTCTCGGCCATCGGATGGGACGCCGCCGTGCGGGCGACGCCGCGGACGCGGACCCCGAAGGGCGTCAGTCGTCGCGCGACTTCCGTAGCGATGGCCCCAAACCCCAGGAGGACCGCGATCCCCCCGCGGATCTCTCGGCGGTTCTCCGTGGCGCCCAGGCGGCCCTGGCGCACCAGCTCGTGATTCCCCCGAACGTCGTGGGCGAGCGCGAGGAGCAGGACGACCGCGTGCTCTCCCACGGCCGGGCCGAAGGCACCGACGTTGCCGGCCACTTGAACGGTGGGAGGGAACCGCTCGAACGGAAACCGGTGGAGCCCGGTCCAGACCCTCTGGACGAACTTCAGCGCCGGCGTCTGCGACGCGGTCCACCCGGGGATCTCGCGGCGAACGTCACCCACGAGCATCGCGCGAGCCTCCGGCCAGGGTCCCGGTGTGCTGGCCCCAGACGTCACTCCCACGGTACGTTCGGGAGGTGGCGCGCGATGGCGGCGGCCACCGCGTCTTCGGGCCGCAGGGTGACAAGGAGATGAGATTGTGCCATGGCATCGGATATCGAGCTCGTCGCGGCGCGTCGGAGGAAATCCGCCGCGGGGATAGGGTCAACGGTAACAGTACGCGGTGATCCGGACGGAACCGCGGTGACCCCGGTTCGCCTTCGCGTCCGCCCCCAGGCGGCTCAAGCTACATGGTCGACCGGGGCGATGACCTCCACGAGCATACCATGCCCGCGTCGAAGGAACGAGTCGTGCCGAAAGTGAAACCCAAGCCGAAGGGCCCCTCGGAAATCTCCCCCGGAGTGTTTGTCGGTGGATGGAACGATGCGCTCCGCTTCGAGGGCGCCCGATTCTGCGTCCTTGACGAAGCTCCCGCGGACATGCCCCCGGCGACCCACATACCGATCTACAACGAATCCGCGGATCGGGCGAACCCCGAGAATCTCGATCGACTCGCGGAGGCGATGCGCGCGGCCAAGAACAGCGGCAACCCCGTCCTGGTGTTCTGCGGTCACGGTGTACGCCGGTCACCTCTCGGGGGAGCCTGGTACCTACGTCGTGTCGAGGGACTCTCGCTGGATGCGGCCTACGACCGGATCCGGGCGGCCCGCCCTAAGGTCGAGCGGGCGCGGGAGTGGGTTGGCAACGCGACCGAGCTCGAACGCGCTTGATCGGACGTGACCCATGGAGATCGAACAGGACCCGGACTCGGACTGGGTGGAGGCGCTGAGCGGAAAGGGTCCGGCCGCGGCCGCGCGAGCACTCCGGGAGGCCCAGGGCGAACGGCGCCTATTTTCCCACTTGGCGCGGGCCCACAACCGGGAGGGTCGCGAATCATGCGTCGAGATCGACGCTCCGCTCGAGCTCCATGCGTTGGTCCGCCTGCTGCGCCCGCACCATGTCGTCGAAGTGGGGGTCTCGTCCGGGGTCTCCTCGGCGTACCTGCTGAACGCGTTGCGGCAGAACCGCCGTGGGACGCTCCATTCGGTGGACCTGCCGTCCGTCGAGCGGGTACTCCCGGACGCGCCTCGGAGGTCCCGTTCGTCCTGGAGCCTACCACCGGGGCGGTCGACCGGCTGGGCCGTCCCCCTGCCGCTCTGGGAGCGTTGGGACCTAAGGCTCGGCGACAAGTCGACGGTCCTTCCCATCTTGGCCCGACAACTTCCTCGAGTCGACCTATTCGTGTACGATGTCCCGCACGAGGACCGAGCGACCCGGCGCGAGCTTCGGCTTCTGGATCCGCTGATTCCCTCGGGGGGTGTCGTCATCGTGGACCATGGTCCGGGGGGAGGCCTTTGCGTCGCATTGAAGGGCTGGGCTCGGGAACGCGGATCTCGCCCCACCGGAAGAAAGGACCTCGGTCTCTTCGGCGCACGTGCTGTCGGCCCGTCGCGCGCCCTTGGGCAGGCTTGACAGGGTTCGGCCGCTCGAGCGAGGCGACGGGCCTGCGCCCGGCGAGAGCGGGGCCCGGTTCCGAGCCGGCCCCCGCGCGCTACCCGCCAGAGTCGAACGAGGGCGCCCGAGTTCCCCGAAGGGGGGATCTCGACACCTTTGGATTCGGCCCTGTCGCCGGAAGCACCGTCGGGGTACCGTCGGTCTCGAGCCGTGCTTTGAGGGAGGCGACGCTGTTCGCGAGCAATCGGAGCTGCCCCTTGCGCAGGTGCTCGCCGAAGGTGGACCGGGAGAGACCCTGCCGGCGGGCTACCTCCTCCCAACGGGTTGGTGCCGGGACATCGAAGAGCCCGCCCTCGAAGGCCGCCACGAGCGACCGGGCTTGACGATCGGTGAGGCCTTCGAAGAAGTGGACCGAGGCCACCGGAAGGTCGCGGATGCTGCCGAGACCCTTCCGATCCGACACCGAAAGAAGCTCGACCTCACCCAGACGACGTATCCGGGCGATGAGCCGGTTCAACTCGAGCCTCCGGGGGGCCACGAAGCGGTAGGTTTCCGTGCCGTTGAAGTAGACCACGGGGTGAAGGGCCCAGACACCGGCCTTCCGGGCGAGACCGGTCACGGACGGGGGGTCGGCCCACTCGAAGTCCGGGATCGTCACCAGCGCGTCCCGTCCTTCGACCACCAAGCAGCGAGCATGGAAGGAATCCCGGAGCCCCGAGACCACTCGACGGCGTTCGGCCTCGTCGGGGGCGGAGAGAAGGAAGACGTCTCGGCGGTTGTCGCACCACAATAGAAGTAGGGTGCGGGGGAATTCCGCGGAGATGTCGCAGTACGGGCACGGATGGTGGACCCGGACTCGGGCATCTACGAGGGACATCGAGACGGTATCCCTCGAGGAGGTAATTTAGAACCACCCGCCCCGGGGCGGGTTCGAAGGTATCATCCACTTCGGCACTCCTCTCGGCGTAGATTGCAGGGGGGAGCGCAGAACGATGGCCGTGGATTTCTCCTTGAGGAAGACACACCGATATCGTGTCGCGTCCATCGTGAGGGTCGGCCCGTGGAAGCCCGACAACCTGAGGACGGAGTTCGGCGAACTGGTCCGCTGGGCGACGAAACGCAAGGTCCCGACCGGTCGATGGATCTTCCTCGAGAGGGACCGCAACCGATGGGAGGCCTGCCTCGAGATCAAACGCGAAGCCGAGACCGACGGACGGATCCGGCTCAAGACGCTCCCGGCTTCGTGGGCAGCGCGCGTGGTGTTCGACCCGGACCGAGTTTCGTCACGCCTCGTGTACCACGGCCTGAGCGACTGGACTCGGTCGCGACGCAGGGCCGGGGACCTCCGGTCGGTCGAAGCCGTCCGCGAGGTCTACGCCGGCGACCCCTGGAACGACAAGAACGCTTGGGCGCACTGCGAGGTCCAGTTCGTCGTGCGGAAGTGAGCTCTCCGCTCGCCAGCGCCGAGCCATGGAAGCTCCCCGGGCCGATCTGTGCGCCCTCGATCTGGGCCACGGGCCGGCCACGGGGAGAACCTGCGCTCCCTCAGGGGTGGACTAAACCTCGGATTGCGCGCGCGGGAACCGTACCGGTGAGAACGAAACGGCACCTCTCGGAACCACCCACGTGAAGAAGCGGACGGATAGTTTCCCCGCCTTTACCGCCGGGTCCATCTCGAGCAGGGATCGGACCTCCTCCAAGGGCAGGCGGTGCAGGCTGATGCCGCGAAGGGGACTCCCAGGAGGGTCGACGATCGGCCCTGCCGCTTGGAGATGACCCATGTCGTGGAGCGTTGCGAGATAAGCCATGTGAGCGTCTTGCAGTCGGTCGGCGTCCTTCGCGTCCAGCTTGGGGGCGTCGGGTCGGGCTTCGAGCAACGATACGGTGAATGTGTCGAACTCCATGCTTCTCGCTAGGAGGAGGCGGATTTCAAGACAATCCCAGCCCGCCGACTTAATCGGGAGGGGCCTTCGAAGGAAGCCGAATCAATTCCTCTGAACACCCGATCGCGCATCGGGCCGAAGGGACCACAACGCGACCGTGCCCGATTCTGCCAGGGTGGGTTGAGCGGCGATCGAACCCACGGTGCAATTTCGGCGAAGATTCTCCAACCAAACGGACTTTAACCCGGTCGCACGCATAGCAATCGGGTAGGCGCAGCGTCGAGCGCCTCGTTCTATGAACTACGGTATCCGCCTCGTGAAACTGCTGCCGCCAATCCTGCTGTGCGCGGTGATGATTCTCGGGGTTCTTGTCATCCTGCCCGGTGTCAACGCCCACGGGTCGAGTCCAGTCGCCCCGATGGTCGACGCAGGTGTCGGAACCTCACCCTCCATCGCGCAGGGTGGAAGCATCGCGATCGCGTGCTCCGGAGTCGATACCTGCACGACCGGTGCGATAACGAACGTGGATGCTGGAGATGCTCTGGTCGTCGTGGTCACGGAATTCACCACGTCGGCCGGAGCTCCCAGCTTGGTAGAAGAAGTGACGTCGGGCGGCGACAACGATCTCGCGCTTCTTGGTTCCACCCCCTGCATCACCGGAAGCGGGCATGGAGTGACGGCCATCTACGGATTGGCCGACGTCACGGCTCAACCGTCCGTCACGTTCACTGTCAACTACCCGGCCGCTCGATACTACACGATCCACGCACTCGACGTCGAGGGCGCCGCTGCGTCGCCGTTCGAGACCGCGGGCACCGGCGTCTGCTCGGCCGCCGCCGGCACGACGGCCACGGCTTCGGTGACTACCACCGTCGCGGGGGACCTAGTGATCCTCGGAGCTGAAGTCAGGGCGTCCACCACGTTTGCAGCGAGCGGCGGAGACACGCTCGTGACGCAGGCGGCGACAACCGGTGCCGACCTGGATTCCGGGGCGATGCTTGACGAAATCGACTCTGCCACGGGGTCGATCTCCCTCTCGGCCACGTTCACGAGTTCGTCGTGGGCAGCTATCGCCGTCGCTCTGGAGCCCGGACCCCTCGTGCCGGGAACGGTGAGCCCGTCCAGCGCCACCATCGACGCAGGCCAATCCATCAGTCTTACGACCACCCCGGCGACCGGTGGGACTCCGCCCATCACCTATCAGTGGTACACGACGACTTCGATCGCTACTTGCGACGATGGAACGATGATCGTCGGCGCGACCAATCAGTCCTACACCACGCCGGCCCTCTCGGTCGGGACCTACTACTACTGCGTCTGGGCAACGGACAACAGCACCCCGACCGCGCAGGTAGTCTACTCGAACGTCGCGGTCGTCGCGGTGAATCCGGCGCTGACCGTCACGATCACGCCGAGCGCCCCCTCGATCGACATCGGGCAGTCCGTAGAGTTGACTGCGAACGCATCCGGTGGCACGGGAGCGGACGCCTACGCGTGGTATCTAGGAGACTCCTGCGTGGGCACGGTCCTCGCCACGAGCCTAAACTACACCACCCCGGCCTTGGGGAATTCCACGACGTACTGCGTGGCCGCTACCGACAGCTCCTCCGAACCGGCGACGGCAACGACCACCGCCACGGTCACAGTGAGCCCTACGCCGCTGACGGTCACGATCACCCCTAGCGGGCCGTCGATCGACAACGGACAGACCGTACAACTGAAGGCGAACCCATCGGGCGGCACGGGCGCGGACTCCTATGCCTGGTACTCGGGGCTCTCGTGTACGGGACCCGTGCTGGCGACTACCCAGGTCTTCACAACTCCGGCGTTGTCGTCGACCATGACGTACTGTGTGGTCGTGACGGACAGCTCGTCCATCCCAGCAACGGCGAATGCCACATCTACGGTCACGGTGAGCCTCATGCCTCTGACAGTAACAGTTAATCCCGACGCCGCCACAATCGACTCGGGGGCGAAGCTGCTCCTGACCGCCATCCCGTCAGGCGGAACCGGAGCGCTCAGCTACGCCTGGTACCTCGGGGGTTCGTGTTCGGGCGCCGTACTGGCCACGACCCAGACTTATACGACCCCGGCATTGCCATCCACTACGACGTATTGTGTAGAGGTGACGGACAGCTCGACCGTTCCCGCGAGTGCGAAGGCCAACTCCACGGTAACAGTCAGCGGCGCATCAGGCTCGACCACGACGCCGCCGACGTACGTGTATCCCGTGGTAGGGGCCCTTGTCGCGCTACTGATCGCGGCGATCCTGCTGGGTCTCCTCCGTCGGGGTCGGAAGGTGAGCTTTACCGAAACCGGCCTTCCCGAGAAGGCTGTGTGGTCGATCACTTTCAAAGGAGAGGCCAAGAGCTCCACGAGCGCGACCATCGCATTCAAGACCTCCAAAGGTGAGAGTGACTACGCCGTACGAGATGTGGTCGGTTACACTGCGACTCCATCGACCGGGAAAGTTACGGTGAACAAGGCCTCGGTCGAAGTGAAGGTCGTCTTCTCCAAGCGGCCCCCCTAGACCCCGCGGCATGCTCAGCCCGAACCGTTGCTTGAGTGCCTCACCCGAGGATTCCGCTGATGAAGGCGGCGCGATCGGGGACCACCATACACAACCCTTGGTACTGTCCCCAAAGGGGCGATTACTTGCACAACGGCCATTGAGAGGCTAGAGTGGCACGCGCCTCGAGGTAGAAGAGACGCCCTCGGGGCCGTGGGAGACCCAGTGGTTCTGCGCGCAGTACTCGAGAACCCTGTTGAGGCCAGCCATGGAGATCCGATGCCCGCGGGCTTCGAGTTCGGCCAAGAGTTTGCGACGACGAATCGGCATCGGGCTCGCTCGCAGGATGGAGAGGACCGCTTCGACGGCGCCGACCGGCATTCCCGACACGACCGACCTCTACGCGGGGACCCTAACTTCCGATAGCCGTTCTCGGCCATGTAATCACCGGGCCCTGTCGGCGGTTGGCCCCGACGAGCGGGCGTGTGCACAATGGCGATTGCACCCCGGCGGCCCCGATCGGGCCGGGACCCCACGGCCTTCGGGTTCTCCTAAAAGAACAACGTCCGGAGTTCGCGGCTCGTACGGTCGTATCGGCGGCCGCCATCGTCCCGGAAGGTCTTTGAGGCAGTTCCCCGATGCCCCTACCTCCCAGGTCGGGACCTTGCAAGGCCCAACTCGTTCGAACGGGACTGGGTTCGGGTCGCTCGCTGCGGCGCCCCCCTTCTCGAGCGGTTCGCCGCCCACTCTGCGCGACGAACCAGATGCGTCCTCCAACGCGAGCTACCCTCGACCCCGACCGATCCGCCGTTGGTTGGGTTCTCCCGGGCGCCATATCACTGTCGTTGCAGCCGTCGCCTTCGTGGTGTGGCTTATGCTCCTCACGCCGGCCAGCGCTCCTCTTGAGGACGGTTCTACGACCTCCTCCCACTCCGCAACTGGCCCATCGGGCGCGGTAGCGGCCCCGAATCAGCCGATCGCCATACCCTCCGCGGCCGACCCGACGGTCAAACCGTGCCTCGCGAAGGGAGAGTGCACGGGGCCGCACCCCGCGCTCGGCGGACCTTATATCACAGAATGGTTCGACACGACAATCTACGCCTCGATCTCGCCTTCCTCAAGCCCTCCCCACCTGATCGGCCCGTCCATGGCGTACAATCCGGGGATCGCCACCGAATCGCCGGTTGGAGGGGTGGAGGTCCTGTTCGGGGGGCTTGCGCCGTGGGGGGCCACGAACTACACCTATGTGGGCGTGCCATCGACGGTCCCGCTTCCCGACGGGTCTCCCACCGCAAGCATCCTCTGGGTCAACATCTCGAGCTACGTCCGCGCACCGTCCCCCCGCTACTACGCCGCGATGACGTACGACGCCGCGGACGGATACGTGCTGCTCTTCGGGGGGCAGTACGGAGGGGTGAACCAGACCCTGGGCGACACCTGGACGCTCTCGGTGACCTACCAGGGAGAGACGATCAACCCCCCGCCGCAGCCGGCGACATTCAAATTCGATATCGCCGGGTGGACCAAGCTACCGGACCGAACCGGTCCCAGCCCCCGGACGGGCGCGGCCCTGACGTTCGATCCGCTCGACAACTATTCCGTCCTGTTCGGTGGGATCGATGCGCCGACGTTCTTTGGGGATACTTGGACGTTCTCGGCCGGATCATGGACCGAGTTGCATCCTGCGCGCTCCCCGTCCGCTCGCGCCTACGCCGGATTCGTGTTCGATCAAGCCGCGGGCTACGCGATCCTCCTCACGGGTTACGGGAGCGGCCCCGACGCATGGGGATTCATGCACGGCTCATGGGTTGAACTCTCCCCGTCGACCCCCCTCGGGGCGCGGTTTGACGAATCGATTGCTTACGACAACGTGAGCGGAGTGGCGACTGCCTTTGGCGGGGTAAACGCCTCCAACTTCAGCGCCGTCTACGGAACCACTTGGAACTACTCGTCGCTCCCCGGCTGGTACAAGGTCGACAGCTACGGGCCGGTCGCCCGAGCTGCGTCGGCTATGGCCTACGACCCCCAGATCGGCTGCGTCGTCCTCTTCGGAGGCGGTACGTCCAGTTCGTCGGGATGGCTGAACGACACGTGGCTGCTCTGCTCTTGGTCGGAGAGCGTAGCCCCCTTCACCGCAACGCTCGTCTCCGACACCGAAGTCTCAGACCGACCGGAAGTCCAAGCCGGAGGGAACGCTACGTTCACGGTGGTCCCGTCGGGCGGGACCTGGCCCTACTATCTCACACTGGATGAGTACGACAGTGGTTATGGACCCCCCGTCGCACAGGACGAGTTGACCCCCGACGGTCCCATCAACGTAACGTTCACGTTCCCGATTTCAGCGAACTACCTAATCTTCCTCTACGCGGAGGACTCGTACGGGTCCGGAGCCGAAGAGAACCTTACGTTCCCTGTGGGGACGCTCATGGTGGACGATTGGCAGCCCCTTTTCGACAGCTATGCGTTCCACAACTACGGTAGCGCCTGGTCGGCCATCGGCAACTGCTACGGGTTCTCCAGCACGATGGTCCTCTACTGGGAACACGATGTGGAAGACCTCGCGGACACGCCGTACTTGCCCGCCCCGGTCTGGGACACCGAGGAACTTGCTGAGCCCCCGGGTCTTCCACACTATCCCGGACCTGGCTTGAATGGGACCACGCTCGCCATCATGATCCATCAGACTATGGGCGGTGGCGGGGCGGGAACCGGATTTGCCCCGTCCGACTTTGCGACGGGTTACGCGCGGATCCTGGCCAACCTATCCGCGGGGCAGCCGGAGGTGATGTTTCTGACGAACTCGACGAAAGCGGGAGCCGTCGGCCACGCTGTCGTCGTCTACGGTGAGGAGACGCTGCCGAACGGGAGCGTCGACTTAGATGTGTCCGACCCGAACGGGCCGCTAACGACCGAGACCGCGCTGTACGACCCCGCCGCCGAAACGTTCTCCCTCGAAAACTTCTGGTACTATTTCGAGGCCTATACCTCCGAGAAGATCGCGAGCCTGCAACCGAGCTGGTTCACAACCTGGACTCAGGGTAACAGCAACGAATACGACACCCAGGGAGGTGGTTACTATCTCGTCGGTGGTCTCGCCCCCCTCACGGTCAGCCTCGCGGGCGGCGGGAACGACTCGTTCTCCGACGGCGGAAGTCTCGGTGACTCGCAGACGTTCGTCCAGGGAATCGCGAACAGCACGGGGATCGAGGAGGCCAGTCTGGTCGGCACGACGCAGGTGTTTGCCTTGGAGAACCTATCGGGCCGTCACTACTCGGTCACCGACCCTTCCTCAGGCGCCTCTCCTGTCGAAGTGCTTCTCGCGACCAACGTGTCGGGAATGCCGACGGTCCGGGGCTACGACCTCAACTTCTCCTCGGCCGGCCAGCACGATTTCACTCTCGGGCTAGGGTCGGGGGGACGACGCTGCATGTGGGAAGCGCGTCCGGAAACGTGAACATTTCCTTCGGCCAGCTGGTCGGCACCCAAAACGACACACTCAACGCCACCAACCTGTCGTTCCCCGCCGATTCCGTCGTGACGTTCACCGTACCTGAACTGGTCCGGGCTCAACTCCTCGAGCCACCCGACGGTCGAGGTGCGGGTCGCCCCGGACAACGGCACAGGTCCCAGCACGCGGTACCTCCCTGGTCAACGGTCAGATCGGGCTCGGGTCGGGCAAGGTGGTCAGCGAGCCGGTCATCTTCCGCGAAGCCGGTCTCCCTGTCGGGACTGCATGGTCGGTGACGGTGAACGGCGCGACGCTCAGCACCGCATCGATGAGCCTCGAGTTCAACGAGACGAACGGTAGCTACACCTACTTGGCCGGTTCGACGAACACAAATTACGAGGCCGCTCCGGGATCGATCATCGTGAACGGTGCTCCGGTATCGGCGCCGGTAACGTTCAACCTCGTGACCTACGGGCTGACGTTTACGGAGACCGGCCTCCCGGCAAAGTCCCTCGCGAAGGGATGGACCGTCGTCCTGGGCGGTTCGGACCTACGTTCGTCTTCGCCGTCCATCATGTTCTCCGAGCCCAACGGGAGCTACCCGTATCTGTACATCGGGCCGGCCGGTTACCAAGTCTCGGGGGTGCTCCCCACATCGACGATCCACGTCGATGGCGCCAACATCTCGGGCTCGGTCTCGTTTCTGAAGAAGGCGACCGTCACCTTGACGTTCGGTGAGAAGGGGTTGCCGAAGGGCCAACCTTGGTGCGTGGAGGTCGGGGGTTGGGAGTCGTGTTCGACGAAGGCGACCGACCGATACCTCAACCTGACCCCCGGCTCGTACCCTTACCAGGTGCCGCCGATGAGCGGGCAAACGATCACGGCTAAGGAGGGGAAGACGTCGATTCCCCTGTCGGGCAACCTGGACGTCATGCGGAGCACGACCGTTTCGCTGAGATACCTGTACCCCTACGTGGTGACGTTCACCGAGACCGGGCTCTCGACCGGGACCTGGTCGGTAACGATCAAGGGGAACGCGCCGACCAACGGGACTGGCGACCCGATTACTTTCGACTTGCCGAACGGGACGTACAGCTACAAGATCGGTCCGGAAAGTGGTTACAGTTCCTCGGGCTCGCCGACCAAGGTGAAGGTCAACGGCGCATCGCTTTCGGTCCTGGTGTCGTTCAAGGCGAAAGTTGGACAGGGACCAACCCCCCCGGTGTTTGTGATGGGCGTCCAGCCGCTCGCTCCACAGCTAGAGGGCTTTGGCCGCGCTCCTCGAGGGCGTTCGTAAGCTTGTGTCGAGAGGATCTCGGAGAGGTTGGGTCGCCCGCTCCCAGACCAGTCGGAGGGACGCGGCTCGTTGCGGAATACCCATGGCGAATGCATAAGGGAGGTCCGTCGCGAGGCTGATGAAGGTCGAGTGGCCTACCCTCGCAAGGGTGTGAACGGAGCCTGCACGAATCCCTCGAGTCGCTAGATTCGCCGACCGCGGATTCCCGCGCGGAGCGCACCCGAGACGCCCTCCTGATCGGCCTGACGTTTGCCGCCGGAGCGGTGGACGCAGTTAGCTACCTGGGACTCGGCCAAATTTTTACCGCGAATATGACGGGAAACGTTGTTTTCTTGGCCCTCGCAGTGGGGGATCGACACCTGCTCACGGCGCTGCATTCGGTGGTCGCCCTGCTCGGTTTTTGCGTCGGAGCAGTTCTGGCCGGTCGGCTTCTCACCCGACCCCGCCCCACCGGGAACGTGGCCCCGCCGCGTAACGTCGGTCTTGGCGCTCGCGCTCGCGTGTATGGCTGCCCTTGCCACGGCCTGGCTCGCGACGGGCGGAGAGCCGGGTACTGGAGGACTGATCTACATAATCATTGGACTGAGCGCGGTAGGAATGGGATTGCAAAATGCCGCGGCGCGTCACCTTGCCGTCCCTGGACTCACGACGACGGTAATCACGACGGCACTAACCGGCTTTATGGTGGACCTGCCGGCCCTCGGAATCTCCGGACCCTTCCAGCGCAGAGCTGGGCTGGGCGTTCTCGCGCTTTTCTCGGGGGCGGGGGTGGGGGCGACGCTCATGATCTTCGCCCGAGCGTTTGCTCCCCTCGTCACGGTCGCCACCGTCGCGACGGTCGCCATCACCGCGTATCTTGTCTTCGACGGATCCCCCGCGGCTGGCTTGCCAAAGCCAACGTAAAGTTCCGCCCCAGTCGGTGTGAGCACCGTTCAGCGAACTCCGCTGAATGCGAGCGGCCAATCGAGGCATAGCTTCGGTCACTTGTCCCACGGTGACCCACACTTCACAGCCAGTTTTGCCGCTCGCTCCTACCGGGGTAGTAGACAGCTACCAGCGAAATGTAGCTGAAGGCAATGTCCGCACCGCTCGCCGCCATGTCCATGACTGTGAATGTATCCTCTCCGTATCCGGAGACAGTGAACACGCCCTGCACGGGGACGGTCTCGAGGAGGATGGTAGAGGGAAGATTGCTCGGAATCGTCAAGACCGTGTTGGCTCCGGAGCATGGGCTAGAACCGTTCTGGATGTAGACGTAGGCAATGTCCTCGGTCTCCACGGTATGATTGATGAGGATCTGGGCTTCGCCTTGAATCGCGACAACTCCCGGCCCGGTCACGTTGATGGAGATGTTTGCGTAGGCCCAGAGCGTGCACGTTGCGGAGGCCCGGGGAAAGCCACTCTCATGGGAATGTGTCGCGACGACAGTCCCGTTGCCGTGGGGTCCTTGGACACCGATCGGGCCGATGGGACCGATTGGCCCCGCCCTGGTCAAGGTAACTCCTAGAGCTGTCCCGCCGAGAATGATCCCAACGACCCCCAGGATCACCGCGCTCTGACCTACGCTCACCACTGCCCTTGAACGTCGCTCCGATCGGGTCCACGCTCGATCGGAGCATTCCGCTTCTCTTCGTGGGGTTTTAGCCCGCATGATGGGCGCACGAATCCCCTCAACAAGAGAATTGTTCGGTGGACGAGGCGATACGCTCAACAGAGATTGAACGACCTTACTACCGAAGCTAACGATGCGCGGCGTGTCTTAGGGATTGACGGGCCTGACGAGAGGCGCGAGAGAAGCCGAACGTCTCTCTACGACCACCGATAGCCGAACCAACCCGCGCCCCACAGAAGGAGGCCCAGGCCAACGAAGAGCCCATCAAGGGCAATGAACCAGTCCGGCAAGTGAAGATTTACCCCGGAGACTGAGGCCCATTCGACAGCGCCTAGGAAGACGGTCCATCCGGCAACAAGGCTCGCGCCCGTCAGCACTAGGATCATTCCCACCAGCTCCCGGGTGGCCCGGCGGTAGCCGAGCGTTGCACCCGACGCGGACGAACCACGCTGGCTCAGCACCCAGCCGATGGCCACTATCAGGACGCCTACACCGATCACGAAGTAGGAAGCGGCGAGCTCCTGCTCGTACAGCTTGAAATTGAAGTTCGGGTTGAAAGGCTGAAGGCTCGTGGCTTCCCAGTAACTACTGGCGGCGTTGATCAAGAACCCTATTGAAACGACCAGAACGCCGTCGAGTAAGACCACACGACCGAGACGACCCGAACGGGGGGGCGGTCGAGGCTCGGCGGCTGGTGTGACCCGGACAGGGTGCGCCCCCTCAGAGCCCGAAGTGCGCTCGGGTTCCACAGCAGTCACAAAGTCGGGGCTCACAGCTCCGCATCGTGTTCTGAGATTTCCTCCCTTCGGTTCTCACACCTTTCGCGGAGACACGGCTTGCGAGCGAAGTCGACGCGGTACCCTGACTCCACTCCAGCCGTGCCCCCTCGTGGGCACAATGAAGATTGAACTCACCGGCGGGTTGCCGGGTGATGGGTACTCGCCCTGAGTCGGCTTGCCTAACGAACTGAGACGAGTGACCTCGTAGAGCACCGTCGCCTGTAATCGATCGCCCACCCCGAAGGGATGCGAAGTGTCCAACATTCGCATCGGCCGGCTGGACCGGAATACAACTACCACCGCGGCAAGATTCAGGACGGTAGGCCATGGAAGCGGCAACCAACGGAGCCCTCAGCGGAACGGCAGCGACGAGTGGGACAGTGACGAACGGATCAGTGGGAGCCAGCGCGATGGGATCGAGCGCGGCTCCCAGCCCGCCTCCTCCGAGCGCCGGTCTAACCGGCACGGGTAGCGCATCGGGTACGGCCCCGGCCGGAGCGGGATCGCCGGCGACTGAGCTCAGCGGGAGCCACAGCGGGATCGACGGCCCAGGCAGGATCGACCGTCGGCGGGCCGACGGCGCCCTCTGCCTCGTTGGGAGCTACCGGCACCGCTCAAGCGTCTGCGGGAATCGGAGCAGCCGCGCCAACCACGGCGGCGGCGACCACCGCGGCGGCAGGAACCGCCATCGGCTTCGCAGTGAAGGCCCTGGCGGCTGTCGGCCTCGGCGCCGTCGCCATCGCTGCCGCCGCATACGCTGGCGTGCCCGGAGTGACCGGCGCCCTTTCGGCGATAGCCACTTCGACCGGCCTTTCTCGCGTCGTCAACTCTATTCAGGGTGCTCTCCAGGGGGGCGCCTCGGGGGGATTCGGACTCGGACTGTAGAGGATTCCCACGGGAGTCTCGCTCCCCCCCGCGAGACTCCCGCCACCCTCGAACCGACCTCCCTCGGGCGGGACTATCGCTCTGTCCAAGGAGAGTCGAGTGTTTAGAGTAGCGCGCGCTCCGAGAGGGAAAAGGTGCCCTCCCGGCTATCCGGAGCCCGGTTTCACGTCAGGGAAAGTTGGTTTGACCGAGAGAGGACTAGCTGCCCGGTCCCGGGCCCTGTTGATGAGCTTGTTCGGCCGGGGGTCCCTGGGCGAGATAGAGGGTGGAGAGGTGCCGCTCGAGCTAACGATATCCCTCCATCGTATAGTCCAACATGAGGAATGCACCTAGCGCGATTCGGTGATCCACCTTCGTCCTCTCGGAGATGTCGATCTGGGTCTTCGCCGTCGTGAATCCGTGCTTGGTGTCAGCCGACGCAAGAACGGTTCCGCTGCCGAACTCGATGAGCTGAGCAAGAGAGTTGGAGGGGTTGGAGGCAAGGAGCATGGCCTCCCGGCCGCCGATGGTGACCCCATAGTGGCGCCCCCATGAATCGTCGGTGACACCGCGTTCGCGCCCCCAAGACCTGGGTTCCATTTGCAAGAAGGCAAGCACCGCGCCGCTGGCCTCGTGGATCAGGTAGGGGTCCTTGTTCCGACCCAGCATGAGTCCCCCAGCTCCTACCGAGTCGAGGACAAGGACCAGCGACTGGTTCTCATCCATCAGGGTGTACCTCGCCGGATACGTCGGCTCGGACGTCGCTTCTCCCACAAACTGCCCGGATGAATCCTGGAACCGAAAGGCCCGCCACTCCCCGTACCCGGTCGTGGGCATCTTGGAGGGACCCTCGGACCCAAAGCTCAGGGCCGATCTGACATTGGAGTGGAGCATCACGAGCTGGTTGATGGTCGCTAGCCGCGACGGTGGGGCGCTTATCGCAAACTGATAGGAGGGCACGCTGCCCGGGATTGGCGCCGGCGCACCTGGGCCGGATTCCACTTGCATCCCACAGCCGGGGCAGAACTGCGCCGCGTCGGGAACGGGTTTACCGCAACGGGTGCAGAACATCCATCGGGTACGCAAATCCTGGGCCAAAAGAGTTGGCCCGAGGGTCCAAGGCCAATCCACGGGCAACTTGGATTGAGTGTTTAGAGTAGCGCGCTCTGCCGAGGAAAAACCCCGCAGCAGGAAACGACCCGGAGGGCCACAGGTCCCCGCAGCTGCTACGTATCTGGCCCGTCCTCATTCTTGAGAACCAGAGTGGCTGGCACGATCCGTCGTCCGTGCGGTCGGAAGGTCGTGCCTAAGACGGCGATTCTTCTCGAGCATCCGTGGTGGCTGAAGCTTAGGCTCGGGCATATGCGTCGAGGTAGGCCGCCGTGGTAAGGGCGAAAGCGACGCAGAGCGGAGAGATCGTAAAGACGAAGGGCGCAAGCGAGAGGATCAACGCGGGCCAGCTGGTGAAGAAATCGATGAACACCCCGACGATGCCTTGGCCAAGAACGAGGCCTGAGACGGTCGCAACCCCGAGCGACCATGCGAACGCCGCCCACCCGAGGATGCGGCCGAACGTTCGCTGGAGTGGGGCAGCCCGCCGTGCGAGGGATAGGAAGAACGACCCCACAGCAAGTACCATGACACCGCCGACTACCCAGGCGAGCGGCGCCGGCGAGTCCCCGAAGCCCACACTGCCAAGAGAGACGTTCCAGGCTGCTGCGGCCGCGACCCCACCGACAAGGATTGCCAGCGACTCCCCAATCGAGCGTAGGGCTGGGCGGGCAGGGCTCGGTGGGCCCAAGGAGTTCCATTCGTGGAGCCCGCGCCAGAGGAAGTAGAATCCGAAGATCGTGGTCGAGAGGCTGAGGTAGGTACCCTACGGTCGACGAGCGTAGGGGTCCGACCTTGGTTACGAACTGGTAGACTTCTGTTAGCGCCTCCGAGAGGAACCCGACGACGAGCGCCCGGATTGCATGCCGCGGAGACTCCGTCGGGGGAACCAGCCAACGTCGCCAAAGAGGCATCGACGATCCATCCGTTCTTTCAGCCAATGACGTGCTCCGAATCACCGGAATCCTAGGGACGTGAGACGTCTGCACACAGAACGCTCGGGTGCGAAGGCGCCACCAAACCGGACACACTCTTGGTCCTAAGCGTTCTCATTGGGTTCTGTTGACGACCCGCCGAGTCCACTATGTGCGTCCGTTCAAAACTCGTGGGTTTCGGGACGACACACAGCGTGGGTCTCCACGAGGCCCCGCGCGCTCCAAAAACTCCGGTCCGCGGGAGGTTCGAATCACCCCTCAACCGACGAACGGAAGAAGGGAGGGGAGGGCCGTGAACAGAATCGTAAGCAGACCCACGGTGATGAGCAGCCCGCCCAGGACCACTCGGAGCCGCTCCTCCGGAACATGTTCGTGAAGGTATCCTGCCCCCCTCGATGAGACCGCCGTGATCATGACTAGGGCCGCCGTCGCCGCTACGAAGACAAGCACGACATTACCCGTCGAGGCCACGAACAGGATGGAGAGAATCTGGGTATTGTCCCCCATCTCGAGCAAGAATGCGAGCCCGAGGGCGACGGTCCGAACCTGTCGTCCGGTGCGTGCTACCGCTGAAGTTCCCTCGCCCGGCTCATGAACCGGCGCGGGAACCTTTAGAATCTCACGAATGCCGAACGCGACCAGGACCACCCCCCCGACTACCTTCACCCACAGGAGGTAGGGGCCCAGAACGGTCTCGGCACCATATCCGATGGTAACCGACACTACGGTCGCTGCCCCGAGGCCGACGGACGACCCGATGAAGACGTCCCGATACGGGTGTCGCGTCGCGAGGGTGATGACGCCAAAGTTCGACTTGCCTGGTAGCTGGAGTACCGCCACCACCGCGAAAACTAGAATTCCTTCGATCAGTGTATTCGCGTACAAGAATCCCGCTTCCACCGGTCATGGCCTCAGAGGGATGACTGCTTCGTCGGGGGCGACGTGAGGCCATCGCGGCCAGGATCGGCTTGTAACCGGCACCTTTCGTACGGAGGTGACCGAGCCCGAGTCGGCGGTTGCAAATCGTGTGCCTTCTCAAACGGCACTCCCGGACCTCGTCAGGTTACGCGGGCCGCACCTAGAGCCAAAGGAACGTGGGTTGGCTCGTGGGACCTCCACGACGGGCATGGGCAGGCGTCTCGCTTGGACGAGTGGGCTGTTCTGCAGGCCTAGGGTGATTGCCCGGCGAAGATAGGAGAGAACGAATGTCATGTTGACGCTCGGGCAATCAACTCGGCAAGGTTTCGAGCCACTCGCCGAGTTAGGGGACGGCGGGTGGCGAGAAGGTTGTACCAAAGGACCCCGTGGACGATGTCGATTACAAGCTCTATGTCAACGGTCCGCCGCAAGTCCCCTCGTGAACGCGCACGTTCTAACACTGCGCGCAGGGCTGCCCTACGAGGTTCGAGCAGCTCGCGAAGAAGCCGGCTGTGAAAATCAGGGTCGAACTGGGCCTCGGCCATGAGGCCCTGAAGGAGCGCTGGCACCTGAGGGACGTCGAGCGGAAAGTCGAACCCCGCTCCTATGAAATGCTCAAGATCGCGCCGAAGGGAACCCAGGTCCCGGTCTTGGACCTTCTCGAGAGCCAGTTCTCGAACGACCTCTGACATGAGGCTCGCCCGCGAGTCCCACCATCGGTAGATCGTCTGCTTACCGACCCGGGCATGGCTGGCAATCCTTTCCAGAGTCACCTTTCCGTATCCCATCTCCCCCACCAGGAACAGGGCGGCCGAGAGAATCGCCGCTCGGCTGGCCTCGCTCCTGGGACGACCCCGTCTTCTCCGGGGTCCTTGTCCGAGTTGGTCATAGGAGCCCTTCACCATTTTCGAGACGTTACGGTCCATAAAGGCGAAATACTTCCTGACGATGAAAAAGGCTTGCATGATACATTCGATCGCTCTCGTTACCGGCACCACCTCCGGGCTCGGTTATGCGGCAGCCAGTATGCTCGCCGCCGGGGGCTGCCGCCAGGTCATCGTCACGGGCCGCACCCTGGCCCGGGTCCAGGAAACGGCCTCTCAGCTCGCAGCTGAAACAAACAAACAGGTCTTCACGCCGCTGGAGCTGGATCTGGGTTCGCCGACAAGCGTTCAGTCCGCTCTAGCTGAGCTGGTCAAGCTAGGTCGATCGATCGATTTTCTTCTGCTGAATGCGGGGATGCTCGGCGGCAAGGTGCGTGTGGTCACCGTGAAGGGAATTGAGGCGGCTCAGGCCCCACTGATCGGCCATCATCAACTGACTGTGGGGTTGCTCCGCGCCAACCAGCTTAGCCCCGGCGCGCGGATTGTTATCGCTGGCTCGGAAGCTGCCCGAGGGGACGTGCCTATGTTCAGCTACACCGACGTGGCGGCCCTCGCGGCCACTCATCACCAGGGTGACCGAATTGCCGCCGTGGAAGCCCTGTTGCGCGGTGGGCCGAACGTGAAGTACCGGCCCACCCTGGCGTTCGCCGACGCGAAGCTCATCGTCGCTTGGTGGGCCGCTGCCCTGGCGCGTCGCCTACCCTCCGGCATGGCTGTATACGCCGTCTCGCCCGGTGCCGCGCCCGACACCCAGGCGGTGCGGAACGCTGGGGGGGCCACAAAGTGGCTGTTGATCCCGCTGTCAAAGCACATCCCCGGCATGTCTCATACGCCCGAGACCGCGGCTCGTCGCTACCTCCAGGCATCGGAGTTCGGAACCGACGTCTCGGGCCAATTCTTCGCCTCGGCCCCCAAGAAGCTCACAGGCCCAATCGAGGCGATGCGCCACCCGCACTTTCACGATCGCGCCAACCAGGAAGCCGCGTGGCAGGCCGTCGTCAAGGTCTCCGGCGTCGACTTCTCCTCCGCAGCACCCTCGAGCGCTTTGGCCTGAGCGAGCACCCGGTCGCGCTGAATTGAACCTGGTGACCCGAATGAACCGGTGGGTCCTGGGTCGCCGTACCCGCGCTTCGATCTCGTCGAAGCTGCGCGGTGGTCCACGTGGCCTAAATGTATTTTGAATCATTGAACGAGTTCAGGGCACGGGGAGGGAGCGCCTCCGCCTGTCCTCCCTGCTCGAACCCTTCTAACTAGGCTCCGAAAGGGGCCCGATACCGGACTAGACCTGCCGTCTCTCTGTCGGCGACCCTTCTCTATCTGAGGGTTTGGCTATGGGGGGCAGGCCCCCTTCACATGTAGGGTCCTCATCCAAATCCGTGAGAATGCAACTTCCCCGTACGGTCCAACGATCTTGGAGGGCCGGACTGGCGACTTAGGGAGTCTCACGACTTGGTTTGTGTGTTCAAGAAGGGTTGAACACATTACTGGGAGCACTTCCAGAATCTCGAAGAATTCTGGATGATTGCTTCGATCGCGCCCGAGGCGGACGTGAACGCTGGGCATTGGCAACGGCCACTTTGAGAGTAACCCTTTCGAACCTTCTTGCAGTTGCGAGGGCCGTGGCGCTCTCCAAAGTCGAACGAGAATTTCACCAAAAAATCGCAGCGCGTTGCTTCAATGACGCATGGGAGTACCTGGGGAAAAAAACCCCGAACGACCAAGAAGAGGAACGGCTCCTAAGTTTGGTTCACGCCTCGCGATACCACTGGGGACTCGTTGGGACCCCCGAAAACCAGGCGGTCGCGGATTGGCAGATCTCCCGAGCCTACGCAGCGCTCCACCAACCCGATCTTTCCCTCCGATTCGCGAGATGTTGCCTCGCGATGTGCGAGAAGCACGATTTGTCCGAGGTTCTGTGCACCGCGTACGAAGCGATCGCCCGCGCCCACGCCGTGGCACGCGACCCGAAGACGGCGAGAGAGTATCTCCAAGGGGCTCGGCAGCAGCTCGCGACCCTGTCGATCGACCGCGAAGACAGAGCGGTCTACCTGGGCCAGATTCGGGACACGGAGAGGCTTCTTCGAGAGTAGCGGCTCCAAAAAAGGACGCGTCTTCGAGCACTTGGTGAGAGGTGTCCCGTTGGCGTTGACCCTACTTTCACGCAGGGTACGCCCAAGAGTCCGACAGCGCGTTCGGTGGTCCCGAGAGGCGGAGTGGCTTTGCCCCCCGTTTTCCTAACGTGACGCAGGCTAGGGTGAACGATCGGGGAGAAACAAGGGAGAAGGGGTTACGGACCGGAGAGCCCGCGGGCGACGGTTGCCGCCCGACGGGGTTCCGCTCACGCGGTCGAGGCGATCCGAGTCACCGCGTGCTGCGCCGGTTCGATCAGGTACAGCACTCCCGCCAGGAGGGCGAGAATGCCACCGACGAACGCGAGCAGGTTGCCGCCCATGCCCAGCACGGCCCAGCCGATGACCGCGAGGACGACCAGCATCACTCCGCTGGCCACCGGGCGCTCCTTCCATCCGTGCTCACCCAAGTGGGCGAACAGGAGGACGAGGGCTCCGACCACGAACAGGACGACCGCCTCGCCAAGGGCGCCGGCCGCCCCCAACGCCCGACCGAGGGCCAGGTCGGCGAATCCGAAGATCACAGCGACCAAACCGCCGACGAGGATGAGGAGTCCGCCGACCAAGCCGAAGAGATGTCCCATCGTGCGCTCTGTAGTTGTTTCCATTGTCTCTCACCTCCTGTTCAATAGCTCCGCCCATAGAACCCCGGAGACCCCGGGGCCTTTCGCAGGCAGGTTGCTGAAACCTTGCCGCCATCCTACTTGAACCCTTGTCCACGGTTTCGCAGAAGTGCCCTCTCGCCGTGAAAATCTTCGGCGAACGCCGGACGAGACCCCCCCCCCAACTACCACGATTGTCGAACCGTCCGCGGTGGGATCGGCGGTCGCGGAGGCAGGGGGAACCACCCCCCCCGACCCTCTACCCCTAAGTCCATATCCCCTGAGCCGACCTCAGGTGAACAGCCCACCGGGGGGCCCGCCCGTGACTTCTTTGTCCATCTGCATCAACACGCAGACGCCGCTCGTCCAGTTCCTCGACCCGCCCGAGGGAGTCCTGCGTTCCGACGTGACGCCCGACCCCGCCGACCTCGCGGAGCTCCGGGAGGGGATCGATTACCGGTACTCTCCCGGCGGGGTCACTCGGATGGTCTACCCGCTGGTCCGACGGCTCCTCCGCACGAAAGTCCTCAGCGAGGCACACTGGGTCGCGCTGAATCCCCGCGCTCCACGCACCGTCCGTCTCGACGGCATGACCCTGCACCATGTCGCGCTCGAAAGCCGGCGGATGGCCGGGTACGGGGCGGTGAAGGAGGCGATCTGGGGCCGAATCCACGAGGTCGATGCCTCCGACCCCGAGGACGACCTGTTCTGGAGCGACGCATTCTCCGAATACGCGTACTACAACCGGCGCACCGCCGAGCTGATACGAAAGCTGGACGACACCCACGACTTCGACGCGTTCTACATCCACGATTTCCAGCAGATGCCCGTCGGGCAAATGCTCGGGACGCTGAAACCGAAGATCTTCCGTTGGCATATTCCGTTCGACGCGGCCACGCTCCCCGGATCGTGGCGGTCGGTGTGGCGTTCGTACCTGGACAGCTACGACATGATCGTCGTGAGCGCGGCCCAGTATGCGGCATCGCTCGCCCGGCTCGAACCGAAGGGCAAGGTGGTCCGCCAGTACCCCTACGTCGACCCGGACGAATACTCCCGGCCGGGTCGCCGGGCGGTCGCAGCCGTCGGCCGCCGATTGGGACTGGCGGCGGAGGACGAGGTGGCGCTCGTGGTCGGTCGGATGGACCCGATCAAGGGACAGGACCTTGCGATCGCCGCGATGGCCAAGCTCGCCGACCGCTACCCCGCGCTCAAGTTGGTGCTTGTCGGGAACGGCAGCTTCTCGGGCTCGCGGGCCGGCCTCGGCCTCTCGAAATCGTCCGTCTGGAGAACCCACCTGGAGGACGTGGTGAAAAGCGCGAACCTCGAGGGTCGGGTCGTCTTCACCGGCCACGTTTCGCAGGCCGACCTCGATTGTCTCTACGAGCGGTGCCGTTTCACCATCCTCCCGTCCGTTCGGGAGGGGTTCGGCCTCGTCGCTGTCGAGAGCTGGCTGCACGGCAAGCCGACGATCGTAACGAAGCGCTCCGGGATCGCCGAGCTGGTCCGCGACGGGACGAACGGCCTCCTGTTCGACCCCGATCGTCCCGGCGGGCTCGTCCGGAAGATGAGGCTATTATTGGACGACCGCTCCGGACGGCTGCGCGATCGGTTGGTTCGCAACGGACGCACGACCGCTCGGAAGTGCTCGCTGGCGGCCGCCGCGATCGCGGAACGGGCGATGCTGGTCGAGCTCACGGAGGCGTGAATGACGCTGCTGGGGGCGCTGTGGGACTGGGTCGGACCGTACGCGCCGGCCGCGGTCATCATCACCCTCACGGTCGTCCTCGCCTGGCTCGTCAGCCTGCTGGTCGGCCGCCTCCTGCGCCAGAGCAGCCCCCAGATGGCCGCGGCGGGCCGACGCCTCTCCGCGGCGATCGTCGGCCTGGTCGGTGCCACGCTCGCCCTCCAGGCGCTGGGCCTGAACGCGGACATCGTCCTCGTACTGATCGCTCTGCTCGGCGGGGGTATCCTCGTCGCCCTGAGAGAGCCGCTCGGCAATTACGGTGCGAAGTACTTCTCCGACATCTACACGCCGTTCAAGGTCGGCGACACGATCCAGGTCCTGGGGTTCTCGGGGAAGGTCATCGAGATCAACGCGATGACGACGGTCCTGCTCTCCGACAACGACCAGATCGTCTCGGTGCCGAACGTCGCGATGATCCGGGACGTGGTCGTGAACACCTCCCCGCACGCGTGGAAGGAGGTCGTCATCCCCATCACGATCGGCGGACACGCCGACCTCGCGGCGTTCGAGAGCGACCTGCGCAAATCGCTCGCGAAGCTCCGCACCCGGCTCGACCGGCGGTTCCCCCGGTGCTGACGACCAAAGCGCGCTCGGCCCAGTCCACCGAATTGACCCTCACGCTGATGATCCGTCGGCCCGAGGACCGCGACGCGATCACGGCCGAAGTGAACAAACGGCTCGCCGAGGTTCTGGAGATGGTTCGCGGCACCCGCCGCTAGCCTCGGCCGGCGAGCATCGCGGCCGCGAGAGGCCCTCGGACGAACTCGAGCGCCCCGACGTCAAACCTGCCTCGGCAGACGTACTCCGCCGCGGCCCGGACGCGCGGCTCGGCGTTGCCGACGGCGGCAGCGAGCACGGCTCCGTGCAGGAGATCGAGGTCGTTCTCGGCGTCCCCCAGCGCGGCATAGCCACCGTGCGCCACCCGCAGCTGCCGCAGAGCCGTTCGGGTGCCCGACCCTTTGTCGACGGCGGGCGGGAGGGCCATGACCCGGTCGACGTTGGCGAGAAAGCGCACTCGCTGACCCCGGAGGGCTTTGACCAGCGCAGGCCGCTCACGGAGGGGCACCGAAACGATGACCTCACCGTACCGCGCGTGGATCCTGGGCCAGGCGTCGAGACGCCGGCGGACCTGGGTGCCGATGCCACGCCCTACCATGCGGAGCGACGATCCGAGCGGGGCCTCGACGACCGCGCCGTTCTCCGCGACGATCCCATCGACGTGACCGAACGACCGCGCGAACGCCCGGAGCTTGTCGGTACTCGCGGCCGGAGACGAGGAGCGTCCGAAGGCCCATGGCCTGCGCTTCTCGAAGGGCGTCCCTTCCTCGGCGGGTCACCCGGCCCCCGGGGCGAATCAAGGTCCGGTCGAGATCGCTGGCGAATGCAACGATTCCCGGCCCCTTCCCGAGAGTCCCGGGAATGGGTGTTGGCCCCACGAGGGCACGCCTCTCCCCACGGAAACGACTATGGTACGTCCGCGCGTCATGATATCGGTGCCGCGGCGAGGTCATCGGAATGGCAATCGAGGCGCAGCCGACTAGTTACGGATTCCTCCGGAGCCGTTCCGCGGGGAGGTGACGATGGGCGGGGGCCCGATGCCGTCGGAGCGACCGCGAGCGGCGGACCGAACGGAATCGGACGCCCTTTCCGCCTCCGTGGAAGCAGGCGAGCCCTGGCCCTCGCTCAACGACTACGGTCTCATCGGGAACGAGACGACAGGGGCGCTCGTTTCCCGGCACGGGTCGATCGATTGGGCCTGCCTTCCCCGTTTCGACAGTCCGAGCGTCTTCGCCCGCCTGCTCGACCGCCGCGCGGGAGGATCGCACCAGGTCGTACCGGTCGAGAAGTACGTCTCCCACCAGCAGTACGTCGGCGGCACGAACGTCCTGACTACTTTCTTCGAGATCCGGCGTGGCGTGACCCTGACCCTGACCGATTTCATGCCGACGGGCCCGCCGGTCACTTCGATCGGCGGAGATCCGAGGGTGGTGCGCCGCGTGGTCGCCCGGGGTGCGGGGGTCGACGTCCTCCTCCTCGCCGACCCTCGGTTCGACTATGCCCGGTCCGACCCCGCGTGGGAGGGCGCGGACGGCGTCGCGATTGCGACGAGCGGGCCCGCGCGGATGTCGTTCACCAGCCCGTGGCCGTGGCAGGCTCACGGCGTGGGGATGCGCTCCGGGGGGACGGTCGAGCCGGGTCGACCGATCTTCGTGCAGCTCCGCTGGGGCGATGCGCCCCCGGCGGAGCCGACGCCCTCGTCGCTCCTCGCGGTGACGGACGCCTACTGGCGCGGCTGGGTCTCCCCGACGGACGCACCGATGCGGCGCGTCGCCGCGCGGTGGCATCCGTGGGTGGAGCGCTCGGAGCTCGTACTCAAGCTGCTCTCGTACGCCGACTCGGGCGTGTTCGTGGCCGCGCCCACGACATCGCTGCCCGAGTGGCCGGGGGGTTCCCGCAACTGGGACTACCGGTATGTCTGGATCCGGGACGCCGCGTTCACGGCCCAGGTGTTCCTTCTCCTCGGTCACGTCAGCGAGGCCCGGGCGTACGTCTCCTGGGCGTTCGACCGGGCCGAGCGGCTGAAGGACGACGAGGAGCTGCGTACCGTCTACACCGTGGACGGCGGCGACCCTCCCGCCGAAACCGAATTGACGCACCTCGAGGGATACCGTGGCTCCCGCCCCGTGCGCGTCGGGAACGATGCGGCGGGCCAGCGCCAGCTCGACATCTACGGGGAGATCCTCGACTCCGCGGCGCTCCTCGAGCGGCTCGACCCGGCGTTCGTCCGTGACCACTGGTCGACGATCGAACGGCTCGCGCAGAGGATCGTCACGCTGTGGGCCTTGCCGGACAGCGGCATGTGGGAGGCGCGGTCGGCCCCGGCCCATCACGTTCACTCGAAGTTGATGTGCTGGGTGGCGCTCGACCGGGCCATCCATCTCGCCCAGGAGTTCGGCAAGACCGACCCGGTCGACCGGTGGTCGAGGGTCGCCGACGAGATCCGGGCTGCGATCCTGTCCCGCGGGTACGACGACCGGCTCGGGTCGTTCGTCCAGGTCTTCGACCGATCCGAGATCGACGCGAGCGCGCTGCGGATCGGTCTGGACGGGTTCTTGCCCCCGAACGATCCCCGCGTCGTCGGCACGATCGCCGCTGTGGAGCAGAAGCTCGCTCGTGGGCCCTTCGTCCGGCGCTACGAGGGCGACGACGGTGTTGGTGGTCCGGAGGGGGCGTTCCTGCTCTGCTCGTTCTGGCTCGTCGAGTCGCTCGCCAAGAGCGGTCAGATGGACCGGGCGCTCGACCACTGGCGCGCGCTGCTTGACGTCGCCGGCCCGCTGTTGCTGTTCCCCGAGGAGTACGACCCGGTCGCGAAGCTGCCGCTCGGGAACTATCCTCAGGCATTCACGCACATTGGCGTGCTTCGTGCGGCGTTCGCGCTCGGGTTGATGTCGCCGGAAGGATAGGCGGCGCGGCGGGCGTTGGGCCGGGAGATGGTGCGGGCTTTGAGGGTGCTATTGGGGTAGAGCTTTGGCTGGCCTACGGAAGGTCAATCACCAACTTCTGATTCTCGACACGGACGGGGTAGGTCTTCACCGACTGGGTCGCCGGGCCCCGCCGGACCGCTCCCGTCGCTAGATCGAATTGTGATCCGTGCCACGGGCAGGTTACGATGCCGTTCCCGACCGGTCCCTGTTCGAGGGGACCGCGCACGTGCGTGCAAGCGGCATCGATGGCGTGCAAGGCAGGTCCGAGGTTGAACACCGCGATGGCTCGCCCGTCCACCATGACCCGTACGGCAGTGCCGGGCGAAGGAGGCGGCTGATTGGCCACATGCGCCGGGGTCGTTTGGCGTCCCCCTCCGTCGTCATGTCTCCCGCCGCATAACTCTTCAGGCCTATGGGGCGGTGGCCGCCTCGGGCGAGGTGGTCGCGCCGTGGCACGGCCGCGAGCTCACCCAAGCCACTGCCTCGAACGCGCGGCCGGCGGTGTTCAATCGAGCTTGAGTCCACACGCTACCGATCCCGTTCCTGCGGGCAGAATCGGGGCCCCTCGCCTCCGGAGTAAGGTTCAAGAACTCCCAGCCACCCACCAAACTCGGCGATGAAGTCCGCCTGAACTGCCGGCCCGAGGCTGATGACTTCTACCCAGAATCGGGCGGGCGCGGGGGCGCCCGAGAACCCCCGGCAGGCGCAGCATGGACGGAACGCAGGTGCGATTGGTGGCGTTGGTGGCGGTCGGCGGCGCGCTCGGCAGCGTCGCGCGCTACGGAGTGACCGGGCTTCTGACCAAGGGAGACTTTCCGTGGGGGACGTTCGCGGTGAACTTCTCCGGAACGTTTCTGCTGACGGTCCTGTTCTTCCTGTTCCTGGGGCGAGGGTACCTCGCCCCGGAAGTACGAACGTTCCTGTTCATCGGCGTCTTCGGCGGGTACACCACGTTTTCGACGTTCGGCTTGGAGACGGTAACGTTCCTCCGCTCGGGTCAACTCTGGCTGGGTGTCCTCGACATATCCCTTAACGGGGGGCTCTGCCTCCTGGGAGCTGTCGCGGGGGCCGCGATTGGGGTAGCGCTCGGAGCAGCCTAGCATGAAGCTCGATGAGAAGGCGGTTCGACTCGAGATCTACGTGGGCGAGTCGGATCGATTCCACGGGAAGCCCGCCTACCAGGCCGTCGTGACGCTGATGCGAAGTCGGGGGCTGTGGGGCGCCACGGTGACCCGGGGGATCTACGGCTTCGGGAAGCGGAGCCTGCTGCATTCGGCCTCAGCTCTCCGTCTCAGCGAAGATCTTCCCCTCATCATCGAGACCGTCGGCGCCGAGCCCAAGATCATGGCCATCGTACCGGAACTCAGCGAGATGGTGAAGGGCGGACTGATCACGATCGAGGACGTGAAGGTCCTGCGCTACCTCGGCTAGTGCTCCGCCCGAAGCATCCAGGGGGACGGGCCGTGCGAAGGAGACGGACGCCGCGCCGCAGGGCTTCCGCGCGTAGGGGCCTCTCGACGGCCGACGCTACGTCGGCCACCGAAGGAGGGTCTTCGGCGAGCGGTCGCCGCGCCATGGACCGGAGTTCGAACCCGACGAGTGGGTCAGTCGTCCCAAGCTCCCGTGGCAACCCCGCCGGGCCCCGGAAGTGGGCGCCTTCCCTTTCGGGGTCATGGGCTGCCTCGGGCGGGGGCTAGGCCGGGATGGTCCTGGCCTTGCTACCGACAAACAACCCCCGACGCGGCATGAAGCCATCGGACAGGAATCGCGCTGGGAAACCGGCACGCCGCATCAGCTCGAGGTGTTCCCTGCGAGGGAGGAGAAGCCCCACGTCGGTGACTCGGTGGTATTGGATCCCGCGCCCGGGTCTGCCAATCAGGAAGTGGTACTGGATCCTGGAAAGGTTTCCCCGCCTCTGGGAAAACGCCAATCGGAGCACCGTGAGCCTGGGGTCCTCGTGTTGGCGAAGATGTAAGGTCCCGGGCCGGAACGTGGACGGGTCGATCCAGGGTTCCACGATGATCACTCCGCCCGGCTTTAGATGCCGCGCGAAGTTCGCATAGGTCCTCCGAACCTCGTTCTTGGTGGAGAGGTGCCCGATGGCGCTGAAGAGGCAGCTCAGGACGTCAAAGCGCCGATCCGAGCGGAAGTCTCGCATGTCCGCGAGCTCGAGGCGAACGCCGGGGAGGCGACGCCGCGCGACGCGCAACATCGCCCGGCTGGAATCGATCCCTTGGACGGGGTGGTGGCAGCGTAGGAATTCGAGATGCCGTCCCGTTCCGCACGCCACGTCGAGCCAGGTCGCCCCCACGCGCGCCCCGAATCGCTGGGCGAGGGCCTCGAGCCGGGTCGCTTCGCGGCGGTAGTTCTTCCAGTCGTTGAGAGCGTCGTAGTCCTCCGCCAACTCGTAGAACTGGGAGGCGCCGGAGCCCCTCATGATCCGGCCCCGAACGCGCGGCGGGACGAGACGGCGGGCATACCTCACCTTGAGATCGGCTTCGCTCGGGCCTTGACTCGGGCCGTGGGAGGTAGGGAGTATCGCTGCGTCCACGAATCGGAGAGCTCGTCCCTGCGAGGCTTGTACACCTCCCCGTAGAACCCCTGGCGCGATTCCAGGACCGCGCGATCGAAGCCGCCGACGATCCGCATCGCCTCGCTCCATGCCGCCGCGAAGTTCTCCTTCGACCCGAAGCGTGCGATGACCGATTGCTCGAACTTCTCCGCCGTCTGGTCCTCGTCGCCGATGGTGAAGACCAGCTCCGGGGAGCTCGGGTCGCGGAACGCCTCGTCATCGCCGAGCCGGTAGACCTCGCGGCGGGGCCGGCCCTTGGCCGATTCGGTCGGGGCTTCGTTCCCGGACGAGGACGGGCGGAACCCCTGCTTGGCGGCGGCGTAGAAGACCGCCCGGTTCAATCCCCACGAATACGCCGCCTCCTGCGGCAGACCCAACGCTCGCGCCCGGGCCGCCTGGAGCACCGCCATCACGACGAACCGTGTCACCCGGCCAGCGTTCCGCACCATACGATGGATGTCGGTCCCGCGCGAATCCGGGGGCTCAATTCGAAAGCTCGAATATCTCTTGCGCGAAGGGCGACCCAGGGCCCGAGCCGGTCGGTTCGGCTACCGGCCGGCGAGCCCGTGCCCTGGCCACCGAGTTTTACACGCCACGGGACCTGCGGATGCTTCCACTGGAACACCGGCAGTTATATGGAGAATTTCGGATGATTCGTGCCCACCGAACATGGCCGCATTGCTCGAGCCTCCTAGGCCCCGACCGCTCTCGGGCTGGAGCGCTACCCGCTATCCCGGCCCGAGCGCCGAGGAGAGGGGGTATCGGTTGCAGGTCACGATCTCGGTCGAAGAACCCTCCGAAATCGACCCGCCGGCGGCGGCTCCGATCGAGCCGCCCCCTCCGGCAGTGGCCGAACTGCCCGCCCCGGTGCCCGCCGCCCCCGTGACCCCCCGACCCGACGCCAAGGGGCTCTACGACCTGCGACAGCTACTGGGGCGAATTTGGTCGATTCCGGACGCGTCGACGCCCCCGACAACGTCGCCGTCTCCCGCCCCGCTCGAGCCCCACCACCCCGAGGAGGTCGTGCGGAGCCCCGAGCCCGATCCCCCCTCGGCACCGGAGGACCGCGGGCCCTCCGATTTCGCGCTGCTCTCCGTGATCCCGGATCGCGAGGAGCCCCACGAGATCCGACCCGCTCCCGTCGAGCCGCCGGGCACGATCCCCCGCTGGGTCTCGTCCCGGCCGGCCGGGAGCGTGGTCACGAGGCATCGGGCCCAGGCGTGGATCTGCGTCTCGTGCCGACTGATCAACGCGCCGTGGTCGGTGCTGTGCACCCGTTGCCGGAACGCCGCTCCTTCCAACTAGGCGCTCGCCCCGAGCGGAACTTCACCGCGGGTTGTCCGAATCCGAGCCGCGTACTGCGCCGGACCGGCTCGCCCGGCTCGGGTCCACGTAGAGCCCCTGCGAGACCCGCAGGAATAGGAGGACCGGCTCCCCCAACCGGGTCACGGTGAGCCCGCGCTCGGTGAGCGCGTAGTTCACCCGGGGCGGGTGCGTCGAAAGCACTTCGCGCCGGACGAGTCCCATCCCTTCCAGCCGCTTCAGTTTCGAGGAGAGGACCCGGGAGCTGATCCCGGGAAGTGCCTTCTTGAGCTCCCCAAACCCCAGCTGGGTTTCGGTGTGGAACAGCACGAGGATGTCGATCGTCCATTTACCGAAGATCGACCGGACCAAGCCGAGGTTGACCCGGGGCGCGGCCTTCCCCGACCCGTCGGTGCTGAAGTCGGCCTGGGTCGCAAGGCTCTGGACGAACTCGGTCGACAGCTCGCGGAACTGGCGGAACTGGTCCTCGAGGAACAGTTCCCGGTTGCCGGACGGTGCCACCGCATCCCGGGTGGCCAGCCGCGGGAGAGTGGGCCTTCGCGTCGTCATTCTTCAAAATCCAATTGACAACCGTTCTTTACCCCAAGGCCGCGCACTTGTATAAATGTGGTTTTTGCACGCGCCGCGAAGCCAGGGCGCGGTCGCAGGGTTCGACCCGGGACCGTCGGCGTGTCGGCGGCCTAGCGCGAGGCGCCGGGCGCGGGCGGGACGTCGGGAAGCCGGAACAGACGACGGGCGTTCCCGCCGAGGATGGCACGGCGGTCCGGTTCGGGCAGGTCCAACCGCTCGATGAGTTCGACCGCGGTCCCCAGCTCCTCGAGCGGCCAGTCCGAGCCGTAGAGGAACTTCTCCGGCGAGCCGACGTTGAGCACCGAGTTCAGGATCCGTTCCCGGCACAGCTCGACGGCGCGGGGGAAGTAGGGTGCGCTCGGGGGGCCCAGAAGGCCGGAGGTGTCGACGTAGACGTTCGGGTTCTTGTACACCACCTCCGCCGCCTCCTCGATCCAAGGGTTTCCCATGTGGCAGAGCACGAACCGGACGTCCGGAACCGGCCGGCGACCTCGTCGACCTCGAGCGGCCGAGCGAACTTGAGCAGACCCCGACCCTCGAGCGTGTCGCCCTGGTGGAGGAGCACCGGGAGGTTCTGCCGGTGCGCGAACTCGTAGACCGGGTCGAGGCGAGGATCGTGGGGGTAGAACGACAGATACCCGGGGAACAGCTTGAGGCCGACGACTCCGCGTTCGTCCGCGACCGCCCGCAGGGCGGCCGCGACCGAATCCGCCCCCCGGGTCGGATCGACCGTCGCGACGGGCAGGAGGCGGCCCCCGCTCGCCGCGTAGCTGGTCCGTCCCTCGACGAGCGCCTCCTCGGCGGAGGGGGCTTGGAATATCTGGATCGCCAACGCTTGCTCGATGCCGGCCCGGTCCATCTCCGCGAGCAACCCGGCGACCGAGTAGTCGAGATCCGGTCGGTAGCCGGTCTCTCGGATCCGGGGCCACCACCGGCTCAGATGGACGTGAGCGTCCACTCGCCCGCGGTGCACGTCGCGCACGTCGCCCGCGAGCCGATGCCCGCGCTTAATCCCTGGGATGGCAGCCGCCCCGGTCCCGCAATCCCCGACCGAGGACGGGGCCTTACGATCGAGCTGCGCTCGCCCCGACTTCGCGAGCGTCCGGCGAACCGCGGCCGCGGAGCTTAAGGTCGACCCGCCGGCCCGTCCGCTTCAGGAGCCGGAACAGCCGCTCGATGTCGTCGATCGTGGTGCGGTGGTTGCAGATCGAGACCCGGAGCGCGGTGGTCTCCCGGAGCCGCGTCGTCGTCAAGAAGACCTCGCCGCCCCGGTTCGCCTCCTCCACGATGGCGCGGTTCAGGCTCGCGAGATACGGTTCGGTCGGTGCCCCGAGGGACGGAACCTCCCGCACCCCTCGAAGGTCGCGGGGGGCATACCGGAACGAATAGATGTACAGGGTCGGCTCGTGGAACGCCTCGAAGTCGGGGTCTCCGCGGACGAGTCGGTCGAGGTGGGCGGTGCACGCGAGGTTCTGCCGGAAGAGACGGCAGTACCCGTCCACCCCCAACTGCTTCAGCGCCATCCAGACCTTCAGCGCCCGGAACCCCCGGGAGCTCTGCGGACCGAGCGATCGGTAGTTCTTCGGAGCCGTCGGCCGGAGGTCCTGGCGCTCGAGGTAGGCGGCCTCCATCCCGAAGGCGCGCTGGAGGAGCGCCTCGTCCTTCACGAGGAGCCCACCGCACTCCTTGGGCAGGTAGAGCCATTTGTGCGGGTCGAGGGTCACGGAGTCCGCTCGGGCGAGGCCCGCGTAGCGCGGGCGCAGCTCGGGGAGCGCGGCCCCGAAGGCGCCGACGGCAGCGTCCAGGTGGAACCAGAGATTCTCGGCCTTGCAGACCTTCGCGATCGCCTCGAGCGGGTCGAGCGCGCCGGCGTTGATCGTCCCGGCCTGGCCCACGACGCAGAACGGGATCCTGCCGGCGGACCGGTCCGCCCGGACGATCTTCCGCAGCGCCGCCACGTCCATCGTGAAGTCCTCCCGGATCGGAACCGGGCGGACCGCGTCGCGACCCAGATTGAGGAGGTCGGCCGCCCGGGGGATGGTAACGTGTCCCTCGTACTCGGCGACGTAGACCGTGAACCGGCCCCGGCGCTTCTTCGACTGCAGCCCGTCCCGGGCGGAGTCGTAGGGAGCCCGCGCCCGCAGGGCCACTTGCAGCGCGGTGTGGTTGGCGGCCATTCCGCCGCTGACGAGCAGGCCGCCGCACGTGGCCGGGTACCCGATCATGGCGGCGAGCCACCGGATCACCTGGGCCTCGATTGCCGACTCGGCCGGGGAGATGCGACTGTCGGCGACGTTCGGGTTCTGGCCCGAGGCGAGGGTGTCCGCGAGCGTGGCGATCTGGAGCCCGGAGCCGTGGACGTAGCCGAAGAACCGCGGCGAACCGAGGTGGGCGGAGTTCGGGATTACGATCCGCGACCAGAGATCGAGGACCTGGGACGGGGCCATCCCTCGACGGGGCAGGGGCTCGTCGAACGTGTCGCGAATGGCGCTCGGGCTTTTCCGAGGCAGGATCGGTCGGCGGCGGAGCGAGGCGTAGTAGGCCGTCAGCTGGTCGACGGTCCGGTACCCCAGGCGCCGGAACTGTTCGGGGGACAGGTCGACGTCCCAGAACTCGGGCCTGGCCCGGGGCGGCGTGGAATCCGGCCGACCCCGTTGCCGCCGTTTTCCCGTGGACCCTCGCGTTCGCGACGACATCGCCGGGACGAATCCCACGAGGATTAGTTCTCATCGGTGGCCGACGACAGTCGGCCGCCGAGACCTCACGCTCGGGGTCCGGGCTTCTTCCGGGTCCGTGACGACGGGGCGGTCTCCTCGGCGGGCGCGGCCGGAGCCGCGGGCGGCGGGGTCCCGGCCGCTCCGGTGCGTTCGACCAGCTGGCGGAACGTCTCGAAGTGCGGGAGGAACGGATCCGCCCGACGGCGGTCCTCGAGCTCGCCGAGCGCGATCTCGAGGAGGGCCTTCGCCTTCGTATCGCCCGCGACAGCCTTGGCCAGGTAGACGCAGAGAACCTGGTAGTGCGGGAGGACGAACGCGTCCGTCCGGGGCGTGCTCATGTCGCCCTTGCGCGGGCGGTAGATCCGTTCGATCGGGACCTCGGCCGCCACCGCGCGCCGGTGGGAGAACCCGAAGTACCGGCCCGGGCCGAGGATCCGAGTGACCTCGCGGACGCTCCCCTTCAGGTTGTTCGTGAGGCGGTCGACCTCGTGCCAGCACCAGAGGCCGAACCCGTAGTCGCCGTCGAGGTACGCCTCCCAGGCCTTGCTGTACAGCTCGCGCTCGCGCTCCTCCTGGGATGCCTCGGGGGGGAGGTTCGCCTTCCAGTCGGAGATCAGGACGTCGACCCGCATCGTCGGGGAGAAATCCCGCATCGGCGGTACGTCCGGGGGTCGGGCACGGCGCGACGGAGGGGCGGCGGGCCTTAGACGGTTACTCCCCGCGGGCACCGGAGCGGAGATACACGCGACGCCCTCCGACCCAGGTCTCTTCCACGGGGGACCCGACCGCCCGGATCGCGTGGGCGAGGTCCGGAGGCCCGAGCACGACCAGGTCGGCCGGGGCTCCCGTTTCGAGTCGACCGTGCCCCTCCAGACCGAGCGACGCGGCAGCGTTCTCGGTGTAGAGACCGAGCGCCTCCTCCGGGGACAACGCCTCGTGCGGGTCGGAGTTGGCCGACCGGCCGAGGCCGTCCCGTCGTTCGACCGCCGCCGCGAGGCCCCTCCACGGATCGACCGGGTCGTACGGTGCGTCGCTCGAGCCGGCGAGCAGGAGGCCACGGTCCGCCAGCGTGCGGAACGCGTACGCGGACCGCACCCGTTCGGGCCCGAGCCGGCCGGGGAGCCAGTGATCGCTCCAGACGAATCCCGGCTGGACGACCAGGGTTGGGCGGACCTCCCGAAGGAGGCCCACCAGATCGGGGGGCGTCAAGGACGCGTGTTCGATGCGACCCGTCGGTCCGGTCCACTCCGGTCGGGGTCGCAGAAGCCGGGCGGCCCGCGCTACGGCGGCGTCCCCGATCGCGTGGAGGGCGGGTACCAGCCGGAGCGCCCTCGCTTCGGCGATGCGGTCCTCGAACGTTCGGTCGTCGCCTACCAAGAGGCCCGAGGTCCCGGGGTCGTCGGCGTACGGCGCGCGAAGCGATGCCGTCCGCGGCCCGAACGCGCCGTCCAGGTACCCCTTTGCCCCGAATACGGCGAACCGGTTCGGGCCCGCCACGAGATCAAGAGCGGTGAATTCGGAAAGTTCTCCCAGCCGGACGAACGCACGGACGTTGAGGGGGAGGCGGCCCCCCTCGTCCATCGATCGCAGCGTGCGGACCTCTTCCGGGCTCGCGCTCATCGCGGCGACCGAGGTAAGCCCGTACGACGTCAGCGACTGCAGCGTCCTCCCCAAGGCCACGGCCCCCGGTCCCGATCGGTCGGAGACGACCGAACCGGCGCGTCGGATCGCCTCTTCGAAGAGGAGACCGTTCGGCGACCCATCCGGGAACCGTCCGACCATCGCCGGATTCGCCACCGCGCCCTCCTCCCGAACCCCGCTCGCTTCGAGCGCCACCGAGTTGAGGAGGGCGGCGTGCCCGCTCGCGTGGTGCAACACCACCGGACGGTCGGCGACGACCGGGTCGATGTCCCGAACGGTCGGCCACCGGTGGTCGCTCCACCGCTCGGGGTCCCATCCGCGCCCGACGATCGGCCCCGACGGGTGCCCGGAGGCCCACGCGGCGAGTCGGTCCCTGAGCTCGGCGAGCGATCGGACCGGCGCGAGGTCGAATCCTTCCCGAACGCGGGTCAGGTCGGAGACGTGGAGGTGGGCGTCGATGAGCCCGGGGACCACGAGGCGGCCCGCGAGCGGCCGATGTTCGACGCCCGTCGGAGCGAGTCGCCGGGCCTCGTCGTGCCCGCCCGCGAACAGGACCCGGCCGTCCTCGACCAGGATTGCCTCCGCGTACCGGCGGCCGGTGAACACCCGGCCGCCGCTCCAGAGGGAGGCCTCGGTCACCGCGACCTTCCCCCGGCGACCGACGGGCCCCCGGTCGCCGGGCCCCGACGCCCTGAGACGTCGAGGTAGCGGTAGAACTCGTACGGGTGCGGCCGCAGGTTGAGCTCGAGCTGCTCCTCCCGCTTCAGCTCGACGTAGGTGTCGAGCAGGGAGTCCGCGAACGCCGGCTTCAGGAACGCCCGGTCCGACTGGAGGCAGTCGAGCGATTCGCTGAGCGACCCCGGGAGCTCCCGGATGCCGAGCTGCTGTCGCTTCGCCGGCGAGAGCTTGTAGATGTTCTCGTCCACGGGGGCGGGCGGCTCGATCTTCCGGCGGATCCCGTCCAGGCCGGCGAGGGCGAGCGCCGCCTCGGTGAGGTAGATGTTCGCCGACGAGTCCGGCGTCCGGTACTCGATCCGCTTCGCCGCCGGCCGGCCGCGGTGGTAGAACGGGATGCGGACGTTCGCCGAGCGGTTCGCCTTGCTCCAGGCGATGAAGACGGGCGCCTCGTAGCCGGGGACGAGGCGTCGGTAGGAGTTGGTGATCGGGTTCGTGATCGCGCAGAGCGCGCGCGCGTGCTCGAGCAGTCCCCCGATGTAGTACCGGCACGTTTGGCTGACCTCGGCGTACTTGTCGTCGGGATCGTAGAAGGCGTTCTCACCCTTCGTCCAAAGCGATTGGTTGGTGTGCATGCCGATGCCGTTGTCGCCGTAGATCGGTTTCGGCATCAGGCAGCCGACCTTGCCGTGCCGGTGGGCGACGTTCTTGATCACGTAGCGGACGTCCTGCACGTGGTCCGCCATCGGGACGAGTTCGTCGAACCGCACGTTCAGCTCCGACTGGCTGGCGGTCGCGACCTCGTGGTGGTGCGCGTCCATGACGATGTGGAAGTCGTCGGCCAGGATGTTGCACATCTCGGCCCGCAGCGCGATGCAGCGAATCGGTCGGCGGGCGTGCGGTGGTACCCCTCCTTGAATCGGATCGTCGGCTGGGCGCTCGCGGGGTCCCACGGGGCCTCGGACTGGCCGATCAGATAGCCCGCGCCGGCCCAGGCGTCGCGAACGCCCGCGAACGACGGGATGAGCTCGACCCGGTCGAACACGAAGAACTCGATCTCGGGCCCCCAGTACGACTTGTCGAACCCGGCGTCCGCGAGGACCTTCTCGGTCTTCCGGGCTACGCCGCGCGGGTCGTGGTCGTACGGTTCGCTCGTCCCGCCGAGCCGGACGTCGCAGATGAAGCGGACCGTGCGACCGACCTCGGGACTCCAGGGGATGTTCGCCATCGTTCGGGGGTCCGGGACGAGGAGCATGTCGGACTCGAAGATCTCTCGGAATCCGCGCACGGACGACCCGTCGAGCTTGGGGACCCCGGTGCGGAACATCTCCGCGTCGAGGGCATGGCGCGGCATGTCGAGCTGGTTCAGCCCGCCGAAGACGTCCGTGTAGAACAACTGCACCCAGCGCACCTTGTCGGTCGCCAGGCGTTCGACCACCGCTTCGCCGTTCGTTGGCTCCTTCCCCCGCTGCCCCGCCACGATCGCACCCCGGGGGTCACGACCGTTTCCCGCTACATCAATCCTCACCCGCATTTTTTGGACGAGCGTCCAATATTTTGACGGCAGACTTTAATTTCGGGTGTACCCATGAAGGCGCATGCGGCGAACGTCCATGCTGGATGGCCTCGACCGGTCGATCCTGGAGGAGCTGAACGTCGACGCGCGCCGCAGCCACCGGGAGATCGGGCACCGCCTCAAGGTCTCCCCAACGACCGTCAGCTCCCGCATCGCGCGGCTGGAGGAGCAGGGCGTGATCCGCGGGTACATCCCGCTCCTGGATGACGAGCAGCTCGGCTGGGACCTCTGGGCCGCGATCGGGATCCGGATATCGAAGGGGCGGTTGCGCGAGGTCGAGGAGCACCTCGCAAAGGACCCGCGGGTCTACGCCATCTACGACGTCACCGGCGACGACGACGCGCTCCTGATCGGCCGGTTCCGCGACCGCCGCGACCTCGACCGGTTCGTGAAGCACGCGCTCCAGGACCCGCACGTCGAGCGGTCGAACACCCGGGTCGTGCTCAACCGCGTGAAGGAGGACCGGCGCGTGCCGGTCGTCCTGCGAGGGCTGGAGCGACCCGAGGCCGAGTGAGCCCGGCCGAGCACCGGATTCCCCAACCGCTAAGAACCTCGACCGGGTCGCGCACGGTCGTAGGCGACGTATGGACTGGGGAATGCGCAACCGCATGGCCCGGATGTTCCCCGGCGGGACGGACGGGAACACGGTCATGCTCGCGGTCGACCACGGCTACTTCATGGGACCCACGCGTCACCTCGAGGACGCGCGCGCGACCATCGCCCCCCTCCTCCCGTACGCGGACGCGATCGCGCTCACCCGAGGCATCCTCCGTACGTCGGTCCCGCCCACGTCCACGACGCCGGTGGTCCTCCGCGTCTCGGGCGGCGCGACCGTCCTCAAGGAGGACCTCTCCCACGAGACGATCACGACCGCGATGCGCGACGCCGCCCGGCTCAACGTCAGCGCGGTCGCGCTCAGCGTCTTCGTGGGCGCCCCCCACGAGCACGAGTCGCTCGTGAACCTGGCGAAGCTCGTGGACGAGGGCGAGGAGGCCGGCATCCCGGTGCTCGCGATCACGGCGGTGGGCAAGGAGCTCGAGAAACGCGACGCCCGCTACCTCGCGCTCGCCTGCCGCGTCTCCGCGGAACTGGGCGCCCATCTCGTGAAGACCTACTACTGCGACGACTTCGAGAAGGTCGTCGAGGGATGCCCCGTGCCGCTCGTGGTCGCCGGGCGGCCCGAAGCTGGACAGCGACCGCGCCGCGCTCGAGCTCGCGCACAGCGCGATCGCGAAGGGGGCCCACGGGATCGACATGGGCCGGAACATCTGGCAGTCCGCCCATCCCGTCCCGATGCTCAAGGCGCTCCGGGCGATCGTCCACGAGAAGGCGACGGTCTCGGAGGCGATGGACGTCCTCGACGGCGCAAAGGCGAGGTCCGCCGCCCCGCCCGCCGCGCGCGCTAGCGCCTCGCCGTAACAACGGTCATAAGGTCCGCGCCGGTCGCCCGGTCGCGCGGGGATCGCCCAGCTTGGTCAAAGGCGCCAGATTCAGGGTCTGGTCCCGTAGGGGTTCGTGGGTTCAAATCCCTCTCCCCGCATCGAACCCACAACCCGCCCGGAGTCTCTCGGCGTCGTACCGAGCCTGTTCTCCGATTCGGACCCAAGTTCTGGTAGGCACGTCCGCCTTGGTGCTAGCCCCAAAAAAAACCCGGCCGGATCCGTCGTTACGGGCGGTAGGTGGGATCGCCGCGTGGACCCGGCCGCCGGGGGGGCAAGGGCAGGAGGGAAGGTGGAACGAGCCGCGTCCGCTCGGGGGCTCGAAGCTGACCGTCTCACCCCACCTTCCGCTCGGTGGTGTACAGGGGGCGGGAGGGCTTAATCGAGAGGCGACCGACGGTATACTGCGCCCACCGGTTGGATACCCGGCGGGAAAGCGACCACCAAGTAACATAGAAGTTACCTTAGAGCCGGACCGGACCCGTCCGAAGCCGCCTCCCGCGCAGTCCCACCGGAGCCGATCGTCGCGTCGCGATCTCCCGGCGCTCGGCGGGCGGAGTCGCGCTCGCCCAACGTAAATAGCGGATTGCGGTCGCGCGCGCCGATGGCGCCCGTCCGGCGGCCGGCGACGCCTCGCCCGTCCCGCCGTCGCCTTGGAAGAGCGGCGTCCGCGCCCCCTCCGGTGGTATCCCGGCCCACCCGGCACCCGGGTCCGATGGAAACGGAGGAGCCGCACTCGCACATCGTCTGCCACGTCTGCGGCCGCATCCAGGCGATCGAGCTGTCGGAGCTCGACCGGCACCTCCTCACCGAGCTCGCGGGCCTCCGCCCCGACGGGTGGAGCGTCGACCGGATCGCCTTTTCGCTCGCCGGGGCTTGCCGGCGATGCCGCGAAGGCCCCGACGCCCCGTGAGCGGGCGAGCGGCATGACCGCGTTCTTCACCGCCCCGTCGATCGCGTGGGGTCCCGGGGCCGTCGAGCAGCTGAGCGCGCTGGGCGCGCGACGGGCCTTCGTGATCGTAGACCCCGCGGTCGCGCCCCACGAGGGGCACCGGCGCGTGCTCGAGGAGCTCCAGAAGGGCGAGGTCACCCTCGAGGTGGTCACCGACCTCGTCGAGTCCGACCGGGCGGCGAGCGCACGGCAGCTCCGGGACCGCCTCGTGACGTTCGTCCCGGACTGGATCGTCGCCGTCGGCGGCGGGCGCACCCTGGACCTCGCGAAGGCCGCGCGGGCGACCTTCGAGCGTCCGGAGCTCGACCTCGAGTCCCCGCCGGCGGTCCTCGGCCTCCCGGAGGTCCCCCGCGCCCGGCTGGTCGCGATCCCCACGACCAGCGGCAGCGGCTCCGAGGTGAGCTGGACCGCGGACCTCTTCGCGAGCTCGGGCGCCCCGGTCGAGCTCGCCGACCGGTCGCTCGTTCCCCAGTGGGCGCTCGTGGACGCCGCCTTCGCCCACTCGCTCCCGCCGGCGGAGATCGTCACGGGCGGCCTCGAGACGCTGGCCCTCGCGGTCGAGGCGTACGTTTCCGCCTGGGCGAATCCGTTCTCGGACGCCCTCGCCGCGTACGCCGCCGCCACGGTCGTCCAACGGCTTCCCCACGCCGTCCGGTGGAGCGACGACCCGGACGCGCGGACCCTCCTACACTACGCCGCGACCGCGGCGGGCCTCGCGGCCTCCAACGCCCAGCGCGGGATCGCCCACGCGCTCGCGCGCGCGCTCGTCCGGCCGACCGGCCTTTCCTACGGCCGGCTGCTGGGGATCGCGCTGCCGCACGTGCTGGAGTTCGACCGACCCGCCGCGCGCGAGAGGATCGAGACGCTCGCGCTCGTCTCGACGCTGCCCGACGACCCGGCCCGGTCCTCGTTCCCGGTGCGCGTGCGACGCCTCTACGACACCCTCGGCATCCCGGCGACCCTGGCCGCGGCCGGGATCACGGCGGACCGCGTCCGGGGGGAGAAGGAACGGATCGTGGCCGACCTTTTGCGCTCCCCGGCGGCGCTCGCCAACCCTCGGGTCCCGGGCGCCGAGGACGCCGCGCGGCTCCTTTACGCCGTGGCCGGGATCGCCGACTGACCGGCGCCGGAAAGACCGCGCCGGCTTACGCGCGCGACGGGACGGCGGGCGGTGGGGGGTTCACCGCGAGCTCCTCGGTCCGGGTCGGGGTCTCGACGGCGCGGTTGATCGCGATCTCCGCGAGATCGCTCGCGTAGAACGCCGCGCGCTCGAGGCTCTCGAGCACGTAGGCGAGCCCGACCGCGAGGCGTCCGCGCTTGAGCGTCAGCTCGTGGAGGATGTGGTCGCGCTGGCGCGTGAGGTCGTGCGCGGCGTCGATCACCGCGTTCGCTTTCGTGATGTCCCGCGAGTCCAGGCTGTCGAGGGCGTCCACGAGGCATCCGGCGGCCTGCGCGGCCATCCGCTCGAGCTCGCTCACGATCCGCTCGGGGAGCGCCTCCTTGCCGAGGATCGAGACCGCCCCGGCGATGCGGACCGCGTGGTCCGCGATCCGCTCGAGGATGCGGGAGGCGAGGAGGTACGTCGAGCATTCGGGGAGCGTGAGGTCGAGGGTCGCGAGGATCCGCGCGTCGCGCAGCGCGCTCGTCACCTGCTTTTCGAGGAACCAGTGGAGCCGGTCGACCTCCCAGTCGCGCTCTTCCACGTCCCGCGCGATCGCCAGATCGCGCGCGCGCAGGGCCGCCATCGCGTCGGTGTGCATGGCGCGGACCATCTGGTGCATCCGTCGAATGATCGACGGGATCGGCAGCGGGTTCGCGCCCACGACGTCCTGGAGGATCACCGACTCCGCGGTCTCCTCGAGGATCTCGGGCCCGATCATGCGTTGGGCGAAGTTCCGGACGACCTCGCGGGTCCGTGCGCTCATCCGCCCGCGGGTCCGGATCTCGAGGAGCGGGTAGCCCGCGATGTACTCCGCGATCAACCGGCGGAAGAGGTGGTCCTTGTCCGCATCGTTCGAGACCTCGACGACGCGGCGCTCCGCTTCCGACGGGTCGATCGATTCGGCGAAGACGGTCAGGGAACCGTCGGCGCGGGGCGTGAAGAACAGCACGTCCCCCGCGCCCAGCCCCCGGGCGATCACCCAGTTCTTCGGCAGGGAGATGATGAACGTCGAGCCCCCGGTCTTCTGGATCCGCCGACCGTGGAACCCGCCGCTGCTCCGCATGGTACGTACGTGGGCGCAGCCTCCGGTCTCTATATAGCCTCGGTCGCGGCGGGACGCCGCGCGGCGTTCCGGCGCGTCAAGCCGGGTCACGCGGCAGGGTAAATACGCGCCGCGCGGGTCCCGGACTTCTCCTCGCATGACCGACATTTCCCGTCGCCGATTTCGGATGCGTCGGACGACCCGGGAGGCGTCGGCCGGCGACACCCTGCTCCAGACCCTGGCGGCCCGCGGGTTCCCGAACGTCGTGCGCTCGGTGCGCTACCATCGTCCCCGCGGGCCGTTCTGCGGACTGGGCCACTGCACCGGATGCATCGTCCGGGTGAACGGCCAACCGAACGTCCGGGCCTGTCGCCACGTGGTGGCGGACGGCGACCGGGTCGAGACCGAGAACGCGTGGCCCAGCCCCCGGTTGGACGTGCTGGGCGCGATCGACCTCGTCGTCCCCCGGGGGTTGGACACGCTGCACGGCTTTCGGCGCCCCGCGTGGGCCACGCGCATGTACCACCGCGTAATCCGCCGGCTCGCCGGGTTCGGTTCCGCCCCGGATCCGGTGCCGGGCGCCCCGACCGCGGCCCCCCCGCGCCGCGAGGAGACGGACGTGGTCGTCGTGGGCGCGGGCACGTCGGGTCGGGCCGCCGCCGAGGCGCTCGTCCGCCGCGGCGCCCGCCCGGTGGTCGTCGATCGCGGGCTGCGGGTCGCTGAGATCCCCGGCGCGACGCTGCTGGCCCGGACGACCGTGACCTTCCTTCCCCCACCGCGCCCCGACGGCGCGCGTCCGTACACCCTCCTGGGGTTCGACGAGGACGGCCGCGGTGTGTCGATCCGGGCGCGGTCGGTCATCGTGGCGACGGGCGGGTACGAGCGTCGCTGTTGTTCGAAGGAAACGACCGCCCGGGGGTGATCGCGGCCGACCTCGTCACCCGACTCGGACCCTCGGGAGGACGCTTACCCCTCTCCCGCGCGGTCGTCGTCGGCGGCGGCACTCGGGCCCGCGAGACCCTGGACGCTTTGGGGAAGTCCGCCATCGCGGTCGTGGCTCCCGGCGAGATCGCGCCCGACGTCGTGCGCCGAGCCTCGGAGCTCTCCGTTCCTCTCTATCCCCGCTCGCTCGTCGTGCGCGCGACGGGCCGTTCCCGGGTCCGGTCGCTCCATCTCCGGACCCGGGGCGGCGGACCGCGCTTCTCGCTCGGATGCGATGCGGTCGTCCTCGCCCACCGTCGTCTTCCGAACGCGCAACTGCTGTTCCAGGTCGGCGCCGGCATGGCGTGGCGCCCGGCGCCGGGCGCGTACTTCCCGGACGTCAGCGGCTCGGGTGCAACGACGGTACCCGGTCTCTTCGCGGCCGGCACCGTGGGGGGGTACCCCGAGGACGATCGCGGCCCGAGCGGCGAGCGGGCCGGGTTGGCGGCCCTCGAAGGGAGCGCGGCGCCGCCCGCCCCGGGGGCGTCCGTTCCCGCGGCCCCCTCCGAACTCGAGGGGTACTGCCGCGAGCTCCTGAAGGAACCACGGAAGGGAAAGTGGATCGTCTGCCCCTGCGAGGACGTCCTGCTCGAGGAGCTCGAGCGCGCCACGGAGGCCGGTTTCCGCGGGGTCGAGGTGGTGAAGCGCTACACGGGCGTCGGCACCGGACTCTGCCAGGGACGCTACTGCCTTCCCGACGCGCTCCTCCTGCTCGCCACGCTGGAAGGCCGGCGGCCGCCCGAGGTCGGATACATCACCCAGCGTCCTCCGCTCGTGCCCACGCCGCTCTCCGCGCTCGCGGGGCTGGGCGACGAGTTCGCTCAGGAGGCGGTCGCATGACCGCGCTCGAACGCGACGCGTACCGCACGGTCGTGGTCGGCGCGGGGATCGTCGGCCTGCTCACCGCGTACCGCCTTGCGCGCGCCGGGGGCGGGCCGACCCTCGTGCTCGACCGCGGGTTCCTTTCCGAGCGGAGGCTCCGGGCGGAACGGCGGCGGCGTGCGCCAGCAGTGGGAGACGCGTTCGACCATCCGGCTCGCGCGCGAAGCGGTCGCGGACTGGCGGCGGTTCGGCGTCGAGTTCGGCTACAACATCTGGTTCCGGCAGGGCGGGTACCTGTTCCTGGCGGAGAACGCGGCCGAGCTCACGCGCCTCGGCCGGGTCCACGAGGTCGTCCGGTCGGAGGGATTGCCCTCCCGGATGCTTTCCGCGGACGAGGTCGCGCGGCGGGTCGACGGGATCGCCCCGGGGGCGGCGGTCGGCGGAGCGTACCTCGGGACCGACGGCACGCTCTACCCGTTCCCCGCGGTCTGGGGCGTCTACGACGCGGTGCGCGCGCTGGGCGTCGAGGTGGCGCTGGGCGTGGAGGCGCTCGGCGTGGTGGCGCGCGACGGCCGGGCGGACGGCGTCGTCACCTCCGCGGGGACCGTGAGGACCTCCACCGTCGTGAACGCCGCGGGCGGCTGGTCCGGCGAGTTCTCCCGAACGCGCCGGCCTGGAGGTCCCGAACGTCGCCTCCCGGCACGAGATCCTCGCCACCGAGCCGATGAAGCCGTTCCTCGATCCGATGGTCGTGCGCGCCTCGGACGGCCTCTACTTCAGCCAGACGATGCGGGGCGAGCTCGTGGGCGGCCTCACCGTCCCCCACGCGCCGGGCACGGCGCGCGGGGTCCCCAGCTCGCCGCGGTTCCTGACGGGGATGGCGCGGGCGCTGGTCGGCCTCATCCCGCGGCTCGCCGGGCTCGGGGTCCTGAGGGCGTGGACCGGATACTACGACGACACCCCCGACGGGCTCCCGGTGATCGGGGAGGACCCGCGGCTCCGCGGGTTCGTCCACGCGAACGGGTTCGGGGGCCACGGGTTCATGCTCGCTCCCGCGGCGTCCCGACGGGTCGCCGCCGCCGCGCTCGGCACGCCGTCCGACCTGGACCCGAAGGAGTTCTCGCCCGCGCGATTTCTGGCCGGGGCACGGCGCCGGCCGCCGAGCGGTTGCAACTCGGCTGAACCGCGGCGCCCTCCGCCACCGTATTGACCCCGGACCTCGGTCCGGCCGGCGTGAGCGGGCGGCTCCCGTGGGATCCGTTCCCCGGCGAAAGAGCCGGACCCGAGAGGGCCGGACGCCATCCACGCGATCTGCTATCGGGCCGCGGTGGCGGGCGCCGACACGTACCGGTTCCTCCGGATCGCCCTGCGCAAGGAAGGCGGGATCCTTCGCGTCGGGAACCGGTTCGTTCCGGACGGTCGGTACCGCGAGGTCGCTTTCCTCGCGGTCGGCCACGCCGCCAACTCGATGGCGCTCGCGGCGCTGGATGCGTTCGGCGATCGGCTCACGCAGGGGTTCATCGCGAGCCCGGAGCCGGCGCCTCCGATCCTGCCGTTCCAGAACCTGGAGCTCGCGCCGGGCTGGGGAGGGGCCGACGGCGCGACCACGGTCACCGACGCGGCGCGCGAGATCGCGGCCGGCCTCACCGACGTCGGACCTCTTTCTCGTGCTCCTTTCGCCCGGGGCTCTCCGCGGTCTTGCGCTGCCCCCGCCGGGCATGACGCGGGAGGAGTTCGCCCGTTTCCTCGAAGTGGCGCACACGGGCGGGGCGAGTGGCCCCGAGGTGATGCTCCTCGCCCGGGTGCTCGGCACCGGCGGCGTCGGCGGTCGACTGCTCCCGCCGACCACCGCCGCGGACGTCGGCGTGATGCTCGTCGACCGGGGGGACGGCCCGACCCTGCTGGGGGGAGGGCCGTTCGTCCCGGTCGCTCCCGCCGAACGAACGGAGGCCCGGGCGGTGATCGACCGGTTGGGCCTCGGCCCGCAACTGCCGGCCACCGCCGCCGGATCGCTTCGACCGGACGCGACGAACCACGGTTCGCTGCCCGCGACCCTGCGCCGGCCGGTGCTCGTCGCCAGCCCGGCCGACGGTCTCCGCGGCGCCACGGACGCGGCGTTCGACCGAGGGTGGACGGCGCGGCTCGGGTCGCTCGCGATGCGCGAGCCGCCCGAGGCGGCGGCGGATATGCTCCTCGAGCGCTCCGAGACGTTCGTCCGCGAGGCGCGCTCCGGATCGTCGGGCGGGACGAAGGGGTACACGACGTTCGCGATGGCGACGTTGGACCTTCCCGAGGGGGTGGACGACACCGCGTTCTGCTGGGCGTTCCTCCAGAGGGCGCGCTCGCGCCGCACCCGACGGGAGATGAGCGTCGGGTTGTTCCGGACCTCCGGCTCGGTAAGGATCCCGGCCGACCCCAAAGCGCCGGTCGAGCCCGGAGGATGGGTCGTGGGCGCCTCGTCCGACCTCGAGGCGACCCCCGTTCCGTCCGAGACCCCGCGGCCCCTTGCGATGCGACCCGGCTTCACGGACGTGGGCCTCCTCGCGATGACCGTCTGGCGCCCCGCCGCGGGCGCGGAGAAGGCCGGCCCTTAGCGGGACGCCGCGGCGCTTCCGGAGTGCGGCTCGCGCTCGGACTCTTCGAAGTGCCGCTTGAGCGCCATGTACCTCGGCGAACGAGATCTGACGCCGGGCCCGGACCGCGCCGGCCTGACGGAGGTTCGTGATCTGGTACGTTCGCAGGAGCTCCGGGATCGGACGGGAGGGCGGCAGCGAACGGTCGACCGTCGCGGGGGCCGCGGCGATCGGAACGGCGGCGAGAAGACGCTCCGCGACCGGCTCGGGAGGCGGAGCCCGTGGCGCGGGCGAACCGTGGGCGGGGCGGCTCTCCAAGTAGGACATGAGGCGCGCGTGCTCGCCGGGCGTAAGCTCGCCGTCCTCGCGGAGGGCGTCGACCAGCTCCTTCTGCCGCGGGCGGTACGTCTCGATCAGCTCGGTCAGCTCGCGGTCGGTCCGGTCGAGCGGGGCGGCGGCGAGCAGGGGGCCGACGAGGCCGTCCATGTCGGCCGACAGTTGATCGAGAGCCGTCTTGAGCTCGGCCGGTGTCGGACCTTCACCGCCCGGTCCGGTATCGAACCGGGCCGCGAGGCGTGCCACGCTGCCGGGGGGCGCCCCTGGGCCGACCGGACGCTCGACGGACAGCTCGACCTCCCGCCGACGCACGGTCACGTGGTCGGACGGGCGCGCACGGAGAAAACGTACTCCCGGGAACGGGAGGTCCACCGGGGCCTGAACCGGGGGCCGATAACTAAACTCTACTTACTATAGGGGCGTAACTATAAATCCGTCGGCGGTGTCCGTGGCTCGGAGTACCCACGATGCAGGGCGAACGGGGTCGCCGACCGACGGGAGCGGCGGGGGCAGGGTCCGATACGTGCGACGCCGAGGACGGGACCTCCATCTGCCCCGTGCTTGCGGCGGTCAGCGTCATCGGGACCGAGTGGCGGCTCGCGATCGTCCACCGGCTACTCGAGGGACCGCAACGGTTCAGCGAGATCCTGAAGTCGAACACCCGCCTCAACGCAAAGACGCTCAGCGCCACCCTCAAGTTCCTGGAGGGCCAGGGCGTCGTCCAGCGGACCGTGGTCAGCACCCGTCCGTTCTCGGTCGTGTACTCGCTCACCGACATGGGACTCGGCCTCGCGCCCGCCGCGCGGGAACTGCGCCAGTGGGGCGAGCGATGGCTCCTGCCCCGACGCCAGGCGGCCGCCCGCGCCGGCGCCTCGGCGCGTCGGCCCCCCGTCATCCAGGGCGAGCTGCCCCGGATCGTCCTCGGCGAGGCCGAGGGCCGGGCGAAGCACTGAGACCGGCATCGGAACGGGCCCTCGGGAGCACCGTTCCACGCCCTCTCCGGCCGGCGTTCAAGTAGGGCCTCGCCCGTTGTTCTCCTGCAACCAACCCAGGGAAGGATACCCAACATCGCCCAAAGGGGACGCGGCACCGCGTCTCGGGCGTGCGGGATCCTTCCTACCAGGTTCCATCGTTCTGCGACCTCGTGAGCGAGGTAATCGGTCGGGTCCCTCGGCGCCATCGAACTCGATGACCGACCTGCCGTCGCCCGTATCGTCCGCGCGTTCGATCCGGCGTTCCGCCCGTTCGAGCCCTCCGACGTACCCCGACGCGCAGCGCCCCGACCGCCCGGCCTACGCCGGCCTCGTGCGCACTCGTGCCGAGGTCTCTCGGCCGGCCCGTCGAGGACCCCCCCGCGCCCCGTAGATCCCGGCGCCGCCCCGAGGTGGAGACCCCGCGAGGCCGCCGACCCCGAGCGCGAGCCCGGCCGGATCGTGGCGCAGACCCCGTACGGCCCCTCGGCTCCCGCGGCTTTCCGGTCGCGGGCTCGGGTCCCCCGAGGGCGATCCCGGTGGGTCGGATTCGAGCCCGCCTCATCCCCCCCTCGACGGGCGACCCGCGAGCGGTGGTCGGTGAGCGACAGAATCATGCGGACCACAACCGAACCAGCACGACGCTGCCAACCCGTTCACCGCCAACCGATTCGAACCGCCCCGGATCGCGCGAGCCGCCGGCCCCCGGAGGGTGCATGACGCGCGACGAGGCACTCTCCGCCGCGTGCCCCGGGCCGTTCCCGCTACGACGCCGGTTCTACCGGGCTCTCGCCGAAGGGCTGCTCGCGGCGGAGCGCGGCGGACTCGTCCTCTTCGAGTCGACCTATGCCGCGCCGATCCCCCGCGTCACGGCCCGTCCGGCCTCGCTGCTCGCCCCGATGCTCGCGACGTCGACCTTCGCCGCGACGCCGGTCGAGCCCGGTCCGGTCGGCGATTCGGACTGCCCGCTCGCCGGCGCGACGGACGTCTACGCGACCCTGATTCCCGAGCGAACGCCGTCGATGGGCGCGCTCTCGGACGGGACGCTCGCCCCCCGGACCCGGACCCCTGCTCGGCGAGGACGGCTGGGTCGGCTACCAGACGTTCTGGTCGGCCGGGGAGAACGGTCGGGTCTGGGCGACGCGACGGTTCCGTTTCGCTGGCCGTTCGCGGAGGTCGGTGGCCTCGCGATTCCCCGCGGTGGCGGTGACCGTCGCGCAGGAATGGAGCCGCGCCACCGGCCGACCCGTGGTCGCGCGCCCTCAACGGCTGGGCGCTGCGAGCGATTGGCATCGTGCCAGCGACGCGCTCGATCCCCCGTGAGGCGTGGGTGGCCCTATCGGCGATCGAAGCGGAAAGAGCCGCGGAGCCGGCTCCGTTCGCGCCGACGCAGCGGGAGGCGTGTCGGTCCGGCCACGGGGTCGTGCTCGGTGCCTCGGGGGCCGGCGAAGACCTGGTTCCTGGCGGAGCGTGCGGCCCGAGCGATCGCGCGGCGGGAGTCGGTCGTCGCCATCGACCTCCACGGCGACCTCGCGCCGGCAATCGTCGAGCGCCTTCCCCCGGACCTTCGGGAGCGGCTCGTGGCGATCGACGCCACGGACCGCCCGGTTCCCGGCGTTGCGGCGCTCGCCGGGTCGGACGACCGCGCGGCCGCCCACCTCGTCGCGGCCATCAAGCGCCTGACGCCGGACGGCACCGACATGTACTGGGGGTTCCGCCTCGAGCGGATCTTCGACACGTTCGTCCGGCTCGTCCAGGAGTCGGGTGGGTCGCTGCTCGACCTGTACGCCCTCCTCGCCGACGCGGACCGGCGCGACGCTGCCCGGCTCGCGTCGCGGCGCGTGGACCTCGTGCGGTTCCTAGAAGAGCTCGCCCCGATCGTACGTCGCAACCCCGACTTCCTCTGGCCCGCGGCGGCGCGCCTGTCGAAGATGGTTCTCGTCCCGGCGCTCGCGGAACTCCTCTGCCCACCGGACGGGGGGCTGCCGGTCGAGGCGCTCCTCGAAGGCGGACGGTCGATCCTCGGTACGTCTGCCGTTCGCGGCGCTGGGGCCGGAGGCGACGTCGTTCGCCGGCACGCTCGTTCTCGCGCGGGTGTACCTCGGGCTCGCCTCCCGTCGAGGGCAACACGGGGCGGACCGACCGGTCCTCGCCGTCCTTGACGAAGTGCAGGGGCTTTCCCCGCGCCTCGTGGGAGAGATGCTGGCCGAGGGGCGGAAGTTCGGGCTCCGCCTGCTCCTCGCGACCCAGTACCCGGAGCGGCTGGCCCCCGAGCTCCGCCATGCGGCCGCCGGCAGTCGCCGGGGAAGTGGTGGCGTTCCGCGTGCCCCACCCGAACGTTGCGACGGTCGGGGGGTGGATCGGGCTCTCGCCCGCGGAGTCGGTCCGGCTCTTGCCGGATCTTCCGACCGGCCACGGGCTCGCTCGGGACCCGGAGACCGGCGCGATCCGGCCGATCGCCCCGAACGGTCCGCCTTCCGAGACGCCTCCGCAGGCATGGTCCGACGCGGTGGCTGCCTCGCGGCAGGAGTTTCGACCCGAAACCGCCGTGGGCGGAGGCGAGGAGGTCGACGACCCCGCCACGGAGAAGCTCCTGCTCGCGGTCCTCGCGGGCGAGGAGTCGGCCCGGCCGTTGGGGTTGGGAGAGATCCCCACCGCCGCCCAGCGTCTGCCCGGCGTCGCGCTCGACGCGGCCCTGCTCGAAGACCGGGCCCGGTCGCTCGCGCGCCGCGGCTACGTCGACCTCGCCGACGGCCGGGCCCGCCTTTCCCCGCCGGCGAGCGACGGCTGGGGTTGAGCGCGGCGACGGGAGCGACCAAGGAGACCGCGGAGCATCGGGCGCTCCTCGTCCGCGCGTTCCGCACGTTCGCCCGGCGGGGGTATCTCATCGAGATCCTCCGCCAGGGCCGATTCGACACCACGCTTCCGGACGGCCTCTTCCGGCAGTTGCCCGAGCGGGCTCGCGGAAGCCCTGCGATCGAGCTGGCACGGGCGGTCGACGCGGTGCGGGACGGCTGGGCCTGGCGGTTCTTCGGTGGACGCGACGTCCACCTGGAGGCCGAGGTATCGGGAGCGTTGCGACCGGCGCGCATCCGGCACGGCTACCGCAAGGCGCGCGCGCGGGGGGCGTTCGCGTTGTTCCTCGTCTCGGACGCTCGGCGCGCCGAGCGCGTACGACGCACCCTGCGCGCGGACGGCGTCGGGCGGTGGGAAGCTCAAGTGTGGACCCTTCCGGTCGGCCCGAGCCCAAACGTCGCCAGGCGCCGCGCCGAGGACAGGCTATGAACGTCGGGGCCCCTCGCGCGCGCCGTGCGCGCGTTCGTCGCGGTCGAGGTGGGACGTCCCGACCGGTCCGCCCCGGAGCATCTGACGGTCGAGTTCCTGGGCGACGTGCCGGACGGTTCGATCCCCCGTCTCGTCGAGTGCCTTCGGCCGGTCGGCAACGCCACCGCCCCGTTCGAGATCCGACTGGAGGGGATCGGCGCCTTCCCGAAGGCGACCGACCCGCGCGTCGTCTGGGTCGGGGTCACCGTGGGGCGCACCGAACTGACCGAGCTTGCCCGAAGGGTCCGTGCCGCTCTCGAGGGGGTGGTCCCGACCCCGCGCGAGGCGTTCGTGCCCCACCTCACGCTGTTCCGGGTCCGCACTCCCGCGGACCGGCAACGGGCGCTCGACCTTCTCGAGGGACGGATCGATCCCCCTCCCGCTCGGTCGAGCCGGGTGACCGAGTTCGCGCTGAAAGAGAGCGTGCTGGGGCCGCGCGGCGCGCACCACCGGGTGGTCGAGGCGTTCCCGTTGTCGGGCTAGGACCGTGGCCCCGGGTCAGCCGGTCTCCCGCCCGAACCGGTCGGCGACCAGCTTTCGCCACAGGTAGAGCGTGGCGTAGCTCCCCCACTCGGGATAGCGGGCCCCCGCCCACGCCCGCGCGGCCTCCTCGGGCGCGGAGCGCGGGACCGCGCCGTACCTCGTCGAGCGCGACGCGCACCCCGAGATCGCCGGCGACGAACACGTCCCGGCGTCCGGTTCCCCGGAGGAGCGCGTTCTCGGCGGTCCACCGCCCCACACCGGGAAGTTCCTCGAGCGTTTCCCGGGCCTTGGGCAGCGGGCGACGCTGGAGCGCGGCGGCGTCCGGCGGGTCGTTCGCCGCCCACGCCGCGAGGGCCGCGAGCGCGCGGGATTTCGCCCCGCTCATCCCCAACGACCGCAGGTCCGCGGGCTCCTCGCGGAGGATACGGGACGGCGCCGGCACGCACGGGATCTCAAGCCCCCCGACCGCGATCGACCGCCCCAGACGTTCGAACAGCCGTCGCTTGATCGCGTTCGCGGCGACGACCGAGAGCTGCTGCCCCAGGATCGCGTGCAGCAGGCTCTCGAACAGGTTGGCGTCGCGGGGGAGACGAAGGCCCCGGAACGTCCGGTCCGTTCCCCGCAGCACCGGGTCGTTCCGCACAAGGCGGTAGAATTGTTCGAGCGGGTCGTCCAGCGAGAACAGCTGGCGCGCGGCCGCCCGAGCTTCCTTCGGTCCCGCCCCCCAGGCCTCGACCCGCCAGCGGGCGCCCTCCGGCTCGACCGCTAGCACCCAAGGATGCTCGGGCGGACCCCACGACCGGAGGATGCGCCGGCCGTCCAGGGCGAACACGAGCGAGCGGGAGGAGTATTCCAGCTGGGCCCGTTCGCGCGGGAGCGACGGAAGACGGGGCGGCACGACCGAGGTGCGCGTTCGCTCGACCACGCGGCCCGGAGGGGTCCGCTCGCAAGAGCTTGCCGGTCCCGCATCGTTCGCGCCGCGTGCCGCTCTCGATACGATTAAGGGGCGGCAGGCTGGTGGAGGACGTCCCGCGGTCGGCGAGGGACCCGGGAGGGAAACGACGCCGATGGGAACCTCGGGCTCGAGGTGGATCCCGGCGGCCGTCTGGGCGTTGGCCGCGGTGACGCTCGTTCTGGGTTGCGGCGCCCTCGTGAACGGACCCGCCGGCGGCCCCGGGCCGATCGCGGCGCTCGGTGCCTGCTCCGGACAGAGCTTCTCCCCGCAGTACACCGGCACGCTCTCGATCGACGGCGGATCGCTCGCGTCCTCCGCGACGGCCGGAGTGGGCGTCCGGCTCTCGTTCTTCGAGGAGGTGGTAGTCGTCGACGAACCCAGCGGGGTCGTGGCGAGCGCCGGCTGCGAGCCGTTCAACGAGTCGCTCACGACGGATGCCGCGGGAGCCTTCGCGTACTCGGACGCGCCGTTCGCGAAGGTGTGCGTCCCCGACTCGGGGGGGACCGTCTGCACCGGATACTCCGGCCTGTGGGGTCCGCTCACCGCGGCCCTTACGGCCCCGGCGCCGGTCGGTTATGCGCCCTCGTTCCGCACGACCGCCGTCCGGGGGGATCTCGCGCTCGTGTGGGAGCTCACGAACGTCTCGCTCGACCCGGGGGGCCCGACCGTCGCGCTCGCGCCCAACGCAGCGACCCCGGTCGATGCGTCGAGCTGGGAGGCGAACGGCTCCGCAACCTCGCTAGATCCGACCTATGCGTGGAATCTGACCGGCGCGGGCTGGGTGTTCGATGGCCCGACCTCCGGAGATCGCGCGATTGTCGAAGCAGCCCCCGGAGCGGCCGCCGGAACGCTCAGCGTGCGGGCCTCGGCGACGATCAACGGAACGTCGCTCTCGGCCCCACCGGCCTCGATCGCGCTCGACGCGGTCTCGACCGAGGTCACGAGCGCCGCGCTCAACCGAACCATCGTGGACGTCGGGGCGACCGTCTACGCCACCGTGACCGCCACCGGCGCGCCGGGGTATCCATACCGGGCCTGGTTCGCGCCGGGACTCGGGCTCGCCCCGGTGGCGGCCCCGTGCACGACGGCCCCGGTCGGCACCGGTGCGGTCCAAGCCTCGTGTGTTGCGAACCTCACGTACTCGGAACCGGGGATCGCGCAGCCGACCGTCAACGTATCGAACGGCTTCTCGACCGGTGTCTGGTCGTTCCCGAACGTCACGGTCAACCCGCCCGCCGCGCTCTGGGTCGACCCGCTGGCCCCGGTAGGGTATTCTGGTGCGGTCGTCCGGATCGACCTGATCGCGACCAACGGCTCGGGAACCCTGCCGTTCCAGAACGCCTGCCTCGACCCGGGGTCGGGACCGGTCGTGTGCCAGGACACCCCAGGACCCCGCTGGACTTTCGCCCCGGTTTATCCGACCGTGGGAAGCTATCCCGCGCAGGCATGGACCATCGATGCCGGGGGTACCAACCGAACCATCGGATTCTCCGTCGCGATCGTGCCTCCGCTCGGACTCGACCCGGTCACCCTCGTGGGCTCCAACGCCACCGTCGGGTCGAACGTGTCGCTCCGCTCGACGGTCGTCGGCGGGGACCTGCCGGGGAGGTTCTGGTGGAACTCCTCTCTTTCGGACGTGCCGTTGGGGGCCGGCGCGTGGAACATCGACGGTCCGTTGACCCTCGCGTTCGCTCCTTCGTCCGCGGGTTCGGTCACGATCGCCCTGACGGTCGTGGACTCGCTCGGCACCGTCGTCCGCGCGAGCCTCGTGCTCGCGGTCGCCCCGCTCCCGGCCAGCCGGATCGAGGAGGTCGATACGCTGCCGACCGGTCCGGTCGAGGTCGGGATACCCACGAACCTCACCTGGCAGGCGCTTGACCGGTCCGACGAGCCCGTGACTTCGTTCGCCGTCCCGGCGGAGATCGTCCTGGGGGGAACCGGCGTCGCCGCGCCGAGCGCGTGGGTCAACGCCTCCGGTGTCGGTCCACTCTCGGGACCCGGGAACGGGACGTACGACGTCCCCACGACCGCGTGGGCGAGCGGGGCGCTCGAGGTCTCGGTCGATTTCCGAACCGCCGGGACGTTCTCGGTGAACCTCACGGGTGCGCGGCTACCGGGGCCGGTCGCGTCGGTCCGTTTGGACGCCGCCGGCGACGCGTCGCACCTGAGGCTCTACGGGCCACGGGTGGCGCGATCGGGGAGTCGCGACAACTCGACGTTCTGGAACGTTGCGGATCGGTTCGGCAATCCGGTGCCGGGCGGGAACGTCACCCTACGCCTCGTCTGGGGCAACTCCACGCTCAACGAGCTCGTCTACGTCGTCCTCGCCGAGAACGGGACGACGGGTGTCTGGATCAACTACTCCGCGCCCGGCGGCGAGGGGGGGACCGTCACGGTGCTGGATTGGGCGAAGGCGGTGCTCCTCGGGCCGATCGCGGTGCCGGCGATCGCCGGGCCGGCGCCGGCAACGATCCCGTACGCGCTTCTCGCGGGTCTCGTGGTCGTGGGCGCGGTCGGCGCGGTGACCGGCACGGCGGCCTTCCGGCGCACGCGCCCGCGGGGCCCGGCCCGGTCGGACGAGGGCGACCTCCAGCGGCTGGCCGAGGGCCGCTCGGCGTTGGTCGAGCTCGTGCGACGGATCGGTCCGGCCGACCTTCCGGAGCTCGAGGCGGCCTGGCAACCTCCGCCGGCGCCGGACGACCTCGCCGACTGGCTGGCTTCCCTGGTCGCCGACGGGACCCTCGGCGCGACCCTCGGCTCGGACGGGAGGGCCCGGTTCTGCCTCGCCCCCGGCCCGGCGGCGCCGCGTGTGACGCTCGACACGGCCGCGTTCGACGAGGCGCTGCGGCGGCGGGACCGCGCGATCGAGGACGACGAACCCGGCCCTTAGGCGGGGTCGCGGCCCACGAGGTCGTAGTACCGGTAGGCGGCCTCGCCGGCGCCGAAGCAGTAGCGCAACGTCGTGAACCCCCGCTTCAGCTCGGCCGCACGGGCCGCGACCTCCTCGGTCGCTGCGACCGTGGTGGAGAAGGTCATCGAACAGTTCCGCGATCCGGTCCATCTCGGCCGGGCCCATCCCGACCCGGGTCACCTCGGGGGTGCCGAGCCGAACGCCGCCCGGCTGCTTCGGGCTCTTGTCGCCCGGCAGGAGGTTCTTGTTCGCGATGATACCGGCGTCCGCGAGGCGCCGCGCGACCGCCGCCCCGCCGCCTTCCGCTTCCACGCGCACCGCGATCGTGTGCGAGCGGGTGAACCCCAGGTCCGGCGCGAGGACGTCGAACCCTCGGTCGTGCAGCGCCTGGGCGAGCGCGCGGGCGTTCTCCACCGTCCGCCGCGCGTACTCCCGCCCGAACTCGAGGTGCTCGGCGAGGCTCACCGCGAGCGCGGCCATCGCGTTCAGGTGGTGGTTGCTCGTGACCCCGGGGAACGCCCCCGACTGGAGCTTGCGCTCGAGCTCGGGATCGTCCGTCTGGCCGAGCAGGATCCCGTGCTGCGGTCCGGGGAGGGTCTTGTGGGTCGAGCCGCTCATCACGACGCACCCCTCGCGCAACGGGTCCTGGAACTGCCCGCCCGCGATGAGGCCGAGCACGTGGGCCCCGTCGTACCAGCCGCGGGCGCCGATCTCCTCGAGCGTCGAGCGCAGTTCCTCGATCGGCAGCGGGAAAAGGAACAGCGAGAGGCCGAACAGGCAGGTCTTCGGCCGCTCCGCGCGCAGGATCTCGCGCGTGCGCGGGACGTCGAGGGTCATCCGTTCCGCGTCCCACGCGTAGTAGACGGGGCGCACGCCGCGCAGACCGAACGCGCCGAACGCGGCGCTCGAGATGTGCGCCCCGTCCGCGAGGCGGCTCGTCCCGACGAGGTCGCCGGGCTCGGTGAGCGCCTTCAGGACCGCGAGGTTCGCGACCGTCCCCGAGATCGGGCGCACGTCCGCGAACGAGCACCGGAAAAGGCGGCGGGCGAGCTCCAGGCAGAGGGTCTCGACCTCGTCGACCTGCTCGTTCCCTTCGTAGTACCGGTCCCCGGGCAGCCCTCGGCGTAGCGGGAGTGGAGGTCGGAGATCAGGAGCTCCTTCGCGTACGGGGAGAGGAGGTTCTCGCTCGCGATGAGCGGGATCGACCGCTCGAACCGCGCGGAGTGCTGGCGGACGGTCGCCCGGATCCGGGAAACGACCTCGGCCATCTCGCCCGGTTTCGGTAGTTCGGACGGGGCCGTGGGGACCCCCACCCCCCTGCTTCCAGTCGAACCGGACGGCATGGCACGCCTTCCGACCGCGCGCACGCGGGGCGAGCACGCAGCCGCTCGAGCCCATAATAGGGACCGGGCCCGTCGGCGGTCGATGTCGGAGCTGGCGGTCGGTCCGGTCCGTGGCGCGGTACGTCGTCGCTTCCACCGTCCCGTATCACGACATCGACGCGCTCGAACCATCTCAACCACGCCGCGTACTTTCCGATGATGGAGACGCTTCCGCTGCGACTACTACCTCCCTCTCCTTCCTCGACCGACCCTACCTCGCTCGACATCATCATCGCCGAAGCGACGCTGTCGCTTCCTCGCTCCCGTCGAGCTACGGTACCGAACTGCTCGGCGAGGTGACGCCCGCTCGACCGCTCGGTCGAACGAGCTTCGCGCTACTGTACCGGTTCACCGACACCGGACGCAACACCGTGACCGCACGAGGCCGGACCGTGGTCGTCTGCTACGATTACGCCGGCGGTGTGAAGAAACCGATACCCGAGCTCCGCCGCGTCGCCCTGGACCGCGATGCGATCGACCCCGCGGAGGAGGGGTGGCCCCCCACGGAGCTCCAGTGGAAACGGGGGGTGGGGGTCGGTGCCGCGGGTCGATGAGCGAGGCGATCGCAGACGACCCGTGAGGGGCCCGAGCGGGGCCCCGTCGGGTGCTAGGCCAGCAGGATTGCCGCCCGGACGAATCGCGCGTTGACCCCGCGTACTCCTCGGCCCCGTCACCCCGCCAGCGTCGACGGGTCACGGTAAGGCTGCTCCCGTCAGGACCTGACCCGGTGCCCGTGATGGATACCCGCTAGGGCGCTCCTCCGAGCGCTCGTCGCGGGGCCCGCGGCCCGGCGGAACAGAGCTTCTGCGAAGCCACGCAGGACGCGCAACTCCTCCGAACGTCGCTCCTGCCTGTCACCCCCGCTAAGGACGGTTTCGGTGTGTAAGGGGACGCCCAACCCCCCGGTCTAAGCCTAGCGAACCCACGACGGGGGACCCCTACATAGCGCTTGGCAGGGACGCGCCGGGCGGCGCCCGGGGGGCGTCCGCACGGCTCAGCGGATGTGCTCGAGGCTGAACGAACCGAGGTTGAACGAGCGCTTCGTGAACGTGTAACCGACCCAGTTCCGCGCCTGGGCCTCGCCGATCCCGCGGACCGCCAGGAACGTCTTCATCTGCTCGACCTTGAGGTTGAGCGAGCCCGTCGACCATGTGCTCGAGGGTCTCGAGGTCGGACTCCGAGTGCATGCCGCTCTCGAGGACGTAGTAGCCCACGGCGCCGTCGAGCTTCCGGCGCCCGATGAACGGCTGGAGGAACCGGAACGTCGAGCTGGTGTCGAGGTAGGCGGTGATGGTCGAGACCGACTCGAAGATCAGTCGGTACGTCGAGAACTTCTGCTTCAGCTCCTCGCCGAAGCCGTTCACGCTCTGGGCGAGCTGGTCGAGGACCGCCTTCCCTGTCGATTGGAGGAACCGGACCCCGGGGACCGCCGACGGTCGCCCCGACCGAGAGGGAGTAGAGGTCGACGAACCGGATCATCCCCTTCTTCTCGGCGTCCGCGAACCCGTGGTAGAGCGCGGCGAGGTCCTCGCGGACCTGGCCGTGGCTCTTGTCCGTGACCACCCAGATGGACGGGATGCCCGGCGCGGAGCCCCTCGACCGAGAACAGGCGCGCGAGCACGTCCTTCCCGGTGTGCGCGGGTCCGTTGACGAGGACCTGGGCACCGGTCGGGAACCCGCCGAACATGAGGTCGTCCAGGCGGCGAACGCCGCTCGGACCTTCGGCGGACTCGGCGGCCGAGACGTTGTCGGCGTGGATCTGGTCGGCCTCCGCCTGGGCGGCGCGGCCGGCGAGCTTCTCGAGCTCCCGCGATCTGTTCCTGGAGCTGCTGCTCGCGGGCGCGGAGGTCGGCCTCCCTCTTCGCGAGCTCGTGGTGCTGGTCCTCGAGGCGCTGGGCCTCGCGACGATTTCGACGACGGCGGTCCCGCCACCGCGCGGCGCTGCTCCTCGAGGCGGCGTGCCTCGATGTCGAGCGCCTGCCGGCGGGTCTGGAGCTGCTGGTCGTAGACGGCGAGCTCCTTCTCCTTGAACTCGAGCGGGCGCCCGTCGCCGCTCGAGCTCCTCGGCGTTGATCCGGATCTCCTCGAACTTCGCGCGCAGCTCGTTCTCGCGCGCGACCAGGTCGCGCTCGCGCTGGGCGGCCTCCTCGAGGCGGCGCCCGACCTCCTCGGGGATCGGCCCGCCCGGGTGCGTCGACCAGCTCCGCCCGGCCCTGGGCCTGCTCCGCCGCGCTCGAGAGGCTGCGGATTTCGCCTTCGAGCTGGACGACGCGTCGCCGCAGCTCGGTCTCGCGCTCGATGAACTGGTGCTCGCGGTCGGCGAACTCCTCCCGCAGGCGCTGCTCGGTCTCGCGGATCGCGCGCTCCACGGACGGGTCGTCACCGGCCGCGGGGCCGGGAACCGCCCCGGCGGATGCGGACGGGGCGCCGGGGGTGCCGTCCAGGGCGTTCAGCCGGAGCTTGAGGTCGGCGATCTCCGCCTCCTTGCTCCGGACCGCGACCTCCCGCTCCTTCGCCTCGCGGGACCGGACGTACTTGATGACGGCGATCGAGCCGCGCTTCACGTGCTCCACCTGGTCCTCGAGCTGCTTTCGCTTCGCCCGCTCGTCGTAGAGCTGCCGCTGGAGGTCCTGGAACTCCTGGATCATCGAGGAGGGGTCGAACTGGTCGGACTTCACCCGGTCGAGGAGGCCGGTGAGCCAGCGGACGACCGTCTCCTCGCGCTCGCTGACCGCCGGCAAGCCGCCGGGCTCGGCCGCGCGAGGGGGAGCGCGCTCTCGTCGGGCACTGACACGACGGGGGTCGGGGGGGAGGCGGGTCCCGACACGCCGACGTCGGAGGCGCGGATCCAATCCTCCATCACCCGGTCGTCGCCGTCGACCCACTTTCGAAGCACGTCGGTCGAACCCTTGGTGGTCGGGGGGCGCTTGCGCCGCCGGCCTCTCGGCCCGCTGGACGTTCCCCATCCAACGGTCGACGATCGACTCGGAATCGACCCCGGGCGGCGCGGCGCCCGCCGCGGGGGCCACGGGCGGCGCCCGGTCGGATCGCCGCCTGCTCGCTCGCCGCGACGCCCAGCTGGCCGAGGGTCTCGGAGGGGAGCTTGCGGACGGCGTCCGGGCTCGAGTACCCGGCGTCCCGAAGCCGTCGGGCCGTGTCGGGTGAGACCCCGAGCGCCCGCGCGAACTCCTCCACGCCGGACGACGAGCCGTCCGGCGCGCGGGAGCGCTCCGTCCGTCGCGCCGTCCATAGCACCGAGGAGGATACTAGCGCGGCGTGGGGTCATAATATGTCGGGCCGTCACGCCGGACCGGCCTCGGGCGGCCGGGGCGCCGCGCCACGGCCTAATACCGCGGGGATTGGGGACGGGAGTGGACGTCGAGGCGCGCGTCGACCGGGTCGTCCGGCACACCGCCGAGGTCCTCACCCGCGGAGGAGATCCGGGCGCTGTTCGAGCGCGCGGAGCGTCCGCGCGCCTACATCGGGTTCGAACCGTCCGGCGTCGCTCACGATCGCGCACCTCATCACGGCCCGCAAGATCCTCGACCTCGCCGACGCGGGCTGCCACGTGACCGTGTTCCTCGCGGACTGGCACGCCTGGATCAACGACAAGCTCGGACGGGGACCTCGGCCGGATCGAGGCGTGCGGCCGGTACGTGCAGGCCGCGTTCACGGCGCTCGGCGCCGGGCCGGACCGGGTCGCGGTACCGATGGGCGCACGAGCTCACCGGATCCTCCGACTACTGGGCCCGCGTCGTCCGGGTCGGGAAGGCGACGACCCTCGCCCGGACGAAGCGCGCGATGTCGATCATGGGCCGGGGCGAAGAGGAGTCGAACCTCGACACGTCGAAGCTGTTCTACCCCGCGATGCAGGCGGCGGACATCTTCGAGCTCCCGGTCGACCTGGCCTACGGCGGGCTCGACCAGCGCCGGGCGCACGTGCTCGCCCGTGAGGTCGCGCACCACTACGGCTGGCCGGTTCCGACGGCGGTCCACACGCCGCTCCTCTCGTCCCTGCGCGGCGGCGGTCGGATGGACCCGGTCGACGGGCTGGTCGAGGGGAAGATGTCGAAGTCGGACCCCGGGTCGGGGGCGCCCCTCCCGTCGGACCGCGCCGCGATCACGAGCCGCGTCGCGGGCGCGTTCTGCCCGGTCGAAGGAGGTCGACGGCAATCCGGTCGTCGAGATCGTGCGCTACATCGTCTTCCCGTGGGAGGGAAAGCTGGCGGTCGAGCGAGCGGCCAAGCACGGGGGTCCGGTCGCGTTCGAGGACGAAGCGTCGTTCCTCGCGGCGTGGACGGAGGGCCGGCTCCATCCGCAGGACCTGAAGGGCGCGGTCGTCGAGTCGCTCGACCGGCTGGTCGCGCCGACGCGCCGGTACTTCGCCGACCACCCCGAGCTCGGCAGCGATTCGTTCCGGTCGGCCGCCCCGACTAGTGTTAAATAGCGCCCTCCGTAGGCGGGCCCTACCCGTGAGCCGAGGACCCCCCGTTCGGGGGTTCCGCTGACGCGAGGAACCATGGCGCGACCGATCTACGTACGCTTCGAGACCCCGAGCGAACTCGCCGACAAGGTGCTCCAGCTCGTCCAGGTGGCGAGCGAGACGGGGAAGATCCGCGTGGGCACGAACGAGGTGACGAAATCGAGCGAGCGCGCCGAGGCGAAGCTCATCGTCATGGCGGAGGACGTCGACCCGGTCGAGATCCTCGTCCACGTGCCGATGCTCTGCGAGGAGAAGCGGATCCCGTACCTCTACGTCCCGAAGAAGCTGCGGCTGGGCCAGGCGGCCGGACTCTCGAAGTCGGCGGCGAGCGTCGCGATCGTCGAACCCGGCGAGGCGAAGGGCTCCTCGACGAGATCGCGGCGGCCTTCCCGACGCTGAAGAAGTGAGCCGAGCGCGGGCGGGGTACCGACGATGGCGGAGGAGAAGGGCTCGCCGGCCGAGGTCGTCGAGCTGGTCGGCCGCACCGGCATGGCCGGGCGAAGCGACCCAGGTGAAGGTCCGCGTCCTCGCCGGCCGCGACCGCGGCAAGATCATCACCCGCAACGTCGCCGGCCCGATCCGTCTCGGCGACGTGCTGATCCTGCGAGAGACCGCGCGCGAGGCCCGCAAGCTCTCCGTCCGCTGAGGACCGGTCGATGGTCGTCAAACGCCAGTGCTCGTTCTGCGCCCGGGAGATCGAACCGGGCACCGGTTCGATGTTCGTAAAGCGCGACGGGACGGTCTTCCACTTCTGCACGTCGTCCTGCCGCAAGCAGCAGCTGAACCTCGGACGCGTCGGCCACCGGTTCAAGTGGACCCGCGCGCCTACGAACTGAAGCGGGCCGCCGAGCGGTCCGCGAGCGTCCGCGCGTCCGCCGCCCCGTCGCGGGCGGCGCCGCGTACCCCACCGCCCCCCGCGCCGAAGCCCGCACCGGCCGAAGCCGAGGCCCCCGCGACCGCGGCTCCGGCCGCCGAGAAAGCGACCCCCGCGAAGGCGCCCCGGCCCCGCAAACCCCGGGCCGAAGACCCCCGCGACCACGCCCGACGCGTGATCCAAGCCCCGCGCTCGTGCGCGTCCAACGGAACCCGTAAGTTCTCCGGCCGCGACGTTCTTCTCCGTGCGGTCCGACGAGGTGTGGACCACGCCGTCCGAGCTCGCCGAGTACGCGTACTGTCCTCGGGCCCTCCACTACCGGCGCATCTACGGGTCCGAGCCCGCCGAGCCGTAGCTCGGTGTCGGGCGAGCGGTACCACGCGAGCGTTCTGGGCGCCGAGCTCCGCCGGGCCGATGCACGGGACCGCGTACTGGGCGATCGTCGCCGCGGGCGCTCTGCTGGTCGTCGGCGGGTTGATCGCGCTCCGGGGCGGATGACCGCCGACCTCGCGGCCGCGATCGTCGTGGGGGGCCTCGCGGTGCTCGCGGTGGGCGCCGCGCAGCTCGCGCGGCGCCGCCGTGACCGGCGGCTCGGGTCGTTGGTGGCGATCGACGCCGGCTCGGCCGGAGACCCTTCGGTCCGAGCGGTACCGGATATCCGGGCGGCCGGACATCCTTCGTCGTGCCGCCGACGGCACGCTCGTCCCGATCGAGCTGAAGCACCGCGCGGCACCGGCGCAGGGCGCGTTCCCCTCCCACGTGGTCCAGGTGTGGGCGTACTGCCTCCTCGTCGAGGAGACGACCGGCCGGGTCGCCGGCGTTCGGCGTCGTGCGGTACTCCGACCGGGAGGTACGGGTTCCCTGGAACGCCGCGATCGCGCGCCGAGCTCCTGACGGTCGTCCGCGCGGTGCGCTCGCGCTACGACGGTCGCGCCACGCCGAGCCCGGGGCGATGCCGGCGCTGCTCCTGGGCGGACATCTGCGACGTGCGGGCGCGGCCGGCCTGGTCGGCGGGGCTCACCTTTTGAGGTGGGTCGTGAACACCTCGGTGACGTACGGCAGTTCGACCCGCGGCCGGCCCGGGTCGCGGGGTTTGTCCGGATCAGCTCCCGGATCTCTGCCGCCACGCGGCGGCGTTCTGGCTCCGGGCAGGACCGCGACCACGCTCACCGAGAGGAACCGGTCGACGACCTCCGCGGGGGTCAGCCGCTGCACGTGCGAGAAGACACGTCGGCGGAGGGCCGAGAACGGGCTCCCCCGGGCCCGGATCGCCGCCTTCCAGATCCGTTCCCGCGAGAGATGCGCCCGACCGTACCGGTCGAGTATCTTCGAGACCCGTCGGGACCAATCGATCGACTCGTCCCGGACGTTCCAGACGAGCCCCAACCCTCCGCCCGGTCGCAGGACCCGGGCGATCTCCTGCATCGCCTCCCGGTGACGGAACCACTGGAACGCCTGCGCGACCACGACCGCGTCCGCGATCCCGTCGGGCAGGGGGATCGCCTCCGCCGTGCCCGGGAGAAGAAGGACGCGGGGAAGCTCCCGCGCGAAGACACGGCGCATGCCGGGAGTCGGCTCGACCGCGACCACCGCGCTGCGGAGCGGGAGGATCGCACGCGTGAACTTCCCGGTCCCGCTGCCAAGCTCGACGATCGTTCGGCGGGGGCCGAGGCCCAGCGCGCGGCCCAGGTACCGGGCCGCCGCGGGGGGTACCCGGGGCGGCCCCGTTCGTACGCCTCGGCGCTCCGGTCGAACCCGCGGACCGCGGGATGGGTCCGGAACCGGGGTGTCGTCACGGGGTCCCCCGTCGTGGAGGGGTACGCGAGCGCCCGGCGCGCCGCGGTCGGGGGAGGACGAGCTGGCCCTCGGCGGCGTCCCCCAGGACGAGCGACCGTCCGGCGAGATGCTCCCGGCCCGTGTACGCGCACATGACGGCGTCCAGCTCGTCGTGCGTGATCGTCGACCGTTCCACGTCGCCCCGGAACCCGAACCGGACCGAGGGCCCGGCGCAGCGGCTCGACGCCCGCCCCTTTCCTCGGAAGCCCGAGGACGTCCTGCGCTCCGCCCGGGTACGCTTCGATGACCGCGCAGCGCAGGTCCTGGAGCCGGTGGGCGAGGGCGATCCCTCGCGCGGTCAGCATCCGCATCGGGCCGAGGGTGACGGGAAAGAACCGAATGCCGAGGCGCTGGAGGTCGCGGTCGCACTCCCGAAGGTGCGGCGGGCCGGGGATGTCGAGCGAGCGGCGACCGGCGGGAAGCTGAGCGGGGCGTCGATCGCGACGATCCTCGGGACCGACGACCGGATCTCCGCCTCGATGGACGCGTCGTCACCGAGCACGGAGGTCCGGGTCGCGAGCCCCGGGCCCAGGTCGCAGAACCCCGTGCGCCGGCGCGGGCTCCCGGCCAGGTCGAGCCCGACGACGCCCCGCCCCGCGGACGGCACGGGCCGAACGAGCCGGTACCGCGGAAGAAGTCTCCTCTTCCCCTCCCGCGAAAGCTTTACTCTGCGCGCCGGCTCAACGCCCCGATGGCGGAAGGGAACGTCGAGCGGACCCTGGTCCTGGTCAAGCCCGACGGGGTGCGGCGCGGTCTGGTCGGGGAGATCGTCGGACGACTCGAGCGGAAGGGACTCAAGATCGTGGCCCTGAAGTCGCTCCGCGTCCCTCCGGAGCTCGCCCAACGCCACTACGCCGAGCACCAGGGGAAGCCGTTCTACCCCGCGCTCATCCAGCACATCACCTCCGGTCCGATCGTCGCGCTCGCGCTGGAAGGGCGGTCCGCGATCGCTGTCGTCCGTTTGATCACGGGGGCCACGAATCCCCAGCTCGCCAACCCCGGTACGATCCGGGGTGATCTCGCCCTCGGGATCACGCCCAACCTCGTGCACGCGTCCGATTCGCCCGAGTCGGCGGCGCGCGAGCTGGCCCTCTACTTCCAGCCCGGGGACTACCTCGCCTACTCGCGCGTGGGCGAGGAGTACTGCTAGGTCGATGGGCCGCTCGGTCGCCGCGGCCGCGCGCGCGCTCCGGGCCGGCGCCCTGGTCGTCTACCCGACGGACACGCTGCTCGGCCTAGGCGCCCGGGCGAACTCCCGGGCCGCCGTAGCCCGGCTCGTTCGCGCCAAGGGCCGGTCCAGCGAACAACCCCTGTCGGTCGCCGTGAGTTCCTGGGAGGAGATCGAGCCGCTCGCCTCGCTCTCGCCCGCAGCGCGGCGGTGGGTCCGCCGCCACCTTCCCGGTCCGTACACGGGTCCTGGTCCGTCCCTCCCGCCGCGCCCGGAGCACGCTGGCGCCGCCGGTCGCGGGCGGTGCGACCCTTGGCTTGCGGATCCCCGCCCACCCGGTCGCCCGGGAGCTGGCCCGCCGCTCGGGACCTCTGGTCGCCACCTCGGCGAACCGCCACGGGGAGCCTCCCGCCACCACGATCGGGGCGGCACGACGGGCGCTGGGCGGCGCGGTGGCGGTCTATCTTGGCGGCGGGCCCGCGCCGCGCGGGATTCCGTCGACCCTCGTCGACCTGAACGGGCCCGACCCCGCGATCGAGGTCCCGAAGATGACCCCGACCTCTCGGTACCCGCCGGATCTCGACCGGTGGCGGGAGGCGGCTACGATCGCCGCCGACGCACGAGAGCTGGGACTGCGGCTCGCCGTCCCGGGCGCGCGCCGTCGGGATGTGGCGGAGGCGATCGAAGCCTACATCCGGGACCACGGCGCCCAGCCCGCATTCCCGGCGAACCTCTCTCGCAACGCAGAGGCCGCCCACTATACGCCGGACGCGGCCGACACCGCCACGCTCGAATCCGGCGACCTTCTGAAGGTCGACGTCGGGGCGCACCTGGACGGAGCGGTCGCCGACACCGCCGACACGGTCGAGGTCGGGGGCGGTCGGCGGCACTCCCATCTCGTCCGCGCGGTCCACGAGGCGCTCGCCGCCGGAGTCGCCGCCGTGCGTCCGGGCGGTAGGGTGGACGACGTGAGCGGGGCGATCGCCGGCGCGATCCGCGCCCTCGGGTTGAAGCCGGTCGTCGACCTCACGGGCCACTCGATCGACCGGTACGTGCTCCACGCCGGAAAGTCGATCCCGAACGTTCCCGGGATGTCGGACGCGACGTTCGTCGAAGGGGAGATCATCGCGATCGAGCCGTTCGCCACCAACGGCGTCGGGCACATCGGTAACGGGCCGTTCGGACACATCCAGCGGTTCCGTCGCGATCCCGGGACCGACGACCCGGTCCTCGCCGCGCTCTTCGGCCGCTTTCGCACCCTGCCGTTCACCGCGCGGTGGGCGAACACGCCCGAGGAGCGGGCGGCGCTCGAGCGGGCTCGGCGATCCCTCCAGTCGTACCCCGTGTTCGTGGAGCGAGCGGGCGGCTGGGTCGCCCAGGCCGAGCACACGGTGCTGGTCGGCCCGGTCGGCGCCGAGATCCTCTCGGCCCCGTCCCGCCGGGTTCCTTAGCGGCCGGCCGGTTCGATCGCCGCGCGCGCGAGCGCGGCCCCTTCAACGACCGCCCGCAACTTCGCGTGCGCCACCTCAAGGCTCCGGGTCCTAAGACCGCAGTCGGGATTCACCCACACCCGTCCCGGGTCGCCCAGGTACTTCGCGGCCCTAAGGATGCGGTCGGCGACCAGCCGGGGCGTCTCCACCGCGTCGCGATGGACGTCCACGACGCCCACCCCGACCGACCGCGTGTCCCCGTACTCGCGGAGCGCCCGCAGGACCTCGTAGCCGTCGTTCCCCTCGGAGTCCCGGTTCGCGAACTCCCACGCCCACTGGCGGCACCGCTTCGCCTCGAGCAGCGTCGGCAGGAGGTCGGCGTAGCGCGAGTAGCATACGTGCATCGAGAACTCGGCGTCCAGCCCCTCCGTCGCCGCGTTGAACCCCTCGACCACGAGATCGGTCTCGTCCGGGTGCGTTCCCGCCGCGGGCTCGTCGATCTGGACGAGCGTGCACCCGGCCTCGATCAGCGCCCGCAGCGTCGGTCGGATCGCCCGGCGGGCGAGGTCGACGACGAACTCCCGCTGCGCCGCCCGCCGCGCCGCGCGTCCCTTCCAGCCGGTCTGCCGGGCGAGGTAGTACTCGTTGTACGACCAATCGGCGAGCGTGTACGGTCCGGTGACCGGGACCTTCGGCTGGGCCCGCGCGTGCCGCCGGACGAAGTCGAACTCGTCCACGTCGTACGGCCGGTCGAGACGCACCGCGTCCACGACCGCCGCCTTGCGGTAGTACTTGGAGTCGAAGGAGCGGACGTGGCCCTCGAACCGGAACCCGTGCATACGCCGGATCGGATGCTCGTACATCTCGATGCGACGCGCCTCGCCGTCGTACACTCGGGCGAGCCCGGCCGACTCGAGGTACCGGATCCCGAACAGCGCCGCGAGGTCGCGCGCGGCCGCGGCCCGGTCCTCGCCGGGCCGGTCCGCGAGGAGCGCCTCGCGGGCCCCCGGCAACTCCGCGGCGAAACCGAGCCGTCGGTCCCAGGCACCGAACTCGGCGCGCGCTTCGGCGTCGAGCGGCTCGCCCCGCTGCCCGATCAGCTGCCATCGGGGGCGAGCGAGGCTTCCGATCTCCTGCGCCGGGAAGAGGTCGGCGGTCACGCGGTGCCCCCGCGGTCAAGCGCCTGCCGAACCTGGGCCAGGACCTCGAACTTTCGCCGGGCCGGCTCGAACGGGAGCACGTCGAGCGCCGCGCCGGACCCGAGCCAGACCTCTCCGGCGCCCCGTCGATCGGCGGCGGCGCGCACCACGCGCACGATCTCGCCGGCGTCCTCGACCAGCGTGGTCCGTGGGTCGAGGACACCGAGACCCAGCCCGGACCCCTCGCCGTCGGGCGGGATCCGGTCGACCTCGGTCTCCGCGAGATCGATCCCGACGACCGACGCCCGCAGGCGATCGAGCAGGGGGAACGCCGGGACCGCGTCCGCCCCGAACGTCCAGACGATCGAGGTGCCGCCGTCGCTCGCCTTGCGGACGAGCGCGTACGCCTCGACGGCCGCCTCCGCGAGCGGTCCTTCGGGAGGTCGGACGACCAGCAGCGGGTCGGTGAACTGGAACGTGAGGAAACCCCGCCCGCGCAGCTCGCGTACTTCGTCGGCCAGAAGGCGTCCGAGACGGTGGACGATCGCCAGGTCGGTCTCGCCGGAGCGGTTGTCGAGAAGCCCGGCGAACGTGTAGGGGCCCGGCAGCAGGACCTTCGCACGGGGGGGCTGGCCGACGAGCGGCGGCGGCAGCCGGGCGGCGAACGCCCCCGGGACCCGGACCGGGGGCGCGAGGAGGATCGGCTGGCGGAAGAACGTGTTCGTTTCGAACCAGCGGGTCAGCGGCCCGACCGAGAACCCCTCCCAGGTTTCGGCCAGCGCCCGGAACGGGTCCGGCCACCGGAGGTATCCCGCGGTCGCCGTCGAGCAGCCGAGCCGCTCCTCGAGCGCGACCACGTCGAGCTCGGCCGCGAGGTATCCCGCCTCGACCGCCTCGGGGCTCGTTCGGCCCCGGTCCAGGTCCCGCGTGGCGCGGACCAGTGCCTCGGGCCGGGGGAACGGGCCGGTGAGTCCGGTGTGGACCCGCATCGAGCGTTCCGGACCGGGCGACGGCCTTAACGGTCGCTCTCGACCGGGCGTTTGTCGAGGAGGAAACGACGTTGCACGAGGGACAAACGCGGCCCGGTGCTCCCCGAACCGGTCGCCGACGGCGCCGGCAATTGCCGAACTCGTCCTACGCTCCCGACGAAGGGTAAATAGGTCGGCACTCGCTCCGACCGGTATCCATGGCCGAGAGCGCGGCCGCGCCGCACCCTCTGCACCGGGTCGGTCGACGCCGCGCCCTGAGCGCGGAGGAAGCGGTCGAGAAACGGCGGGAGGGAGAGACCGACGAGCTCGGTCGCCGTGCGGTCGAGCTGTCGCGCTTCTACGGGGGGAAGATCGAGACGGTCCCGAAGGTGCCCGTCCGGTCGATGCACGATTTCTCGCTCTGGTACACCCCGGGCGTCGCGAAGGTCTCCCGGGCGATCGAGGCCGACCCGGAGCTCGTCTTCGAGCTGACGGGACGCTGGAACACCGTCGCGATCGCGACGGACGGCTCGCGCGTGCTCGGGCTCGGGAACATCGGACCCGCGGCCGCGTTGCCCGTGATGGAAGGGAAGGCGCTCCTGTTCAAGTACCTCGGCGGGGTCGATGCGTTCCCCGTCCCGATCAAGGCCGCGAGCCCGGGCGAGTTCATGGCCACGGTCGAGGCGATCTCGCCCGCGTTCGGCGGGATCAACCTCGAGGACATCGCCTCCCCGAAGTGCTTCGCGATCCTGGAGGAGCTCACGAAGCGGCTGGAGATCCCGGTCTGGCACGACGACCAGCTGGGCACCGCCGCCGCGACGGTCGCGGGCCTTCTGAACGCGCTCACGTTCACGCGACGTTCGTTCAAGGAGTGCCGCACGGTCCTCCTCGGCGCCGGGGCCGCGAACCTCGTCACCGCCCGCATCCTCCTCTCCCTCGGGCAGGACCCGCACCGCCTCACGCTGGTCGACCAGAAGGGGATCCTCCACGCCGAGCGGGACGACGTCGACGAGCTGTCCGTGCGCAACCCGTGGAAGTACCGCCTCGCGCTGAAGACGGACGGCGGCGGGCGGACCGGCGACCTCGCCCGGGCCGTGGACGGCGCCGACGTGCTCGTCGCCGCCTCGACGCCGACCCCGGGGACGGTCCGCCCGGAGCACGTCCGCGCGATGGCGCGGGACCCGATCGTCTTCGCGCTCGCGAACCCGGTGCCGGAGATCTGGCCGGACGTCGCCCGGAGCGCGGGGGCTGCGGTCGTCGCCACGGGGCGCAGCGACTTCCCGAACCAGGTGAACAACTCCCTCATCTTCCCCGCGGTGTTCCGCGGCGTGCTGGACGCTCGCGCCAAATCGATCTCGGACGAGATCGTGATCGCCGCCGCGAAGGAGCTCGCTCGCGGCGCCGAGCGCCGGGGTCTCAACGCCCACCACATCCTCCCGACCATGGAGGAGTCCGATGTCTTTCCCGAGGTCGCCGCCGCCGTGGCGGACGCCTCCGTCCGGCTGGGCGTCGCCCGGCGGAAGCTGTCGCACGACGAGTTCCTCGGGCACGCGAAGACGCTCATGGCCCGCCCGGGCCGGCTCGTGCGCACGCTCGCGCGGGCCCATCTCACCGCGCCGATGCCCCGCGGCTCGGTCGGCCGCCGGAGGGCCACATGACGGCGGACGAGCCGGCCGCGCACCCGCCGGCCAGCTCGGGCTCGGACGTCTCCGCCCCGCCGATCCATCTCCGTCCGGCGGTCGAAGCGGACATCCCCGGCCTCGTGCCGCTGCTCCTTCGGTTGAAGCGGCTCAACGAGGAGTTCGACCCGCTGCTCAAGGTGCGCGACGACGCCGACGCGCAGTCCCGCAACATCCTGCGCGCGCAGATCGCCGATCCGAAGGCGGTGGTCCTCGCCGCGGAGGGGGTCGGAGCCGACAAGAACAAGGTCGTGGGGTTCGTCCGCGCCCTCGTCCGGGAGCGGCTGTTCTACACCCCCGAGTTCGAGGGGGTCATCCTCGACATCTATCTCCTCCCGCTTTATCGGCGCCGCGGGGTCGGGGAGTACCTGCTCCACGAGGCGTCGCTCGCCCTGAAGGCGAAGGGGGCGGGGGTCGTCACCGCCGAGTTCCCGGCGCAGAACGAGATCGCTTCCCGATTCTACGCGAAGCGCGGGTTCCGCCCGATCACCGCGATCCACGCCCGCTCGCTGTAGTGGGCCGGCCCCGGTCTCCCGCGAACCTTAAGCCCGCCGGTTCCCTCGGCCGGCATGACCCGAGCGTCCGCCGCGCCGCCCGCCCCCGAGCCGAAGTTCCTGCGCCGAGGGAAGGTGAAGGAGGTCTTCGAGGTCTCCCCGACCGAGCTCGAGTTCCGGTTCACGAACGACATCTCCGTCTTCGACAAGCACATCCCGTCCGAGATCCCGTACAAAGGCGAGACCCTCGCTCGGACGGCCGCCCACTGGTTCGAGCCGGTGCGGCCGGATGAACGTCCCGCACCACTTCCTTCGGCTCAGCGGCCCGACGTCGATGCGGGTGCGCCGGGTCCGCATCGTCCCCAAGCCCCGGACCCTCGGCCCCCACCCGAAGGACTACCTGGTCCCGCTCGAGCTGATCGTCCGCTACTACCTCGCCGGGTCGATGTGGGACCGGGTACAGGCGGGCAAGGTCACCGCCCGCGACCTGGGATGGCCTTCCGGCAAGACGCTGACCTACGGGATGGAGCTGCCGGAACCCCACTTCGAGGTGACGACCAAGCTCGAGCCGGTCGACCGTCTCCTCACGGTGCCCGAGGCGCTCGAGCTCGCGGCGCTCGACCGGGCCCAGCTCGACTCGATCCGGGAGACGATCCTCACGATCGATAACGCGATGCAGGCCGAGATCGGCCCGCGCGGTCTCCTCCACGTCGACGGGAAGAAGGAGTTCGGGATCGACGCCGAAGGGGTCGTGCGCGTCGTCGACACGTTCGGGACCGCGGACGAGGACCGGTTCTGGGACAAGGGCGCCTACGAGCGCGGTCGCCAGGTCGATTTCTCGAAAGAGTTCGTCCGCCAGCACTACCGGCAGAGCGGCTACTACGACCGCCTGCAGAAGGCGCGCGAGGCGACGGCGGAGGAACCGCCCATCCCGCCGCTCCCCCCGCTCCTCGTGGACGAGGTGAGCCGCCTGTACACGACGGTGTTCCAGCGGTTGACGGGCGAGCCGTTCGCCCCGAACGGGTCGACCGAGTAGCGGTCCATCCCTCGGTGTTTCGCGACCTCTCCCCGCACGCTTATCTCCCCGGGCCCCGGTCGAACCCGGCGTGCCCGCAAAAGCCGCCCCGCGTCCCGCCGAGACCCCGGAGCCCGCGACCGAACCCCGTGAAACGGTCGCCCTCGAGGACCTGCCCGGGGTCGGGCCGACGATCGCGGAGAAGCTCCGGGAATCGGGGTACACCGACCTCATGGAGCTTGCCGTCGCCTCGCCGGGCGACGTGGCGGAGGCCGCCGAGATCGGGGTCGCGGTCGCCCAGAAGATCATCGGTGAGGCGCGGCGGCGCGCGGACGTCGGCGGCTTCGAGAGCGGCACGACCGTGCTCGAGCGGCGGAAGCGGCTTGGTCGGATCTCCACGAGCGCGAAGTCCCTGGACGAGCTGCTGGGCGGCGGCGTCGAGACCCAGGCGATCACGGAGTTCTCGGGGGAGTTCGGGACGGGCAAGACCCAGCTCGCGCACCAGATCGCGGTCAACATCCAGATGCCGATCGCCCAGGGCGGGCTCGGCGGCGAGGTCGTCTACATCGACACCGAGTCGACGTTCCGGCCCGAACGGATCGTCGACATGGCGAAGGGCGCCGGGATCGACCCGACATCGGCCCTGGAGCACATCCACGTCGCGCGGGCGTACAACTCGAACCACCAGATGCTCCTCGTGCAGCGGGCCCAGGAGCTCGCGCGCGAGAAGCCGATCCGGCTCCTCGTGGTCGACTCGCTGACCTCCCACTTCCGCTCCGAGTACATGGGGCGGGCCGAGCTCGCCCCCCGCCAACAGCAGCTCAACCGGCACCTCCACGAGCTCCTCCGGTTCGCCGACATGTACAACGCGGCGATCGTCGTGACCAACCAGGTGTCGGCCCGGCCGGACATCCTGTTCGGCGACCCGACCCGCCCGATCGGCGGGAACATCGTGGCGCACGCGGCGACCTACCGCGTCTACCTTCGGAAGTCGAAGCCGCCGCGCCGGATCGCCCGCCTGATCGACTCCCCGAACCTCCCCGAGGGAGAGGCGGTCTTCACCCTCACGACCGAAGGGATCAAGGACTGAACCCGTGCCGTTCCGGCCGCCCGCGACGCGCTCGGGATCCTCGGCGAAGGAGCGGGCGCGACGCGAAGGCCCGAGCCCCCAGGAGATCGCCCCCGGGCTGTTCGTCGGCGGCTGGGACGACGCCGTGCACTTCGAAGGCACTCGGTTCTGTGTCCGGGACGAGCCTCCCGAAGGGCTGCCGGGCGTGGTCCACATCCCGATCTACGACGACGTGCGGGACGCCCCGATCGTGCCGAACCTCGAACTGCTCGCCCAGCGGATCCAGACGGCGCGGGACGAGGGCTCGCCGACGCTCGTGTTCTGCGGCCACGGGATCCGGCGGGGGCCGCTCGGCGTCGCCTGGTACCTTCATCGGTACGCCCAGCTCAGCCTGGACGAGGCGTACGACCGCATCCGCGCCGTCCGTCCGAGGATCGAGCACGCGAAGCAGTGGATCGGGCACGTCGACGGGCTCGAAGGGTAGGTCCGGCCCGCTCGCCCGCCCCGGAAGGATCCGGACGGTCCGCTCCCCCGAGCGTGGCCGCGGTGCCCGGCTGCTTCCGTCAATCCGGCCGCACTGACGGTTCAAGAGGCGGCCGGCGGCTGTTCCTTACGGCATGATCGAGATACGATTCCACGGCCGCGGGGGGCAAGGGGCGGTCGTCGCCTCCGAGCTCCTGGCCCAGGCCGCGTTCCTGGACGGCCGCGAGCCCCAATGCTTCCCGTTCTTCGGCGTCGAGCGCCGCGGCGCGCCAGTGACGGCGTACGCGCGGATCAACGACCGTCCGATCGGCGTCCGCACTTCGATCGTGAACCCCGACATCGTGGTCGTCCTTGACCCCGGGCTGCTCGCGACGACCCCCGTCTGCGACGGGCTCAAGGACGGCGGCCTTCTCCTCGTGAACTCGCCCCGGCCGGTCGAACGGCTCGCCGCGCCCGCGTCGGTCCGTCGCGCGGCCGTGGACGCGACCGCGATCGCCGTCGCGCACGGCCTCGGCTCGCGGACGATGCCGATCGTCAACACCACCGTCCTCGGCGCGCTCGCGCGCGCCTCCGGCGCCGTGAGCCTCGAGGCGCTGGGCCGGGCGATCGACCGGTTCGTCCCGTCCCACCCGGAGGCGAACCGGGCCGCGGCGTCGGACGGGTTCGCCTCCGTCCGTCTGGTCGACGCGGGGGTCCCCTCCTCCACCGCTCCGATCGCGCGGGCGCCGTCGGCGCCGCTCGTCCTGCCAGAAGGCCCCATCGCGACGGTGCCGAGCAGCACGATCCGCACCGCCGCGTGGCGGACCCTCACGCCCGCGATCGACCTCACGCGGTGCACGCGGTGCAACTTCTGCTGGAAGTACTGCCCGGACGACGCGATCGAGCTCGACGCGCACGGGTACCCGGTGATCGCGCTCGACTCCTGCAAGGGATGCGGGATCTGCGCCGAGGTCTGCCCGCCGAAGACGATCGCGATGGTCGCGGCCGAGGAGGCCGTCGCATGACGCGCGAGGTCCTCTCGGGCAACTACGCCCAGGCGTACGCCGTCCGGCTCGCGCGGGCCCAGGTGGTCTCGGCCTACCCGATCACCCCGCAGACGTCCATCGTGGAGAAGCTGTCGGAGTTCGTGGCCCTGGGCGAGCTCGACGCGCGGTTCGTCGAGGTCGAGAGCGAGCACAGCGCGCTCCAGGTCGTCGTCAGCGCCGCGGCGCTCGGCGCGCGCACCTACACGGCGACCTCGAGCCAGGGCCTTCTGTTGATGCACGAGCTCCTCCACTGGGCGGCCGGGATGCGGGCGCCCATCGTGATGGGCGTCGTGAACCGCGCGGTCGCCCCGCCCTGGAACATCGGCGCGGACCACACGGACACGATCGCGCAGCGCGACACGGGCTGGATCCAGTTCTACCCGGAGAGCAACCAGGAGGTCCTGGACACCGTCCTCGAAGCGTACCGCCTCGCGGAGTCCCCGGACGTCCGGCTCCCGGCGATGGTGAACGAGGACGCGTTCTACCTCTCCCATACCTACGAACCGGTCGACGTCCCGACCCCCGAGATCGTCGACCGTTTCCTTCCGCCCCGCGAGGGCCACGCCGTCCTACGGCCCGGCGTCGCGGCGCGACTGGGATCGTTCACCGGACCCGACCATTACGTCGAGTTCCGGCACGAGCTGGCGCGCGCGACCGAGGCGGTGGGAAAGCGTCTCCCCGACGTCGAGGAGGAGTACCGCCGGTTCACCGGCCGCTCCCACGGGGGCGCGTTCCCGACGTACCGCGCCGAGGGCGCGGACGCCGTCCTCGTGACGATGGGCACCACCACGACGACCGCGCGAACGGTCGTGGACGAGATGCGGGCCGAGGGCCGGAAGGTCGGCCTCGCGAAGCTGCGGATGTTCCGTCCGTTCCCGGACGACGCGGTCCGCGAGCTCGCCGGGTCCGTGGACCGGATCGGGGTCGTCGACCGGTCCTACACGTTCGGTCCCGTCGGGGCCGCCGCGACGGAGGTCCGGGCCGCGATCTACCCGACCGACCACCACCCGCTGGTCGCGGGATTCCTCGCGGGGGTCGGCGGACGCGACGTCACGCCCGCGCACGTACGGCGCATGTTCGAGGAACTGCTCGGCAACCCGGGCGAGGCGACGCGGTGGGAGGATCTCGTTCCCACGGAGGTCGGCGTCCATGGCTAAGCTCACGATCCCCGCCGAGGAGTGGATGTACCGCGGCCACGCGGCGTGCCCCGGCTGCGGCCCCGCGCTCGCGATGCGGCTGCTGCTGAAGGGGCTCGGTCCCCGCACGATGATGTCCATCCCCGCGTGCTGCTGGACCGTCATCGCCACGCCGTACCCGACGACGGCCCTGGGGGTCGCCGTCCTCGACAACCCGATCGAATCCACGGGCGCGTCGATCTCGGGCCTCCGGGCCGCGCTCGACGTCCTCGGATCGAGGACGTCCGGGTCGTCGGGTTCGCGGGCGACGGCGGGACGGCCGACATCGGGCTGCAGGCGCTGAGCGGCATGCTCGAGCGCCGGACGGACGCGATCTTCGTGATGTACGACAACGAGGGGTACATGAACACCGGCGTCCAGCGCAGCGGGGCGACGCCCAGGGCGCCTGGACGACCACGACCCCGGTCGAGGGGACGCGCCGGGGGAAGCGCGAGCCGAAGAAGGACATCATGAGCATCGTCCTCGCGCATCCAGCCGACGTACGCCGCGACGGTGAACCCCGCGTTCCCGGAGGATTTCGTACGGAAGGCGGAGAAGGCCCGGGAGGCGCGGGGGCCGCGGTTCCTCCACGCTCTCACGCCCTGCCCGCCCGGGTGGAAGTTCTCCAGCGAGGAGACGATCGAGCTCGGCCGCCTGGCGACCGAGACCGGGTTGTTCCCGCTCTACGAGGTCGAGGACGGGGTCTATCGGATCACCCGGAAGATCGGGTCGTTGAAGCCCGTCGAGGAGTACCTCCGCCACCAGGGGCGATTCCGCCACTGGGGACCCGAGGACATCCGGGAGCTCGCCGCGGAGGTCCGCGTCGGATGGGAGCGTCTCCTCCGCCTCGAGCGGGAGACCGCGCCGCCCACCGCCCCTAAGCCGGCCGTCCCGATGGCCACGGCCTGAATCCCCGCGCCCCGGCGGAGCGAGCCGCGGACGCTAGCTCGGCGCCCACCGAACGTCGGTGGACGTTCCGAGGAGCCCGCGCACGAGGTCGAGCAGGCCGTTCGGCTCGAGCGGGAGACGCACGACGTGCAACCGTCCGGCAGAACGGAGTTCGGGATCCCGAGTGCCGATGACGACCAGCGCCGCCTCGCGGAGAGGTCCCAGCGCCCACCGGTGGGCGCTGGGACAATCGTGGCCGTTCGAGGCGACCACGACCACCGGGTGCGGTACGTGACCGTCCGCATGGTAACTCTCCGCACCGTGCAGGTCGGCGAATCGCCGCACCGCCAGACCGTCGGCCTCGAGAAGGCCCACCAGCGATCCGGCGAGGCTCGGGGTCTCCTCGACCACGAGCACTTCCGCGGGCATCGCCGGGAGAGGGAAGCCCGCCTCAGATGAAGGAAAGGTCGAGCGGGGTTGACGCGGCGGGCCCGTCCCCGGCCTCGGAACCGGCTACGGTCGGGCCGGCTCGGCGGCCGACGAGCGCCCTGGAGCACCTCGGGATTGTACATGGAATACTCGATCCCCGGGCTCGCGAGGGGTAGGTCGGAATTCCCCATGGATCCGTCCCACGGGCCCCGACGCGGGGGCCGAAGCACGCGGTAGCCCCAGACCGTCACGAGCACGGCGATTGGGAGGAGGACCACCCCGAACACGAGGAACGTCGCCGCCCCGTTGCAGTCCGGGGCGGAGGACGTGCAGTTCTGGAGCGAGCCCGAAACGATCAGCAGCCCGGAGACCGCCAGCAGGAGGACCCCGACGACCAGGGGCAGGGGCCATTCGGGCACGCCCTCGTCACCTCCGAATCCGTAGTTAAATCCGGTCCCGGTCCGCCAGGCCGCGCTCCGGCGGGGCCTTTTGAGGAGGGTCGACGTACCTCGGCGTCCGGAGGAAGAACGTGCCGGAGACGATCCGCGCCCTCCGGACGGTCCTCGACGAAGCACCCATCGGTCTCGTGCTCCTCGAGCGGGACGGAACGATCGCGTGGAGGAACGCGACCTACCTTCGCTGGAGCGGCTCCGGCCCGGACCCGGGCTCGAGAGTATCCGCCTGGCGGGACGATCCCACCCTCCGGGGCGAAGTGCTCGGCGGGGCCATCGAGGGCGCCCTGGGGAGCTCCGCGGAGGCCGGCACGGTCTGGGCCGCCGAGTCGGTCGAGCTGGAGGGGGACGGCGGGACCCGGCCCGGTTACGTCGACGCCACGTTGCAGGTCGTCCGAGCGGCCGAGGGACGCCCGTCCCGACTGCTGCTCCTCCTGGTCGACGCGAGCGCTCGGCAGCGCGAGCACGAGCGGGCCCGGCTCCACTACGAGGCGTTCCTCACCTCCTCCAACCCGATCGAGGTGACCGACCGGAACGGGGTCCTGATCGACGTGAACCCCGCGTTCGAATCGACATACGGCTATTCGCGCGCGGAGAGCCTCGGGAAGAAGCCGAACATCGTGATGAGCGGGCAGACGAACCGGGAGGTCTATCGGCGGATGTGGGCCGACCTGCTCGAGCCCACCCGCGGCCACTGGTCCGGCGAGATCATCAACCGCGACCGGTGGGGACACGAGCGGCCGGTCTTCCTCACGATCACCGCCGTCCGGAACGATGCCGGCGAGGCGACGCACTACGTCGGGGTCGCCGTCGACCTCAGCGAGCGCAAGATGTGGGAACAGCTGGCCGCCCACTCCGACCGTCTGGCGTCGCTCGGACAGCTCGCGGCCGGGGTCGCCCACGAGATCAACACCCCGCTCGCGAACGTCATGCTGGTCGCCGAGAGCCTCCGGCGACGTGCCGCGGACCCGTGGACGCGGGGCCGGGCCGAAACGATCGCCGGGCAGGTCGAGGTCGCCGCCCGCATCGTGCGGGGCCTCCTCGATTTCGCCCGCCGCTCCGAACCGCAGATCGCGACGGTGGACCTCGCCGAGGTGGCGCGGGAGTCCGTCCGGTTCCTCCGGGGCAAGCAGTCGGCGAACGTGGAGGTGGAGGAGCGGTACCCCGCCGAGCCGCTCGCGATCCAGGGGGACCGGGGCCAGCTGATGCAGGTGTTCACCAACCTGATCCTCAACGCCTACGACGCCCTCGAGGGGACCCACGGGGGCCGCATCGTGGTCGAGGCGCACGCGAGCGACCGGTTCGCCGAGGTCGAGGTGCGCGATACCGGGCCGGGGATCCCCGCGGAAGCTCTCCCGCACGTCTTCGAGCCGTTCTTCACGACGAAGCCCGAGGGCCGCGGCACCGGTCTCGGGCTGGCGATCTGCCACGGTATCGTGCAGGCGCACGGGGGCACGATCGTCGGCACGGAACCCGCCCGGCGGCGGCGCGAGCCTCCTCGTGACCCTGCCGCTCGGCCCGGTCGCGTCGGGACCGAACGCCACCGAACGCCGCGGGCCGGCCGGCGGCCCGTAACCGAAAAACCTCAAAGCCGAGGCCGCGTCCTTCGGCAGCCGTGAGGCTGCTCGTCGTCGACGACGACGCCGTGTTCCGCGAGGAGCTCGCCGAGCTGCTCCGGGACGACCGACACGAGGTCACCGTGAGCTCGTCGGTCCCCAAGGCGCTGGAGGAGCTCGCAACGGGCGCCTTCGACGCGATCCTCTCGGACCTCAAGATGCCGCGCCAGGGGGGCCTCGACCTCCTGCGCGAGGTGCGGGCCCATTACCCGGCCACGCCGCTGGTGATGGTGACGGGGTACGCGACCGTCGAGACGGCCGTCGCGGCGATGAAGGCCGGCGCGGCCGAGTACATCCAGAAGCCGTTCAAGATCGAGCAGGTCCGCGAGGTGCTCGGGCACCTCGAGCAGGAGTCGCGCTTCCTCGCCGGCGGGGACCATCCGCCGGGTCCCGACGCGCTCGCGCGGGACTGGGCGCGCGAGGGGGACGCCGTGCTGCACCTCACGACCCGCCCCGTGCGCGCCAGCCCCGCGGTGACGGTCGAGGTGCCCGACCTCAGGAATCCGAGCGCGATCCGCGAGCAGGTGGTGACGTTCCTCGCCGACCACCCGAAGGCCGGCGTGATCCTCGAGGACGTCGACCGCCTCCTCGCGCACCACCGTCGCGAGGACATCCTCGCGTTCCTGGACGACCTGAGGGGGCGGCTCGAGGGCCACGGGCCGTTGGTCGTCACGTTCGACCCGAGAAGGATCTCGGCGGCGACCGCGCGCGACGTCCGTGCTGCGGTCTCCGGACCGGCCACCCGTCTCACCCTGGAGACGCTCGCCAACCCGGTCCGCCGCGCGGTGCTGCGCCGCACCGCGGACGGCCCCTGCTCCTTCACCGAGGCGCTGAAGGCGGCGGGCCTCGAGGATTCCCCGAAGCTCGCCTTCCACCTGCGGCGCCTGGTGGACGACGGACTCCTCGCGCACGAGGGAGAGAACTACCGTATCACCCCGAAGGGCAAGGAGGCGATCCACTGGCTCGGCGAGATGGACAGCCTCGCCCGCCACGGGACCCGGAGCAGCGGGGTGTATCCTCACGCCCGGGCCGACTGAGCCGCCGGGTCCGGGTCACCCGGGCGCCCCGCTGCCCACCCGACCCCGTCGATTCGACGGGGCGTAGCGGAACCAGACGAGCCCGACGACCGCGCGATGGTCCACGGGTCCGAACGTACGGCTGTCCCGGCTGAGCTCCGGTGCGTCCCCCACGAGGTAGGCCGACCCGGCCGGGACCGTGTCCCCCCGGGGAGCGGCTCGCCCGCGGCCGCGGCGACGCGCTTTACGATCAGGCGATCCCGTTGCTCGGGGTCGCGGACGACCAAGATCTCGCCCCGGGCCGGTGCCCGACGGCGGTACGGTGCCGGATCCACGAGGATGCGATCGCCCGGTTGGAGCGTCGGGACCATCGATTCGTCCTCCACGATCACGCGTCGGCTCCTCCATTTCCGGCGCAGCGACCCGTGGTCGAGACCCCGGCCGGAGGTCGCGGCGTCCGCTCCCCTCGGCAACGTTATCCACCGCCCCGGGTACCGCGCACCATGTCGGCCTTCTCTCGATTCCGTGACGGGTTCCTTCGGACCCGGGACGCCATCCGCCCCCCCGCGCCGGTCTACGCCCATTGCGACATCCCCTGCGGTATTTACGACCCGCACGAGGCGCAGATCGCGGCCCTGACCGTCATCCGGATGGACCAGCTGATCGGGGAGCTCACCGCCCCCGCGATGGACGCCAAGCCCGAGGACCGGGCGGCGTACGTCTCGAAAATGGCGCGCTACACCGCCGTCAAGGAGCTCCACGCGGAGCGCGTGAAGCACGAGGTCCGCGTGATCTGGGGCGACTATTTCACCCAAGACCACGCGAAGCAGTTCCCGAACCTCGGGGAGCTCGCGATGAAGATCATGAAGCAGGCGTCGAAGGCCCGGCAGGGCACCGGCGCGGCGGACGCCCAGGAGCTCCTCGGGCTCGTCCAGCAGTTCGCGGAGATCTTCTGGCAGTCGAAGGGCGCGAAGACGAAGCGCCAGCCGTCCCTCCAGAAGTCCGGCGGCGAGCTCGTCGTCCCGGTGCCCGCCTAGGTCCCGGATCGCCCTCCTCCCGGCGCGATCCTACCGGATGTCCGAGACGGTCCCGGTCGACGGTCGGTCGCTCACCCTCGAGCGGTTCCTCGCCGTCAGCCGAGGCCGGCGGCCGGTCGCTCTCGCCAGCGAGGCGGTCGCGGCCGTCCGGGCCAGCCGCCACGCGGTGGAGCGGGTCGTCGAATCGGGTCGGCCGGTCTACGGCGTCTCCACAGGGTTCGGCGCCCTCTCGGAGCGGACCATCCCGCGCGAGAAGCTCCGCGAGCTTCAGGCCTCGCTCGTGCGGAGCCACGCGAGCGGCACCGGAGCCGCCCTGCCGGCGGACATCGTCCGCGGCATGACCCTGCTGCGCCTCAACTCGCTGGCCCGCGGTCTCTCGGGTGTCCGCCCGGAGCTCGTCGACCGGCTCGTGGATGTTCTCAACCGTGGGCTCGTACCCGTGGGTGCCCGAACAGGGGTCGGTCGGCGCTTCCGGGGACCTGGCGCCCCTCGCCCATCTCGCGCTCGCGATGACCGGCGAGGGCGCCTTCGTGGACGAGCGCTCGGGGTCGCTCGTCCCCGCGGCCGAGGTCCTGCGGCGCGAAGGGATCGCGCCCCTCGTCCTCGCGGAAAAGGAAGGGGTGGCCCTCCTCAACGGCACCTCGCTCATGGCGGCGTACCTCGCGCTAGGGGTGGCGGACGCGCGGGAGCTCCTCGACGCGGCGACGATCGCGGCTGCCCTGTCGTTCGACGCCTTGCTCGGCGATCCGGCGTCGCTGGACGACCGGCTCGGAGAGATCCGCAACTCGACCGACCACCGGGAGGTCGCCCGGGCGTTGCGCGCGCTGCTCCACGGCAGCCACCTCTCGGTCCGGCACGAGACCTGGGCGGGGCAGGACCCGTACACGCTCCGCTGCCTGCCGCAGGTGCTGGGCGCCGTCCGCCTCGCTATCGGGTTTGCGGAGGGTATCGCGGCGCACGAGCTGAACGCGGTCACGGACAACCCGGTCGTCTTCGGGGAGGACGACCTCGTCAACGGGGGGAACTTCCACGGCCAACCGCTCGCCCTGGCCCTGGACACACTGGCCCTCGCCGTCCAGTACGTCGCCGGTTTCTCCGAGCGCCGGATCGTCCGGCTCGTCCACCCGTCGCTGAGTCGCGGCCTCCCGCCGTTCCTCGCCCCGGACCCGGGGCTTAGCTCGGGGTTCATGGTCCCGCAGTACATCGCCGCGTCGCTCGTGAACGAGAACGCGACCCTCGTCCATCCGGCGAGCGCGACCAGCCTCTCCACGTCCGCCGACCAGGAGGACTACGTGAGCATGGGCCCGTGGGCGGGGGCGAAGCTGTTCCGCGTGCTCGCGAACACGCGTCGGGTGGTCGCGATCGAGTGGATGGCCGCCGGGCAGGGCCTCGAGCTCCGCCGGCCCCGCGCGGGCGGGTACGGCTCCGAGGCCGCCTTGCGGGCGCTCCGGACCCGGGTGACGCCGTGGGAGAAGGACCGGTCGCCCGCGGCGGACATCGAGCGGCTCGCGTCGGGGATCGCCGCTGGAGATCTGGTCCGCGAGGTCCGGTCCGCCGTCCCGTTCTAGTGCGGTACCGGGGGTCCCGGTCGATCGGGGCTCCTCTTCGGGCTGGCGCTACGGCGGGAAGCGAGGCGGCACGCGACACGATGCGCGGGCCCGCGGGTGCCCGTGGATCTTCGGCAGATGGAATCCCCCCGCCTCGCCAGTCTCGGTCGGGGGAACGTAGGTGCTGGTGATATCGAACCGAGCTCGGATCGCGCCCGCCAGGGCGGATTTCCGTGAACGTGCAGTGGGCACCGGGGCCACCGGCGGGGGGGCGGGCGGGTTGGTCGCAGCGCTCTCGATGGGAGTCGGTGCCTCCGCGATCGGCGCGGCCGCGGGGGAGGGGCACTCGGCGAGGGAGGCGCTCCCGGCCGGAGGCGGGTTCTCCCGCGGCCGAGGCGCCGGGGCCGTGGGGTCTTGCGAGGCGATCGTCGACGGCGGAGCGGAGGCCGCGCCGGGAGGGGACGCGGACGCGAACCGAACGGTTTCGCCGCAGGAGGGGCACGCGGTCCTCGCTCACCCCCTTGTGACGCAACGGGGTTCGGCACCGAGGGCAGGGGATCGGGCGCGACGTGACGTACGCCGCGAACAGCTCCTGGGAGCGCCGGTCGGCGATGGGCGTCGTGCCCTGGGCGGGCGCCGACGCCGGCTCCGTCGCTCGGTCGGTGTGCGAGGCGGTCGGGTCGCGGGTTCGCGCGGTCGTGAGCCGTCCGCAGTTCGGGCAGACCACGATCGAACCGGAGGCCGCGGCGACGAGCGTGACGTGGCAGGACGGGCAGGAAAGCTTCGGGGTCGTCGGGGTGAGCGTGGAGGAGGCCGGCGCCGGCGCTCGCGGTGCGGCGACGGGGGCGGCCGCCGCCTCGGAGAGGGCGGGCGGCGCGGGCGTCTCGATCAGCCGAGGGACCCATCGTACGGACCGCAGGGCCGGATCGTACGTCAGGGGAGTGCCCGGTCGCGACAGTTCTTCCAGCAGGGCTCGTTCGGTCCGGCGCTCGCGCCACGAGAGGGCGGCCGCGAGCCCGGGGACGCTGGTCGACCCGAGCGATGCGACCGCGTCGCGGAGGAGGGCGCGGTCGTCCGTGGGGCGTCGGAAAAGGGAGACCATCACCCTCGAAGGCGGTGACGGAGTAACAAGAACCTATCGTTCGACCAGAACCCGAAAGGGGAAGGCACCGGGGGGCGACGCCTGGTCTTGTGGACGGTGCCACCAGAGGTCGCTCCCGTCGGTGCCCGAGGCCATACCAGCTAGCGCGAGTCCGACTATATAGTTGACCAACGCGGCGGTGGGTGGAGGGTGCGGGGCCGACGCCGCAGAGTTCATCTACCTCGGGGAACCAGTCATGTTGACCGGACAGCATCGGGGGGGGGGCTCCTGTCGGGCCGATGGTCGACGTACAGGGTGGCGCTGCATCGCCCTCTTCCGGCTCCGGAGGGTCCTCTCGGGCCCGCGTCCCGACGGCGATCTGCGGCTCGGACGACGAGATCCGGCTCGTTCTGCGGGGGATCCTGCGCCTTCATCACTATCCCGTGACCTCGGAAGCTCGCGTGCCGAGCGAGCTGGGCCGGGTGCCCCCCGAGGCGCGGGTGATCGTCTACGATGCCGTAGGGGTTCCCGCGGACTGGCTCGATTCCGTTCGGTCGCTGGTCCGGGAAAACCCGAACGGGCTGGTCCTCGCCCTCCTGCCGGTCGGCGGCGAGGGGGTCCGGTCGGAGGCGGAGCGCGCGGGGGCCCACGCGACGCTCGTGAAGCCGTTCCTCACGCGGGAACTTCTCGAGGCGATCGACGCCCTCGTTGCAACGCCCGGCTCGCTGTAGGCGCCGGATCGGCGGGGCGACCCATACCCGTATGGGGTAGCGGCGCTCCCGAGCCGGGCGTGAAGAACGCGGATCTCGCCGCGCTAGAACAGTCGGTTCGAGGGAACGTAGCCCGCGACCCGAAGATCCTTGCCGGCTTCGAGTCCGACGCGTCCTATCTTTCGGCCTCGGCTCTGGCGGTCGTCGCGCCGGTCGACGCGGAGGACGTTCTCGCGGTCGTCGCCTGGGCCCGGAAGGCTAAGGTCGGACTCGTGCCCCGGGGCGGCGGCACCTCGTTGGCCGGCGGCTCCGTCCCTGTTGGCCCGACGGTCGTGGTCGACCTCGCCGCGTGGAACTCCGTCCTGGAGGTCAACGCCGCAGAAGGGTGGGCCCGGGTCGGTCCCGGCGTGATCAACCTCGACCTCCAGCGAGCCCTCCACCCCCTCGGGATGTTCTTCCCACCGAACCCGGGCTCGTGGACCCGCTCCACGCTCGGCGGCAATCTGGGGACGAACGCGTCCGGCCCGCGCTCGTTCCGCTACGGTCCGACCCGGGCCTGGATCCGGGCGCTCGAGGTCGTGCTGGGCAACGGCCGCCGGGTCCGTCTCGGCTCTCGAGCGCTCAAACGCTCGGTGGGCCCCGACCTCCTCTCGTTCGTCGTCGGGAGCGAGGGAACCCTCGGGATCGTGACCGAGATCACGGCGCGGCTGGCCCCGCTGCCTCGCGCCCGGGAGGCGTTCGTGGTCCCCGTCCCGCCGACCGCTCGGTTGGGGGCGATCGCCTGCCGCCTCGCGCAAGCGGCCGGCACGGGGCTATCGGCGGTAGAGTACGTCGACGGCACGTGCGCCGCCGCGATGGCCGAGCGTCGACCATCGCTCCACCTGACCGGCGAGGCCCTCCTGCTCCTCGAGGTCGAGGCGGACGATATCCGCCAGGCGGCGAAGCGTCGGGCAAGGATTCTCGGGCTGCTCGCTTCCGAGGGGGTCTCGGCGCGCGCGACGGTGGTCGAGCCCGAGGCGCTGTGGACCCTGCGGGGCGAAGCGGGCACGCTGCTCGACACGACGATCGGACCCCGGGTACGCGAGGACATCGCGGTGCCGCTGGGCCGGCTGGACGAGCTCGTGGAGGCGCTCCGGCGCATCGCTTCCGAGGAGAAGGTGGGGTACCATCTCTACGGCCACCTCGGCGAAGGGAGCCTCCATCCCAATTTCACCGTCGATCCGACCGGGGAGCACGGGAACCGCGTCCGCGCCCGGGTCGTTCGAACCGCCCTCGCGCTGGGCGGTACGGTCAGCGCCGAGCACGGGATCGGCCTGGTGAAGGTGCCGTTCCTGGTCGAGGAGCTCGGTCCCGGCGCCGTCGATTGGCTGGTCGCCGTGAAGCGCTGGTGCGACCCCGACGGGATCCTGAACCCGGGGAAGGTCTACCCGGCGCGCTGAGCAGGTCGACGATCTTCTCCGTCGCCCGGGGAAGGGGCAGCCGCCTCAGCTCCTCGGGGGTGGACCAACGGCGGACCCGGCCCGTTACGGGCCGGCGGGGACCCGGGGGTTCCCCGGAAGACGTGGAGCTCTACGCTGAAGTGGCTGTAGCCGTGGCGGACCACCCCGACCGGGAAGAGCCGGCGCACGGAGGCCCCGGTCTCCTCCGTCAGTTCCCGCCGGGCGGCGTGGGCCGGCGCCTCGCCCACTTCGATCTTTCCGCCCGGGAACTCCCAGAGCTCCCCGAGAAGTCCCCCGGAAGGTCGTCGCTGGACCAACCAGCGTCCGCGCTCGGCCAGCACTACGACCGCCCCCCGAACGTGAGGGCGGCGACGGCCGGCAGGACTTCGCGGGACCGAGGCCGGGTCGTCCAGCTCGCGGAAGGCCCGGCATGCGAAGGAGACCGGACAGACTGGACAGCGGGGGGCCTCCGGGAGACAGATCGTTTCCCCCAGCTCCATCACCGCCTCGTTGAACGGTCCCGGGCTCGAGGGCGGGAGCTCCCGGACCAACGCGGCCTCGAGCCGGGTACGCGTCCGAGCGGTCCGGGGATCGGCCTCCTCGCGGGTCCACCGGGCCGCGACGCGAAGGCCGTTCGCTTCGAGGGCCACGACGGGCACCCCGAACGCGAGGCTCGCGATTGCGCGGGCGATGTACCGCCCGACTCCCGGCAGCTGCTCGAGCTCCTCCACCGTGCGCGGGATCCGACCGCCGCCGTCGCGCACGAGCTGCCGGGCGGCGGCGTGAAGGCGGCGGGCGCGATCGTGCAGTACCCTGCCCCCTGCCAGGCCTTCAGCACCTCGGACCGGGGGGCGCTGGCGAGCGCTCGGAGGTCGGGGAACCGGGCCACGAAGCGTTCGTAGTAGGGAATGGCCTGAGCGACCCGGGTCTGCTGCAGCAGCACCTCCGCGACCCAGATCCGGTACGGGTCGGGTCGGAACCGCCAGGGAAGCGACCGTCGATTCGCCCGAAACCAGGCCAGCAGGGATTCGGACCGGGCCTTCGGGTGACCGGGCGATGCGATCGTCGCCCGCCCCGGCGCCACGCGTCCTCCGCGGCGAGACGAAACGCATCCTTAAAGCACGGGAGGTTTTCGATGGAATCGCGGGTGTGACCGGGATCGAGCCGAAAGAGCTGGTTCGCGTCGATGATTCGACGTTCGAAGCCGAGGTCATCCGCTCCCGCCTGCCGGTCGTCGTGGACTTCTACGCGGACTGGTGCGCGCCGTGCCGCGTGGTCGAGCCGACCCTTCGCGAGCTCTCCTCGCGCCTGGCCGGCCGGATCAAGTTCACCAAGGTGAACGTGGACGAGGCGTCGGTGGTGACCCGGTCGTACGGGATCCATGCGATCCCGACGTACCTGTTCGTGGAATCCGGGATGGAAAGGGGCCGGGAGATTGGTCCGATCGATCCGGTGGCGTTCCGAATGATCCTGAAGAAGTACTTCACCGCGGGCTCCGCCGCTAGTGGCGGAACACCCGCCACCCGGTGAAGTACATCGTGATCCCGAACCGCTCGGCGGCGGCGATGACCTCCGGGTCCCGGAGGCTTCCCCCCGGTTGGATGATCGCCCGAATCCCCGCCCGGCCGGCGACCTCGACCCCGTCGGGGAACGGGAAGAACGCGTCCGACGCGAGGACGGCGCCCCGGCTCCGGGGCCCCGCGACCTCGCAGGCCAGCTCGACCGCCTTGATCCGCGTCGGCTGACCGGAGCCGATGCCCACGGTCGACGTGCCGGTCGCCACGACGATGGCGTTCGATTTCGCGTGGCGGACGACCCGCCAGGCGAAGTCGAGCGACGCCCACTCCTCCGGGCCGCCCGGGGGCCCCGTGACCTGCTTGAGGTCGGAGGGGACGAGGGGCCGACGGTCGGCCTCCTGAAGCAGGAGACGACCCAGCGCGCTCTTCGCCTCCCACCGCGACCGTGCGACCGCCGCGGGGTCGATCCGGACGAGCTTGATCTTCGGGCGCTGCCCGAGCATGGCGAGCGCGGCGGGGTCGAACTCGGGCGCCGCGAGCAGGTCGACGAAGACCCCCTTGAGCGCCGGCGGATCGGTCCCGCCGACGGGGCGGTTGACCGCGACGGCGCAGCCGTACCGGGCTACCGGGTCGGTGGCGATCGCGCCTTCGAGCGCCGCGCCGATCGTGGACCCCGTCGCCACGCCGCACGGCGTGGCGTGCTTGACGACCGCGGCGGCCGGCGTATCGAACTCCGACACGATCGCGATCGCCGTATCCAGGTCGAGGAGGTTGGTGAACGAGAGCGATTCCCCCTTCACGAGCGTCATCGGGGCGGGCACGAGCCCGGCGGGGTCCGGACGGGTCGAACGGTAGGTGGCGGCGTACTGGTGCGGGTTCTCCCCGTAGCGCAACGGAAGCGGGTCCTGTCGGAAGACGACCTCCTCGGGGAAAGTGGGGGAGGCTCCGGTCGCGCCCTCCATCCCCCGCGCGATCGCCGCGTCGTACTCGGTCACCCGCTGGAACGCCCGCACCGCGAGGTGCCGGCGCGTTTCGGGCGAGACCGCCCCCCCGAGTCGCCGCATCTCCTCGAGCAGGGGACCGTACTGATCGGGCTCGGTCACGACGGTCACGAACCGGTGGTTCTTGGCCGCGGCCCGCGCGAGCGCCACGCCTCCGATGTCGATGAACTCCTCCCGGTCGGCCGCTTCCGGGGCTTCGCGGAGGTGCCGCTCGAACGGGTAGAAGTTGACGACCACAAGGTCGAAGCCGAGGAGCCCTCGGTGCGCGAGCTCCCCGAGCCCGTCGGGCGTGCGGGGGGCGAGAATGCCGCCGAACACCGCGGGATGGAGGGTCTTAACACGGCCGTGGAACCAATCCGCCACCCCGGTCATCTCCTCGATCGACCGGACGGGGACGCCCGCCGCGGCGAGCGTAGCGCCCGTACCATGGGTCGTCCAGAGCTCGACCTTGAGATCGGCGAGCCCCCGCGCGAACTCCGCGAGACCGGACTTGTCGTCCGTAGCGAGCACGGCCCGCTCGACCTTCCGGGCCGGAGGGGTTTCTGGTGCCACCCGCCTTACCCCGAACGGGGAGGGTGGGAGCAGGATAAGGTTCGCGGCCGAATCCCCGACGGCGCGAAACCGGCCCTGCCGGTGCCGAGGTCCTACCGAGCGGCCGCGGGGGCCTGTCGGCCCGACCGGCCGGTCGTCCCGGGGCCGTGGAGCCAAGCCTTGGCCCCGATCACGGTACCCCAGGTCCGTCGCGTGATCAGGGGACCGGGCGCCGCGCCCGTCGGGGGGCCGTTCCATGCGGCCCTCGCCCGGGCGAGGTCGGTGTGCGCTACCTCGACGATCGCGCGACCGGGGACGGAACGGATCACCCGGAACCGTACGGCCGGACTTCCCTGTCGTTCGAAGGCGGACCGGAGGATCGAGTCCCAGCCCGAAGAAGAAGGGGAAGGAAAGGGTTCGGTCGCCACCTCAACGCCGAGGTAGCGGGCCCGCGGACGGCGGGCCCTACCGGACGAGGTCGATGACTTCCTCGGACTCGCCGGCGGCGTAGCCACCCTTCTGGCCCAAGAGGCTCGTCGCGCGGACGCCCGTGATGATCAGGAGGACCTTGATCGTGTTCTCCATCTCGGGGGAGTTCTCCACGGAGCAGCCCCAGATGATGCGAGCCCGCTTCGAGATCTTCCCGCCGACGAGGGCCGCGGCCTTCTCCGCCTCGCTGACGGTCATGGTCGGACCGCCGATGACGCGGACGAGGGCGCCCGTGGCGTCCTTGAGCTCCACGGAGCCGAGCAGCGGCGAGGTGAGTGCTTCCGTGACGGCTTCGGTGACCCGGTCCGTCGCGCTCTCGCTCTCGCCCAGCCCGATCAGGGCCACCCCGCCGTCCTTCATGACGGTCAGGATGTCGGCGTAGTCGAGGTTCACGAGCCCGGGGCGTGTGACGATTTCGGTGATCCCCTTGATCGCGGTCATCAGGACCGCGTCGGCGAGCTTGAACGCCGAGTCGAGGGGCATCCGGGGCACCAGCTCGAGGAGCTTGTCGTTCTGAATGACGATGGTCGTGTCGCAGACGCGGCGGAGTCGCTCCAGGCCGTCGCGGGCCTGTTCCATGCGTGCCGCCCCTTCGCCCGCGAACGGGAGGGTGACGACGCCCATGGTGAGCGCGCCGGCTTCCTTGGCGACCCGGGCGACCAGGTGGGCGGAGCCGGTTCCGGTTCCGCCGCCCATGCCGGCCGTGACGAAGACGATGTGCGCGCCGTTGAGGAACTGCCGAAGCTCTTCCTCGTTCTCGCGGGCCGCCTCCTCGCCGATCTCGGGTCGGGCCCCCGCGCCCAGACCCTTGGTCGCTCGGCGGCCGATGAGGATCTTGCGGGGGGAGTGGATGGCGAGGAGGTGCTTGGCGTCGGTATTGATGGCGCACATCTCCGCGCCCTGGATCCCTTCCTCCACGCAGCGGTTGATCGTGTTCGACCCGCCGCCACCGCATCCGATGATGCGGATGTTGACCTTCAGCGTCTCGGCCAGCTTCGCGAGCTCGGCGTCGTCGGCGTTCGCGTAATCCGGCGCGGCCGGCTTCTTCTCCTCCACCAAGGCCTGGTTGTCTTGGTGCTTCGCGATAGCTTCCTGAATGATGGACTTCATGCTCGTTTCCCCAACCCCGTTTGTCAGACGAGCGTCATACGCTCTGAGGTAGGACTCTGGTCCTCGATACATAAACGTTTGCGTTTAGCGGAAGTTGTGCCGCAATCTGACTTCTGTAACTTAATCAATTCGGCCGGGTCTCGGCTGTAACTACTGACCATTGCGTAAATGGGTTAATATCCGGCCTGCGCTATCGACCTCCACATGGGACGATGGGCTCTGCGCCGTCGTGACACTGCCACTCTTGAGGAACGTCGTCTGAACGGACTCACGCTCCTGAGGTCGGGGATCTCACAAGCCGAGGTGGCCCGACGCATGGGCGTCACGCCGGTGGCGGTCTGCCGCTGGAAGAATGCGGCCGATCAGGGAGGTGCGCAAGCTCTCCGAGCGATCCCTCGGTCCGGTCGACCTCCGTTGGTGGCGCGAGAGCACCAAGCGGCCCTTCCCGACATCCTGGCGAAGGGAGCGCTCGCCTACGGGTTCTCCACCGATCTCTGGACGATCCCGCGCATCGTGAAGGTCGCGGAGACCCAGTGGGGCGTGAGCTACTCGCAGACCGCCATCTGGCGCATGCTCAAGCGCCAGGGGCTCTCCTGGCAGCGGCCGCGACGCCAGGCGCGCGAGAAGAACCTCACCCAGGTGAGGAACTGGCGGCGGCGCTCCTGGCCTCGCTATAAAAAAAAGCCCGACGGCGAAGGGCCGTGGTAGTGTTTGTCGACGAGAGCGGGTTCTCGCTCATCCCGTACGTCGCGAAGACCTGGGCTCCCGTCGGCCAGACCCCGGTGCTGGTCCATCAGGGTCGCTGGCCGAAGTTCTCGGCGATCAGTGGGGTGACCCCGAGGGGTCGCCTCTACTTCCGGGTCCGCACTGGGACCATCCGCGGACCCCAAGTGGTGGCGTTCCTCCGTCACCTCCTGCGACACATCCGCCGTCGACCGATCATGGTCTTCTGGGACAGCGGCCCCCACCACCGATCGAAGCTCGTTCAGGCATTCTTGGACACCCAGCCCCGCCTCGAGGTCCATCGGTTCCCGGGCTACTCTCCCGAGCTCAACCCAGACGAGTGGGTGTGGAGCTACCTGAAGAAGCACGAGCTCGCGAGCTACGCCCCTCACGATGTGCGCGAGCTCCGACGAGGCGTCCGGCTTTCGGTTGTGCGGATGCGCGTGCGGCCCGCGCTGATCCGCTCGTTCGTCGCCGCCAGCCACCTCTACGATTGAGCGACTGACGAGAGCTATTCAAGAGGTTCGGGGCAGTTCTCTCTCGGAGTGTGTTAACCTATTTTGTCCGGCATCAGTAGAGGTCTTTCGAAAGGGGGGACCAACGTCTGAGTGGTTAAGGCAAGGCAATCCAACTTAGGACAACCGACGTTCGCAATGGAGAGAACCTCAGCGAACGAAATCTACGAGGTAAGTCAAGTCAAACATGGGTGTGATTGAATTCTGATGTTTCTTGGTACATCACATCTAAATACATTCCATGTACTACGATACATCATATGGCGAATGATCCAGACGAAATCTATCGTCTCCTCATCGATGCCAACCCCTGGTGGGGGGATGGCAAGGTTCCCCCTGAACTTTCTCACAAATACCGTCGCAGAGACTACTACGTCCTCAAGAGCGAGGTAGACTCGAAACCCATCTCCGCGGTCGGCGGACCTCGTCAGGTGGGCAAGACCACTCTGCTCTACCAGTTGGTCGAGCACCTGCTTGAGTCATCTGTTCCGCCGACCCACGTGCTATTCGTCAACTTCGATCTTCCCGGATTGACTACGGCAACGGAGAGTCCACTCAACGACTGCCTGAACGTCTACGCGGATCGGGTACTAGGCCAGCCCTGGCGAAGGGCGAAGGGAAAGGTCTACATCTTCTTGGATGAAATCACAAAAGTCGAGAACTGGCACAGAGATCTCAAGGGCTGGTTTGACCTCAAGTACCCGACCAAGTTTCACATCTCGTCTAGCTCGCTTTCCGAGTTGAAGAGTGGTGCGTCCGCAAGCCTGACCGGTCGAATCTCGACGCACCTCCTGTTGACGTGGAAGTTCGTCGACGTGCTGATGTACCTGACTGAGGAGCAGAGCTGGAACAATGCCGGCTTGCGACTGCGGGAGTCCTTCGCTACCGCCGTCCAACGCGGCGATCCGGGCATCCTGGAGCGGAAGCTGAGAGACGTCGAGGCCACTGCCACTCGGGGCAGGGCCAGCCTGCGCGCCACGCTCGATCGTTACCTTCTCGTAGATGGGTTCCCTGAGCTCCTGGACCTTCGGGACACTCGTCAATCGGCAAGCCGGCTCAGAGAGTACCTTGATCTAACGATAGCCAATGACCTATCTCGAGTCTATCAGATTCGTGCGCCCGGACTGTTTTACGACTTGCTAGGACTGCTTGCGCGCGAAAGCGGTCAGCTCATCAGCTACCGTAATCTCGCCGAGATGCTGCATGTCCAGGAGAGGACAGTCGTCGACTATCTAGATCACCTTGAGAGCGTGTTCCTGGTAGCCCAAGCTGAATTTTATTCTGAGAGTAGAGCAAAGAGAATCAGACGGCAGCGGAAGATCATAATTGCGAACCCAGGGCTGCAGAATGCCCTCATTGGCCGACTTGACCGAAGGACGCTCACCGATCCTGCCCTCCTTGGCCGCCTCGCGGAGGCCGTTGTCCACGATCACGCTAAGAGGCTCGTCTACTGCCTCAATCCGGGTCCAGAGCCTGAAGCGTTCTACTGGAGAGACGGCCACGATAAGGAAGTAGACGTTGTGGTCAACATTGACGGCAAACCGATTCCAATCGAGGTGAAATACAGGACGAATCCCCATCGAGATCTAGAAGGGTTGAACGCGTTCCTTGGGGCTTACTCGGCGGCGCCGTTTGGCCTCGTTGTAACGCGCGATGTGCTTGAGCTGAGGGACCGAACCCTGTTTCTTCCGCTCTCACACTTCTTGTTAATGGTCTGAAGAGTGGGTGCAACGCCTCTTGAGCACAGCGCGGCTCTCAATGTCAAAGCATGAAGGGGGCGGTATCTTGTTGGACTGGACGTGGAGGTGGGCAACTTCCGAGCCCGCACCAAGCCAATCGAAGCAGGTCCCGCGAACGCTGGTAGGTGGTAACGCTCGATGACACCTACTCCAACGAGGCTCCGATGATGCGCCGGGCGCGGCGCACATAGTCTGTCCAATTCGACTGGTTCTTTAGCAGCTCGGGCGAGCCCAACGCTCTCCGAGTCAGGGAGTCGACGAAGAGTTTTCTCGATTCGAGCATCGAGTCGACTTTTCGAAATTTCGCTCCAAGTGACTCTTTCATCAAACCGTGGAAGAGTTGAACAATCTCTCCCTCGATGAGCGGCTCAGCATTAATCGCAAACAGTTCCGATAGGTCGATATCGCGGCCGGCCCGGAGCTTCAACGCCCAGAGCGCCTCGGGCCTAGCTGTAGTATGTCAGGACATGTTGCCGGTTGAACTGTCAGGAGATCTTGCCGCCCTCAGCGGCTCCTGATTCGCTTCCCGCTCATCAACTTGGGGTCGTGGTAGACCTCGTGCGGAGTGGCCCAGCCGATCCCTCCATGGAGACGGGTTCGGTTGTACCTCCGTCGCCACTGGTAGAGCTCTCGGCGGAAGTGGCCCAGGGAACGGAAGCGTACCCTCCCCACGAGTTCCTGGGTGAGGATACCGTGGAACCGTTCGAGCTTCCCTCGTCCTCGAGGGTTGTACGGCCTCCCGTAGATCACCGAGACCCCTCGGGCCGCGCAGAACTCGCGGAACTCCTTCGAGATGAAACAGCTCCCGTTGTCGACGTAGAGGGCCTTGGGCTGGCGACCACCCTTGAACGCCCACCAAAGGTTGTTCGTAGCCTCTCGAGCCCTCTCCCGCAGATAGGCGCGGGCCATCACAAGGTAGCGGGAGCGATCGTCCAGGACGGTGTGGACGTAGACGTGCCCCCGGACGCCGGCGATGCGGAACTTGTAGACGTCCGTCTGCCAGAGGGAGTCGACGTGACGGCGCTGGAACCGCTTGAACGACTCGGGTTTCTTGACGGTCCGGACCATGAACCCGTGACGCTTCAGCACCCGGTGGACGGTGACCCAGCTCACCTGGACCCCGCGGCGCCGAAGGATGGCGTGGATCCGTAGCGCACCCCAGGCCGGGTGCTTTCTCCTCAGCTGGAGGATCCGATTGACGAGGTTCCCGTGGATACGGTTCGGGCTGTGGCGAGGGCGCCGGGACTCATCCCGGAGACCCTCGACGCCTTCCTCGCGGTAGTTTCGGCACCAATAGCGGAGGGTCCTCTCGGAGATGCCGAAGAGTTGACAGATCTCCGCGGCGCGGATACCCTTCTCGAGATGCTGCTTGACGGCGTGTAGTCGGAGACGAACGTCCTCTTTGACCAAAGCCACCCTCTCCAGGGGGCGGCAATGTGTCCTGACAATTCAGGCGGCAAGATGTCCTGCTACACTACATCTAGTCAGGCTCGAACCGCCTGCCTACGAATCGTGCCCATTCGAAACTCGTGCAAGGCGTAGGGGATGCAGAAGGTAATGGTTCCGCCCAATGCTGATTTAGGAGGCGATTGTAGCCGCCCCAGAGGACACAGCGATGGCGAGCCCGCAGGATTCGGTGGAGGAAAACGGCAGAATATGGGTTGGGTCGATCGTCGTGGACTGTAGCGATCTTCCGCGAATGCTTGCCTTCTGGCAAGAGGCCCTCCACTACGTCCCCCGAGATCCACCCGAGGCAGATGGAGTCGTCCTGAAGGACCCCAAGGGCCGGGGTCCCAATCTCTGCCTGTCCCGGACCACGGAGGGTCCCTTAGACGATTATAGAATCCACTTGGACCTCTACTCTTCAGAGCCCGAATCAGAGGTGGAGCGTCTCCTCCATCTCGGGGCAACACTGGAGCGACCGGCTGATGAGACCCACGACTTTGCCACTCTTGCCGACCCCGACGGCAATCTTTTCGACGTGATCGACAAGAAGGGCTGGCGGTTCGGCCAGCGCTTCTGAAACGCACCCGTAATCTCCCCGAGGGTGACCATTGAGTCTCACTCGGGAGACGAGGTCAAGCTCTCGGGACACAGGTCGGGAACTATCCGTTTCGGGCCGGACTGGGGTTGCACTGGGGTGAGATTAGGTAGGAAAATCGGCCCACCCATATACCTCGGGCGGGCCGTGGGCGATTGCCATGAAGCGACCCAGCCACCTGTGGGCCATTCCTGCGGCAGCGGCATTAGTGCTCCTGCTACTGGTTCCGGCCGCCGCCTTCGCCCAATCGCCGAACACGTACGGCTCGAACGGGCCCCGCGGAGACCAAGGGGCGGCATTCACCATGTCGAACGCTGTCGCTGGTAACGTGGTTGTTGCTTACGAGATCGGGCCGGGCGGCGAGCTCACACCCGCCGGTAACTTCTCCACCGGCGGTACGGGGACCGGGTCGAGCTTGGCAGACTCTGGGGCCCTCGCACTCACCCCCGACCACCACTACCTGCTGGTTGTGAACGCCGGCGACAATACGGTCTCGATTTTCGCGGTCCACACCCCGGGTTCCTGGGGCCCCGCGTTGACGCTCGTGGGCCGGATTGGCTCGGGCGGCGTGGAACCGGTGAGCGTTACCGTATACGGCTCCTTTGTCTACGTACTTAACGCCGGAAACTCCACGACCGCCGGTAACATCGCCGGCTTCTACCTGGGCTTCGGGGGTTCCCTCGTCCATATCCTCGGCTCGAGTCAGCCGCTCAGCTCGAGCGCACCCACCGGCCCGGCCCAGATCGCGTTTAACCCCTCGGGAACGGTCCTCGTGGTAACGGAAGAGGACACAAACCTCATCGATACCTACGCGGTCAACTTCTGGGGAGTCGCCGGTTCACCGATCGTCACCCGCTCCAACGGGAGCACACCGTACGGATTCGCGTTCGACCCGCAAGGGACGTTGATCGTGAGCGATGCGGCGATCGGAGCCCTCTCCTCCTACTCGGTGGCGCGGAATGGTGAGCTGAGGGTAGTGAGCGGTTCCGTCCCGGACGGCCAGGCAGCGCCGTGCTGGGTCGCCGTGTCAGGGCATTATGCATTCACGACGAACGCGCACGGAAGCACGATTTCCAGCTACCAGATCGGATGGGGCGGGACACTCTCGCTAGTCGACGCGGTCGCCGCAACGACCGGGGCGGCCGACACGGACATGGCGGTCGCGGGCTCGCACGGGCAGTACCTCCTGATCTATGACGCCGGCGCCGGCGAGATTCAGGAGTTCACTATAGGGAATGGCGGGACGCTCACTTCGACCTACAGCGTCTCCTCGCTGCCCCCGGCCGCGGAGGGGCTCGCGGCATTCTGAGGTCGACTCCATCGGCGAGGGGGTCCGACTGATAAGGAGCGGACGACTCCGCCGGGGCGCGCTATGAGCCCCGGTTTCCGCTCCTTGATGTGGTACCTCCTCTTCGGAACCCGAGGGGGGCCTAACCGGCGGCGCCTCCTCGACGAACTCGACCGATGCCCGGCCAACGCCCACCAGCTCTCGGCAACTCTCGGGCTCGATTACCGGACCGTCCGCCACCATCTCAAAATCCTCGAGCGTAGCGGGGCGGTGACACGGCCGGTGGGCGACGCCTATGCTGCGCCATACGAAATCTGCTCATCCACGTCGGCGTACCTCGAGACTCTCGAGATTCCATCGGGGTCGATCCCGACCGGCCGTCCAGCCGACCGACGGAGGCCCCGGCGAGTGACTCCGCAATCTTCGGGGGCACTCCGATGAGCGACTTGTTGATGGAGGCCAGCGTCTTGCTTGGTCTGGTCAGCATCGTTCTCGCGGGAGTTCTGTTCGCTCTGTATCGTCGCCTGTATGCGAACACCCGTACCGGCTTCGGGCTCGCGCTACTCGTGTTTGCAGGGGCATTCGTGGTCCAGAGTGGATTGATCGTCTACTCGTATCTCGCGACGATGCCACTCATCCCCGGTTCGTTCGCCCCGTTTCTCTTCGTGATCGGACTCTGCGAGGCCACCGGACTCGGTGCGGCAACCTGGACAGCCTCCCACTGAGGCCACGGCATGGTTCGGTGAGCGTGGGCGATCAACTCAGGAGCCGGTCAGTTCACACAATCCACCCGCTTCCGATCGGTACGTTTGGGAGGTTCAAGAACCATTGAAACTTCTTGGAAAGGCACTATCTTGCCGATACCCTGAATCTCGTCTCCTTCGACGGGAGGCGTTAGGCCAGCTCCGGCTCAGACAGTGGTCTGGGCAGGGTCAGCCCCCTCCCGGCACCCATCGTGCCCGTTTCCTAGCGCACTACCACTCCCCGCGCTTCGTCCGAAGAGGCTGAGCAGCGGTAGCGATGGGCGCGTCGATACCTTTAGGGGGGCGGCGGTTCGCGTTCGCCGATGCCGTTCAGGATGACTTACGCCGGGATCCGTGTGAAGAACATCGAGGACTCGCTCCGTTTCTACACCGAAATCCTGGGAATGCAGGTGGTTGAACCTCTCCAGCCGACCCCGCCGACCGAGGGCCAGGTCGTGACCCTCCGCAGCTCAGGGTCGAGTCAGCTTCTGGAACTCAACTGGTATCTGCCAGGGAGCAGGTTCGGAACTCCGTACTCGAACGGAGAGGACCTAGATCACTTGGCGTTTGAATGCGACGACTTGCCCAAAGCTGTCGGAGAGCTCGAAAGGCGAGGGGTCGAGGTCACGGTCCGACCGAAGGAGATTGGGGAGGAAGTGGGCTGGAACGAGGCCTTCGTGAAAGACCCGAACGGAATCTGGATCGAGTTACTTCAAGCCAGGCGGAAACCGGTGGCTCCCAGCTGAATCGGACCGGGTCAGGTGTCTAGGAGCCTGTGGCACAGCTCCGAATTGATGGCCTGGCCGGTCTCTGCGGGTTGGAGTTCGTCGGACCTCTAGCTCCGGCGGTCCGTACCGTCCTATCCGACCTGCGCCCGATACAACTTCCCGAGGTTATGGGTGAGGGCCCATAGATGCCACTCGCCTCGGACCTTCCGTAGGCCCCTCGTCAGAAACTGCCTCAGCCCTCGACCTTGCTTCACCTGGCCGAACACCGGCTCTACGATGCACTTCCTTCGGCCGTAGTGCGCTCGACCCTCGGCACTCCGGACCCTCCGACGCATCCGTTGCGTGAACGTCTCGTCGTTCGGTGGCCTCCCTCGGGGACATGCCGCTCGCTCGGCGGTCTTGCCCGGTTCCGGCGGGCAGTAGACGTTCGTCCCGAAGTCCTCCACCGCTTGGATCGACTCCTCGCCGAAGTAGCCGGCATCGGCCACGATCTCTCGGGGTAGGAACCCGAGATTCTGACGGGTCAACTCCGTCATCGGGACCAACTGCTGTCGGTCCTGGGGCGCCTGGGTCGCCTCGGCAGCCACGATGATCTGCGCCTTCTCATCGACCATCGCCTGGCAGTTGTACGCCTGCACGAACGAGCCTCGGTTCGCTCCGTCCGGGATGATCCGGGAGTCGGGGTCCGTGAAGTTGTACTGCGTCTTCGGATCGATTGGCCCGGCCTCTCTTCCGGCCGCCTTCGCCTTCTGCCGCTCCCGCTCCTCCAACGCCTCGATCGCCTTGCGGATCTTCTCCCGCCGATCCGCCGCCGTCTTCACGCCGGGGATGGCGTTGTACGGGTTGTTCCCCTTCCCGAACCGCCGATCCTCCTCGGCGTCATTCTCCGCCACCTTCCGGAAGTATTCCTCGACGCTCTTCCTGAGCTCCTCGTCGAGCTGCTTCTCCTTCTCGAGCATCTTGCCGTGGCTCATTGCCTTGTGCTTCGAGGCGCTCGCCTTCACCTTCGTCCCGTCGAGCGCCATGCGGGTCCCTCCGATGAGATTCGCCTCTTGACAGAGCTTCAGCACGCGCAGGAACAGTGCGTGGAAGTTCCCGAGGTTCCGCGAGCGGAACCTCGCGAGGGTCGAGTAGGTGGGGTGCTGGTCGGCGGCGAGCCACCGGAACGCCACGTCGTCAAAGGTGGCGCGCGCCACCTTGCGGGAAGTGGGGGTTCCGATGCAGTAGCCGTAGAGCCAGAGCTTCAGCAGGAGGCCCGGGTGGAAGGCGAGGTTGCCTCCCTCAGCGTTGTCGTATCCGTGGGAGAAGAGCGTCAGGTCGATCTGCTGGTCGACGAACTCCGCGATGAATCGGGCGAGGTGATCCTCGGGGAGCCAGTCGTTGAGGCTCGGAGGGAGGAGAAGGTTCTGATGCGGGTCGTAGCGACGGAAGTTCGCCTTCGGTGTCGAGCGATCCATAACCGGGGAAAGACGACCCCGGCTATGGTACCTCCGTCAGAGTTCACCTCAGGCGCGAAGGGCCGCTGTGCAACAGGCTCCTAGACGTTAGGCGAGACCCCGGAACCGGAGAACCCCTATCGGGGTCGCCATCGACCCCGGTTCCAAAGACGGCCGAGACCTTCGACCGGCATTACGCGAACCGCATCTTCCTGCTCCTCGCGGGGATCGTGCTCGTCGTGCTGTACATCGAGGGGATGCTCACTCCTTCCCTACCCACGATCCAATCGGATTTCGGGGTCGACGCCGCCCAGGTGACCCTCATCATCTCCGCCTACGCCGCCGCCGGTGTCGCCCTCAGCCCCGTGGTGGGCAAGCTGGGCGACATCTACGGGAAGCGCAAGATCATGATCATCGTCATGTTCGTCTACGCGGCGGCGGTCACCGTCACCGGCTTCTCGCCCAACTTCGCATTCATGGTGGCGGCGCGAACGGTCCAAGGCGTCGGGCTGACCATCATGCCGCTGGGAATGTCCCTCATGCGGGAAGAGTTCCCTCGAGAGATGGTACCGCGTGCCCAGGGGCTCCTGAGCGCCATGTTCGGCATCGGCTTTGCCATCAGCCTCCCCCTCGGTTCGTTCGTCTCCCAGAACTACGGCTGGCGGTGGACCTACCACTCGGCCGTGCCGTTCGTCATCGTGATGGCGATCCTGGTCTTCCTGCTGGTGAAGGAATCCCCGTACCGTCGCCCGGAGACGCGCGTGGACTATCTGGGCGCGTTGTTCTTGGGCCTCGGCCTGGCGGGAATCGTCGCGGCCCTCTCCCAAGGAGAATACTGGGGATGGAGCTCGCCGCTGACGCTCGGATTCGCGTCCCTGGGCGCGATCATGTTCGTCCCGTTCGTCCTGGTCGAGCGGAATCTCACGGTCCACAAGCGGGAACCGATCGTCGACGTACACCTCCTGGCGGAGCGGAATGTCACGGTGACGAACATCGTGCTGACCGTGGCGGGCCTCGGAATGTACTTGGCCCTGTTCACCCTGATCTACCAGTTCGAGTACCCGATCGCCTCCGGGGGGTACAACTCGGGATGCGTTTTGCTCCTGAGCTGCAACTTCGGGATTCTGTCGGCCGGTATCGACATCCTCCCCCTGGCGGGCGGAATGACCGTGGTCGCACTCGTCGCAAGCTTCGTGGTTTCTCGCGTCGGCGTCAAGCCGCTCGCCCTGACCGGGGGTATGGTCACAGCGCTCGGCTTCGCGCTCGAGGCCTTCGCGACGTCGTTGGGGGCGGCGCTGGTCGTCGAGGTGATCGTCGGAGCGGGGATTGGATTGCTGAATGCGTCGATCATCAACCTGTTGGTTTTGACCGTCGACCCCAAGGACATGGGTCAGGCAACGGCCATGAACAACGTGTTCCGAAATGTGGGCGGAAGCGTTGGGGCGCCCATCGCGGGTTCGCTCCTCGCGACCTACCTGCTGACGAACGGACCGTTCGCTGGTTTCTTCCCCGCCCACGTGGCCTTCCAGTATGCCTTCTTCATTGCTGCCGGCGTCACCGCGGTCGGTACGCTCACCGTACTTTCCGCTCAGGAAGTGCTGGGACCACGCCGACACGCGAAGTTCGCTCACCTGCCAAGTTTACCACGCAGAACCCGGGTACAGGACGCGGCGTCTGCCCCCTCCGAGCGCGGCCCGGCGGCTCCCCTCCCAGAGTAGGCTCGGCTGGACCTCTTGGATTCTAGGGACCTCGAACCGGTTGAGTTCGAGCGTGAAGACGTTCGGCCGGACGTCGGTCGCCGTGGGGTACGTTCTCGAGAGGTCGCGACGCAGGTCCGCTATGGTATGGGGACGGTCAGGGTGACGTTGAGACCGTACCACGCCAGTCCGACATGGAATGCCTCTGCGTAGAGGCAGGTCGCACCGGCAGATACGAATCCGGGCGCGGAACACAGAACTAGCGGTGCCGGACTCCCGTCCCAGAGGGTTAGCCCTACGACCGTACCGTTCATCAGGGTGGCGGAGGCATGCAACCACTCCCCGGCTATCTGAAGGGCGAAGTTGTTCCCGAGGAAGTCCACGCACTTGGCGAGAGAATACCCCGAGACCCCGAAATTGGGGCCCGCGGGGATCGTCACGTTCTCGGCCGCGGAGACTTCCCCCGCGCTCGCGACGGATAGCATGAGGCTCACCATCGTACCTGTCCAGGAGACATCACTAACGCCGAAGACCCCGTCCACCGAGAACCAGGAGTTGGGGGTCTCGTTGACGGGGAACACCGCGAACGAAAGGTCGACTCCTCGTGATTCGAATCCCGCTCCTTGAATGTAGAGAAGGATTCCTCCGTTGAATACCGGCCACAGCCTGAAGGTCACGTTTCGAAACGTGATGTTGGTCGAGGGCCCGGCTCCGGTGTGGTTTCCTTCGATTTCGATGTCTTCCGTTGCGTAGCCGATGCTCCAGGGGGCCGACGAGTAAGTGCTGCTCGTCGCGACCGGCGCACACGGGGTCTGCTGGAGCGTCGACTCGTAGGCGACGTAGCCCGCAGTTGACGCTGCGATTATCGTGTACGCTACCGCGGTAACCTTCCAAAAGGCCGTCCAGCGAGCCCCCGCCACGCCGGTAAAGACCCTCAGAGGCGAAGTAGACTACCTATGGACTTTGGGAAAGGGCGACGTGGGCCCAATCACCATTGGACGTTCACCGAGCGTCCGAAATGTGGCCCTGAGGCCGCTCGGAGGTAAGCTTGAGGAATTGTTCGGAGGCGAAATCGAAGCGGTTAGATGCGAGAGTAAGTTCGCACCTTCAAGCCGCGACCTATTCTCGCTAACGCGCGATCTCCCGTGACGAGCGCTTCGTCCCGTGCCAGACACATGCCCGCGATCTGCACATCTACTGTCCCGGCGGACTTTCCTTCCTTTCGAAGGGCGGCTTGAAGGGCTCCGGCCCGGCGGGCATCGCTCAAATCGAAAGGGACGGTCTCGTAGGCCAGTAGGAGTGCCTCAAGGCGCTGGCTCTCCTTGCTCGTAGTAAGGGCCCCTTCCGCACCAACCGATAGCTCGAAAACCGACGGAGAGGGAATCCGCAGCACCTCGCCCGTACTATCGAGGCCCTCGGCAAGCTGCCTCGCGGCCGCTAGCCCGCCGAGGAGGTCGATGATGAAGTCTGTATCGAGCAGCATGATTAAGCGAGGGGCGAGTGATCGGACTGCGCCCGACGCTTGCGGTCCTGTCGGACAGCCTTCTTCAACCGGAGCGCGGCCGAATGAGGAAGCGTACCTGAGAAGCTAGCGAGGGATCGGCGCGACGTTAGTCGGACAATCAGTTCGGAGAAGCTCTCGTCGGTCCCCTTGTGAGCCCGGAGCCTCCGGTAGGCGTCTTCCGTGACGGTGACGGTGCGAACTGACATGTAAGGTTAAACGTAAGTTGGGCCCATAAACGTTTCTTAGGCAGTGAAACGTGAGGTGCTAGCCCCCTGGTCAGCCTGAGGAGCAACCATCGGAGAATCGGCTCAATCGGCATTGAACCCTCGTGATGTAGAATGCCAGAGGGGCGCGATCCGGCCTCTTGACCGCTGCACTCCGGCGGCGAGCGGCAAGTCCGCTTCCGGGCCACGGTGCCGAATCCGAGCCCGGATTGGTTAAGATTCCACGGGTCGATCACTCGCGAGTCAGGGAATCTCCAGCGTGATCGTGAGGTTACCATCGTACGAGGTGGACGGAGCTTGCACGGTCAAGTTCACCCACTGCACTGGTGAGTTCACGATGGTGTCACTCACGAGGGTGAACGGCGCGCTCACCGAAACCGAGTCGATGGTGAAGCAGAAGCCGTTGCAGGTCTCCGAAAGTTCGGTCGACTGCGTAGGGTGAAGGGTGAACCCGGCCGACGCAGCCAGGAGGGAGTCGAGGACGACCCAATTCACACTTGTGACTCGGACAAGGGGCGGCGGGTTCTCCAAGGCCGCCACGTCTGCCGCGACGAAGGCGATCAGAACGATGCCGGCGACGACAACCGCTAGGGCGATCCGTGAAAGGTGCAGTCGGGTGGGGCGAAGACGCCCGACTTGATCGTACCCACCATAGAACACTGCGGCCGCGTCGTGCTGCACGAGTTACCTCCGCGGGGATGTATGAGCGGGTTCTCGCGCCCCCGGCGGCAACAACCTACAAGTCTTCCTCACGGCTTCCCGAGTCGCGATTCAATTCCCGCGCTATAGTATAGCACGGCGCTGCTACTTGAACGCGCTCCCTTAGCCACCGCCTCATCGACGGACGCCGGTCTGCCTTCGATCATACCGGAAAGCGTTGGGGTGTGCCGATTACCGTCCGGGCGGGCGGACGCGACGGGAGCGTCCCCCGGTCGTTGGGTCGGAGGAGGTGGGCTGTGGCTTCGTTGCGTGCTTCAAGACTTCGGATGCGACGTCCGGAGGGAGAAGGTTCAGTAAACTCCCCTCGGCTTTTGGTCCGTGAGGTGCGCTGCCGGCCTGGAAGCCGAACCAGAAGGCTGTCTGGAGGGCTCTCGGTACTTCCTCCGCATCGTCGGCGTTGCGGAGGATCCGGGCGATGTCCCGCCAACGCTCGCGCACATCCTCCGAGGACTTATCCCAGAGTTCCAGCGTCAACCAGCCCTCCTTTCCGACCGGCGTGACGCGGGCTGCGGTCTTAGCGCCTCCGTCCCGCAACCACAGGCAATCCAAGGCCCGCGTCCGCCGGAGACCGTGCCCCTTAAAGTGGCGAGGCTATGGGGATTCAGAACCGCCCATGGCCACCGTTGAGTCCAACTTCTCCGGCGGCCCCAGACAGGACTCCGGCATGCCTCTCCTCCGACCTGCTGAAGAATCGGAGGCACTGCGTCGCCGAAGAGAGCGACCTGCCGAGATGGGCAGAACTCTGCTGCTTCTGCTGGGGGTGATTTGCGCCGGTGCGAGCACTGCCCTATGGGTCACCGACCGTTCCGTCATCTCCCTCGGACTGCTCGCCTTCGGGTCGCTGCTGGTGGGCCTTGGGCTGGTCGAGCACCTCCTAATTGGGCGAGATCGGAAGTACCATGTCGACCAAGCCCTCCTCTGGGCGACGGGCATCGAGCTCCTACTCCACAACGAAGAGATTCGCGCGGCGTCCTGGACCGACGCAAAGCTCGCCCTCGACATCTTCGTCCACCCGCGCCGAGGGAATTTGGATGAGGATCGAATACTGGTGTGGCGCATGGATTCGAGGGTGCCCCCGTGCGACCTCTCCGAAGACGGCCTCGAACACCTCAAGGGAGCCGTCGTAACCCATGGGCTGAGATTGAGAGAATTTCGAGGAGGTCGAAAGACCCGAGAATCTCACGCTTACGAAATTCGACCAGGTCGACCACACATTGATCTCACCCTAGCATCGCAGGAAACAGTGTACCCCGTTGACTGAGTGTCACCGGTGAGGAGCGAACAGTCCGTTGGCCCATGCCATACCGCGGGCCAAACTGAAGCAAGTCGCATGTAGCTGTCGCGACCGCGCGGTGTCGGCGAAAGTACGTAATCTTCGTAGGACGCCGTATTTCTCCCAACATGGAATCTGGCCCGCGCACGGCTAATATGCTGATGAACCTCGGCCTCCTCGTGTCTGAAGGGCACAGTAACATTCGCTTCGAGCTGGCGGGAAGACTCGGTGTATATATCGATTCGAGTCTTACGCAACTTGAGACGCCTCTCACCCCGCCCGTTACTTCCGAGGCTTCGTGGCCGGCCCCGTATTCAGGTAGCCCAGCTCGCAGAAGGCCGAGCCGCGGATCCCTGCCCCTTATCACCTCGACTCTCGCGGTTGCGATCGTGCTTATCGGCGCCGCGTACCGTACCTGACCGACGGATTCAATCCGCGCAGTAGTACGGACGACCTCGTATTGGTGCACAAGGGCACCCTCTACTTCATCCCCGGTGGGCAGTACAATGCCATCGCGCTCACGCTCAACACGACGTCAACGCTCAACGGGGCATTCGTGAATACTGCCGGAATCACGCTTTACACCATGACGTCGACCGAGTTCCATGGGCTAACTCTTTCAGGAGTAGTGCCGGGTACAATTGGACTTCCGGCCGAATCGCCAACAATACGATCGAAGACCTGAACCATGCCATCCCTCCTGGCACGTGGGTCTTCGTGTTCTTCAACCCGAGCGAAGTGAACCAGACAATTGTGAGCTTTTACTCTGATCTAACCCTGACACCGCCCTAGCGACCAAACGTCGAAGAACGGCTGCTGTATCGCCCGATGGAGCAATCATCGCGAAGTGGGTCGGGGCCGCGGACCCGTGGCTATTCACTGCGGGATTGGATGGGCGTGGCGCTCTCCTGACCTGTGACGAAAGCTGTGGGGAGTCAACGGGTGGGGGCGGAGTGGTTAGAGCCGAGGCGGCGCCTAGCTGCCTCAGTGAGAAAGTACGGCCCCTGGGGGTGGGCCCCCCAGGGGAAGGGGTTGGCAGCGGGGTCGAACCAACGCTTCCCGATTCAGACAGAGTAGACGCTGACCTCCTGAGCCTGGGATGCGATGGCGATGTTGTTGGCCGGATCCATGACGAATGTCAGGAATGCCTCCGCCACACCGGTCGCGGGAGCCAGCGTCACAAGGTCGAACGGCCTCCATCCAAGGTAACCGATGTAATAGTCGGAGGTGGTGGTCGGCGCCTTGATTCCGTCGGCGATCGTCCCGCTGCTTCCAGTCGTCGGAAGGATTCCGCCGTAGGTCGAGGAACCGCCGTCAGACGCGGCGCTTTGCTGAACACCGGTGAACGGAACGAGGGCCACCGTGCCGGCGGCCCGAGCGATCCCATCCGAGGCGTAACCGATCGAGTTGGCCGAGCCTGCTACGGCGGCGACAACCGCCGGGTTGCCGCTCGCGGTCGTCGTCGCGACGAACCCGCAGTCCGAGATGTAGTTGCTGCTGCCGCACCCGTTGAATCCCGCCGAGCCTGGGGAGTTCAACGTCGACTGAGAGGCAAAGGCGGTGGCGCTTCCAGCGTCGAGAATTCGCGCCTCGAACGACTGGGTCGTGCCGCTCGCGTCCGATCGGGCGACGGTCGAAATGACCGCCGTCCCGCCAGCGCATACCGTCCACCCACAGGTGGAAGTGACAGGTCCCGCGCCGGCAGTGTAACAGGTGTCGTAGCTGACGGGGGCGGAGCCCGTGCAAGGCGCCGCGGTCCACGCGGTACCTGTGGCAAGGGCCTGGCTGACGCCGCCGACTGAAGCTCCGGCAACCGCCGCCGGAATTTGACTCCACTCAGGTACGTCGGGGTGGTCCCATAGACGATGGTGGCCGGGTCCGGAATGCCCGCCGGGAGGGTCGCGTTGTTCATTGTGTACGAGCTAGCCGAGGCGGAGTCCAGCGTGGGGTGACCGTTGGCTTCGACCGTAGCGTCGGCGTAGATCAGGGCCACCGTGTCGTAGCTGATGCTCAGGAGTCCGTGCGTGTTCGCCAACGGCACAATCACGTCGACCGCGTCGTAGGCGACCGTCGTGATCTGGGCGGTCGCTTCGACCGAAGCCGAACAACCGTAGCTGGACACAAGTCCCGCCTGGGTCACGGGGAACGAGGCGGCGCCGATGTCAACTGCACCGTTGCAGACCGCGAGCATGCCCGCTCCCGATCCGCCCTGGTTGTTGCTGATGACAACGTCGGTTTGGTTCTGCTGGAACCATGTAACGGCTACTTGGTCAAACGGGTACACGGAGGTGCTGCCACCGATCTGCAGAGTCGGCTGGGCGCCGGGGCTACCAATCCCCTTGGTAACGCTCCCCTGCCAGCCGACGAGCCAAAGGTAGAGCGCCGCCGCGGCCGCGACTGCGATGAGAATCAGGATCAGCGTCGCCACGACAGGGTGACACTGCCCGGTTCTTCGCCATCCGCTGGCGGAACCCCTGGCGTCGTTCGTTCAGTCTCGCTCTCTTCCCGCTCATTTTCTGGTTTGTTTCCCCCTTTCTTAGGTGTGACACGACCTCTGGCCCCTCCGAGACCGCGCCACGACTCTCCGAGGGGTGGGGGCGTTCATATTCCGGGCCGAACGAGAAGCCGTAACGGGACAGAAAATTCGTTGCGACGGTAGTCCGTCGGTTGCGTCGGTCCTCAACGAAGGCCTACAGAGTTTACGGCAACTACGTGCTCCGGGATAGGTTCTTAATCTTCGGAATCCGGCGTGCCTTCGATGCCCTCGGAGGACGCTACCTCCCCGCGAGCGACGGCCGTAGTAGAACCGCCCCGCTCTTCCGACCGTCACCGAAACGCGGGGGTCGCCAAGGCGAAGGATCGTGCCACGCTGCGCCGGGAGGCGCACGCGCTGGATGTGCAGTTTCGTTCAGAGGAACGGGTGCCGCAGAAGCTCCTCATCCAGGGCGAGCTCAGCTACATGCGCCGCCAGCTCCTCACCGACCGGAAACGGGTGGACGTCACCTACCCCGTTCGCCCGCCGTACGCCTTCGTGCGGATTTTCTTCAGCCCGTCGGACGGCGAGTTGCTCTACCATGTGCTGGAGCCGACGCTTCGACCCGGGGAGCAGGAAAAGATCGTCCGGATTCGCGGGCGGATGGAGGCGTCCATGGCAAAGGAGGAGCTCCCCCTCAGCGAGGGACAGAGCCTTGACGAGTCCCCTGCCCTGCAGGAGTATCTAGGCAAGAAATTCCTCTACACGATCGATCTCTTCGACATCGAGGTACCCGAGCGGCGTCGCCCGGTGATCCTCTACTATCTCCGGCGAGAGTTCGTGGGTCTCGGCCGCACCGACGCCGTGCTTCGGGACCCGTTCTTGGAGGATATCAGTTGCCTCGGGCCGGGCGTTCCGCTGTACGTGTTCCACCGGGTGTATGGCTCGATACGGACCAACATTACCTTTGGAGGAGAGCTCGAGCTCAATCGATACATCTTCCGTCTCGCCCAAATCGCGGGGAAGCACGTCTCGATCTACCAGCCGATTCTCGACGCGACCCTGCAGGACGGGAGCCGCATCAACCTCACCTTGGGGACGGAGGTGACAAGAAAGGGATCCACCTTCAGCGTTCGAAAGTTTTCGCAAGACCCGGTCTCGCCCATCGACCTCCTCAAATTCGGGTCGGTATCAACAAACGAGCTCGCCTACTTCTGGACCCTCATCGAAAACCACCGGTCGCTTCTGATCTCGGGAGGGACGGCGGCCGGAAAGACGACCTTCCTCAATGCGATCTCGATGTTCATCCGGCCGGAGGACAAGATCGTCTCCATTGAAGATACCCCGGAAATTCAGATCGACCATCAAAACTGGATCCAATCGGTGGCGCGCACGGGGTACGGAATGGGCTCGAGCAGCGGTGCCTCCGGCGTCTCGGGCGTCTCGGCTACGAGCGCGAAGCCATCCGGGAGTGTAACCCTGTTCGACCTCCTCGTTGCCGCGTTGCGCCAGCGGCCCGAGTACGTAATCGTCGGGGAGGTGCGGGGCGCGGAGGCGTTCACGCTCTTCCAGGCGATTTCGGTGGGGCACGCCTCGCTGTCGACGATCCACGCAGGGTCGATCGCCGAACTCCTTCATCGGGTGGAGAACGAACCGATGAACATTCCCCGAGTCCTCTTCCAAGCTCTCGATGTGGTCGCCTTCCCGGCCCAGGTGACGGTGAACCGAAGCCGCGTGCGTCGCGTGATGGGTGTGACAGAGATTCTGGACATCGATGCGACAACCAAGGAACTCCTGACCAACGACACGTATCGATGGGAGCCCGCTACCGACTCCTTCCCGTACCTTGGACGCAGCTTCATCCTTGAGGAGATTGCTCAGAAGGCCGGCATCGACTTCGACGGGTTGACGGCTGAGCTCCGACGGAAGGAGTCGTACTTGCGCCTGATGGATCGCTTGCACATGACCTATTTCCGGGACGTGAGCCGCGCCATCGCGGACTACTACGTGGATCCGACAGCGGCCTACCGCCGGCTCGAACTTCGGGCCGCGGGATGACGTATCATGCCAACCGCCGCTGAGGCAGTAACAGCGCCGGCCCCACCCAATCCAGACGCACGACGGCGCCTTCCAAGGTCCGGCGGCCCGATCTCGTATCCCGATACCGGACCTTTTGCCTTCATCTCCTCGGCGAGCGGTTCGAGGACACGACCGGTTCGGTAATCCTAGCGGACCGACTAAAGCGCGCCGGGATGAACCTGGCACCACCGTTGTTCAACGCGATGTTTCTCGTGAGCTCCCTCATCGCGGGGGCGATTGCGGCCGCCGTTGCGTTCGTCCTTTTCTTCGCCTTGCTGCACAGCGGCCAATGGTACTTCTATGTCGCGGTGCTGGGAGGGATCGGCGTAGGGGCGGTGGCGACCGGATTTCGCTTCATGGTGGACAGCCGCATCGCGAACCGAAAGGACCAGCTCGACCGCGAGCTGCCCTTCACGCTGAGCGAGCTCTCGGTCCTCGCGAGCACCGGAACTTCACCCATTCGTCTTGTCCGGCACATGGCTCGGAGAGACCACGACCCCGCGATGACGGCGATCTTCCGCGAGATCGCCTACAAGGCCGACATCCAGGGTAAAGATCTGATCACCGCACTCGCCGAGACAGCCAAGGAGAGTCCCTCCACTTCCGTTCGCGATGTGTTGTGGGATCTAGGCAATATGATACACCAGGGGGGGAATCTCGACGAGTACCTTCGCAGTAAGTCTGACGCAGTGATGAGCCTCAAACGGCTCGTTCAGAAGGAATTCATCGAACGCCTCTCGACATTTCTGGACATGTATGTGAGTCTCGTCCTAGTCGGCGTTCTGATGATCGCCGTCGCGGCGTTCCTCCTCAACTCTTTGGGGAGCACGGCGGGCCCCTTCAATGCGAACGAGTTGCTGTTGTTGTTGACCTTTGGTCTCGTACCTGTCGCTGTAGCCATGACCATCATCATGGTTTCGATCGCGTATGCACGAGCTGAGTGATGATGCGGTGGTGGATTCCGCTGGCAGTCATCGTCCTGCTGCCCCTCATGGCCAGCACGCACGCTACCGCGGGACCGACGAGCCACTCCTCAAGCCCGTTGGTGCTGGAGATAGTTAGCCCACCGGCCAACGGCACCGTGGGGTCCACGACGCCTACGATAGAGGCGAAGTTTAGCGACTCGGTGCCGGTCAATTCGTCGCTCGTCTTCCTATATGTCGACGGCGAGAATGTAACAGCTTCCGGTGACATCGTCATCGGCACCAACACCATTTCGTACGCGGTGCCGACGATCCTGAAGCTCCCGGATGGGGCGAACAGCGTCACGATTATGGCGACGGATACGGATGGACACACCGCAACGCTCTCCTGGAACTTCACTGTGGTCCCACCCGCACCCATTTCTTCGAATCCGTTGGGCGGCCTGACACCGATAAGGCTCCTCCTCTACCTGGGGGTGACGGCGGCGGTCGCCGGTGGTGCGGTCGGTGGATATATTCTCTACTTGCGCCAGACTACCCGCTTCACGTTCCGGAGGTACTTCGCGACCCACGAGGTGAGCCGAACCTACCTCGACCTCTACCTGCCTATCGGCGCCGCGTTCGTCTTTGTCTTGGTGGGCCTTTCATACGTGTTCAGCACGCCCGGCCTCCCTTCGAACGCGGCCGATTACGTGTTCATCATCGCGATATTCATCGCGCTGACCGCGTTCGGGATCGACTCCCGAGCGGAACTGCACAGAGTTCGGGCCTTTGAGCGAGCGTTCGCCCAGTTCCTGTTCGAGATGGCGGACGCCATGCGAGGAGGGCTCGACCCGGCGAAGGCGTTGGTCGAGCTCTCCAAAACTCACACTAACATTCTCGCGAAACCGCTCCGCATCGCGGCCGATGGCGTGCGCCTTGGGCGGCCCTTTGAGGCCATTCTTAGAGAGATGGTCGCCACAATGCGCAGCCGTCTGATCAGTCGGTATGCCGGACTCATTGCCGACGCATCGACGATCGGCGGCGAGACCGCGATGGTCGTTTATCGTGCGGCGAAAGACATGGACGACTTTGTCAAGATCGAGGAAGAGCGCGAGAAACAGTTGATGCTCCCCGTCGCGGTGATCTACATCGCCTTCGCGGTCTTGATGGCGGTGCTGTTCGCGCTTCTCTACATCGCGCCTACGCTCGGCACGCTCAACGTTTCGTTCCTCGGAGCGGGCAGCCCGCTGAGCGGCTCAGGGGGAGCTACCGCCATTCCGCGCTTGAGTGACGCGACACTCACGGAACGCTTCTTCGAGTTGATGATTATCAACGCGCTAGGGACCGGGGCGATTATCGGCGCGTTCACGGAAGGCAAAGCACGATACGGGATCCTCCATTCCTTGGGCCTCGTAGCCGCGACCGCAATTGCATTCTTGGTGCTGTTCCCCTGACCCCGGTCCGAGGACCCTCGGGCTGAGACTCGCCTTCAAGGCTCACTTGGTCACGTACTGGACAAGAGTGGAACCTACGAGCGAATCACTGTTGGTTACGTTGAGGTAGATGTCGTAAGTAGTGTTCATGGCAAGGGGATCGGCCATCTCGTACTCCTGTCCAGAAAAAGAACCGCAGTCTTCCTCGCCCGAGCAGTTAGAAAGTGGTGTGTCGTTGGGCGTGACGGTCCAGGACCACTCATCGATGGTGATGTTCTGGCCCGAGGTTCCTGATGGTTGGTACGAGTCGGAACCATCCAGTATTGGATTGGAGTTCGTAACGGAGCTCACGAACGAAAGGTGGGCGATAGCCACGGGCGGTACGAACGACTGGCTGAACTCGTTTCCCAGGGACGTGAACAGATCGAAGACGAACGTACTGTTCTCGTAGAGGGTCACTTTGGTGTAGGCCGGAAACGAGTAGTTCTTGTCGGCTTGACTTACGTTCAGCTTGACGAACTCCTGCGACTCCGCCGTGACGGGAAGCACGCACGTCACATTCGACGCTGCAAACGGGTCACCGTTCAAGCACTCGGGTCTGTCCAACGGCATTCCGGAGAATGTTACAACGGTATAGTAGACGACCGCTAGGCCGTTCAGGGTCATTCCGTCGACGGTCGTGGGATTGACATCGCTGCTCGCAATCTCGATGATGATCGAGTTGAGTGCGGGCGGTGCCGCGGTGGCGTTGGGGGTTAAAGCTAGAATCCGCAAATCCTCGAGGCTCTTGTTGTGATTCAGCGCCTCTTCCGCCTGAAGCTGCTTCTGATATGACGCGACGAAGAACGAGAACGCGGTCGCGGCGGCTACTACGATCACCACCAGCATCAAGGTGCCCACGATCTCGGCGAGGCCACGACCGTTCCGACGATGCCCGCGCATCGTTCTCCCGACGGCGCGACTTCCCCTTAGTGGCGGACCCCGGAAAGTACGTAGTACACTGACAGTTCCGTAGGGCCTCGTAGTTTCCCCGCGTCGTGGTGTTATCCAATGCGGGTTCATCGGTAGACGATGAGCATTCCCATCGAGGTGCCGGGGCTCGATTCCATCCTTCCGGAGCTGAGCGAGGGGAAGCTCGTGGTTGTGGAGAGCGGCGCGGACACGGTCAAGAGCTTCTTCGTGCGCCGGCTCGGACTCACGGCGGGACGGGTGGGTCTTCCCGTCACATTCGTGACATCGCGTGACCATGAGGAACTCGAAGCCCAGTTCTCTGTCGAACGCGGGACGGTCTCTCTCGCGGATCGATGGGTACAGATCCACGAACGCGATTCCCTCGAAACCCTGGAGGAGTTCGGCGGCGCCGGCGGACTTCTCGCAGTCGATTCGTTCTCCTTCCTGACGCTCAGCTTGGCGCCGGAGGTCCTTGCCCAATCGCTCCGCAGCCTGCGTCTACTCTGCCGGCATCAAGGAACCACCGCCGTGCTCGCCACTGACCGCGGAATGTTCGACCCTCGTTCGGAGGCAATCGCAACCCATCTCGCGGACGGGTTCCTTCAGTTTCACACGCGCGAGGTCGCCGAGGGAGTTGTCCGCTTCCTACGCGTGCCGAAGTGGATGGACGGAAAATTCGTCGACCGCAACGTCTATTATGAGTTCGACGGCAAGCGTATTGCCATCGATTTGCGGAGTCGAGTGCTTTAGGAGGGGTTGCCACGCCGAGCGGGAGTTACGAGCGGTACGGCCTTACCGGCAATCCGTTTCGCGAGCTGGCGAGCGAGAATCTCGACGACGTGACGATCTACCACGTCAACCAGGCCGCGGACTCGGTGCTCCGGACGATCCGGGAGGAGGTCCTGGATAGGGAGAATCGGGCGGTGGTGGCAATCACCGGTCCCCAAGGCGTCGGGAAGACCGAGCGACTTCTCGTCACAGCGGCCGAGGCCCGTGAGCGTAAGGCCTTCGTGGTTTACTTTGACGTAACAACCTCGACCCCGTGGGCCCTAAAGGGAGTCGCAGAGGCGTTCTCGAAGACCGCCAAGGAAGCGGGGCTCGTGAAAGTGTTCGGGTCTCCTTCTTGGCTCCGGCCACTCGGGGCGCTAGCGAGGTCGAAGGGGGAGTCGTACGATCCGAAGGACGCCGGCCGTCAAATTGGAGAGGCTCTCAACGCGACAACCCCTTCGCTCCTGCTGCTCAATGACCTTCACAATCTGGCAGAGTCCCGTGAAGTCGAAATGTTCGCTCGGGCGCTCGAGGAGGTTACCGGGGTGATCAAACCTGGTGTTCTCGTGATGATCGGTTGCTACGCCAGCTACCTCGCCTGGCTCACGGCGAACCAGCCCGCCCTAGCCTCTCGGATCAATCGAGTCATCCCTCTCGTGGGCCTGTCGGATGACGAGGCCCGGCTCGTTCTGGCGAAGAAACTGCTCGCGAAGCGGGTTGTGGAAGATCTCGAGCCGACGTACCCGTTCGACCGCGACGCCGTGCACGAACTGAACGGCGCGGCACGGGGAAACCCTCGCCGCCTATTCGAGTTCGCCGACATCGCACTCGAGAGAGGGGTGGCCACGCGGGCGTACCAGATCGACGGCGACCTCGTCCAGACGGCTTTCACCGCGCGCGACAAGGTCGCGGCGGTCTCCGCTCCCCACTCCGAACCTCCCGAGTGGGCCGAAACACCGGTCGTCGCTCCTCGGGTAGCTCCCTCCCCGCCCGGCGGCGTCGACCGTCGGTCCGTGCTCGGGAAACGAAAGTAGCGCCTACGCAGTAGCCGGTTCCATCAGAACCGCCAGATCGATCGCCTCTTCGGCGATCTCGGAGGCGTAGACCGCCGTCCGGCTGAGGCTGTCGACGACGGCCCCGAGGGCAAGCAGCGTTTCACCGCGTCGAGTGGCGACTCGGTGGGCGAGGGCATCGATGAGTCGCTGGTGGTCGGCGCGCGCGTCGATGGCTTCGTTCGCCGTCTCGATGTTGCGCGTGACGAGCGCCTGGAATGCCTTGTCGAGGATCGAGGCCGCGGAGGCCCGGGCCCCGGAGAGCCGTTCGACGAGCTTCGGGTCGAGGCTCTTCTCGCCACGCAGGGTAGCGGAAGCGGTGGCAATCCGCTGGGCGTGTTCGCCGATGCGTTGGAGCAGCTTCGCGATCAGCCGGTGGCCCTGGATGGTGGCGGCGGAGGACCCGTCCTGCTGACTCGCGCAGGAAAGGTGGTGCTGTTTGGCCACCATCCAGTAGAGGCGGTTGACGTCTTGGCTGCGGAGGTCGACGTCGTGCGCGACCGCTTCGTCTCCGTCCTTGAGAGCGCCGACCGCGTCCTCGAGCATCGCGCGGACCGTGAGATGCATCCGGCGGAGGCACTTCTCGGAACTCAGTTCCGACGGATCCGAGAGGTCCTGGATCAGGATCGAGTTCTGCGCCTCCTCGATTACCTCCGGGCCGATCACGAGCCGGCAAAACTCGCGAGCGACCTTCCGGACGAACGGACCGCGCGATGGCGCGTACCGCACCTCGATGAGACCAAATCCGGAAACGTACGCCCCGATGAGCTTCCTGAGAAGGTGCTCCCTGGTCTCCTCTCCGCGCTCGTGGAATGCTTTGCGCCGGACGAGAGGGCGGGCACCCGAGTGCTGGCGAATCGAGACCGACCCGTCCGATTCGGTGTCGACAAAGAGCGTGTCGCCCGCCTTGAGGCCGGCCCCCGTGACCCACCGCTTGGGAAGGGAGACGAGGAACGTTGACTTACCCGCGAGTTGGAGCTTTCGGCCTTCCATCAGGGGGCCCGCGAGGCACAAGCACTACGGAGGCATAAGCGTTAAAAAAATAGACTATATATTCCTACACTTGAACCCTATCGCCGAGGGCCCGGAGGGCTCGGCGGGAAATGCTCCCGGCGGGATTTGAACCCACGTCGCAGCGTCGAAGGCGCCGAATCCTTGACCGGAGCCAGACTACGGGAGCAGGTTCCGACCCGAGGGGACGCCACTCGTCGGCTAAGTCGGTTTCGCGGGTGGCCCGGCGTCCACGGAGTCGCCTCTAGCGGGTTCGGTCGTCTCCGGAGCCGTTGGCCGTGGACGGCCGGGCGGGACGCGCCATGTACTCGGATCGCCGTTCACCGGTGATCGCGTACACCGCCTTCTCGGCGATCTTGCACGCGTTGTCCGCAACCCTCTCCAGGTGCCGGGCGGCCAAGAGCTCGTATGCGAGGCGATCGGTGTGAGGCCCTCCCTGCCGCAGGAGGTCGATCAGGTTCCGTTGGACTTCTCGATGGAGCGAGTCGACCTCGTCGTCCATCGGGAAGACGGCTTTCGCCCGTGCTGCGTCGTTGGCGAGGAACGCGTCGACCGCCTCGGTCACCATCGCCCGGGCGCGTTCGTCCATCCGGCGTAGAAGGGCGCGAGGCTCGGCGTCCGCGGACTCCGGAGCCGGGACGATGTTCCGGGCGAGGTCGTAGCCTAACCGCCCCACGCGATCCACGCAGTTGGCGATCTTGAGCACGGCCTCGATCGTCCGGAGGTCAGGCCCCTCGGGCTGAAGGACGGCCACGAGCCGGATCGTCTCGATCTCGATGTTCAGGTCGTGGCGGTCAAGGGGCGCGTCCCGGGAGATGGCCGACCGGCTCAGCTCGGCATCGGCGTTGAGGAGCGCTCGGGTGCCGTCCGCGACCATGCCGACCGCGAGGGTGGTCATGTCGGCGACGTGCTGCTTCAGTTCCGCGATCTCTCGCTGGCGATCGTCCCACGGCTGCGGCTTCGTTTTTTCGGTTTCCTCCGTCATTCGAACCTCCCGGTGATAAACTGAACCGTGAGGGGGTCCTTGGGTCGCTCCAGAATATCGGCGGTTGGCCCCAATTCGACGAGCCGACCCGAGTGAAGGAAGGCGACCCGGTCCGAGACCCGAGCTGCTTGGCCGACGTTGTGCGTGACGAGGACCAGAACGATCTCCTCCTTGAGACGCTGCATGGTCGCCTCCACCCGCTGCGTGGCGGACGGGTCCAACGCGGAAGTAGGTTCGTCCAGCAACAGCACCCGCGGTCGAACCGCCAGCGCTCGGGCGATGCAGAGTCGTTGTTGTTGGCCCCCGGAGAGGGCCAGGGCCGACCGATCGAGGTCGTCCTTCACCTCGTCCCACAGGCCGGCCCGATGCAGTGCTTCCGAAACGGCCTTGTCGATCTCGTCCTCGGCCTCGTGGACGAGGCGAAGTCCGAACGCAACGTTCTCGAAGATTGACATCGGGAAGACGGTCGGTCGTTGGAAGACCATCCCGATACGGCGACGAACGAGGACCGGGTTGACGGAAGGGTCGTAGATGTCCTGCCCGAGGTAAAGAACGGACCCGGCCACCCGGAGGCCCGGAGTCAGCTCGGTCATCCGGTTCAGGGTCCGGATGAACGTCGTCTTCCCGCAACCCGAAGGCCCGACCACGGCGGTCAGAGAACGGCCGGCAAAATCGAGCGAGACCTTGTCGAGTATCGCGCGATCCTTCGCGAGCACGTCGAGCCGCTGGACGGAGAGGACCGGTCCGTTCGGCGGAATGGGGGGGCCGCTCATCGATACATCCCCTCGAGCTTCTTCTGGTAACGTGCCGATACCACCCGCACGAGGATGTTCAGCCCGATGACCACGACGATCAAGATGAACGCCGCCTGGAACGCGAGGGCAACGTACCCTCCGCCGAGGACCGAATCGAAGTTCTCCCAAATGAGGGCGGTCAAGAAGGTCGCGGGGGAGAATACGTTGGGCGGAACGATGTTGGACGCCGCCGTCGTGAGGACGATTGGCGCTGTCTCCCCGACCCCGATCGCCATGGCGAGGAAGACCCCGGTGAGGATCTGTGGGAGCGCGATCGGTGTTCCGATGCGCAGGATGTATTGAAGCGGTCCGGCTCCCGAGCCGTACGCGGCCTCCCGAACATGGCGGGGGACGGAGGAGAACGCCAGGTCGGCAGTTCGGAAGATGTACGGCGTCATGAAGAACGCAAGGGTGAGCGATCCCGAGAGCAAGACGTAGCCCCACCCAAAGTAGGTGACGAATACAAAGTAGCCAAAGTAGCCCATCACGACGGACGGAGTGCCCGCGAGCATATTGGCGGACATCCGGATCCATCCGGCAGTCCGTTCGGAGAGGAACTCTGCGGTCGCGACGCCTCCAAAGAGGCCCAGCGCCACCGCGAACAGCGTCGCGAGCGTCATGATCTCGAACGTGCTGATGAGGGGAACTCCCAGCTGGTCCACCCGACCGATGCTGGTGCCGGTGAGCACGGAAGGGCTCAGGGTCGGCAACGCCCGGGCCGAGACGTAGTACACCAAACTCAGGATGGGTAGGATGGCCACAGCGAAGAGGAGCGGGAGGATCCACCCGATCACGCGGTCAAAGCCCAGGCGCCAGTGTGTACGGGCCGATACGTCCGTCAGAAGGTCTTCCGCCGCCAGTGACCCGCGGAGATCCGTCACGACTGCCATCGACGCTCACATCCCCGCGATTTCGTAGCCCGCGAAGGTGGAAACGAACCGGCGGCCGACGATGTTGACCACGAGGGTGATCGCGAGCAATACGAGGGCCATCTCCGCAAGGAACGCGAGGAACTGCGAGTTGCCGTACGCCGAGTCGATCAACTCGAACATTGTCGCCGCCATCGTGGCGGTCGAGTCGTAGACGTTCGCCGGATAGTGAGCGTTCACACCCAGGATCATCGCTACGGCGACGGTCTCTCCGAACGCGCGTCCAAAGCCGAGGAACCCCGCGCTCAGGATCCCCCGGATGCTGTGCGGCAGCCCGACCCGACGCATCGTCTCCCAGCGTGTCGCCCCCAAGGCCAGCCCACTCTCCCACAGGTCGCGCGGCAGCGACCGCATCGCGTCCCGGATCAGGAGAGTGGTGATCGGGAGGGCCATCAGAGTGAGAATGAAGACGGACACCGGGAGGCCATCGCCCGCGAGACCGCCGGGGTAGCCTCCGAATCCGGGAATGAAGGAGAGATGTGAGGCGGCCCACGGGTTGAGCACGTGCCCAAAGTAGGGGGCAACGAAAAGGTAGGCCCAGATGCCGAACACCACGCTCGGAATGCCGGCGAGGAGGTCGACGAACGGATCGAGCCACACCGTCAGGTAGCGCGGCATGTAGGTGGTCGAGGCGATCGCGATCCCGAGGCCGATACCCATCGAGAGGAGGACGGCCGGAACGGCGGTGAGGAGCGACCCGACGACGAAGACCGCGATCCCCCAAGCATGGGGCGGGTCGAAGTTAGACCCGAAGAACTCGCTGCCGAAGTTGTACGGTCCTTGTATGCGGAGTCGGAACGGTACGAGGGAGAGTTGTACGCCGAACCCGGCCATGCTCAACAGTGCGAGGACAATCGCCACGACGATCGCGACGGGAACGAGGGCCGGGACCAATGGCAGCACTCGGTGCACGAAGAAGTGAGCCGAACGTCGAGGGCGAGGGGCCGGAGCCGCCGACGGCGCCGAAGAGGGTGGGGGAATGGGTTGCGTTTCGGGAGGCGAACCGGAGACGGCGGGGACGCTCACGGTTCGCCCTTGCCCCAGCGCCCTACTAGGGTGCTACTGTAGCGAGCTCCTGCTGGTCGTATCCCAGTACCAAGGTCGTCAGTGGGATGAACGCCACCTGGTCGAGGTAGACGGCGTTGTTTCCTAGCGAGATTGCCCATTGAAGGAACCCCACCGTGGCTGCGAGCTTCGCCGAGTTCACCGTGGAGGTGATCGGAGACTTCTGGATGATCGCGTACTCCAGGTTCACAATCGGGTACGGTGTCGTGCTGGGTGCTGGGTTCGTTCCTCCGGCGCCCGCCGTGATGTTGACGGGCGTACCGGCCTGTCCGCCCAGAATGAGGTTGACGGCGAGCCCGTAGTAGTTGTACTCGAGGTGAGTAAGTCCCAGGTTGGCGTCCGCACCGATGTTCGCGGCGGTAGGGAGGACGTAGTTGGCCCGGGCGGTCGTGTTGGAGTACGACCCGTTCTTCAGGGTCAGGTTGTCTCCGAGGGCTCCGTAGTTCACGCCCGCGGCGGTGACGGTCTTCTCGTAACTGATCCCGATGTAGGCGATCGCTCCGGGCTGGCCCGAGACGGCGGTGACCATTCCCGAGTTCAGATCCACGCTGTCCACGGTCGATACGCCCGTGATGGTCTTGAGGCCGGAGAGGCCGCTGGTGGACGGCGGGTACGGGAAGGCGCTCCAGGACATGTTGCACAGGCTCGTGAACAGGAACGTGTCGCCGCTCGAGTCCGACCGGACATCGAGGGTGATCGCCGCGCCCGTCGAGAGGTTCGCGGTGGTGTTGTTGATCTGACCGTCGGTCTTCGCCGACTGCGCGGCCTCGATCAGCGGGTTGGTCCAGGTCGTGATTTTCTGGCCGTAGATCATCGCGAGGACCGTTCCGTTGAAGTTGAGGTGCGCGGCCACGTTGGGTAGATTGTAGTAGACCAGCTGCGAGGAGATCGCCACGGGGACGTTCAGCACGTTGTCGGCGCTAGCATTCTTCAGGAACGCGTCCGAGGCGCCGATGTTGAACGTGCCGTGAATCGCGGCGGTCTGCCCGGCGCCGCTGCCGCTCGCGACCGCGCTCACGGTCACGGCGGAGTCAAAGCTCGTGTAGTTCGGTCCCCAGATCTGCATCAGGGGAAACAGCAGCGAGGACCCGGTTTCCGTAATCTGCGTAACCGGCGTGGAGGACTTCGCGAGGTAGGTCCCTAGGACGTACCCTCCCCCGATCCCCACCAGGAGCAGGACGACGGCGATCACGATCGCCATCGTCATGCCAATCGAGCCGGACCGCTTTCGCATCGTCTTCCCGAGCGAGTCGTTCCCGGTCGATCCGCCGCTCCCTGTCGTTCCCGACGTATTCGATGTTCCTGTCGTTCCACTCAACGTCATTCACCTCGTACTTGTGTCGATTCCCGGCCCGTCACGGGTCCGCCCGCTACCGCAAGGAGCAAGGCCCGGGAGGCCGGCATCGGGCGGAGGATTCGCGACGGTGATATATGGAGAATCAATGTAGAGTATATACATCATCATAGACCTCTGCGTGCGACAGGGTAACAGGGGTCCAACGGGTCGGGCCGGGCGTCGCTCTTAGAGCTTCTGGGATTCGGGCGGGGCACGGCGCGCTGGGCGGTGCGGTTCGGATACGACGGAGCTCCGTTCCACGGCTGGGCTCGACAACCCGGGAGGCGGACCGTAGAGGGCGATCTAAGGGACAGGCTCGTTCGCCGGGGGGTTGCGGCGTCGAGCGAGTCGATCCGTCTTGAAGTCTCCAGCCGCACGGATCGAGGTGTCAGCTCGCGCCACAACGCGTTGTCGCTCACGACCGAACTTCCGGGTCCGGTCCTGCTACGGGTGTTGAACTCCGTCGCTCCGGAGATATACTTCACCGCGGCGACGCCCGTCTCAGACGACTTCCGAGTACGGTCCGCCGTGGAAAGAGTCTACCGCTACTTCGAGCCGGGGAGAGACCGCGATTTCGAAGCGTGGCGTACGGCCGCCGGGGTACTTACTGGCAACGTGGACGTACGATCGTTCGGCCGCTCAGTTCCGGGGAAGGAACCGATCTGGAGGACGATCGATTCGTTGACGGTCACGCCCCGGCGCGGCGGCGCCGTAGTGGAGGTTCGCGCTCGGTCGTTCGTGTGGGGCATGGTTCGCAAGCTGATCGGAGCGCTGCGGGAGCACGAGAACGGTCGATTGCCCCTCGCCCGGCTCGTGGCGGGCGCCCGCGGCCGGGAACGCCTGTCGCTACCGATGGCCGAGCCGGAGGGGCTCGTGCTCTGGGAAGTTCGGTTGCCAATCCGCTGGAAGGTGCTCTGGGATGGGCCCACTCGACGTCAGCTGTCGTACGCCCAGTCCACTCGAAACGCATTGCGCGTGCGGAGCGAAGTGCTACGGTCCTTGGGCGCAGTTGGCTTCCGGAAGAGTACAGAACGCTAGCCGACCCGTTCCCAACGCTCTAACATCTGGACGGAGCTGAGCGTCGATCCGCGCTGGATCTCCTCCCGCACCCGGTTCTCGTGCTCGAGTACATCCAATGACCGGTTCGCGATCTCGGCCGCGCGCTCCGCAGGAACGACCACGACACCGCTCGTGTCGCCGACGATCCAGTCGCCGGGCCGGACCCGCTGGCCGCCGACGGTGACTTCGACACCAATCTCCCCCAGTCCCTTGGGTTCTCCGGCGTCCGAGCTCACGTGGCGGCTGAACGCGGGGAATCCGAGTTCGAGGATCGCATCCAGATCACGGACGGCTCCGTCCACGACCACGCCGGCGACCTTGCGTCCGTGGGCGCTCCAGCTCGCAAGCTCCCCCCAGATCGCGGTATGCCCTCCGCCGGCATCCACGACGATCACGTCTCCGGGTCCCGCACGGTCGATCGCTTCGACGGGTTTGGCCCAGTCGCCGTCCCGCGTCACGACCGTGACCGCGGGACCGGCGATCCTGACCGATCGGTCGCGGAGGTGGGGGAGAATTCCGTGCATCGCCCCCTGCCGCTGGAGCGCGTCCGAGACGTTGGGGCTCGAGACCTTCTGGAACGCCAAGCGGATGTCCTCGCCCGAATAGCGGCGGAACAGCTCGGTGGCGACCTCCTTCTGCGTCGCGATCGCCTCCCGGATCCGGCGGGTCGCTTCCGGGATCTTCGGGCTCTTCGTGATCGCCCCCCCGACGATCAGGATCTGGGCACCGGCGCGCACTGCCTGGGCGACGGTCTCGCTGTTGAGCCCTCCCGCGACGCTCACCGGGATCGGCGAGGCCCTCGCGAGCTCTCCGAGGACGCCGAACGGGGTCTTTCCCTGCATCTGGACATCGATCCCGACGTGCCAGCAGACCGCGGCCGCGCCCAACTCCGCGGTGCGGACCGCGCGGGCCACCGGGTCGGCCACCCCGATCAAGTCGACCACCACCTCGGCGCCGTAGAGCCGGCCGCCGCGGACCGCGTCCGCGATGGTATAGTCGTCCGCCGCACCTAGGACCGTCACGAGGTCTGCGCCGGCCTTCGCGGCGATCTCCACCTCGAACGCCCCCGTGTCCATAATCTTCATGTCGGCCACGATCCGGTGGCCGGGAACGGCCTTCTTGAGCTCGCGGACCGCGTCGAGTCCCTCGCTCTTGATGAGCGGCGTACCGGCCTCGACCCAGTCCGCGCCGCCCTCGACCGCCTCCTTCGCCGCGAGCAGGGCCCGCGACAGGTTCTCGAAGTCGAGCGCTACCTGAAGGACGGGCCGCTCGAGCCGCATGCTACCGTGCGAGGAGGAGGCCTCTATTAACCACGCCGACCGTGAACCGACCCCGGTGAGCGCGGCAGCCCCGGGGAAGGTTCGCCTCCTCCACGGCGACGCGCGTCATCTGGCCGGGGTCAGGGCCTCCTCCGTGCACCTCGTCGTCACCTCGCCGCCTTACCCGATGATCCCCCAGTGGGACGGCCTGTTCCGGTCGATGGGAGCGAGAGTACCGACGCGATGCTCCGGGTCCTCGCGGACGCCTGGCGGGAATGTCACCGTGTGCTCGTGTCGGGCGGGATGCTCGCGATCGTGATCGGGGACGCTCTCCGCCGGTCGGCCGACGGGTTCCAGTTGTGGCCGAACCACGCCCGGACCCTCGGGGACGCGGTCGAACGCCGGGTTCCGGCCGCTGCCGTACATCCTCTGGAAGAAGCCCACGAACAAGCCGAACGCCTACCTCGGCTCGGGGTTCCTCCCGCCGAACGCCTACGTGACCCTCGATTGCGAGTTCGTCCTGCTGCTCCGCAAGGGGGCGTTGCGGTCGTTCCCGCCGCACGACCCGGCGCGCGCGGCGAGCCGCCTGACCCGCGCGGAACGGGACCGGTGGTTCAGCCAGATATGGACCGACATTCGCGGAGCCCGCCAGAGCGGACCCGGTCGACGGACCGCCGCATTCCCGGAGAAGCTCGCCGAGCGCCTCGTCCGCATGTTCTCGGTGGTGGGGGACACGGTGCTCGACCCGTTCGCGGGAACCGGCACCACGCTCTGGGCGGCGGCGCGATGCGGTCGGAACGCGATCGGCGTCGAGTGGGACCCGGACGTGTTCCAGGACCTGGTGCGCGGCGGTGCGGATCGGGGGCTGGCCGGCGTTCAGGCCGGGGGCGACCCGAAGAACTCGAGCCAGTTGCCGTCCGGGTCCCGCGTGTAGACGATGTTCTCATGCGGCTCGCGGACCCGGGCCACGATCGCGAGCTTGCGGCGACGCAGTTCCTTCTCCCACGCCTCGACATCGGAAACGCGGAAATCGAGGTGGTCGAACTCGGTGCCCTTGCGGATCGGCTCGTAGAACCGGTTCCCGCGGGGATAGAAATTGAGCTCCAGGCGCTGGGCGGCCCCGGGGAACTCGAGCTGGACCCAACGGCCACCGTGACCCATCGTGCCCCCTCGGTAGACCCGAAAGCCCAGCCTCCGGTAGAATCGCAGCGATCGAGCGAGGTTCTTCGAACGAAGGCCCGCGTAGACGAACTCGACCTTGATCCGGCCCATCGTCCCACCCCGAGCGCGGGACGGAGAAGAGACTGACGGGGCGGTCCACTAGCGGGCGGGAGCGGGCGGGACTACGTCGCGGGCAGCGGCTCGTGGGGTTCGGGGACGGGCGGCGGGGTTGCGACGGGGCGTTGGCGGTGGGCGACCTCTTCCTCGACCGCGGTCCGAAGGTACCTGGAGCGCGGTGTCGTTGAGGCGGTCCATGTGGAGGAGCAGGTAGTGGAGGTAAAGCCGTTCGGGGCGATGGGACGGCCCGGGAGTATGCCCGGTCTGGCCGGGACCGACGGTGATCTCCGATCGGTGCCGCTCGAGGGTTTCCGTGTGGTGCTCGTTCTCGGGCCCGTGGTATTCGCGCCCGTGCGCGCCGACCAGCGGTGGGTACACGTGGGCGACCGGGTCGTACCGGATCCTCCTCGGCCGCCTTGGGGCCGGCGGCTTCGGCAGGACCGGGCGCGTCGCCTCGGCGCTCGCCCGGACGTACGGGTGGACCGGCTTTCCCGGCTCCTGGAAGTCGGACATCGGCTTGCCCGCGACGTTCTCGACGATCGATTTCAGACTCCAGCTGGCGCGTCGTCGGGGCGGGCTGTCGGCCGTCGCGCCGGTTTCCACGAGGTAGAACGGCTCTCCTCGGCCGTATAAACCTCGCCCTCGACCGGAACCCCCCGCTCGGCGGCGCCGCCGGGCAGGGTCCCGAGGACCGAGTTCAGGAACTCGTACTCGGGGGTCGACGCGACCACCGCGAGCGGCAGGTGCCACTCGCCGATCCTCCAGACCGACTCCGAGTATCCGGCGTCCCTCGGAAGGCGAGCCTTGGGCAGCCATTCCGCCTCCGCGGCTCCCAGCTGGAAGAACGCACGGGCCTCGGGGGAGACCTCGGGAAGCCGGAAGAACGCGGTCGCGAACAGGTTCCGCAACAGGGACCGGCCGCAGGCGCGGGCGAGGAAGTCGTCCGGGTTCTGCGTGACGAGCAGCAATCCGGCGTCGAAATGGCGCATATGCCGGACCACCCGGTCCAGGAACTCCGCGGTTGCTTCGTGCCGGGCGAGCAGGTGGGCCTCGTCCAGGAGGACCAGCTTCGGGCCGGGGTGGCGACGCAGCCGCCCGTAGACCCAGTCCAGGACGTAGGCTAGGTGGAACGGAAGCTGGTCGTCCGGGACGCCGGAGAAATCGACCGCGACCGTCCGGGTCTCGGGCCGGAACGTCGTCGGACCGTTCGTGGCGCGCAGCGAGCCGGACCGGAACACCTCGAGGAGCGCGGGCAGCCGGGCGGGGACCGGTTCGAGACGCCGTACCTCATCGAGGAGGTCGTCGAACGTCGGCGTCTCGTTCCCCCGTGCGTAGAGTCGGCTGACGGCCGTGTCGAGCGCGGCCGACTCCTCGTCCTTGAGGCTGGGGAACAGGGCCCGGAGCATCCCGCCGACGCGACCCGCCTTCTCGCGTCGATCCCCGCCCGTCGTCTCGGGGTCGAGCGGGTTCAACCGGCCCGCCTCGCGGTCCGCGAGACGGACCACCGTGCCGCCCATCGCGGTGGCGAATCGGGCGTACTCGCCCAACGGGTCCAGGACGAACAGTTCGGTCTCCGGACGAAGCCAGAGGGTGCGGAGGGCGATCAGCGACGCCGCGAACGATTTCCCGGAGCCGGTGGTGCCGAAGATCCCCCACGAATGGCTCGCGTGCGACCACCGGTCGAGGAAGACGGGGCTCGCGTTCGCGAGCGCCAGCCCCACCAGGACGCCGTTCGGCTCGAGCCGGGTCTCGTCCACGAAGGGGAACAGGGCGGCCAGCCCGTCCGTCGAGAGCGTCTGCCAGTACGCCGGCGGGCCGCGGTTCCGTCGCCAGGAAGCCCGCCGGGGCGAGCGCGTCCTTCACCTCGTAGCGCGGGAGGCGCGTGCGGAACCCGAGCGCGGCGAGCCGCTCGGTGAGGCGAAGCCGCTCCGACTCGACGCGGGGATGCGAAGCACCGGTCGCCACGAACTCGACTCCCACCCTCCAGAGCTCCTGCGTCCGCTGCGCGACCGCCCGGCCGAGCTCGACGGCCGCGGAGCGCTCCACTTCCAGCTCCGCGGTCTCGCTGCCCGACCGGCCCGTTTCCAGCTCCGCCTCCGCGACCGCCCGCGCCCCGTGGACGATCTCGAGGGCCCGCGCCGCGGGGATGCGGTGGGCCTCGACCCGCAGCTCGACCTCGGCGTTCGGAGGCAGCATGCGCCCGAGGAACCCGAACGGCACCTCGGGCGGGAACCGGCGGACCAGCAACGGCGCCAGGTAGCGACGGCCGACCCGCATCCACGTCGTCCCTTCGGCGCCGGCAGGGACGTGGCCAGGTCCTCGTGTCATGGACCGGGTCCCTCGACGGCCCGTTCCCTCGGGCTCTGACGCTCTGCGACCCAGAGGGGAACGAGCCCGAGCCCCAGAAGAAGTCCCCGAACCGGTGCCAGCGCTCCGGGCGGGTCGAGGTAAAGGATGCCGGTGAGCGCAACCGCACCGAGCGCCGCGCCGCGGGCCCGTCCGCCGGCCCGCGCGCGGAACGACCGGTTCTGGTACCGTATCGAAGCCCATCCGGCCAGGGCCAGCGCAGCGAGCGTCCCCACGAGCACCCCGAGCGTCGGGACGAGGAGCGACAGGGCACCGGAGACCACGGCCAACCCGACCGCGGTGCCGAAGGCGTCGAACGCGAACAGGGACGCGGTCGGCACCGTCGCACTCATGGCGGCGACGGCCCCCCCGACACCCATCCGATCCGGCGGGCTGCCTCCGCGAGAGCCTGGTCGCGGAGCCGGAGCGGGTCGAGCCCCATGGCTCCCAGTCGTTCCACGAGGGCTGCGACAGTCGCCTCCAGGCTCCCGACGCCCTCGGACCCGGGACTCGCGCTGCCGACCGCCAAGTAGACTCGACGGACCGAACGGCCCCGCGCGATCAGCTGGACGAGCTCACGGTACCCGGCGCGCGCCTCCCGGTCCGGGCCGGTCGGCTGTCCGTCGGCGGGAACGAACGGGCCGGCGTGGATGGGGGCGAGCGTAGCGTGCAGAACAAAGCCACCTTCCAACCCTCGAACGATCTCCCGGAACTGCTCGAACCGGCGTGCCAGCTCCGTGGATGGCAGGTAGGCGAGGGGAAGCCCCCCCGCGCGGACGACCGCGACGCGGACACCGGAGTCGAGCGTGAGATGGGCCCGGTGCGCGGCCCCGACGAACCGGTCTGGGTCATCGGACGGCCCTCCCGGAGGCGGCGGAGCCCCCACGAGACCGTGCGAAGGGTCTGCGCCTCGACCGTCTCCCCGCCGGGTTTCCAGACGGACGAAACGAACCCGAAGCCCACCACGCCGAGCCACAGATCGGCGGGAGCGAACGGGGCCAGGCAGGCCCCGACGGCGGCGTAGGTGAGGAGGCGGAGCGCGTCCCGCGCCGACGGGAACGGACCCAACCGGAGGGTCCGGTCCAGCCGTTCCGGGAAGGCGACCACGAGGGGCGCGTCGGCCGCGGACATCCCATCGTATCCCTCACGGTCGCAGGGGGGCGGTCTTCGGCGGGCTGCCAGCCGGGTTGCGACCGGGCGCCGATATGCCGGGCCAGGTGCAGGGCCCCGTGGCCGAGGATCTGGCCGACCGCGAGCGGCGCCGCCATGGGCAGACCCGCGGACCCCGGCCGCGCCCAGCCCTCCGGCGGCCGCGCGCCCCGCGACGCTTCCGGAACCCTTCAGCGCCGCGGCCGCGGGGGCAGACCGGAGCGGTCGCCGCCGAGGGGGCGACGGACAGCGCCCGCTGCGTTCCCGAATGGAGAAGGTTGCCGGGCGAAGCGAACCCGATCGCGACGAGGTTCGACCCGGCGACCGAGAGCAGGAAGTGGGAGGCCAGCGCCACGCCCAGGTATCCGACGAGGATCACCGGGTTCGTGCTCCCGACCGCCAGCTCGAGGGGAACGACCATCGCGCACGGCAGAAACGCGAGCTCCGCGAACAGGAGCCAGGCACGGCGGGCCAGCGGCGACAGTGGGCGGAACGGCCAGAGCAGCGTGAACATCGGCAGGAGTACGACCAGGACCGCCAGCAGGGCATCGCGGAGACCGATCGCCAGGACGAGGGAGAACACGACGATGAACTCGACAAGCGAGAGGACGAACGCCACCGCCCCGTTGTCCCAGGCGAGGCGGATCTCACCCCATCCAGCGAGGTTCACCCAGTGCTGCCAGGACCCGCCGTCCCAACCCGCCATGACCGGGTACAGCGACCCGGCGACCCCGAGGACCGCGCCCGCGATCGGCACGGTGAAGTTCGCGCCCACGACGGCGACCAGGAGCCGTGGGAGAAGCCCGTCGAACATCGCGCTCCACCGGGCCACGCTCGCCCGCGCCAGGAACAGCACCGCGACGCCGATCGCGATCAGCGCGACCGACGGATCGACCACGTTCACTACTACGAAGTCCGAGAAACGGGCGGCGGGCGCGAGGAAATTTCCCGACGCCGGAACGAGCGAGAAGATCGGCGGGAACAAGGCGTTCGGGGAGAGCTCCGGGACGAGCAGGTTGTCGTAGGTCGGGCCGATGACCGCCGCGACCAGGCTCGTGATGTCGCTGAAGACGAGGAACAGGATCAGCTGGACGAGGTCAGGGATGTCGGAGGCGGCCACCGTACCCTCCGGTTACGTCCCCGTGATGACCCAGTGCGCGAGACCCCAGACAAGCCCCGTCACGGCGGCGGTGAACAGCAGCGTGCCGACGAGCGCGTCGCGGGCCCGGTCCTTCGCCTGGACCTTCTTCGTCACGTCGTTCGAGAACCAGCTGAATGCCACGCGCGCCCACACCAGGGCCAGGATGCCGCTCCCGGCAAGGCCGACTAGTTCGACGAGCCGGTTGATTGCCGCGGTGAAGTTCGCGACCGCGCCCGATGTAGAGTTGGCCCCGGTGCCTCGGGTCCCCGGTTCCCCTCGGTCGGCGCTTGCGGTCCCCGATGCGCCCAGCACGAGCACGGCGAACAACGTCGCGGCAACGATCCACGCTCCCGGGCCGGCGCGCGCGGTGACTACGGATCGCGCTCGTGCGACCACGCGAGCACCTCCTCCCCGTCGTGGCCCCGCTCCGCCCGGACCGTTCCTTCCCGGATCAGCCGGTCAAGAGTTTCGCGCACGACGCCGAGCGGGATCCCGTCCTCCTCGGCGACGAGCTCGACCACGGCACGATCCGCTCCATCGGCCGGGTCGATGATCCGTTTCAGCGTCGCCACGGCGTCCGGGACCTCGACCGGAGCGGTCCTGGCCCGGCGACGCCACCACCAGGCCCCTCCCACCGCCGCCAACAGCACGAAGAGCAGGATCCCGAGCGTTCCGGCGAGCGACGGCGCGGCCGCGAAGGGGGACGGCGCTGTCGGCATCGTGACGGTCACGTAGGAGGCGTTGGAACGGCCCCACGCGTCCCGGACGTTCAGCTCGAAAGTGGAGTTCCCCGTACCGGTCGGCGTGTCCCGGACCGTGACGGTTCCGTCTGCGACCGTGCTGCCGCTCCACGACCCCCCCGTGGAGTCGTTGATCCAGTAGGTAAACGGCGGCGCCCCGCCTTCGATGGTGATCTCGGCCTCGAATCCGCCGGAAGGGAGCGGGGCCAAGGTGGCCGACACCTCGAGCTCTGGGAGAAGGTCGGCCGGCACGCTCGTTGTCCCAGATCGCGCCGGAGGCATCCACGACAATGACCTCGACCAGGAACTGCCCCTCCTCACGGGCGCTCGCGTTCCAACCGAACGAGCCGATGCCGGAAAGCGCGCCGGAGAGGTTCGTGGCGTTCGACACCGCGAACCCCGGTACGACCGCCCAATCGAACGGGGGCGAACCCGCGACGATCGAGCCGGAGAGGTTGACCGTCTCGCCGTCGGGCCCCACCAGGACCGCCAAGGCATCCCCCGCGGAGAGCCCGGCGAGCACGTCGATCGTTTCCGTGGTGTTGCCGACCGAGACGCCGAGCGCGTCCGTGACGTCGACCGCGAACAGGTCGGCGCCGGCCGCGGCCGGGCGGATCGGGCAGTAGACCGTCCCGTCCTCCGGGACGGCCTCGCTCCCCGTGCTCGGATTCCCGACCATCTGCCAGGTGACGTTGAACGGGGGGACGCCGCCATCGATCGTTATCGGAACGAAGCCGAGGGTCCCTGCCTGCACGATCGTCGCGGGACTCTCCGCACGAACATCGAGCCGGGGAGCCACCGGCTCCGGAAGGAGTGCGCTGGCCACCGCGTACGGTGAGTCCGCCCCGACGGCCTCGAACGAGACGTACGCCGTGCCCGGCGTCTCGAACGTACAGACGATGGCACCGAGCGAGAGGTTGGCCGGGACCGCGCTGGCGGCGGCCCCTCCGCAGCTCGTGATCGACGAGAACGCCGGGGGTGCGTTCACGTAACCGATCGAGAACCCGACCGGCACCCCGACTTCCGCGGTGGGGCTGGACGGCTCGATCGAGGCCGCGAAGTCGGAGGTCACGTTGACCAGTTCGTCGACCGAGGCGTCGCTTACGAACCCGGCGCTGTCCTCGACCTCCAGCGTTGGTGCGAACACCCCGGCGCCGAACTTGTGCGGCACGCCGAACGGACCGGGGGCCGACTCGTTCGCCCACCCGACGTGGCCGTCCCCCCACGTGATGCGGAGCGAATACGGAGGCAGCCCCCCGACGATCGATCCCTCCAGGAAGGTCAGCGTCCCGGGAGTCACCGGATTGGGCCCGACGGAGACGTTCCTCACCGAGAGGGGGGCGTCCACGGTGAGGTTGGCGGAGGCGTTCCCGAACACGGCGGTCCGGGCGGCGTCGCAGGCGATGGCCGCAGCCGACCGAACGATGAGCGTGGTCACCCCGCTCCCGTCTCCGCTCGCGGAGAACGTGGTGGCCGAGGCGTAGGCCGGGTTGAGCGTGCCCTGCGCATCCCCGCTCCCGACCGACCAACGGTACCATTCGGGCGTGACCGAACAGCCCGGCGGAACCCCGGTCCAGGTCGCGCGCAGGGACACGTTTGTACTGTCCTCCATCCACCAGGTTGCCGGGGCGACCGAGAGGATCGGGTCGTGTGCCTCGGCGGCTCCGGTCGCGGACGGCAGGGGGTGGGCGGCTCCGCCTCGCCCGGAAACTCCGGGCGGCGCGAACAGCGCGAGGGCCAGGCAGAACGCGACCAGCGGTGGGAGTCGGTCGGGACTTCGTCCTCGGTGTCCACGGCCGCGCGGCGTAGCCAACCACCCGCGCGGTCGATGCCGGGCGGGGTTCATTCGGTCGCACCGCCCGGCGGGCGATGGAACGCGGGATCAGCGGTGCACGGCGAGGGCGACGTGGTCGCGGGAGAACGGCGCGAGGGACGCCTCGCCGTCGATCCGCAGCGCGGCCCGCCCCAGGCGCTCCCGGGTCTCGCGGACGATCACGTTCGGGGGGCGGCGCTGGGTCACCGACCGGGCCTTCAGCATCAGCACCCCGCGGCCGGTCGGCGCGAGGCACGCTTCCGCGTTCTCGACGAAGATCCCGGCCTGCTCGCGTTGGGCGACGTCCTGGTAGAGGAAGTCAACCTCCCCGACGTCGGCGCGGTACCGCTCCGGCAGTTGCGCGTCCGCTAGGCAGCGGCAGCAGGTTCGCGCGACGCCGAGACAGGGCCAGAAGGGGGGCGAACGAGGCCGGGCTCTTCTCGACAACGTAGATCGACGCGTCGGGCCAGAGGTCCGAAAGATGGCTCACGGTGGTCCCGTGCGCGCCACCGAGGTAGAGCGCCCGGCGTACGGGCGGAAGGAGGTCGGCCGGGGCTCCGGAGAGAAGGAAGGCGGCCAGCTTGGAGCGGAACGGGTCCCACTGTCGGAACTCGACCCCCGCGACGGTGCGAAGCGGCTCGCCGTACACCCGGGTGCCGGGCTCGCCGTTCACGGTGTAGAGGTCACGGCCCTCGCGATGCACTCCGGGCCAGCGGGTCGTCTCCACGGGAGCCGTGCACGGCGCCTCGCTTTATGAGCGTGGGGAGCACGGGCGCGGTCCACCGGTCGCGTTGTTCCGGACGGGTCGTCCGCGCCCGATCACGACCACGTCTCGACCACGACCTCGACTTCGACCGCGGCGTTCAGCGGCAGCCCGGCCACGCCGACCGCGAGCCGCGACGGTCGCCCCGCGTCGCCGAAGATCTCGATCAGCACCTCGGTCGCGCCGTTCGCCACCTCGTGCTGGCGATCGAACCCCGGAGAGCTCGCGACGAACACTCCCACCCGTACGACCCGACGGACAGTGTCGAGCGAACCGAGCTCGTGGGCGAGGGCGCTCAGCGCCTGCAGCGTCGCCCGCCGCGCCAGTTCCTTGGCCACGTCCGGCGGAACGTCTCGATTCACGAGACCCGGGTGGGCGACCACCCCGTTCTCGAGAACGATCTGACCCGAGACCCATGCCAGTGTCCCGGCCCGGGCGACGGGCACATACGCGCCGGCCGGGGCGGGGGCGGAAGCTGGATTCCCAGGGCCTTGAGTCGTTCCACGGGCGAGGCCACGGCAGCCAACGCCACCGGTCCAGAAAGCGGTGCTTGTCGTCCGTCCCACCAACGGTAAAGGAGCGCGCCCGTTGGGTACACCATGGGATTCTTCCGCCGCCGGCGGAAAGAGGACGAGGCGCCTCCTCCGGCCCCGACCGCGGCGAAGCCGCCCTCGAATCCCTCGTCCGCGCGACCGCCGTCCCGTCCGCCGGGGCGGCCGGGCGCACGGCCCACGCCTTCACCGTCCTCCCGGTTTCCACCCGGGGCGAACGTTCCGAAGGGCGTCGCTCCCGCCGCGCCCAAATCGTCGGTTCCGGAGCCGACCCCGGCGACGGTGGCCCCTCCCGAGCAGGCCCCCGCACCGCCCCCGCTCCCCGAGCGACTTCCCGAACCGGAACCGGAGAGCCGCGAGCACCGAGGGACGTACGCGACGTGCTTCGTTTGCGGGAGCGTGCTCGAGCACGGGACCTGCCCGAAATGCCGGATGACCTGGGTCGAGTGAACCGCGCGCAGCGCCGCTCGAGTACCGCCAGCTTTTGAGCCGCGTCCCTCTCGAGGCGATCCATGGCGCCACCGGACGGGTTGGACTCGCTCGAGCGGGAGGTCGTCGACCACGTTTTCGAGATGCATCCATCGGCCGCGGTCGAGTTGGGGCTGCACGCCTACGACGGGCGCCTGCCGGATCTCTCCCTGCCGGCGATGGAGCAGTGGGCCGCGAAGGCGGACGACCTCCTCCGGCGGATCGAGGCGACCGATCCCGCCTCGTTCCCCCCGGCACGCGCTGTCGACCGATTCCTGCTCCGGCTGCTACTCGAGGAGCATGTGTTCGGGCTTCGCGAATCGATGGATCTCGACCGTAACCCGATGGGATACGTCGGGGCGGTCTCCCTGACCGCCTATCTCGCGCGGGACTACGCCCCCGTACCGCAGCGGGTCGACGCCATCGTTCGACTGCTCGAGTCGCTGCCCCGACTGTTCCACCAGGGGCGCACCCGGCTGCGGGCCGTGCTGCCTCGGCCGTTCGTCGAACTCGCGCTCTCGATGGCCGACGGGGTGCCCGGCCATTTCGACGACGCCCAGGCGTTCGCGGCGTCGGCGGGCCTCGGCAAGCGCGTCGCACGGGCCCGGGCGCCGGCCGAGGCGGCGATGCACGAGTTCCTCCGCTGGCTTCGGGACGAGAAGCTTCCCCGGTCGACCCCGGAGTTCGCGCTCGGCCTCCAGAAGTTCCAGCGTCTCCTGTTCGTGCGGGAAGGGATCGAGGCCCCGTTCGACGACATGCGTCGCGCGGGGAGGCCGACCTCGCCCGGAACCGCGCCCGCCTGGCGGAGATCGCGAAGGCCCAGGGGGTCGAGCCCGGCGCGCTCTATGCCCGAATGTCGGAGGACCGACCGGTCGCGGAGGAGGTTCTCGCGACGGCCCGGACGTACGTGGACGAGACGCGCGAGTTCGTGCGCTCCCAATCGCTCGTCTCGATCCCCGAGCCCGCCGAATGCCGGGTCGAGGAGACCCCGGCGTACAGCCGCGCGACCACGACGGCGAGCATGAACCCGCCCGGTGCGTTCGACACGAAGAGCCCCGTGGGGATCTACTTCGTCACCCTGGTCGACCCGAAGTGGACGCCCGCCCAGCAGGACGAGTGGCTCCGTTCCCTCAACCGGCCGGCGCTTAGGAACATCACCGTCCACGAGGTCTATCCGGGCCACTACCTTCAGTTCCTCCACGTGCGGGCCCAGCCGAGCTCGCTCACGCGCAAGGTCTACCAATCGCCGTCGTTCATCGAGGGGTGGGCCCACTACACCGAGCAGCTGGCCATCGAAGCCGGCCTCCACGCCGAGAACGCGTGGGCCGAGGTCGCGCAGCTGCACGACGCCCTCCTCCGCAACTGTCGGCTCCTGTCGGCGATCGGGTTGCACACCGCGAACTGGACGGTCGAGCAGTCCACCCAACTGTTCCAGACCGAAGCGCACCTCGACCGGCTCCCAGCCTACCGCGAAGCGCTGCGCGGAACGTTCGACCCCGAGTACTTCTGCTACACGCTCGGGAAGCTGGCGATCCTGGACGCGCGCCGCCGCCTCCTCGCGACCCGGTACGGCGGAAACCTCCGCGCCTTCCACGACGCGCTCCTCGGAGCGGGCTGCCCCCCGGTGGGACTGCTCGACCAGGTCCTGGACGGGGCGGCGCCCGGCTCGAGGCAGGGCCCCACTCCCGGCCCCCGGATACCCCGGGAACCCGGAGCCGGAGTCACTCCGGGGCGACGCGATGCTCGATGGCGACCCCTTCGCGCACGGCGGCTGAGACCGTGCAGAAATCCGCGAAGATATCGACGCACCGGTCGAACCGGGGGCGGTCGGCCTCGTCGACCGGGTGCGTCACGATCGTGACGTCCAGTCGGCGCACGCGGCGTCGTCCCTGCTCGTTCACCCCGACTGTCACCCGCACGGTCGTGTGCAGCGGGGTGACCCGGACCCGGGCCCGCTCGAGCGTGTTCACGAGGGTGGAGCTCATGCAGTGCCCCACCGCCATCGCCAGCGACTGCGACGGGTTGGGGCCGTGGTCGCCGCCGACGGGCGCCGGCTCGTCCACGGTGAGCCCGGGGAACGGCGCGTCGCCGAACGCGACGGTGAACTCGTACTTCTCGACCTGCGTAAGTTCGGTGCGGGCGTCGGGGGCGGACATGACGGCGCATCCGCGACTGGCTACTTGACTCGATGCCGGTCGGGCGACCGAACCGGATCGCGTGCCCGCCCGGGCCGGTCGCCGCAGTGGGGGCGTGCGATCCAGAGGTAGGCCCGGCCCCTTCACATGGTGACGACGATTTTTCCCCGGGAGTGTCCCTTGATCAGGTACCGGACGGCGTCCGGGACCTGGCTGAACGGGAATTGTCGATCGATCACCGGGGTCACCTGGCGGGCCACGAGGAGCTCCTTCAGGACCTCCAGATCGGCGACCTTGATCGACGCGATGAAGAACTTGTACCGGGGGCCGACCAGGCGCGACGCCAGCATCTTCCCCAGCAACCGACGGAGCGCGGGTCCGACGGGGCCCGTCCCGGCCCCGACCGCCAGCAGCACGCCTCCGGGATTGAGAACCGCCCGGTACTCCGCCAGGGAGTGGTTAAGCTGGGTGTCGAAGACGAGGTCGTAGCGCTGTCCGCTCTTCGTGAAGTCCTCCTGTGAGTAATCGAAGACCCGCTCGGCACCGAAGGATTTGACCATCTCCACATTCGGAGTGCTGCAAACCCCGCTGACCGACGCCCCCAGCGCCTTGGCGATCTGCACGGCGAACGTGCCGACCCCGCCCGAAGCGCCGTTGACCAGGACCCGCCGGCCCGGCTGAACCCCGCCCTTGTCGCGCAGGCCCTGAAGGGCCGTGGCGGCCGCGATGGGCACGGCCCCGGCCTGCTCGAACGTCAGCGCGGCCGGCTTCAGCGCGACCTGGCTCTGGTCGGCCACCGCGAACTCGGCAAAGGCGCCTCGCCCGACGCCGAAGACCTCGTCCCCGACGTGCAGCTCCTTCACGTTCTTGCCGATCGCTTCGATGCGACCGGCCAGGTCGCTCCCCAGCCGCCCCACCTTCGGCCGGAGGAATCCCCGGCCCCTACGGAACAGGAGCGGCGGCTTCAGCGCATGCCGGTCGGTGGGGTTCACGGAGGCGGCGCGCACGCGGACGAGCACCTCGTTCTCATCGGAAAAAGTGGGGAGCGGGACATCTCGGAGATCCAAAATCTCCGGGGGTCTGTACCGGTCGAACCTCCACGCCTTCATCGTTCCCCGCGGTCCCGCCGTCGCCATCTTCCCCCTCTTCCCCGGGGCAGGATAGGTGAGGAGTATTCGAGTTCGCCGCGCGGAACGGAGGTCGGTCCTACCTGGAAGGTGCCGGGCCGGACCGCCGGCGAATTGTGCCCCGTCCTTCCGGATCACCCGCGAGCAGCGACACGGGCCGCGGCCCGGGCGGCGGGATTTCCCGCGCACGGAGGGATCGGCGTGGGGTCCGGAGTCACCGGGACGCTTGGCTGCGCCCAGTCAGAGGAGAAGGTAGCTTCGAGGCGGTCGAGGATCGCGGGTTCGACCACGAGGAGGCCACACTCTCGGTTGTCGTCGAGCGACACGCACGAAAGGTTCTCGGACCCCACGAACGCCGTCGCGGCCCCGGACCCGTAGTCCGCGAGAATGGCCTTCGCATGGAAGTAGACCTCGGCCGTGCCCGTGGGGGTCGCGATCGGGTACGACTTCGAGACCGCATCGACCCCACCGGCGTTCAGGTAGGTGATCCCCCGCGCGTTTCCGTTGGAAGTGCCGGGGGTGCTGAGGACGGCCGCGATCAGCCGGACCCGGACTCCCCGTTTCGCGGCGGCGACCAGGGCGCCGAGAGTTCCGGGGTCGTCGATCTCCTCGCAATAGACATCGAGCGTCTCCGCGGCGTTCGCGATCAACTCGGTGAGTTTCGCCCGGGAGTTGACCGGGCTCCAGACGACCGTCGGTGCGCTCGGGGTGCTCGATCGGTTGCTCCAGTCGGCTTCGAAGACGGCCGCGATCTCGGCGACCTCCTCGGGAACGGTGGTCTGGATCCCGAAGTCGCGCGTGGTTCCGAGGTACTCGCTCGTGAGGTTGAACGTCAGCACGAAGGCGCTCTCCCCATCGACCACGAACGACTTCTCGTGCGTCACTTCGAACGCGGGAGGCGCCGCCTTGCATGCGACACCCGCCTCCGTGAGCCGCTGGACGGTCGGTACGACCTCCTGCTGCTGCACGTCCGAAGGGAAGGAGTACCAGTTGTAGAGGACGCGCACCACAACTTTCCTACATTGGGCGTCGAGAAGCGCCGCTACGATCGCCGGGTCGCTCAACTCGTAGATCGTGAGGTCGACGCTGGTCGTGGCCGCCCCGAGCGCCGAGAGCACGGCGGTGCGGCCGTCGACCGGCTCGACGATCAGAGCATGTGCCGGCATCCCGCCCTTCCGATCTCCCGCAGAATCGATGTCACCCGTCCCCGACAAGATGGGCCGGGTCGCGGCCACCGGTCCCACCGCTCGCGAGGGCGTTCATCGGGGAGATCGCGGCGCCGAGGCCAGAAGTACCCTACTTCCCGGCTTCGCCGCGAACGATGCCTCGCGTACGCCGTCGAGCAAGGCAGCGGCCCCGACCTCCACGAGTTGGTCCCCGACCGTAACGGATCCCTCGTAGGTGTAGGCGATCGCTCTCCGTTCCACCCCGACCGGACAAACGCATCGCGCGGCCTTGCGGAACTCCAGGTCCACGCAGGTGAGTCCCGAAGCGGAGTCGATCGCAGCTTCTGGCCCGACCAAAAGCCGCTCGATGGTTCCCGCACCCGATCGGACAGGGAGGTTTCCGCGAGCGATTTGGACTCGATGGGGCGGACCCTCGAGGTCGGAGGGATACCGAACGAGGACCGACAACCACCTCGATCGGGGAGCTGGCTTCGCCATCAGGTTGTGATGAGCCTCGTCGCGCGCCGTGAGGAGGGCGACCGCTCCGGTGTCGAGGAGGGAATGGCGGCCCACGTCGTCTTCGTACTCGACGGGGCCTTCGACGATGTAGCTCATGACCTCCTCGGCCCGGTGGGAGTGGCCTTCGGAGACGTCCCCGGAGCCCGTCCTGACGGTCTCCGCAAACCGCTCGAAGGGGATCCAAGGGCCCACGAGCGGCGTAGGAAAGAGCACGCGCCCCGTTACATCCTCCAAATCCACGTGGCTCGAGACGACTCGTAGTACGCTGGGAGTTCTCTCGACCGGTGCCATCGCGATTGCGCTCCTAAGTCGGCGAGCAGCCCCGACAGGCCGGAGGTGGAATATCGCTTCCGCCTTTGGCTCGGTCGAGGCAACTCAACCGCGGCTGGCGGGAGGGAGACGGGGTGAGTGCCGACTCCTGTTAACGAATCCCGCGCCGCGGCAATCTCCCCCCCGACCCACGGCTCCCCGAAAGAGAGAATACCGACCTTGTCTCGTTGCGAGGGGGGCCGCATGGAGCCGGACGAGGAGCTGCCCGAACTCGTTCTACCCATGGAGCCGCGGGACAACTGCCGCGGGCCCCCGTCAGCGCGGTACTCGCTCGTGGAATACGGCGACTACACGTCCCCTCACTGCCGGCACGTGGGCGGTCCGGTGAACGAACTGATCCGCGAGCTCGAGGACGATCTCTGTTTCGTCTTTCGCAACTTCCCCCAGCCGAGGCTCCGTCCGCTCTCACGGTCCGTCGCGGAGGCTGCGGAGGCGGCGGGCCTGCAGGGAAAATTCTGGTTGATGCACGACCGCCTCTTCGACCACCAGGACGACCTCTCGGATAGGTCGATCCGGGAGATCGCTCGGGGGTTGCCCATCGAGATGTCGGATTACGACCGGGACCTCTCCTCGGGAGCCGCGGCCCGCCGCGTCGACGAAGACCTGGAGAGCGCCGAGGAGGCGGGGGTAGGTGACGTCCCCACGTTCTTCGTCAACGGCTCTCTGCACGTAGGTCAGTACCAGTTTCTACCGCTGCTGGAGGCCCTCAAGCGACCCGCCCCGAAAGGGGGCAGAGCCCCCGCGTAGCCAACGCGCGGAGCCCGGAACCGAGTCTTAGATCCGAGGTGGTCGATCGTGAGTGAAAAAACCGAGATGAAGGTCGTCGTGATGAAGCACGGACCCTACCGAGTCACCGGAAACGTTCCCCTCGCGGTTCAGGTGATCACTCCGAACCCTGCGGGAGAGTCTTGGGATTGGACCCCGGGTCGGGCGTTCGAGAGCAAGGCCGAGTACTTCCTCTGCCGCTGCGGTCAATCCCAGAACAAGCCGTTCTGCGACAACTCCCACCTCACGGTGGGTTTCGTGGGAGAGGAAACCGCCTCCCGTCGCCCTCTGGAGCGACAGTCCGAGCATTTGGAGGGACCAGCGATGGTCCTGAGCGACGCGGAGCGGTACTGCGCGTTCGCCCGATTCTGTGACCCCGGTGGTAAGATCTGGAGTCTGATCGAAAGGACCGACCAACCCCAAGCGAAGGACCTCGTGGTCCGGGAAGCGAACCAGTGTCCCTCGGGTCGCCTGGTCCTGCACGATAGGGCGACGGGCAAGTTGATCGAGCACCCCCTGCCCCCCTCGCTCGGTCTCGTCGAGGATCCCGCGCTGGAGTGCAGTGGCCCGCTGTGGGTGCGCGGCGGGCTGCGAGTCGAGTCTCAGGACGGAAAGGCGTACGAGACGAGGAATCGGGTGACCCTATGCCGGTGCGGCGCGTCGGACAACATGCCGTTCTGCAACGGGAGCCATGCCTCGATAAAGTTCCGGGATGGGCTGATTCGTGAAGTCGCTCCCTAGTCGGACCCTCGGTCCCGCGCTACGAAAATCGGGGAACCGGTGAGCGACCCCATCGCCGTTTCTCATGGAGAAATCGGTCCAATATGTCGGAGGGGGACATTGACGAAGAGTTCGAATCCCTCCGGCCCGGCAAGGGACCGAAACACTAGTCACGCGCGAAACTTCCTTCGCGCGGTTGGGTCTTCTCCCTGAGCCGATCGAGTCTTCGGTAGAACCCCGGACGGGCCCCCACTCCGAAGAGGATCAGGACCCCACCATCAAGTACGTAGAGCAACCGGTAGCGGTCGTTCTCAAAGTGCGCGGTCCATGCCTCAACAGGAGCCAGGCGTCGAAGTCGCTCGACTCGAAACCCAGGACCGGCGGACCGCGGCCGTCGGCGGAGAGCAGCGATAACGTGCCAGCAGGTATCGCGTGCCTTCTCGGGAAGCGCCAGGAACTCGGAGTCGAATCGGGGGTCGCGGAGGACCGACGAAGCCATCAGCGGGACTTCCTCGCCCGTGCCCTCTGGTCCTTCTCCCAGAGGGTCTCGATTGGTTCAAGCTTGATCTTCCCTTTCTTCCAGTCGGAGATTCGTTGGTCCATCTCAGCGAACCACGGGTCCCGCTCCTCGAGTTCCTCGAGAATGGCGCGGATCACCGCATCGTAGCTCTGCCCCCCCGTCTTGAGACGTTGAAGTTCCGATCGGGTCGATTCCCGAACCGGGATCGTGGTCAACGGGTCGGCGGCCATAGAATAACAATCATGACTGCCAGCACCTTAATGGCTTCTATAGTGTCGGAGGGGGGATTTGAACCCCCGACCCCAGGATTTCTCCCGGGGCGCGGTGCGCGCCCCGCTATGAGTCCCGTGCTCTACCAGGCTGAGCCACTCCGACAGTGAGCGGACGGTCCATCCGCGACCCCGGCGCGACCTTTAGGTCGCGGAGCCCTCGCCGGCTTCGGCCGCCTCGGCCGGAGGGGTCGGCCCTTCGGGGACGGCCTCGGGGACGGGTACCGGAAGCTCGTCGCTGATCGATCCCGAGGACGATTGAGCGCCGGATCTCGATCTTCTTGAGCGGGTAGAGCGACTTCACGCCGTGCGCGAGCAGCTTCGAGAGCTCGCCCTGGAGCATCTCGTGGACGAACTCGGCGGAGGCCTTCTGCTGCGCCTCCTCCGTGAGGATCTTGACGATCCGGTGGCGCAGTTCCGCGCGGAGGCGGGTCTGCAGGCGCTGCTCGCCGACCGCGACCGGCTTGAGGATGATCTGGACGCCGTCCTTGGTCGTCACGGTGAGCGCCAGATCGATCTTCGAGCGCTTGCGCCGGGCGAGTCGCCGAACGTAGTCGGAGGTGAGGTCGTGGCCGATGAACTTCGCCTCGGCGACGCCGTCGCCGCTGATCCGTTCGACGCGGAAGCGCAGCTTGACGTGCGCCTTCCCCGAGTCGGCGGCACTGGAGAGCTCGGGCAGGGTGGTCTCGAGGGTCCGGCCGATCGATCTGCTCCGGCTCGCTCGCGACCGTCTCGCCGAGGTCCACGTGCTGGAACAGCCCCGGGGCCCGGACCTTGTACCAGTGCTTGGAGCGCCACTTGTCCTTGACGGTGCGCGCCATCGCCGGCTTCTTCGCACCGGTCTCCTTCTCCGCCATCGCTCGCGGGGCCGCCGACCCGGGTGGGCTACTTAAGGTCTATCCGGATTCTCGCGCGCGCCCGCGGCGGGCGGGCCCGCCGGGCGGCGTCTCGCGCTGCGTCGGGCCGGCCGCGGCAAACTACATATCTCGAACCTAGCTCCGCGCGCCGTGACCGCTCCGCCCGCCGACGGCCCGGCGCCGGGAACCCGCGCGACCGCCGCCGACCTGCGCGCGGCGCACGCCGTCGTCGAATCGCCGGCCGAGCGGTTCCGTACGCGAGGTCCTGGCCTCGATCGAGGCCCTCAAGGGCCGGGGGTTCGGACCGCGCGCAGACGTTCCGGGCGCTCTTTCCCCGGACGATCCTTCCCGACCCGACCTACGAGGACCTCGTCGCCGCGATCGTCGCGGGCGCGCACGTCCTGTTCTTCGGTCCGTCCGGTGCGGGCAAGACGAGCCTCGCGAAGGACCTCTGGGAGCTGTTCCCGAAGGGGGTCTGGGTCGTGGAGGGATGCCCCGTCCTGGACCACCCGCTGAGCCTGGTCGACCGGGCCGTGGCCGCCCGGTTCCCGCCGTGTCCGATCTGCCGCCGGCGGTTCGCGCCGGGCGGGGACATCGCGAAGTTCGACCCCGCCGTGGTCGACCCGGCCCGGGTCCCGGCCGAGTTCACCATCCTGCGGGAGGGGTACGGGTTCGCGCGGGTGCAGGGGAGCTCCGAGGTCTTCCCCGACCATCTCACGGGGAACATCAACCTCCGAAAGCTCGAGGAGGTCGGGGACCCGATGAGCCCCCTCGTCCTCGAACCGGGGAAGCTCCTGCAGGCGAACCGGGGGTTCCTCCTCGTCGACGAGATCGGGAAGCTGCCGCTCGGGACGCAGAACGTGCTGCTCCAGTCCCTCCAGGAGGGGACGGTCACCCCCTCGAAGTCGCGGGAGACGTTCCCCGGGCTGTTCGTCGCCGTGGCGACCTCCAACCTTGCCGACCTCGACAACATCAACGACCCGCTCTCCGACCGCCTCACGAGCCTCCACATCGGGTTCAACGACCGTCACGCCGACAACCGCCGCATCGTCGAGGTCGGCCGGGCCGCCGACCCGGAGATCTACGTTCCCGAGATCCTGGTCGACGCGGGCATCCGCGTCATCGAGGCGTGGCGCCTGAGGATGAGCGAGGAGAATCCCGGACATCGGCGAGGTGGGGTCGAACCGCACCCTCCTGGACGTCGCCGAGCGGACGCACGCGATCGCGATCCTGGACGGCCGGGCGATCCCGTCGAGCGCCGATCTGAAGGCCGGCCTCCTCCACGCGATGCGCGGGCGGATCCGGGCGCGCAGCGGCGACTCGTTCCGGCAGAACCAGAAGCGGGTCGTCGAGTTCGTGGACCAGTACCTTCCCCGCGGCGCTGAAGCGCAGCGGCGGCGTCTACTGGTGCCGGTACTTCGAGGGGCCCCTCAAGAAGAACGCCGGCGAGGCCGAGTCGCTCGTGGGCGAGGGCCGCCGGCTGAAGGACGATCGGGCCCTCGCGTCCGGGTTCGAGAAGGACGGGCACCACGTTCCCCAAGTTCCGTCGTTCTCGGGCTACGTGGCGGACCGCGAGCACCCCGCGCTCGATCCCGAAGGTGGACGCGGCGATCGGCGTCTTCCGTCTTCTCGAGGAGTTCTCGCTCTTCTCCTGCAAGGACGAGGACGCCGACGACGCCCCCCTCTAGTCCGGCCTTCGACCTGCCGGACTGTGCGCAGTTCACCGACGACGTCACCTCGGACGACCTGGTCGACGCGCTCGACCGGGCGCTCCTCGTGCGCACCCTCGCGGAGAAGGGGGTCGACGGGGCCCGCTCGCTGCTCAAGCAGCGCACCGGGAGGACGCCGAGCTGCGGGGCCGGCTCGAGCGCCTGCGCGAGCGCCTTCGCGCCCGGGCGAACCGCCAGATCCGCAACCAGCTCTCGGAGTACCGACCGTCGCGATGGAGGAGCTCACCCTCGTCGAGCGGCGGTCCGACGAGGAGATCGCGCAGCGGATCGCCGAGCTCGAGGAGCGGCTGCGTGCCGCCCGCGCGCTCGACTGGTCGCGGGGACCCCCGCCGTTCCTCCTGGACGACGTCACCAGCGCCCTCCTCGTGCCCGACGCCTCCTGGAACCGCCCGCCCGGCCGCCCGGGATCTTCGCGAGGATCCGGGCCGCGTTCCGCCGCTTTGCCGCGTGGCTGAAGGGGCTGTTCGGCCGACGTCAAGGCCACCCCCCGGCGGGCGAAGGACCGGACGGTCCCGCTCGCGTTCCTGACCGCGAGCGGGCGAACCTTGGGTCCCTCCGAGCTCGGCAACGCCCTCGCCTCCCTCACGACCGCCGCAGCAGGAGGAGCTCGCGGGCCGGGTCGAGGGCACGATCCAGCGCCCGCGAACGGGTGCTCGAGCGCGAAGCCGAGGAGAAGCGGCGGACCGCCGAGGCGCAGCGGCGCCGCCTGGAGGAGGAGAAGGAGGAGGCCCGAAGCGGCGGGCCGAGGCCTCCACCGACCAGCGGCTCAAGGCGGCCGAGGAGCAGCGGTTCGAGCGGGAGCTCAAGGAACGCGGTTTCGTCGCCGAGCAGGCGGGGGGGCTGGTCGTCACCTACGGGCTCGTCGAGCGGTTCGCGCGGCTCCTCCTCGAGGAGGAGTCGCGCAAGCTGCCCGGCGACATCCGGCTCTCCCTGAAGGGCGGAGGATCGACCGGCGTCTACGAGAAGGCGAAGCTCCGCCGCCTCGAGGAGATCGCCCGGCTCGACGTCCCGTCCTCGCTCCTCGAGACCCGCCTCTCCGGCCGGAGGCACATCGACGAGATCGACGAGCCTACGTCTACCGGGAGGTGACCTCGGAGCGGGTCCACGTCGTGCTCGCCTTCGACCGGTCGGGCAGCATGTCGGAGGGCGGCAAGCTGGACGCCGCGAAGAAGGCCCTGCTCGCGCTCTACGTCGCGATCCGGCGCCGGTACCCGGACGCGACGATCGACGTCCTCGCGTTCGACAACACCGTTTCCGTGCTCGACCTGGTCGAGCTGTGGGAGTGCAAGGCCGGCTCGTTCACGAACACCGCCGAGGCGCTCCGCGCCGCCTACCTCCTCCTCCGGTCCTCCCGGGCCAGCCGGCGCGGAGGTCTACCTCATCACGGACGGCCTGCCCGAGGCGTACACGGACGAGGAGGGGCGCGTGCGCTCCGGGCAGCTCGACGTGGCGATGGAGCACGCCCTGGCGCGCGCGCGCGAGCTCGCGACCGTGCCGCCGCTCCGACGGACCGTGATCCTTCTCAAGTCGGACCACCCGGAGTACGAGGTCGCCGCGCGCGCCCTCGCGCGGACCCTGACGGGCGAACTGGTCGTGACCGACCCGACCCGCCTGGGGGTCGAGCTCCTCGTCCGGTGGGCGCACGGCGTCGAGACGGAGCGTCGGGTCGAGGCCCCGCCCGCCGCGTCCCCTCCCCCCGACCGCCGAGCGCGGGGGACGGGCCCGTGGGCGGAGAAAGGACCGCCGGATGGGCGGCTGACCCGTTGCCGAAGGCCGTCAATCTTTATCTGACGGCCCAAACGTACCCTCGGCCGAGACGACCATGTCCGACACCACCGAGCAGGCCCAGTTCCGCCGGCATCTCTCCGAGATGCGCCGAGCGACCGCGGGCCTGTCGAAAGATTTCGCCCACGAGTTCTCCGAGCTCGACGACAAGATCGAGCGCCTCGGGCACGCGACCGCACGGGACACCAAGGAGCTGGCCTACGACATCCAGGACGACCTCGGCAACCTCGGCCGCTCGGTCGACGCCGAGCTCCGCACGCTGCCGCACCGCATCGCCGACGGCGCCACCGCGATCGGCTCGGGCACCGCGCGCGCCGCCGGAGCGGCCCGGGACGCCGTCGTGAACGCCGGGAAGGCCGCGAAGAGAGGGACGAGGAACGCCCTCGCCTCCGCCGCGGGCGTCAAGCGCACGCCGATGAAGTCGTGGTCCGCCCCGGGCTCGTCCGGCGACGACCCCGGCTCGAAGGAACCGTAGCCCTACCCGGATCGCGCCCGTTCCGGGGCCCGAACGGCCGCCCGTTCCTCGCGGACGCGCTGCGCGGCCGTTCGCAGATACTCCGGATCGACGTCGAACCCGACGAACCCGACCCCGAGGCGGGCGGCCGCGACCGCGCTGGACCCGATCCCCACGAACGGGTCGACCACGAGGCGCGCGCGCCCTAGGCCGTGGAGCCGCACGCACCATTCGGGAAGCTCGACCGGGAACGTCGCGGGATGGGGTCGGTCCCGCACGCGGGAGCGGATGGTGGCGTACGGCAGGAACCAGGTGTTCCCCCGGCACCGCCGGTCGCGGGCGGAGCGGCCCCAGCGGGAGACGTTCGACTTGTCCTGGTAGGCGGTCCCGACGGCCAGGCGGTCGATCGGGACCTCGCCGGTCCGGGTGAAGTGGAAGACGTACTCGTGCGCCCCGTGGAGGTACCGGTCGGAGACGAGCGGCTTGTAGTGGCCCAGCGCGAGGTCGTGGTCGAGGCCGGCGGAACGCCCAGCGGCGCGGCGGTCGATCGCGATCGATTTCACCCAGTGGATGACGTTCTGCAGCACGAACGGCCGACCGGCCGCGCGCGCGACGTCCCACGGCAACCACGGGTCGCTCGGGGCGGCCCCGAGGTTCAGGAAGAACGACCCGTTCGGCGCGAGGACGCGCGCCACCGACTCCCCGAGCGCACCGGTCCATTCGACGTACTCCGCGCGGGGGCGGTCGTCGGCGTAGCGCGAGTAGCGGACCCCCCGGTTGTAGGGCGGGCTGGTGACGACCACGTCCGCGCGACGGACGCGCTCGGCGAGGTGCGCGACGGCGTCCTCGTTCCAGAGGACGACCGCGCGGCCCCGCCCGAGCGGGATGCGTGCGAACGGCCGCGCGAGCCGGCGCGGCATCGGCGCCCTCCGCCCCGCCGGACCGTCGGGCTCAGCGCGCGGCGGGCGCCGGCGCGGGGGCCTTGCGGGCGAGCTCGGCCCGCGCCTCGGCGAGCGCCTTCTCCGGCTCCTTGTAGTAGTAGGAGACGAGGCGGCCGACGTCGCGGTGCGTGTACGGCTTCAGGCGCGTCGCCTTCGCGTCCAGGGCCATCATGAAATCGAGGATGGTGACGCGGTTGCGCACCTCGCGCTCCATGTCCTTCATCGTCCAGTTCTTCATGAGCGCGAACCGCTCGTAGAGGTAGGAGTGGCCCGAGAACAGGAACGTGTCGTCCGACGGGTTCCACGAGTAGACCGAGTTCGTGATCAGCTCGTTCGTCTCCGGGTCGAGCCCGACGATCTCCGTCAGCGACTGGACGCGCCGCGTCATCTTCTGGCCGACCTTCACCTGCCGCTGGAGGAGGACGAGGTTGAGCGCCGAGACGAGCGAGCGGGGGAGCGAGATCGGCGGGTTCTCCATCCGGTGGACCATCGCGCTCACGCTCTCCGCGTGGAAGGTGGTGTAGCAGGTCTTCCCCGTCGCCATCGCCTGGAATACGATGAACGCCTCGGCGCCACGGACCTCGCCGACCATCAGGTACTGCGGGCGCTGCCGGAGCGCGGCCGCGAGCAGGTCGAACATGTCGATCTCCCCGGGCGCCTTCCCGCTGATGACGTTCTTCGACCCGAACCCGGCGCGGGTCAGCGACGGGACCCAGTTCTCGTGCGGCAGGTTGAGCTCGCGCGTGTCCTCGATCGAGACGATCTTCATCTGGGGCGGGATGAACAGGAGGGATGCGTTCAGGGTCGTGGTCTTCCCGCTCGCCGTGCCGCCGCAGACCATCATCGACTGCCCGGACTCGATGGCCAGCCAGAGGTAGGCCATCATCTCGGGGTTCATCGTCTTGAACTTGAGCAGGTCGACCGGCGTGAACGGGTTGTCCCGGAACCGCCGGATCGTGAACGAGCTCCCGCGCTTCGTGACGTACATCCCGAGCGTCGCCTGGAGACGCGAGCCGTCGGGGACGGTCGCGTCCAGGATGGGGCTCGCGACGGAGATGTGCTTCCCCGAGCGCTGGGCGAGCCAGACGACATAATCGTCCAGCTCCTTGTGCGTGGTGAACTTGAGGTTCGAGCGGATCGACCCGTACTTCCGGTGGTAGATGTAGAGCGGGATCCCCACCCCGTCGCACGAGATGTCCTCGACCTCGGGGTCGGTCATCGGGACGTCCACGATGCCGTAGCCGATGAAGTCCCGCGAGAGGTAGTAGACGAATCGCCCCTTCGAGGTCGGACCGGGCGAGAGCTCCCAGGCCTTGAGCTGGTCGTCGACCATCCGCCGCAGCTCGTCCTTCCGGGCGTCGGACTCGTGGCCGGCGAGCGGCTGGAACCCCGCGACCATGGCGGTGCGGAGCCGCGCGATCAGGTCGCGCTCGAGGGGCGTGAGCGGCGGCTCGATCACCTCGTAGAGGTGTTCGTTGCGCTGGGTCTGGAGCGTGATGCGGACGTAGGAGTACCCCGGCATGATCGGAGCCAGGTCGAGCTCCTTCAGCATCGGGTCGGCGAGCGGCGGGATCGGCGTGACGTCCGTGGCCGCCCCCTGGCCCGAAACGCCCAGGCGGCTCAGCTTGACGGGGCGGGGATCGCTCGTTCCCTTGCGCATCGCCGCGCCCACGCGCAGCCACGGCGAGAACGACGTCCTCTTGCGGGGCCTCCCAGAGCCGACGTCCGTCGGGGTCGTCTCCGGTTCGGTCGCTTCGCCTGCCATCGTCCTACCCTCCGCAGGACGTCTTGACGATCAGCACCGGCACGACGAACCGCATGATCAGCCAGCCGACCGAGAGCATTATGGTCGCGTGCTGGAGACCTTCGGCGATGCGTCCGTTGTAGAGGACGCCCGCCATGACGCCGTCCCCGACCGCGTGCACGATGACCGCGACCAGGAACGCGAGGAACAGGACCGGGACGAACGCGTACTGCAGCGTGACGCCGCCCGCGCTCGAGAGGGACGAGCAGGCGATCGACTCGCCCGCCTTGATCATCTGCGGCAGGAAGACCGCCGCCATGATGTAGATCGTGACCAGGAACACGAAGAACGAGATGTAGATGACCGTCACGTACGTCAGCATCGATATCCGGCGCGATGCGTCGGAGAGCTGTGCCTCGCGGGTGTCGCGCGCCACCATCGTGAGCACGTCCGCGACGTTTCCGCCCGCCTCGTTGGCGCGCGTCACGATCGAGACGACCCGCTGGACGAGCGGCGTAGGGACCCGCTCCTCGAAGAGCGTGAGGGCCGTGGCGACGGGGACGCCCCACTCGAGCTGGCTGGCCATCTTCTTGATCTCGTCCGTCAGGAGCCCGTAGCGGCCCGTGCTCGCGACGATGATCGCGTCCGGGAGCGTCATCCCGAACCGGCCCGCCTCCGCGACATCCCGCAGGAAGTCGGGAAGCCGCTCCTCGATCTTCGAGATCCGCCGGAGCTTCGCCGTCATGGTGAAACCGTACGGCGCCATCAGGCAGATGCAGCCCGATCACGAAGAAGTCGATCGCCGGGTTGACCCCGGTCGGCTCGCCGGGCCTAAGGACGAGGGAGAGGGTCCCGTGGTAGCACAGGAATCCGACCACCCAGAAGACGACGGCGACGGCCGCTCCGACGATCAGGAGGAGGGTCTCCTTGGGGATCGCGACCCGTTCTACCGAGGTCGAGGACCCGGAGATCGACCGTACCCGTTGGACCGAGGCCGTGGCGTTCGCCATCCTACTGCATCTCCTGCGCGAGCGAATACATGAAGAAAATGAACCCGAACTGGCTGACCGGGATCATCCCGCCGACGATCCCCCACAGCACGTCGATCATGAACGCCCCACCGCCGCCGATAATGGCGAAGATCGCGATGATGATCACCAGGAACAGCGGGAACGCGACCACGACCGTGACGAACGTCTCGGCGAGCAGGCCCATCGTCTCGACCCGCTCCTGCATGGCGAGCTTGTGCTCGCGCTCGAACTGCTCCGCCTTGATCAGGAAGTACGGCTTCAACTGGCCGCCGCTGGTCGCGGTGGTCACGACGCCCTGCAGGAAGTCCTGGAACTTCTTGGAGGGCGTGCGCAGCGCGCCCAGGCGGAGCGCCGTCAGGATGTCGACGCCCAGGAGCTCCGTGTCGCGGGTGATCCAGGCCGCCTCTTCCGCGACCTCGCCGTAGATCTTCTGTCGGCCGAGCTCCTTGAAGATCTGGTCGACGTTGACGTCCGCCGAGCTCATCGCCGAGATGAAGCTCATGGCGGAGCCGATCTTCCGGTCGATCTTGCGGCCGCGCTCCTTCGCCTTCGACCCGGGCGTCCCCTGGAGCAGGAAGAACGTCCCGACCGTACCGAAGACGGGGAGGATGATCAGGAGCACGATGCCCAGGAAGGCGACGCCGTGGAGGATGAACAGGAGCCCGAGCACGACGCCCGCCACCGTGGCCGCGATCCCCGCGATGACCGTGGTCGCGTAGACTTGGGCCAGGTACTCGTCCGCGCGCACCCGCATGTGCGCCTTGACGAGGTTCTCCTCGAGGATCGGGTCGATCGGCTTTGCCTTCACCCGCGCGCCGAACGTCTGCCACGCCCACCGCTGAAAGCCGGTCAGCGAGGAGGGGGTCGGCTGCTCGCCGCGCTTCACGCGGACGGTGCGGGCCGGGGTCGCCGGCTCGACCGGGGCCGGGGGCACGCTTCTCGGGGTCGCTACCATGTCACTTGGGCGGGGCGGGGGCCGCGACGGGGGCCGCCGCCGCGTGCCGGCGGCTTCGGGGCCGCCTGGATCCGCGCCATCACCTCGTGGGGATCCTTGTAGTACTGCGCGATCGTCTGCCAGAGCTGGCGGTAATCGTTGATCTTGTGGGTGACGAGGTAGCGGATCACCTGCGTCCGGCGCTGGAACTCCGCGTCCATCTCGTCCGGGCTGTAGTTCTTGAATTCCATGATCTTGTCGAAAAGGAACGAGTGGCCCTTGAACACGAACGTGTCGGTCCCCGGGTCCCATTCGTAGACGGTGTTCGTGATCAGCTCGTTCGTCTCGGGCTCGAACCCGACGATCTCCAGCACCTGCTTCAGGCGGCGGACCACGCCCTTCTCCGTCCGCGTCTGGAGCTGGATCACGACGTTGTTGAGCGCGGAGAGCAGGATGCGCGGCGTGTTGATCGGCGGGTTCTCGAGGCGGTTGACCATCGACTTCACGCTGTCGGCGTGCATGGTCGAATAGGTCGTGTGGCCCGTGGCCATCGCCTGGAACATCGTGTAGGTCTCCTTGCCGCGGACCTCGCCCACGATGATGTAGTTCGGCCGCTGCCGCAGCGCGGCGCGCACCAGGTCGAACATGTCGACCTCGCCGGCGGCCTTGCCGTCCGGCCCGCGGTCGCCGGTGCCACCCGGGTCGCCCCCGGGATCCAGTTCTCGTGCGGCAGGTTCACTTCCCGGGTGTCCTCGATCGAGACGATCTTCGAGGTCGGGGGAATGAAGAGGGAGATCGCGTTGAGCGTGCTGGTCTTCCCGGAGGCCGGGCCGCCGCAGATGATCACGGACTCGCCCTGCTCGGCCGCGAACCAGAAGTAGGCGACCATCTCCTCGCTCGCGCTGCCCATCATCACGAGGTCGACGGGGGTGAACGGCCGCTCCTTGAACCGCCGGATCGTGAAGCTCGAGCCGCGGGTCGTGATCTCCCGCGCGTACGTCGCCTGGATCGCGGTGCCCTTCGGGGGTAGTGCCGTCCAGGATCGGGGACGAGACGCTGACCGCCTTCGAGCAGCGCTGCCCCAGCATGACGATGAACGAATTGAGCGCCTCCTCGTTCGAAAAGACCACGTTCGTCTTCACCGACTCGAACTTCCCGTGGAAGATGAAAAGCGGCACGTCCACGCCGTCGCACGAAATGTCCTCGACCTCGAGGTCGAGGATGAGCGCGTCGACCGGGCCGTAGCCTACGAAGTCGCGGAGCAGGTAGTAGACGATCCGCTCGAGGGAGAGCGGGCTGAGCGTGATCCGCCGGGACTTGAAGTATCCCTCCGCCTCGCCGCGCAGGTAGGCGCGCTTGTCGGGCGAGGAAAGGCTCGCGATGTCCCCGCCGATGATCTTCGTCAGGGTCTCCTTGAGGTGGGCGACCTGCTCCTTCTCGTGCTTCGAGAGCTGGGGTTCGATGACTTCGTAGAGGTACTCCTTGGTCCGGTCGTTGTAGGTGACCCTCGAGTAGGAGTACGGCGGGTTGACCGCGCGGACCTGGAGCTCCTTCATCGCGGACTCGGCGAGCGGGGGCATCGCGGTGATGAACGTCCCCGGAACGTCGGTCGTGTCGCCCCCGCCCTCGCCGCCGAGAGCTCCGCCGCTGTCCGGCGTCGGGCGCGGGATCTTCACGCGGACCGAGCCGGAGGCCATTCTCACGAACCTCCCTGGGTGAAGCTGATCGTCACGCCCGCGTACTGGACCGCGGCGTAACTGATGTTGTGCAGCGTGAGGGTGATATCGTACGTCGAGACCGCCGCCGCGTCGCACGTCGTGACGGTCGGAGCGTTGACCCCGTTCGGCCCGGTGAGGGTGTAGTACGCGGCGGTGGACGACACGGTGGTGGTCAGGCCCGAAGTGTGCGCGGTGGAGTTCAGGAAGGCGAACCAGGCGCAGATGTTGTGCGTGCCGATCTCGTAGGTGAAGTTGAACAACGTCGGGACGTTCCCGCTCGTCAGGAACCGTCCGGCGGAGGAGAGCGGCTCGGAGGTACTTGAGGGCGGAGAAGACGTCCTTCGTGCCTTGGCTGGTGTAGACGGTCGAGTTACCGAACAACCCCAGGAACGTCGTCTGGACGGTGGTGTTCGTCCCGAAGTGGGTGATGTTCAGCGGCGGGGGCACGACGATCGTACTGCTGCGAGGCGGACTGGGTCTGGAAGACCGCGTCGTCCTCGAAGGTGTAGCCGGTCATCGGATAGTAGCGGTTGGGGAGGTTCATCTGGACGGTCGCCACGTTGCTCGTGTCGTTGAACGGGTGGTCCGTCACCGGGTGGGTCGCCGTCCCGACGGCCATCAGCATGTGCTGGAAGACGCAGTCGGTGGGGGTCTCGGGCGTCCCGTTCGTGGCGTAGAACCCGGCGGGGCAGCCGACGGTCTCGAACGAGAGCGTGGCGATGGTCGGCTGCGCCAGGAGCGGTACCGACTGGGAGTTGAGCGTGACCGGCGTGGAGAGCGACGTCGGGCCCCCCGAGCGAGTACCTGGAGGTCGACGTTCGACTTGATAAGGGCGAACGACGTCTCCGCCTGCTGCGAGAACGCGCTCTCGTCCTCCGTCATCCAGAGGGGGACGTACTGGGTCAGAAACACCCCGAAGAGGGCGAAGAACACGAGCAACGCGAGCAGGGTTCCGACCACGGCGACGACCCCGCGGCGACTCCGATCGAGGCGCCGGGCGCGGCGAAAGCGCCGCCCGACGGTAAGATGACCGGCTTCCCCCATTCACATCGCCCGGGGCGTCGGGCCCCGAGGTAACGAAAGTTAGGCCTGATTCGTCTATAAAAACATGTTCGAGCGGACACCGCCACTTCGCCGAAGTTCCGGCGGTGAACCTAAAGTCCGCTCCGCGCTCTTGGAAACCCAGCAATGCCCCTGCGAGAGATCTCCCTCACCCTGCCCGAACCGGCCGGGGACCCTCGAAGGCGTGGCCCGGGCTTTGGCGAAGGAGCGGATCAACCTGGCGGCGATCACGGTCGACTCGAACTCCGGGAAGGGCCGCGTCCGCCTGATCGTCAACGACCCGGACCGCGCGATGGCCCTTCTCGCCGCGGCCGGCTACGAGCCCGAGACCCGGGAGATGCTGGCGGTCCGGTTGGAGGACCGTGCGGGGAGCTTTCTGCGGGTCCTCGAGGTCCTTGCCCGGGAGAAGGTGAACATCCTTAACGTGGCGATCCTGGTCGCGCGCGAGGGGAACCAACCCCTGGTCGCGCTCTCGGCCAGCGACCTCCGCGCGCGCGGCGGCTCCTCCAGCGGGCCGGCTTCATGAGCCGGGCGGCGGAAGGACTGGTCTCGAACAGCGACCTCCTGGCGACGGCGCCGTCGATACCGACCGAGTCGGTCGGCCTCCTTCTCTAGCGCGCCGCGTCCGCACAAACCGTATGAGCGGGGACCTCTCCCTTTGGGCCGCGCGGTTGTGGTCTAGCGGTTAGGACGGTAGCTTCCCAAGCTACCTACTCGGGTTCAAATCCCGACAACCGCATCCGAATCCCCGAGAGGCGGCACCGCCCGAGGGACCGACCTCTCTCGTCCTCAGGTCCCGGCTGCCTGACTCGAACAGGCGACCTGAGGATATCCACGGGGGCCGCCGGGTACTCCGGCAGTCTCGCCTACAGTCCCCCGCTCTACCACTGAGCTAAGCCGGGACAGTGCGAGGACGGGCGTACGACCTATAAACCCTCCGACGACCGGGGCGGCGTCGACCCTTACGGGCCGCCCGGTCGGCCGAGAGACCGTCGTGGGACCGGCCCCGCGGAGGGAATCGGGCCGTTCGCGGACCGGGCACAGGACCTCGTGTCCGAGGTCGTATGCATGCCGGACCCCGGTGCGGGATCTCGTTGGCCCTCGTGCCACCGCGGGCGATGCGCAGGTCTTGGGGTGCTGCGGATCGGCTGTCGAACCATTAATTCTTTGCAGTAAAGGAGAACGCGCCCGTAGATCGCCCGGCGGCGCGGGCGAGTAGGGCTTTGCCGGCTGTTCGGACGGCTGGCACCCGCACGATCTTCGAAATTTGTAACGGGCGCGCCCTCACGGGACAGGTCGGACTTGTCGCCCGGATGGCCTTCCTCGCTGCCGTGGGACTCCTCGCCGGAAGGGGTCTGCTTCCGCTCTGGCTCGCACCGGAATACATCGTGCAATTAATGGGTCACACCCGCGAGCTTAACCTCCCGTCCTGCAGTCCCCTCCCCGATGGAACTGCTCCGGTCGCACGGTCGTGCCCCCGCCGCCCACCTCGGGGGAGGTCCGATCGACGACGCGGCGGATCGGTCGGGGGTCGTGTGGCCCTCGCCGATCCGCCATCAATCCCGCTCGATTCGTGGCGCCGCGCGGCAACCTGCCGGCAGCCACTCCCCCGTCTAGAGCGAGTCCGTTCCGGGAACGATGGCGGCGTCCCCCGATCGATCTGGGCCGGGTGCGAGGCTCCTCACGATGCTCCCCCACCCTCCCACCCGCTCGACGGGGCGCGGGCCCCACCCCCTCACCCCGGTCGACTCCCTATCCCACGAACGAATCCGGGTCCTAGCCGCTTCGGACCCATGAACTTCGGCGAAGCGATCCCGATTCCTGTCGGGCGCCCTCGCGGCTCGTGACTCCCCCGTTCGCGAGCTTCCCCCGCCTCGACGTGTCGCGAACCCGCGGGGGACTCCACGGACCCGGGTCCGTCATCGACTTCGAGAGGCTACCCTGGCGGTCTCTAGAGCGGCGCGAAGTCGGGCGGTCACGCTCGGCGGCGTGCCCGTCGCGTCGATCGACCGGAGGAGTCCGAGCGCCCGGTAGTACTCCAGGAGCGGGGCGGTCTGATCGGCGTAGACCTTCAGTCGCGTGGTCACGGCCTCGGGCCGGTCGTCCGGCCGCTGGACCAACGCCACGCCGTCCCGGTCGCAGCGCCCCGGCGTCCGCGGCGGGCGGCTCGCGACGTTGTAGACGGTGTTGCATTTCGGGCAGACCCGTCGCCCGGCGAGGCGTTCGACGAGCACGGCGGACGGCAGCTCGAACCATACCACGCAGTCGATCGGCGTGATCGCGCCGAGCGCCTCCGCCTGGGGCCGGTTCCTAGGATACCCGTCCAGGACGAACCCCCCACGGGCGTCCGGTTGGTCGAGCTGTTCGCTCAGGAGTTGGAGCACGAGATCGTCGGGGACGAGGCCCGCACGGATATGCCCGTCCGCCTCCCGGCCGACCGGAGTTCCGGCGGCGACCGCGGAGCGCAGGAGGTCGCCGGTGGAGATGTGGGCCAGTCCCAGCTCCTGCGACAGGACCTCCGCCTGCGTCCCCTTGCCCGCCCCCGGCGGGCCCAGGAATACGTAGCGGGGCACGGGGCGGGGACCCGGGGCCGTGTAATAGCCGTTCCTCGGGCTACGGCTCGATCCGACTCCCGTCGAACGGCCGGCCCAGGATGGCGGCCTCGAGGTTGGGGAGGTCGCGGCCGTCGACGATGGAGAGCGGAATGCCCGCGCGGGCGAGCGCGTCGGCCCCGAGCCGATCGAACAGGAACGTCTGCCCGGCCTCGCCGGTCGTGGCGGCCTGAACCATGCGGCGGAAATCGGGCCAGGACAACCGCTCGATCCGCCGCGCCGCCCGGTTCGCGCGGGGGTCCGCGTCGTACACCCCCTTCACGTTCGTGGCGTTCACGAGGCACGCGGCGCGAAGCCGGACGGCCACGAGCGCGGCGACACCGTCCGTCGTGTGACCGGGCTCGGTGCCACCGAGGATTACGGGCGAGGCGTGGCGCAGCGCCTCCACTGCTTCGCGGACCGAGGCCGGCGGGTGCGACGGCGTCGGGGAACCGACCCGACCCGCGAGCAGCCGGGCGTGGAGGCGGGTCACGTCGATTCCGAGCTCGTCTAGCTCGAACTCGGTCAGGCCGAGGGCGCGGCCGAGGTGGATGTACTCCCGGGCGGTCCGGCCGCCGCCGGTCGTCACGACCAGCGGGAGGGTGCGCCCGACCCGCGCCAGCAGCTCCGCGAGTTCGGACAGGTAATCCGGATCCCCCTCACCGGTCAGAAGGACCGACCCCCCGATCGAGACGACCACCGGCCGATGCGGGGGGCGGGAAGCAGAGGCCATCGTCCCGGTCTCGGGAGGGGTGCTCCGACTTAGGGATGTCGGACGGATCGAGGGGCGGTCCTCTTTAGCCGGGGTGCCTCCCCGGGTCGTGGCAGAACCGCTGGAGCTGGCGAAGGCGGCGGCCGCCCGATCCGCGGTGGAGAAATACGTCCGTCCCGGCCTCCGGCTGGCGCTCGGGACGGGGTCGACCGCGGCCGAGGCGGTGCGCGCGGTCCGGGCCCGGTTTCCGGACGATCCGTTCGACTGCGTGGCGAGCTCCCGTGCGACCGAGGAGCTCGCCCGATCGCTGGGATACGGCGTTCGGCCCCTCGCGCCGGACGATCGGTTCGACCTGATGCTCGACGGAGCCGACGAGGTGACTCCCGAGCTCGCCCTGACCAAGGGCGGCGGGGGGGCGCTGTTCCGGGAGAAGTTCCTGGCCGGCCTTTCCGCGCAGGTCGTGATCCTCGTGGATCCGTCGAAGCTCGTGAACGCCCTGGGCCAGCGATCCCCCATCCCGATCGAGGTCGTTCCGTTCGCCGTGCCCGTGCTCGTCCGCCAACTGGAGGACGATGGGTTCGATGCCCGAGTGCGTCCGGGCCGGAGCGGCGGCGTCTTCCTGACGGACAACGGGAACCAGATGGTCGATCTTCGGCCGCCCTCGCCGATCGAGGACCCCGCCCGGCTTCACGACGAACTGAAGGCACGGCCCGGGGTGGTGGAAACCGGACTGTTCGTCGGACTGGCGGACCGGGTGCTGGTGGGACACCCCGACGGGCGGGTGCGGGAACTGGTCGCCACGGGGCGCTCGGACGCCTGAGGCGGCGGTCGGACTGGGGCTCGGGGGGCGCGGGCCCGTTGAGGATTCCCTACGGAGCCGGCACGCCATGCTGACCGACCGGGCCGAGGCTGGAGCGCGGCTCGCGGAGCGACTTGAGGCGTCTCGGGACGAGCGACCGGTCGTGCTGGCCCTTCCTCGCGGAGGCGTTCCGGTGGCCGCGCCGATCGCGCGTCGATTGAACGCCCCGCTGGATGTCCTGGTGGCGCGCAAGGTGGGGGCGCCGAACGACCCGGAATACGGTCTGGGCGCGGTGGTCGAGGACGGGACGGTGCTGTGGGACGAACGCCGAGTGCGGTCGGCCGGCTACGCGCCCGGGGATCTGGCGGTCGCGATCGATCGCGAGCTCCGCACGGCGCGGGCGAGCGCGGGGCGGTTCCGAAACGGGCGACCGCTCCCCGATCTCTCGGACCGCACGGTGATTCTGGTCGACGACGGGATCGCGACCGGCGTCACGGTGCGCGCTTCCTTGCGGTCGATCCACGCCCGCCGACCTCGGGCCGTGGTCGTGGCGGCGGGGGTCGCCCCGCCGGACACGGTCCGAGCGCTGGAGCGCGACGCGACCCGCGTGGTCGTGCTCGAGCAGCCCCGACAGTTCTCCGCGGTCGGGGAGTTCTACCGGCACTTCGACCCGGTGACCGACGACGCCGTGGTCGACATCCTCGCCCGGGCGCGAGCCGCCGGTCCCTGCTAGCGGGTCCTTCCACCGACCCCCGGTCGCGAGCGAGGTCCGCCCACCGTCTCGCCGGAACGGCGAGTCCCGGCGCAGCGCGCGGGGCCCGCCCCGGAACGGGAGGGGCGAGAGTTATCCGTTCCCGGGATTGGCATCGGCCGGTCGCGCTCGACCGCGGCCGTGGGAAGATGCAGGGGAAGTACCTCAAGACCCGGATCGACGACCACGTCGGCTACATCGAGATCGGCAAGCCGAAGGCGAACACCTACGACATCGACATGATGCGCGAGGTGGACCAGGCCGTCGAAGAGCTCCGCTTCGACGACAGCGTCCGCGTCGTGGTCCTCGCGAGCTCGGTCCCCGGTTTCTTCAGCGCCGGCGCGGACATCGAGATGCTCAAGGGAAGCCAGCCGGATTTCAAGGCGATGTTCTGTCTCCACTGCCAAGAGACCCTCGACAAGTTCGCGGCGACCCCCAAGGTCGTCATCGCCGCCATCAACGGCCACTGCGTGGGCGGCGGCCTGGAGATCGCGCTCGCGTGCGATCTGCGGATGATGGCCAAGGACTCCGGGAAGATCGGCCTGCCCGAGGTCACCCTCGGCGTCCTGCCTGGCACCGGCGGCACGCAGCGGCTCCCGCGCCTCGTCGGGACCTCGCGCGCGCTCGACATGATGATCACCGGAAAGCTGCTCACGCCCGAGGAGGCGCTCGTGATCGGCCTCGTGAACTACATCTACCCCAAGGAATCGTTCGCGAAGGAGGTACACGCCTACGCGACCGCGCTCGCCCACGGCCCGTCGCGGGCGGTGAGCCTGATCAAGCGCTCGGTCGTCGAAGGGATCGAGATGCCGTTGACCGCCGGCCTCGCGCTCGAGCGGGAGCTCCAGAACCGGCTGTTCGTCACCGAGGACGCGAAGGAAGGCCTCGCCGCGTTCGTCGAAAAGCGCAAGCCCAACTTTAAGGGCCGCTGAGGTACTCTCTGGGGTAGACGGGTAGGAATGTCGAGCTCCGAGCCGGCCGCAGGCACGCCCGTCGCGAAGAACCTCAAGGAGGGCGGCACGGTCGAGCCGGTCCGCGAGATCCTTTGGGGCACCTCGCAGGGCGTACGGAAGTACGAGACCCCGGAGGAGTTCCCGCCGGACATGCGCAAGCTCGTCGTGAAGCTCATGGTCGTCCAGGCCGACACGGAGTTCGCGTCCATCCAGCAGCACCGTCCGTGGCTCGACAGGGCCCCGACGCTCGAGGACCGCTGGATCGAGGCGCGCATCATCGCGGACGAGTCTCGGCACGGGCTGCAGGCCTGCCGGATCCTGCGCGACTTCGGCGAGGAAGGCCAGGAGCTCATCGACGACCTCCTCGAGAAGCGCGAGGGCGAGCACAAGCTGGACGCCTTCAACATGGCGTTCGACCGCTGGTCGGACGTCGGGGCCTTCACCTGCTTCGTCGACCGCGTCGGCGTCTACCAGCTTCGGGCGTTCCAGGAGTGTTCGTTCGGGCCGCTGGCCCGCGCGATGCCGCTCATGCTGAGCGAGGAGCAGCTGCATCTCAACTTCGGCGCGAGCGTCCTACGGCGGATGGCCCAGGACGGCTCGAAGTACTACGGCTCGAAGGAGGAGGCCCAGGAGGCCATCCTCAAGTGGTACCCCCGCGCCCTCGACATGTTCGGCCACTCGAACTCGGAGACCAGCCGGCGCGCGATCGAATTCGGGCTCAAGCGCTGGACGAACGAGGAGGCGCGGCGCCGCTACATCGAGGAGATCCGCGCCATCGTCACCCACATCGGGCTCGAGCTCCCCTCCGAGAGCTTCGACCGGCACATCCTCTAACGCTCACGGACGGGTCCACCCCGCCCGCGCGATCTCAGAAGAGCGGGTCCTCGACCCGTCGAGCGGGGCCGCCGGGGGCCGAGACGACGAGGGTCGACACCCCGCGGACCTTCCGCAGCCGCTCGGACGCGGCCGCGACATCCTTCTCGCGGCAGTTGACGAAGACGTTCTCGCCGGCGTCGATCGAGAAGTAGGCGCCCACCCCCGTCTCCCGGAGCGACAGGACCTCGCGCATCACGTCCAGCGTGGCCGCCGACCAGTAGACGAGCGGCGGGTCGGACGTCAGCATCGTCGCGTGCATGTTGAGCGTGTCCGCCTCGGCCAGCTTGGCCACCCCGACCGCGTCCTTCGCCCGGATCGCCGCGCGCATCCGCTCGAGCGCGTGGACGAGGTACTCGAGGCGCGCCGGGAAGAACGGCGAGGTCGCGGTCGTGATCTTCATCCCTTGGGAGCTGGGGACCTTCTTCGGTGCCTGGGCGACGCCCACGGCCAGCGTCCGGAAGTCGAGCTCGTCCGGCCCGGCCAGGCGGACCGCGACCGAGTGCGCGTCGTCCCCCGCGAGCAGCTCCGAGAAGCCGCCCGGGATGCTCCGGCTGGCCGAGCCGGACCCGAGCCGCGCCAGGCGGGAGAGCTCGGGCTCGGCGAGCGAGAGGCCGGCCGCGGCGGCCGCCGCGACCGTCAGGGCGGCGAAGCCGGAGGCCGAGGAGGCGAAGCCGACGCCGGGGGGAAAGCCGTTCACGGACGCGACCCGTGCCCGGAGCTTCGACCCCGCGAGCTCGCGGATCCGGTCGAGGTGCCGAAAGACGCGCGGGTCGCTGGACGGTTGCCGATCGAGCGCGAACGAGTCGTGGGCGATCGCGGCGGAGAACTCGACCGTCGTGCGCGTCGCGAGCGCGTCCAGGCAGACACTGATGCTCCCGTTCGATGGGACGCGCAGCGCCTCGTCCGTCTTGCCCCAGGTACTTGATCAGTCCCTGGTTGGCGCAGGCGACCGCCGTGGCCTTCAGCCGAGACCCCCTCCGTTCACCACCGCGTCGACGAGAGGACGGATGCGATCGACCATCGCGACCTCTTCGCGGTCCATCTTCTCCCAGCGGGCCTTCGCCACGTCGTCCCAGCGGATAGGGTCTACGTCCCGATGCCGCGCCATCGCCCGCCGGAGGCGCAGCGCTTCGTCCGTCCGCACCTCCAGGACCAGGAGCCGGCTGGAGAGCTCGCGGCGCAAGGCCTCGACCTCTTCCTTGACGCGCAGTCCGTCCAGTACCGACGAGCTCCGACCCCGACGCGCGCAGCCGCTCCGCGATCGGCGCCACCCTCCAGGTCGGGGATTCCGCCACGAGCGCGGCGAAGAGCGCCCAGGTCTCGTCCCGGGAGACGGAGAGACCGCGGCCCTTCGCGACCTCGCGGGTGATATCCCCTAGGTCGATCCGCGCGAACCCTTTCGTCCCGAGCATCTTCGAGAGCTCGCTCTTCCCGGAGCAGGTGTAGCCCGTAAGGCCGACCACGAGCCGGGTCCGGTACTCGAAGCGCTCATCGAAAGTGGGGCCTCGTCGGGCCCTCCCGAAGCAAGCGCGCCGATAGCCTCTGCGCGCGGGTTCCTTCGGGCTCGCACGCGGGCTCTGGGCCAACCCGTTATCCCTGAGAACGCCTGCCCGGCCCGTGCCCCGAAAAGCGCGGTCGCCCGAGCCTCGGCCGACCCGTCCCCTCCCCGACCTGTACCGCGCCGCCCGGCGCGGGGGCTTCCACCAGACCGTCGGCTTCCGGATTGTCGTGGCCCAGAGCGGGCGCGGCTTCTGCACCGTGGCCGGACGGGTCGAACCCCGCCACCTCAACATCAACGGCGTCGTGCACGGTGGGGTCTACGCCACGATCCTCGACACCGCGATGGGGGGTTCGGTCGTTTCGCTTCTCACGCCCGACGAGACCACCGCGACCACGTCGCTCTACGTCGAGTTCCTGCGGGCGGCCCGCGCCGGCGAAACGCTCACCGCGCGGGGCCGGGTCCTTCGACGCGGGCGGCATATCGCGTTCGCGGAAGGCGACCTGTTCGCGGCCGACGGGCGCCGGCTCAGCCAGGCGCGGGGTACCTGGTACATCTGGTCGTCCTCGGAAGCACCGCGCTCCCACCCGAAGCCCCCCCGGCGTAGAGCGACGTAGACCGTCGCCCGGCGCGCCGCCGCAACCGCCCTACGCGCGCGCGGGCTGCGCCAGCCGGCGTCCCAACAGTTCCAGGATCTCGAGGCGCTCGAGACCCTTCTCGACCCCGCGCGTCCCCTCGGCGTAATGGTGCGACTCGAAGAAGCGGCGCACTTCGTCGGCGCGCCCGAGCCCGAGGAGGGGAACGGACATCTCGAGTACGAGCGCGAGGTAGCCCGACCCACGGAAGAGCTCGTCCAATCGGTCGAGCCGGTCGGTAAGCCAGGTCCAGGCGACCGAGCGTCCCAGCGGGTTCGTGCACGCCTGGACGACCACGCCCAGGATGTGGCTTCGGCTCAGGCCCCCCGAGATCGAGAAGTCGAGGGCCTCGCGGACCAGTTCTGGGTCCTGAGCCCACCCCAGCGCGCGGGCGAGCCGCGCGGACTCGGAGTCGGCCATCGGACGCTCGAGGGCCCGACGGAGCTCGCGGAAACCCGCGGCCCCTTCCTGGCGTACCCGGGCGGCCGCCACCGCCTGGCGAAGGTCGGGGTCGAGCCGCTCCCATCCGGGGAACCGGCCCGAGAGCTGCCGCGCGAACGCGGCATCGACCCGGACGCGGCCGAACGAGATGCGGTCGCGGAGGATGCCGTTCGAGGGGATCTCGTCCGGGCGGTGTTCGATCCCGATCCGGTCGAGCGCGTCGGCGAGGAACGATCGGGCGAGTTCCTGGACCGGGCCCAGGTGGGGAAAGTAGAGGGCCGTGTTCGTGAGAACGCCGCAGAGTGGCTCGAGCACGAGTCGGTCCGTCGTGTTCCCGAGGACGCGGACGTACCGGGCGTAGGTCGCCCAGTCGACCTCCCCGGAGATGACGAACGCCGCGAGGTCGGAGAGGAACGTCCACCGGTCGGCCGCAGGGCGCGCGGGGAGCGCCTTCAGAAGCCGTTCGGAGAGGGTCGTATCGTAATGGACTCGGTAGAACCCGACGCCGCCCGGGTTGAGGTGGACGGTCGCGGAGGGCGGCACTGCGACAGTGTGGCTCTTCGTCTCCCAGCGGACGCTCCGCCGGGTCCCGTCCACGTCCAGGACCATCGTGAGCGGCCAGGGGCGGTCGTCGTCGGATCCCAGGTACCGGTACCGTCGCTGCTCGAGCTCGAGGCCGGAGGCGCCGAGCCGGGCAGTGACGACCGGGAATCCGGAGCGGTCGATCCACGGTCCGGCGACCGCCGCCACCGGTTCGCCCGACGCCCGTCCGAGCGCTTCCCACAGATCCTCGGTCCGGGCGTTCCCGTACGCGAACCGCTTGAGGTAGTCGGTGACGGCGGTGCGGAACGGTTCCTCGCCGAGGTAGCGGTTGATCATTGCGAGGACGCTCGACCCCTTCCCGTAGCTGATCTCGTCGAAGATCTGGCTCAGCTCCTCGGGTTGTCCCACCGCCGCCCGGATCGGGTGCGTCGACCGAAGGGAATCGCCGTTCAGCGCCGCGGCCATGCCCGCGGTGCGAAGGAAGAAGTCGTCCCACGCCTGCATCGTGGGATCGATCCGGGCGGAGATGATCGTCTCCATCAGGGACGCGAAGCTCTCGTTCAGCCAGATGTCGTCCCACCAGGCCATGGTGACGAGGTTCCCGAACCATTGGTGGGCGATCTCGTGCGCGATCGGTCTGGAAGACGTCGCGCGGGGCGAACGAGCCGCTGGCGGCATCGATGAGGAGCCGGGTCTCCTGGAAGCTGATCGCACCCCAGTTCTCCATCGCGCCGAACGCGTGCTCGGCGACGGCGATCAGGTCGAGCTTCGGCAGAGGGTACGGGATCCCGTAGTACTCCTCGTACGCCCGGAGGATCTTCACGGCCGCCGCCAGGGCGAATCGGCCGGCCTCCGAACGCCCGGGGGGCGTAAGGACCCGGACCGCCACGCGGCCGGATCGGTCCTCGACGCGGTCGAACTGCCCGACGCCGAGGTAGAACAGGTACGTCGACATCGGCGGCGTCGCCGCGAAGACCCACTCCCGAACCCCGCCGACGGTGCGGTTGGACTGCGGCTCGGTGTTCGCGATCACGTCCAGGTCGGGGCGGGTGCGTACCGTGACGTGGAACCGTGCCTTCCGGTCGGGCCGGTCGACGCACGGGAAGATCCGGCGCGCGCCGGTCGGTTCGCAGTGGGTCGTCAGGATGTAGCCGCTCCCCTGCCGCGACCGGTAGAATCCGAACAGGGCGCTCGTGTCCACCTCCCCTTCGAAGTCGATCGCGATGGGGGAGCCTCCGCCCTCGGGGCGGGCGATGGCGACCTTCGCCGGGGTGGTCTCGACGACGAACGCGGTCGGTTGGCCGGCCGCGCGCGCGGCGGTGACCTTGAGCCCCTCCGCGTCGAGACGACACGGGCTCGCGGCGCCGGGAAGGTCGAACTCGACCGTGCCCTTCCAGCGGAGCCGCTCAAAATCGATGTCGAGGACGACCCGATAGTCGCGGGGAGCCGGGTCGCTCGGTTCGGTCACGAGATCCCTTCGACTCCCGCTCGGCGGGACCCGGGCGTCGCACGGACGACGGTCCGGCGAAGATGAAGGTTTCCCGGAACGGCGGACCCGTCGGTTCCCGCGCGACGTCGGCCGAACCAAGGTTAAATATGCGGTGTCGGTCGCCCCTTCTGGCTGACGGCCAAAGCGGTGGGGAAACACCCGGTCCCATCTCGAACCCGGGAGTTAAGCCCACTGGCGTTCCACGCGGTACTGAAGTGCGCGAGCCTACGGGAAACGTGGAAAGCTGTCAGCCTCCCGGGCCGGCCGGGTTCGCCGAGGCGCTAGGTTAATCCTCGCCGGGCCGTCGCGCCGCGGATGTACCTCGGCGCCCACCTCGGCATCGCGGACGGCCTGGACGAGGCGGTCCGCCAGGCGCGGGCGATCGGGGCCGAGTCGCTCCAGATCTTCTCGAAGAGCCCCCAGATGTGGGCCGGCCCCGCGATCCCGGCCGAAGCCGCGGACCGGTTCCGCGTCGCGGTCCGTTCCGAGGGCCTCCGCGCCACCGCGGTCCATCACGGGTACCTTCTGAACCTCGCGAGCCCAAAGCGGGAGGGGCTCGAGCGCTCGCGCCGGGCGTTCCGCGACGAGATCCAGCGGGCCGAGCTTCTCGGCGTGGACGCCCTCGTGTTCCACCCCGGCGCCCACCTGGACGGTACGCCCGAGGCCGGCCTCGCGACGATCGTCGAGAGCCTTCGTCTCGCGCTGGAGGAGTTCCCCGACGGCCGCGCCCGGCTTCTGCTCGAGAACGCCGCCGGCCAGGGGACGACCCTCTGTTCCACCTTCGAGCAGCTCGCCCAGGTCCTGCACGACGTGGCGGCTCCCGCCCGGGTCGGCGTTCTGCTCGACACGTGCCACCTGTTCGCCGCCGGGTTCGATTTCCGGACCCGCGAAGGGTACGGCGCCCTGCTCGACCGTATCGACGGAACCGTCGGCCGGAGTGCGGTGCGCGGTTTCCATCTCAACGACGCGAAGGGCCCCCTCGGCTCGCACCTCGACCGGCACGAGAACATCGGCCGGGGCGAGATCGGCGTCGACGGGTTCCGTCCGTTCGTGAACGACGCCCGCTGGGCGGAGGTCCCCGGTTTTCTCGAGACCCCGCTCGACGAAAGCGGCTACGCCCGGTACGCGGCCGACCTGGTCACCCTGCGGGGCCTTATCCAAGACGCTGCGCCGGTCCCCTCGAAGCCTCGCGCGAAACGTTCGACCGCGGCGCGCGCCTCAACGGTCAAATAGACCGCCCTTCCTCGGCGCGCTACTCGTGACCGAGGAGGCGCCCGGCGGCCGGTTCGCACCGTACGAGTCGGTCCCCCGCACGGTCCGGGGCCCATGACCGGACCGGGCGCGGTCGAGGGCCTCGTCCCCGCGTTCGCGAAGGCGCTGGTCGAGCTGGGCGAGCGGGATCCGTCCGTGTTCGTCGCCGATTCGGATGCCGAGGGGTCGGAGTCAACCCTTGCGTTCCGGCAGAAGTTTCCGGCGCGATGCTCGGTGCCCCCGGGCCCCGACTCCAACGTCATCGCGGCGGCGGCCGGTCTCGCCATGGGAGACCGGACCGTGTTCGCGATCACGTCCGCCGCGACCGCGACGGGTCGCGCTTTCGGAGCGGTGCGCGAGGCGATCTGCCGGCCCCGCGCGAACGTGAAGATCTTCGCCTCCCACGGGGGATCGTTGGCCGACCCCGAGGCGCTCCTCCCATCGGAGGACCTCGGTATGATGCGGGCGCTGCCGGGGATGACGGTGGTCGTGCCGTCCGACGCGCCGACGCTGCGCTCGGCGACGGCCGAGCTCGCCGGCCGGGCTGGACCCGCCTACGTCCGCGTCGGCCTCGGCAACATGGCGATCGTCTCGGACGGGTCGTTTCGGGTCGGTCGTGCCGCGGAGCTGCGGTCGGGCAGCGACCTCACGATGGTCGCGATCGGGGCGCTGGTCGGCCGTTCTCTGGACGTGGCCGAGGAGCTGTCGAAGGTCGGTGTCTCGACCCGCGTCCTCGATTTCGCGTCGATGAAGCCGTTCGACGAGGCCGCCCTGCTGCGCGCCGCGCGCGACACGGGGGCGATCCTCACGCTCGAGGAGCATTCGGTCCTGACCGGCCTCGGTTCGCTGGTCGCGGCGACCACCTCCGAGAACTACCCGGTGCCGGTGCGGCGTGTCGGGGTTCCCGACGTCTTCATGGGCTCGGGCGCTCCGGAAGGGCGCCTGGACCGGTACGGCATGTCGCTCGAACGGATCCGGGACGAGGCATGGGAGCTGTTGCGCCTTCGGGGGAAGGTTCAGTAGCCCCGGCGGGTTCGGGCGGAGGGTCGATGCAGCTTTTCCTCGATACGGCCAGCGTGACCGAGATACGAACGATGTGGGAGACCGGGATCCTCGACGGGGTCACGACCAACCCGACCCTCGTCGCCAAGGAGGGCCGTCGGTTCGAAGAGGTCCTCCGCGAGATCTGCGCCCTTGGCGTTCCGTCCGTCTCCGCGGAGGTCGTGGCCACCGACACCGAGGGGATGCTCCGGGAGGGTAGGCACCTCCGGGAGATCCACCCATCGATCTACGTCAAGGTCCCGATGATCCCCGCCGGGCTCAAGGCGACGAAGACGCTCGCGAAGGAGGGGACTCGGGTCAACATGACCCTCGTGTTCAGCGCGAACCAGGCGCTCCTCGCGGCCAAGGTCGGTGCCGCCTACGTGAGCCCGTTCATCGGCCGGCTCGACGACCAGGGCCAGGATGGGATGGAGCTGGTCCGGGACATCGTGACCATCTACCGCAACTACCACTTTCCGACGCGCGTCCTGGTCGCCAGCGTTCGGCACCCGATCCACGTGCTCGACGCGGCGAAAGCCGGTGCCGACATCGCGACGATGCCGTTCGCGGTCATGGAGAAACTGGTGCAGCATCCGCTCACCGACCTTGGCCTCGCCCGCTTCCTCAAGGACTGGGAGAAGGTCCCGAAGGCATGAGGTCCGGGATCCCGGCGGCTCCCGTCCCCTGGCGCGGAGCACGCCCGTGACCGATGGCACGCTGGCCGAGAAGTACCTCCGACTCACGCGCGAGGCGTTGGGACGCGTCGTTCCCGCGACCCCCGGTCGGTCGTTCCTCCGCGGCGCTTCGGACGATTTTCTCGCCATGGCCCGGTCGTACCTCGCCGACGCCGAGCACTTCTCGGCGGCGGGAGATGCCGAACGGGCCCTGGCCGCCGCGAGCTACGCCCACGGTTGGCTGGACGCCGGCGTGCGACTCGGCCTGCTGGACGGGGGGAACGATGACCAGCGATTCACCTTCTTCCGATAACCGGTCCACGTCGCCCACCGGGGTCCCGGAGGCCGTGCTCGCGTCGATCGAGGCGCACCTCCGTCAGCGCGAGATGCGGCGGGAGGACCTCTACGAGCAGGCGCGCCGGCTCCGTCGACTTTCCCAGGCGACGATGGGGCGCCTGCACACGGACGGCGCCGCCGCCGCCGACTTGGAGAAGGTACGCGGGATGCTCGCCAACCTCTCCGACTGGCTCCGCCGCGAGGGCCGCGGCGACGAACCGATCGCGCTCGATGCGCTCCAGGAGGCGGTCGAGGCGAGCCTCCTCGGAGCGATCGTGGAGGGGACGAAGCTGCCCGGGCCGGCGGATCTGTCGGTCGAACCGGAGCCGTACCTTCTGGGTCTTGGCGACGCGGTCGGCGAAGTGCGTCGGCTGATCCTCGACCGCCTGGCCCACGACGACCTCGTCGGGGCGGACCGGTTGCTCCGCCTGATGGAGCAGCTGACCCACGCGCTCCTGCGGTTCGACACGACGCGGGCGATCGTGCAGCTCAAGCCGAAGCAGGACGTGGCCCGCACCCTCCTTGAGCGGACCCGCGGCGAGGTGGTGATGGCCCGGTTCCTCGCGCGGGTGCGGCCGCCGGGGGACGTCGACCCGCGATGAGCGGACGGGCGCGGCGGACCGTCGCCGTGATCGGCGGGTCCGGCATCACCGGGATCTTCGACGGTCGTCCCTCCAAGACGCACAAGGTCGCCACGGCGTGGGGGGCTCCGTCCGCGCCGATCGAGGAAGGCGAGGTTGGCGGCCTGCGCGTCCTGTTCCTGCCGCGCCACGGCCCCGGCCACACCGTCCCGCCGCACCGCGTCAACTATCGCGCGAACGTCGACGCGCTCGTCACGCTGGGCGCGGAGGCGATCGTGACCGTCAGCTCGGTGGGCTCGCTCCGCGAGGAGCTCCCTCCGGGGACGTTCGTGCTGCCGAGCCAGTTCGTCGATTTCACTACGCAGCGCCCGACCACGTTCTTCGACGGGGGTCGCGTCTTCCATGTCTCGCTCGCGGACCCGTTCTGCCCGGACCTCGCGCGCACGGCGGCCGAGGTCGGTCGCGCCGAGGGGACCCCGTTCTCGGAGGGAAAGACCTACGTCTGCGTCGAGGGCCCGCGGTTCAGCACGCGCGCGGAGTCGGGCTACTTCCGAGGGTTCGCGGACATCATCGGGATGACGCTCGTCCCCGAGGTGACCCTCGCGCGCGAGCGGGCGGTCTGCTACCTCTGCCTCGCGATGGTGACGGATTTCGACGTATGGGCCGAGCGGCCGGTCGAGCTGAAGGAGATCCTCGACACGATGCGACGGAACGCGGAACGGATGAACCGTATCCTGGGACGGCTCTTGCCGCGGCTCGGCACGGTACCGAGCTGCGCGTGCGCGCACGCGCTGGACGACGCCGGCGTCTCAGCGACGCTTACTCGCTCAGCCCGCGTCGGACCGTGATCGGTATTCGGCCGGCCGCGAACTCGCGCTCGGCGATCTCGACCGGGTCGACGAGGGTCGTGGGAACTTCGATCAGGATCGGCGCGCCCAGCGACACCTGGAGCGCGCGCGCGCCCAGGATGCGGGCCCGCTCGAACCGAGTGAACTCGTCCGGCCCTCGAGGTCGAGACGGCGGACGGTCGGGCAAGCGCTCTTCCCCCGAGGCCGCAAGGCTCGCCGCGGCCGTCAAGGGCTCGGCCGACCGAGGCCCTCTATATACCTTTTACGCGAGCGCATCGTTTTGACGGCTCCGGGGGGCCGCGCGATCCGCGGTTCAGAGGATCGAGACCTGGAAGGTGGCCAGGGTGAGTTGGAGCGAGGTCGCGGGGATGAGCAGGGTCACGGTACCCAGCGGGCCCCCGAAGGCGAACGACTGCTCGTATGGGGCCGCGGAGCTCGAGCAACTGGCGTGCCCCGACGGCCCTGTGTAGTTCGCGTGCGTGTTGAACGCGGGCTGAGAGCAGTAGTAGCTCATCCACGCGGAGGCGAACGGGCTGGTCAGCGTCACGTTAACGGAGGTCGAGAGCGAGAAGCCCGACCCGGGGAGCGAGATCGAGTTGGAGGAGACCAGCGTGAACGCGAGGACCGTGGTCGTGGTTCCCCCGGCGCCACCGAACTGACCCCGGAAGAGCGGAACGGTGACGTTGAGCCGTCCGTGCGCGTAGGTGATCGGCGGCGAGTCGACCATCACGGGGATCCCCCCGCCCTGGGCGTAGACGACCGCGCCGGAATCGAACGCGACGTCGCCCGTGGGGGCGTAGAGGTTGTTGAGGTGGACGATGAACGACCCGCCGATCACACCCGAGTTCTTGTACGGTAGCGATATCGTCGAGGTGTACGGGCAGGTCGTCTGGGAGACGCTCTCCCAGGTCGTCGTCCAGCCGCCGCCGGCCGAGCTGTTGGTCACCGAATGGCTGTAGCCGACGGAGTTGTTGAGGTAGACCTTGATCGCTCCCGCACCCGTGATGTTCGCCCCAGTCACGCCGTCGGTCGATGATTGGTTGGCCGCAGGACAGAGCGCGCCGGACGGGGCTTGGGCGTTGAACCCGGTGAAGTAAAGATAGTCACTTCCGGCCCCCGACTGCGACGGGAGCGAGACGTGGTCGTGTTCCCCGGTGATAACGAGTGTGAGCGCGCCCGCCCCGCCGCCCGAGGGAACGGTGACCGGGTCGTAATTCCCGACGATCGTGATGCGGAGCCCCTGGGACCCCGTCGTGTTCGCCGACGTCGTATCGTAATTCCCCACGATCAGGCAGTTGACCGCCCCGGCGCCGAGCCCGGTCATCCGGATGGTGTCGTGGTGGCCGTAGATCCCGAGCGTCACCGCGCCCGAGCCGGACAGGGTGAGGGCGATGGTCGAGTAGTTGGCCGAGTAGTTGAGATGGAGTGCTCCGGCCCCGAGCTGCGAGCCCGAGAAGGTCTTGTTGTTCCCCGCGAAGTTGTAGGCGGCCGCCGAGGCGGTGTCGCAGCTGATGGTAGTTGAAGTAACCGTGCACGCGGCCGCCGAGCCGCCCTCGGGGTATCCTTCGGGAGGCTGGTAGGTGGTCGGACCGGCCGCCGTGAACGAGACGGTCATTCCGGAACCGCTCGGTCCGGCCGAAAGGGTCGAGCTGTCCGGGGCGGCGAACGGCGGTGCGCCCGCGGACCCGAGAGAGATCGGTTGGGTGAACTGGTTGCCGGGGGACCCGCCGTATGCCGCCGCAGCGAGGAGGGTGGCGAGGCGGCCGACCTGATTCTCGACCAGGAGGCCGTGGGCGAGGTCGTTGGACGCCATCTGGCCCGGGAGGGTGTTGGTCAGGTAGTTCCCGATGAACGTCACGACGAGCAGAAGACCGAACAAGGTCACGATGGCGGAGACCTGGCCGCGACGGCTCCGACGGCGCCACGCCCGTCGGCCGGACCGGCCCACGCGCCTCCCGTTCGGGTGGCGCGGGGGAGTCGTGGCGGCTGCTCCCGGCCCCGCGGTGCGGATCGGCCGAACGCGAAGCGCTACCACCGGGGAAGCCAACGGGATCCGAACGCGATGCACGCCCTCCTCCGGGAGGTCTAACTAGCCTAGGATTCGATATTTAGACATTGGCTAGCCGTTCCGCCGCTCGCGAGCGCGAACGGATCGGGAGGGCGGCCGTCTCATCGGGCGCCGACGGGACCGGTGGAGCCGACCCGGCGACTAGGCGTATCCGAACTGCTTGCGGGCGAACTCCGTCATCCGCTCGGGCCCCCACGGCGGTTCCCAGACGATATCGACCTTCACGTGGGGGGCGCCGGACGCGGTACCAGCCGCCTCGGTCACCTCGCGGACGATCTCTTCGACCGAGGGGCATCCCGGGCTCGTCATCGTCATCCGGATCGAGAGCTCGCCGGTATCGCTCCACTCCATGCCGTACACGAGTCCCAGGTCGACGATGTTCATCGGGATCTCGGGGTCGTAGATGTTCTTCAGGGCTTTGCGGACGCGATCCTCCGCCGCGTCGTGCGCGGAGCCCTTGCCGCTGCGGTCGGTGGCGGGGGTCGGCCCCGAGGCGGGTTCCGCCTCCGGGCCCGCCGACGTCCGCGTCGGGAGGAACGGACCGACGATCTCGAAGCCGGGCGGGTTGAGGTCGGTCCGGTAGCGAACCTCCGCATCCCTCAGGAAGTGGGCGCTCGTCCGGTCGACGAGCAAAGTAACCCCGTCGACGGTGACCGGGATGTCCCGGTGGGACGGTAGGTCGACCATCATCTGGGGGTGCGGGTGGAGCCCCCGCTCGACCCAGAGTCGAACGCCCGAGCCCGCGGGGCGTCCGGCGAGCGCTCCCACGATCGCTTCGCGCGCGGCAGACGTGAGTCGGATGCGAATCGATTCCGGTGCGGGCGCCGGGGCCTCGTTCGGATCGGTTCGGGCGGCAGCGCGCGGCATCGGGGGATCGTAGTATCGAGACCGGGACAGCCTATACCGCCTTGGGACCGGCCCTCGGGGAGCGTCCGACGCTCGGCAGGTCGCGAAGGAACGTGCGTATCGTCCCGAGGAACTCCTGGGGTTGCTCGAAGATCGGAAGGTGGCTCGACCGGGGGAACACGCGAAGGCGGGCGCCGGGAATCCGTCGACCCATGGTGACGGACGAGTCGTACAGGGAGTCGTATCGACCGACGGCAACCAACGTCGGGACCCGGAGGCGCGAGCAATACCTACGGCCGTCCCACCGGCCGATAGAGCCGTCCACCGCGAACTCGTCGCCCGTGCGGGTCATCATCGCGCGGTAGACCCTCGGGCTTGGCTTCGTGGCCTTGAGGTCCGCCGGGACGCGGGCCAGGAACCGCGACTGGAACGGCTTGGCGATCGCCTCGGAGAGAGCGATGTACTCGGGGTCGGAGAACACCCTTGCCCGGGTCAGGGCTCGCAATCGAGCGCGCTGCGCCGGCGACGCAGCCGCGATCATCCGGTGGTTGGCCCGGTCGACTTCCTCCCCGCTCCCTGCCGTGGAACAGAGGAGAAGGGAGGCCAGGTTCTCCCCGTGACGGTGGGCGTACTCGAGGGCGACGAACCCGCCGGCCGAATACCCCAGGAGGTGGAGCTCGCGGACCCGCAGCGCTCGGCGGATCGCCTCGACGTCCTCGGCGAGGTTCGCGACGGTGTAGGCGGACGCTCGGCGGGGTGCCCAGCTGCCCCCGACGCCCCGCGGGTTGTACAGGACGACGCGAAGGTTCCGGTTCGCCAGCCGGAGCAGCCGGCGGAGGTAGTGGAAGGTGAGGCCCGGACCCCCGGAGTGGACCAGCAGGGTGGACCGCCCTGCACCCCGGCTCAGGGTACCTCGAACGACCCCCGGCCGGCCACGCGGATCCGGCGGAGGGGCGTCATCGGAGGTACGCAACCTGGCTCGCCCGGGACGCTCGCGGTCGGCGGTCCGAGGGGAGTGCGGGCACCGGGATTTGAACCCGAGTTATAGGCTTGGCAAGCCTATGTGATAACCAGACTACACTATGCCCGCACGGGGTGAATCGCTCCGGTTCTCGCTCCGCGCGGGGCGACCGCGACCCGTGCGGGTCGCTCGCCGACCCCGCGGCGACCCCCGAGCATCGCGCCGTCCTTAAAGGGTCACCCCCGGACGTCGTGTCGCGACCCGCCCGCCGGCGGCCGAGGAGACCGGCGCCTCGGCCAGCGACCGGCGCCGGCGGGCGCGGCGTTATTACGGAACGCTCGCCGTCCGGATTCCGAGGGCGTGCTGGGCGGGATGAGCGAACCGTGGCGCGAGGGCGACGTGGCGGCGCTCGTGCGATCCGGGGCGCCTCCCCTCCTGCTTCGTGTCCTCTCGGGCGCCCAGCCGGTGGGGGTCGACGGTGTCATCGACCTGACCGCGGAGATCGGGCGCCCGCCGGGGGGCGAGGTGGTGTGGCTCGGGGCTCCCCACCGGCTCGTGCGCCCGTCGCTTTCCGACCTGCTCGCGTCCGTTAAACGAGGCGCCCAGATCGTGACCCCGAAGGACGCGACGTACCTGGGATACCTCGCCGGCGTCGTGCCGGGGGCCCACGTGGCCGAGGCGGGGGCCGGGAGCGGGGCGCTCACGATCGCGCTCGCGACAGCGGTCGGACCGGCCGGCGGGTGACGAGCTTCGAGCGTCGGCCGGATTTCCTGGACGCCGCGCGCCAGAACGTTCGACGGGCCGGATTGGAGGATCGGGTGACCTTTCGCGAGCGGGACGTCGTGAAGGATGGTCTGGATGTGGACGGGGTGTCGAGCGTGGTCCTGGACCTCCCCGAGCCGTGGGAGGTCCTCGCGCCGGCGCATCGCGCGCTGGCGTTCGGCGGCTGGGTGGGGACGTACACCCCGACCTACAACCAGCTGGAACGGACCGTGCGCACACTCCGCACGCTCCGGTTCGACGAAGTACGGGCGGTCGAGCTGATCGAGCGAGCCCTCCATGTGGGGGACGGGGGCACCCGCCCCGAGTTCGACATGCTCGGTCACACCGGGTTCCTCGCGTCCGGTCGCAAGGTGGCGTGACGATGTTCACCTCGTCGATCTTCCTGGGGGGCCTGGTGGGGGTCGCGCTGTCGGGGGGATTCGTCTACTGGGAGATCGGCCGGTTCGCGACGCCCCAGGTCGCGGAGACGCGCTTTGACGAGCGCAAGGAGGTCGCCGCCTACACGGTCGGCCTCTTCGTCGGGGTTCCGCTCGCGGTCGCCTTTCTGCTCTTCGTGCTCGCGATGGGGAACGGGGCGCTGCCCGGGGCCCTGATCTCCCTCGGCCTCCTCGTGGGCGGAACGGAGTTCGGCCAGTGGGCGCTCCTCCGTACCCGATACTGGGGTTCGGGCCAGAGCGGGCCGTTCTACGCGCTTGGCTTCCGCGCTTCGGTCGGCGGGATCATCGTGCTCACACTCGTCGCGTCGTTTTCCGGCGGTACGGGGGTGGCGGCGGTGGTCCCGCTCCTCGCGACCGCCGTGGAGCTGCTCGCCGTGGTCGCGCTCGAGGTGACCGGCGCCCTGGTCTCGCTGAAGCGTGTCGGGTCACGTAGCCTCCCGGGCGGGGGCCCGCTCCGGGGCGCCCTTCTCGGAGCCGTCGGGTTCTTCCTCCTCGGGTTGGCCCCGCTCGGGGGCGAGGTAACCGAACTCGCCGGCCCGCTCCTGGTCGCCGCCATATCGGCCTACACGTACTACCGCTTCCGCCCGCTGCTCTACGAGGTCCCACCGCCGACCGGCGCCGCGCCGCCCCCGCGAGAGGGACCGACCCCGTACGGGCGGACTCCGACCGGTCCGGACGACCGCCCGCTGCCGACGAAGGGCCCGTAGCCGCCCGCGGGGTGGTCGGTACCGGCCGCCCGACGCGGGCCCGCGCTCGCTCCGGTGGCCGAAACCTCGGGCGGCGCTATCCGACCTCGGGCCTCGCTAGGTTCATAAGCGAGCCCGCGTGCCGCCGTTCGGATGCCTTCGAACGAGCCCAAGGGGCCCCTGGTCCGCCGTCTCCGGTACGGGCTCAGGACCCACCGGGCGGCGATCTCGATCCTCGTGCTCGCGATCGGGGCGTTCCTGACCGTCATCGCCGTCGCCGATTTCACGCCGCTCCACTCGGTCGGGCCGTTCCCGACGTTCGAGCAGTCCACCGCGACGCCGTCGGCGAACTACAATCTCGTCTTCATCATCGTCGGCCCGATCGTGGCGATCATCGGCGGGTACATGGTCGGAGTCTACTTCGTCGCGCGCCGCCAGTTCGAGCACCTCATGCTGACCAAGAGCAAGGCCGAGTTCCTCCGCAACATCCCCGAGATGGAGGACCTCCTCTGGGACCTCACGCCGCGCGACACGATCCGGTACGAGGAGAAGAGCGCGGAGCTTCACGTCCGGCGGTAGGCGCCCGTCCTCGCCGGGCCGAGTTAAGTACCGATTTCCCGTCGTCCCGCCGTGGCGGCGGCGAAGGGGGAGGACCGGGTCCGCGGCTTTCGGTTCCGACGGCTCGAGAAGCCCGAGGAGTTCCGGCACGCGGAGGAGCTCCAGCGAACCCTCCCCGGCTCGGAGGCCGCGTCGCCCGTGCCCGCCGTCCTTCAACGGGTGCTCCAGGAGAACGGGGGCATTGCGGCGGGAGCGTTCGCGGACATCTACCTCGCGGGGTGCTCGATCGCGACCCTCGGTTGGGACGGGACGACCCTCTACTACTACGCGCACCAGACGGTGGTTCGGCCCGAGTACCAGAACCACCACGTGGGATTTCGACTGATGGCGTTCCTGCGGGAGGAGGTCCTGCGCCAGGGACTGCCCGAGATCCGGTGGACGTTCGACCCGCTGTCCAGCCGGGCGGCCTGGCTGTCCGTCCGAAGGCTGGGCGCCGTGCCGGACCGGTATCACTCCCAGTACCTCGGGCAACCCCCGGACGAGGTGAGCCGGGGGCTCGAGCCCGACCGGCTCCGCGTCCGTTGGGAGATCGCCGCGTCGGCCGTCGAGCAGCGCCTCGAAGGCGCCGGGCCGACCCGCGAGGAGCAGACGGCCCGGTGGAAGTCCTCGAGCGTGATCGTCGAGACCGAGCCCGGCGAGAGCGGGCTCCGCCTTCCGACCGCGGTCGCCGAACCGACCGGGGCGAGCGCGCATCTCGAGGTTCCGTTCGACCTCGCCTCGATCCGAGAGCACGAGGCCGCCTCGCTTCGCCGATGGCGCCACGCCGTGCGCGATGCCTTCCGGGCCGCGCTCGACCTGGGGTACGCGGCGGACGATTTCGCGGTGGTCACGGCCGACCACGAGCGCCGGGCGTTCTACCTCCTCGCGAAATCTCCGCCCCCGAAGGATCCGGCCTGAGTCCCGGCGCCGTCGGGCGGCGGAAGGGATTATCGGCGCTCCGGGCCTACGTCGTACGGTGGAGAATCGATGGCGACGCGGTCGTGGGCCTCCCCCGCGCTGATCGCCCTCGTGGGGGTTGCGCTGGCGGCAGGCGCCGGCGCCGCCCTGCTCGCCGGGACCACTCCGTCTTCGTCGCCCAACCCGGGACCGGGTCCGCTCCTCCAGCTCCCGGCGCAGGTCTGGGGACTCCTCTTCCTCGCGCCGGTAGCCCTCGGGTTTGTCGCGATCATTATCCAGCGGTTGCGGAGCTCGGGCGTGGTCCCGCTGGGCCGTTCGGTCACGTTCTTCCTCGCCCTCCTCGTGGTGGGGGTCACCTTCCTAGTGCTCGTCCATTTCGCCGTAAGCCCCGGATGCCTCTGCTCGCCGGTGGGCTCGGGGGGACCCCCGGGGGTTCGACTCCGCCGGGCAACAACACCACGGGCACCTCGGGTAACGGCACCGGGTCGCCGGGTTCGGCCGGTACCGCGCTCACCCTGGCGAGCGACTTGCCGTACTTTGTCATCGTCGCGGTGGCGCTCGGGGTCGCGGCGATCGCCATTCCGTCCCTTCTCGGCCGGTCGCCGCGGGGCCGCGGCGGTGCGGCGTTCGCCACGGAGGATACGTCCGCCACGCGCGACGCGCTGGCGACGGCGGCGTCGGAGCTGGACGAGGGCCTGGACCCCCGCACCGTGATCGTGCGCCTCTACGACCGCCTCCTCCTGCGCGTCAGCCCGCTGGTCGGGGATGTGGCGTACTCGACCGCGGAGGAGATCCGCCGCACTTTCCTCTTGCCCCTCGGCGTGCGGAAGGAAGCCGCGGAGACGTTGACGCGACTGTTCGAGGAGGCGCGCTACTCCTCCCATCCGTTGAGCACCGCCACCGTGGCCTCGGCTCGGGACGCCATCCGCGCCGCGGAGGCCGACCTCGCCCGTTCCGGGGCTGGCCTGTGACCCGCCCGTTCCACTGGGCGTTCGTCGCGATCGCCGTCCTCGCGACCTTCCTCTCGCTGGTCGGCCGTGACGATCTCGCCGTCGCCGTTCCGATGGCCGGGGTGGCGGTGGTCGCCTCGGGGCTCGCCCTGTGGGACGCCCTCCGCGGCGCGCCCCCGGCGACCCGGATGCGGGCGACCGCCCCCCGCGAGCTCTCCTTGGGGTCCCGTGTCCTGTTCCGCGAGGGTCGCGCGGGCCGCGAGGCGATCATCCTCCTTCTGGACCGCCTCGACCGACTCGGCGCCCACCCAGAGCTGCCGATCCGGAGCGCCTCCGAACTGCGCCGCATCCTCCGGCTTCCCGCCGTGGAGTTCCGAGGGCACCTCGCCGCCCGACTGAACGAGCTCGAGACGGCGCCTTGAACTCTGAGGACGAGGCCTCGACCGGCCTTCGCTGGACGCCGCGGGCCTGGCTGGTCTTGGGCACCGGTATTGCCCTCCTCTTCCTGGCCATCGCCGCGCGCAACCCCGTCCCGGTGTTCGTCGGCCTGCCGCTGCTGGTCGCCCCGATCGCCGCGGCGCTGACCGGCCCGCCCCGGGATTCCGTGCCACCCTGGAGTGGAGCGTCCAGGGCTCGGCGGCGGACGTTCGGGTCTCGGGCCGGCTCCGGGCCGAGGGCGTCGCCCACGCGTCCGAGCTGCACGTGCTCGCGCACCGGCCCGGCGACCTTCTCGGACCCGAGAATCCAGAGTACACGGCGACCTCCGACGGGGTTGAGTTCACCTACCGATGGACCTCGCCGCGCCCGACGATCTCCATCATTCCACCGCCCGCGGTCGTCTGGCAGGACCCGCTGGGCCTCGTCCAGCGATTCGCGTCCGGGGACCGGTCGTCGCTTGTCGTCGAGCGGTCGCCGCTGGGCGTGCTGCGGATGGGCACGATCCGACTCGACCGGACCCTCCCGCTGCCGGGCGAGACGCGGTCGCGCCGGATCGGCTCGAGCGGGGAGTTCTACGGGATCCGCGAGGCGCAACCCACCGACCCTCCCCGACGGATCAACTGGTACGCGTCCGCGCGGGCGGGCCGATTGCTCACCAACGAGTTCGAGCTCGACCGCACGGGCGACGTCGTCGTCCTGCTCGACGCGCGCCCCACCGCCCTCGGCGCGACGATCGACGACCGGCTTCTGGGGGTCGGACGGGCGGCGGCGGTCGGCCTCGCGGGAGCGTTCCTGCGGGAGAAGGACCGCGTCGGCTACGCGTCGTTCGGTGAGTTCATGCAGGCCGTCCCACTGGCCGGGGGCCGGCACCAGGCGGGCCGGATCCAGCAGGCGGTCCTGACGACCGAGAGGTCCGGGGCCCGCGGCCCGGCCGAACGGTGCGCGATCAGCCTCGGCCGGTACTTCCCGCGTGGAATCACGGTGCTCTTGATCTCCAGCCTGGTCGGCGACCCGAGCTCCGAGCTCGTCCCGTACCTGACTCGCCGCGGATACCCCGTGGTGGTGCTCAGCCCGTCCCCGCTCGGCCTGACCTCGCACGCGATCCGACTGGACCCCGCGGACGAGACGCTCGCCCGCCGGATCGACCGGGCCGAGCGGCAAGCCGCGCTCGGGAAGATCTGGATGCACGCCCCCGTGATCGACTGGGAGAACTACTGGTCCCTGGGGCGCCTGATCCGGTTCTTGCAGCAGCCGCGCCGCCGGAGGAGCGCCTGACCGCCCCTGCGGCGAACCCGCCGGTCACGGTCCGGGAGGTGCCGTTCGCCGTGCTGCTCGCGGGCCTCCTCGCGCTCTTCTCGCTCGGAACGACCGTTCCCTGGTACTTCGGGTTCGGGGTCTCGGCTGGGTCGTCGCCGCGGCGACGTGGATCCGTGCCCGGGTCCCCGACCCCGGGCGCGAGGTCGCCGGCGTACTCGTCCTGGGCGCGCTCGTCGTGTTCGCGGCGGCCGCGGCCCCCACGCCCGGCCCTCTCCTCCTCGGCGGCGCGGCCAGCATCGCCCTCCTCGTCTGGTACGCGGAGGACCCTCGGGAAACGCCCGGCGGCGCGGTCCGGGCGACGCCGGCTCTCCTCATCGCGGTCTTCGTCCTCTCCGTGGGCGCGATCAGCGCGTTCCTCCTGCCGTCTCGGAACGCGGTGGTCGGAATCGCCGCCGGACTGTTCGTGTTCTCGATCGTGCTGCTGTCGGTCTTCTTCGGGCGACCCGATCTTCTCGACCGGAACCGGGCCGCAAACCCTTAGGTCGGGTGCGGGATGCCGGATCGGTCGCGGCCCAGCGCCGCGCCCGGGTGTCGACGAAGGGTCCCTCTCGACTCAATGCGGACGGGTCGTCCGCCGAGAATGACGCGAGGACAACCCCGACGCCCGACATCCCCGACCGGGGTCAGACCGCCGAGAGGGCGTCCGCCTACGGTGACGCGGATCGTTACGGTCGGGGTACAGCCGCGGGGTGGGCCGACTTTATACCGCAGCGCCTCCGCCTTCGGGGCCGCACGATGAAGGGGGTCGAGGCGCGCGCGCTCGCGGAGCGGATCCGCGCGGCGGTGCGCGTCGCGGTCGTCGGCCGCGTCCAGGCGGTCGAGACGATCCTCACCGGGCTGATCGCGAACGGCCACATCCTGATCGAGGACCTCCCCGGTCTCGGGAAGACGCTGATGGCGAAGTCGTTCGCCCAGGCGCTCGGGCTCGAGTTCCAGCGGGTCCAGTTCACCGCCGACCTCCTCCCGCACGACATCACCGGCGGCGAGATCCTGGACGCGGCGAAGAGCGGGTTCCAGTTCCGTCCCGGCCCGCTGTTCACGAACGTCCTCCTCGCGGACGAGATCAACCGCGCCCCGCCGAAGGTCCAGTCGGCGCTCCTCGAGGCGATGCAGGAGCACCAGGTGACGAGCGAGCGATCGACCTACCCGCTGCCCGACCCGTTCCTCGTGATCGCGACGGAGAATCCGATCGAGCTGGAGGGAACGTACCCCCTCCCCGAGGCCCAGGTCGACCGGTTCCTTCTCAAGTTCCGGGTCGGTTACCCCGAGGCCGAGGAGGAGCGGACGATCCTCGCCCGCCGACGGGCGCGGACGCAGGACACGGTGGACGTGCAGCCCGTGGCGGACGTCGCCTCGTTCCGCGCGCTGCAGCAGGCGGTCGAGTCCGTGGAGATCGACCCGTCGATCGCGGGTACATCGTCGACCTCGTCCGGGCGACGCGTGAGGACGCCCGCGTCGAGGTCGGTGCCTCGCCCCGCGGGGCCCTCGCCCTCCAAAAGGTCGCCCGGGCCCGTGCGCTGCTCAGCGGTCGGGACTTCGTGCTCCCCGACGACGTGAAGGTGTTCGTCGAACCGGTCCTGGCGCACCGCGTGATCATCAAGCCGGAGCCGTGGATCCGAGGCGTCCGCGGCGAGGCGATCGCCCGGTCGGCGCTCGAGCGGACCCCGGTACCGAAGACCCGCTGAACGTCCGGCGCCGGCGGGCCCAAGGGCTTTTTACGACTCCTTCGCTCCGCGGGCCGGTGGCAGCAGAACGGCTGGTCGTCGTCGCCGACCCGATCGATGCTTCCGCCCTCGAGACGCTTCGATCCGGGCCGTGCCGCGTCCTGGATGCGAGCGGAAACCCTTCGGAACTCTCCCGGCACCTGGGCGACGCCTGGGGGCTCATCGTGCGGAGCCGGACGAAGGTCACCGCCGACCTCCTGGCGAAGGCCCCCCACCTCGCGCTCGTCGCGCGCGCGGGGGTCGGTGTCGACAACATCGACCTCGCGGCGGCCGGCGCCCGCGGGATCCGCGTCGTCAACGCCCCCGGCGCCGCCGCCACGAGCGTCGCGGAGCTGACGGTCGCCCTCTACCTGATCCTCGTGCGCGGTCTGTGGGGGTCGGTCGTCTCGACCCGGGCCGGTCGCTGGGAGCGGGGCGCCCACGGCCACGAGCTTGCGGGCCGCACCGTCGGGTTCGTGGGGTACGGCCGGATCGCGCGCGAGGTCGCGCGTCGGATCGCCCCGTTCGGGGCCCGCGCGATCGCCTACGACCCGTTCGTCACCCGCTCGGGCGACTCGACCGAGACGATGGGGCTGGACGCCCTGCTCGCCGCGGCGGACATCGTCAGCCTGCACGCCGCGCTGACGCCCGAGAACCGCCACCTGATCGATGCCCGGGCGTTCGAGAAGATGCGTCCGGGCGCCTACCTCGTCAACGTCGCCCGCGGAGGGCTCGTGGACGAGTCGGCGCTCGTCGCGGCGCTCCGCTCCGGCCGCCTGGCGGGGGCCGCGCTGGACGTCTTCGAAACGGAGCCGCCCACCTCGCGCGAGCTGCTGGAGGACCCGAAGGTCATCCCGACCCCGCACCTGGGCGCCCTGACGGAAGAGGGCCAACGCCGCGCAGGGACGGAGATCGTGAACGAGGTGCTCCGCGCGCTCAAGGGCGAGCCGCTCGCTTCGCTCGTCGCACCGGCCGGAGGCGCACGATGACGTTCGACCCCGAGACGGACACGTTCCTTATCGCCGGACCGGTCCGGATCCATCCCCGCGTGCTGCGCGCGATGTCGATGCCGTCGGTCAACCACCGCGGCGATTTCTTCCATGGGGTCGTCCAGGAGATCCGCGAGCTCCTGCCCGTCCTGTTCGGCGCGCGGGGCCACCAGGTGATTCTCACCGGGAGCGGCACCGCCGGCCTGGAAGCCGTGTACTCGGGGCTCGTCCCGTCGGACGGCCGAACCCTGGTCGTTTCGAACGGGAACTTCGGCCAGCGGACCGACGCCCTCGTTCGGCGCGTCTCGAAGAACGTCACGACCCTGACCGCGCCGTGGGGCCAGCCCCTCCCGACCGAGGCCGTGCTGGCCGAGCTCGCGAAGGGGGACGTCTGCGCAGTCTGCACCGTGCACAACGAGACGAGCGTGGGGCTCGTCAACGACCTCGCCTCGATCGCGCCGGCCGTGCGGGCCTCCGGGGCGCTGTTCCTGGTGGACGGGATCAGCGCGGTGGCGGGGATCCCCGTTCCGATCGAGGCGTGGGGGATCGACGCCGTCGTCGCCGGCTCGCAGAAGGGTCTGGCTGCGCCGGCCGGCCTCGCGCTGGTCCACCTCTCCGACCGGGCCGTCGCGGCGCTCCAGCCGCGGGCGTTCTACCTCGACCTCGGCAAGCATCTCAAGTCGATCGAGAAGAACGACACGCCGTGGACCCCTGCGGTCCCGCTGTTCCTCGCGCTGCGCGAAGCACTCCTGATCCTGAAGGAGGAGGGGCTCGAGCAGCGGCTCGCTCGGACCCACCGGCTCGCCGACGCCACCCGGGCCGCGGTCGACGCGCTCGGGCTCCAGCTGTTCCCGGATCGCCGCTGGGCCTCCGACACGGTGACCGCGATCCACAACCCGACGGGTCTGGGCGATGCCGAGGTGCGGAAGGTTCTCGAGCGGGAGTACAACGTGCTCGTCCAGGGCGGCCAGGAAGCGCTCGTCGGGAAGATCTTCCGGATCGGGCACATGGGGATCGCGGATTGGCCCGACCTCTTCGCGGTGTTCGCGGGCCTCGAGCGGATCCTGGGCAAGGCGGGCCGGCTGCCCGCGTCCGGGCGCCTCCCTCCGCGCGCTCGTCGAGCGGATGCCGTAGGCGCCGGTCTAGATATCGACGATCGCGCGGGCCCGTCCGCGCCCAGGATCGAACACGAGCCGGTGGAGGGTGATCGCCTTCACCTCGGTGCGGGCGACGTGCCGGGCGGGGTCGAACGGCTCCCCGCGGACTCGGGCGCGCACGGTGCGCGGCGGGTCGCCCCCCACCGTCGCCTCGATCGAGCGGCCGACGAACCCGTCGTCCTCCTCGAGAAGGAGCAGCTGCCCGAGGAACGCGACCACCAGTCCGGGCCCGTCGTCCGCCGCGGCCCGGACCCAGCGCACCTCCCTCGGGCGCACCCCGCGGAGGTCGGTCATGAGCCCGTACAGCGCGAGGCCGAGTTCCTCCAGCAGCGCCGCCGCGTCCGGGCCGGTCGCCCAGATCCCCACGTCCGCGGTCGTCGGAAAGCTCCCGTGACGTCGTGCGGGCCGAGGACGGGTCCGCCGGGCGGTGCGTGCGGCGTCGTAGCGCCGCCGAGCACCCGTAGCCCGTTTAAGGGGGCGGCGGGCTCCCTTCCGTCCCCCCATGCGCGCGACCCTCGTCGATCCCGACCCTCAACGAGGCCGTCTCGATCGGCCCGGTGCTCCGGCAGTTCCGCACCGCCACGGAGGAGGCGAACCGCACCCTGTTCCGCGACGACCCGATCGACTGGGAGGTCCTGGTCGTCGACGGGGCGTCGACCGACGGGACCGGCGAGCTGGCCACGGCGGAGGGGGCTCGGGTCGTCGTCGAGCGGCGCCGGGGGTACGGACGCGCCTACAAGACCGGGTTCGCCGAGGCTAAGGGGGAGATCCTGGCCACGGCGGACGGGGACGGGACGTATCCGGTCGCGAGGATCCCCGAGTTCGTCCGGTCGGCTCCGGGACGAGAAGATCGACTTCCTCACGGGCGACCGGATCGCCTAGGTCACCCGACGCTCGATGACGACCGAGCACCGGATCGGGAACTGGGTCCTCAACCTGATCCTTCGCGTCGCTCTACCACCGGTTCCTGAAGGGTCTCCCGGGCGGGACGATCGCGGACAGCCAGAGCGGGTTCTGGGTGTTCCGGCGGGCGGTCCTCGACCGCGTCCATCTCTCGCAGGACGGGATGGCGCTCAGCGAGGAACTGAAGATCGAAGCGGTGCTCCGGGGCTTTCGATTCCTCGAGGTTCCGATCGAGTACGGGGAGCGGTGCGGGCCCCCCGAAGCTCCAGAGCTGGCGGGACGGGATCCACAACCTGATGTTCCTCGCCGAGAAGCGGCTCGCCGTAGCCCGGGAAACGCGCCAGGGACCGCCGGTCCCGTTCGGCGCAGGACCCGGTCCGGGCCCCGCTCCCTGAGCGGCGCTCTACGCCGTCTTGCCGGCGCGCTCGCGCGATTTCACGCGCAGCCCCTTGTAGCCGCACCGTCGGCACTGCACTGCCTTCGGCGGGTTCCGCGCGGAGCAGTTCATGCAGATCTTCTTGTTGAGCAGGCGCTCGACCGCTTCGGGGAACGGCATGGGGAGGCCGCCGACCGGGCCCCGCTATAAAAGGTCCGCCGGACCTCCGAAGCCCCTTTGGGGCCGCTCCCGATCCCCGACCCGTGCTGGACGACGGGGCGGGCGAGGCCGCGGTTCGCTGGGCCCGCCGGTCCATCGGAGAGAGGCTGGGCCGGCGGAGCCCGACCGGCCCTGTCGCCCCCGGACCCGACGTCTTCGAGCAACCCCGCGGCGTGTTCGTCACGCTGAAACGCCACCCGGACGGGCGCCTGCGCGGCTGCATTGGCTACCCGATGCCGGTCCTCCCGCTGGGCCGTGCGATCGCCGACGCGGCCGTCTCGGCCGCGTTCGACGATCCTCGTTTCCCCCCGGTCGCGGCGGCAGAGCTGGGGCGCCTGATTGTCGAGGTCTCCGTCCTGACATTGCCGGTCCCGGTCGAGGCGACCGGGGCCGAGGCGATCGCGCACGCGATCCGCGTCGGGCGCGACGGTCTCATCGTGGACGCGGGCGGACACCGCGGCCTCCTTCTTCCCCAGGTCGCACCGGAGCAAGGGTGGTCCGCGGAGGAGTTCCTGGACGGGACGTGCGAGAAGGCGGGTCTCCCGCGGGGCGCCTGGCACAAGCCCGGAGTCCGGATCCGTCGCTTCGAGGCCGAGATCTTCGCCGAGACGGAGCCAGAGGGACCGGTCCGGCGGGTCAGCGAGGAGCCGCCGGCGCCGCGCGCTCGACGCGCGCCGAGAACGTGAACCCTTCGAACTCCCAGGTCGTCGTGCCGGGGCCGGGCGGGAGCGGGCCGCTCGCGAGCTCGAACGAATCGGCGAGCAGCTCCTTCGCGAGCGCCTCCCGCCGGGGCTCGACCGCCCGGCGCAGGGGCCCCTCGACCGCGATCGCGACGCGCACCCGCTCGCTGTAGAGGAGCCCGAGCTCCTTCCGCCGCTGCTGGAGCCGGCGAGCGACCTCCCGCGCGAGCCCCTCCTCGAGGAGCTCCTCGGTGGGCCGCCGCGGGAGCGCCGCGACCGGAACCCCGCCGTCCTCCCGGACGACCCAGTCGGAATCGGGGTACTGGGTCCGGAGCGTCGCGGCCATCCGAACGACGCGCCGCACGTTGAGCTCGCTCGCGAGGAGCTCGGTCGCCTCCTCCCCCAACGCGGCGAGATCCGGGCCCGGCGCGCCGAAGACGACCAGCTCGAGGAGGGGCACGCGTGCCTTGACCGCGGCCCGCTGCCGGAGCTCGCGTCCGACCTCCACCAGGCGGCGGAGCTCCTCCATGCCCCGTTCGACCGTCGGGTCCCTCGCGGCGAGCTCCGACGGCCACGCGGTGAAATGGACCGACCGCTCGGCCGAGGAGAATCCCTCCCCCCCGACCTCCTGGTGGACCCACTCCGCCGTGAACGGGAGGAGGGGCGCCGCCGTTCTCGCGAGGCCGAGGAGGGCGTAGGAGAGCGTCGCGTGCGCGTGCTCCCGATCGGTGTGGGTCGTCTCGCCCCAGAACCTCGGACGCGAGCGGCGAAGGTACCATGTCGAGAGGTCGTCCACGAAGCTCCGGATCGCGGTGGCCCCGTCGCGCGGGTCGAACGACTCGAGCGATCGCTCGACCTCGACCCGGGTGCCCTCGAGGCGGGAGAGGAGCCACCGGTCGAGCACCCCCGGCGGGTAGGGCGGGTCGCGGCGCGGCGGGAGCTTGTCGGCGCGCGCGTTGTCCAAGTGGAACGCGACCACGTGCCGCAGAGTCCCAATCGTCCGGGCGGCGGCCTTCTCGATGCTCGCCTCGCTGACGCGCATCGGCTCCGTGTAGTCGAGGGCGAGGAACCCCCACCGCGCCGCGTCGCCCCCCAGTCGCTCGAGGGTCGTCAGCGGTTCGAGGGCGTTGCCCTTCGACTTCGACATCTTCCGCCCCGACTCGTCCAGCACGAGCCCGGTCGTGACGCAGGTGCGGTACGCCGGCCGGTCGAACAGCGTCACGGCGAGCACGAGCAACGTGTAGAACCAGCCGCGCGTCTGGTCGAGCCCTTCGGCGATGTAGTCGAGCGGGCCGTGCGGGTCGAACGGACCGGGTTCGAACGGGTAGTGGTACTGCGCGAACGGCGCGGCGCCCGCGTCGTACCAGGCGTCGATCGTGTACGCCTCCCGCCGGGCGTCGTGCCCGCAGGTGGCGCATCGCAGGGTTAGCCGGTCGACCGTCACCCCGTGCGGGTCGAACGGTTGGGGCAGCGGGGAGGTCGCCCGTTCGGCCAGCTCCGAGAAGCTCCCCACGCAGGTCGCGTGCCCCGCGTCGCAGACCCAGATCGGCAGCGGGGTCCCCCAGTAGCGGCTGCGCGAGAGCGCCCAGTCCTTCGCCTCGGTGAGGAAGTTGCCGAACCGCCCGTCCCGGTAACTCGCCGGGATCCAGCGGACCGCGCGATTGTGCCGCACGAGCGCCTCCGTAACCCGGGAGCTCCGGACGAACCAGGAGTCGAGGGCCCGGTAGAGCAGCGCAGAATCGCACCGCCAACAGAACGGGTAGGTGTGGCGGAGCGACTCGGAGCGGAAGAGCAGGCCCCGGTCCTCGAGGTCCCGGCTGAGGATCGGGTCGGCCGCCTTGAACGCCTTCCCCGCGACCAGGGGCACGCGGTCGGTGAAATGGCCCCGTCCGTCGAGCGGGTCGAACACCCCGACCCGCTCGCGCGTCCCGATCCGCAGGTCGTCCGGGCCGAAGCTCGGCGCGACGTGGACGAACCCCGTGCCCTCCTCGACCGTGACGAAATCGTCGAGGACGACGCGGTACCGCCCCACGCCGGGCCCGGGCGTGTCGAACGGGGGCCGATACGTCGATCCGGCGAGTTCGCGACCGGTGACGCGCGCAACCTCTTCGGCGCCGTCCGGGAAGTAGCGGGACACGGCCGCGGACGCGAGGACGACCTCGATACCCGCCGGGCCCTTCACGACCGAGTACTCGATGTCCGCGCGCGCGGCGATCAACAGGTTGGCGGGGAGCGTCCACGGCGTGGTGGTCCAGACCAGCAGGTCGCGACGCCGGCCCGGACGCGTCCAAGAGCGGGAACCGGACAGTCACCGACGGGTCGGTGGTCTCGTGGTACCCCTGGGCGACCTCGTGCGAGGAGAGCGACGTCTCGCACCGCGGGCAGTAGGGCAGCACGTAGTGTCCCTTCTCGAGAAGCCCCCGGTCGAAGAGCGTCTTGAGCGACCACCAGACGCTCTCGACGAACGGCGGGTCCATCGTTCGGTACGCGTGCTCGTAATCGAGCCAGTAGCCCAGCCGTCGGCTCATCTCCTGCCACACCGAGGCGACCCGCAGCGTGTCGGCCCGGCACGCGTCGCAGAACCGTTCCACCCCGAACGCCTCGATGTCGTGGTGCGACCGCAGCTCGTTCCGCTTCTCGATCTCGAGCTCGACCGGGAGGCCGTGGCAATCCCACCCGGCCATCGAGCTCACGACGCGGAATCCGCGCATCCGGCGGTACCGGAGCTGGACGTCCTTCAGGACCCGCGCAACCAGGTGGCCGACGTGCGGCGGCCCGTTGGCCGTCGGGGGTCCTTCGGTGAATCGGAACACCGGTCCGTTCGGCGACCCCGCCACGGCCCGCGCGGGGACGCCGGTATCTTCCCAGTAGGTGAGCACCCGGGCCTGCAGTTGCACCGCGGACGGTGCTCCGGTCTCCTCCGCCTCGGGCGTCACGGGCCAGCGCGACGCCGAGCGGGGAATAAAGGCCGACGTGGGTCGGCCGGGCGGGGTCAGCGGGAGAGTCCGGGGGGTGGCGGGGACCGGGACTCGGGCCCGACGCGGCTGGAAGGGTGGGCCCGGACGACCGTCCCCTCGTACGCACCGACGTGGCTGTCGCGTCCGAGCGTGATCCTCTTCGCGCGCACGAACCGCACGTCGACGGCCGCGAGCTCCACCGTCTCCGCCTCGATCCGCTCCACCGAGACGGCGACCCGGTGGCCGAGCAGGGCCGCGAGCGGGTTGGTCGCCCGCGCCTCCAGCCGTACCGATTCGGCCTCGACCGTGCCGAGGGACGAGTCCCCTTCTAGGTCCGCGCTCACGTGGTGGGCCGAGACCTTCCCGGGGATCCGCACTTCCCCCCGGAGCGAAACCTGCCCCGCTTGGAGCGCGGGAGCCCACAACGACCCGCGGACCCGAAGGGATTGGTCGATCCGGAGTTCCCCGACGATCTTCACCGTACCGGCGAGATCCGCTTCCGCGGCGTGGACGGACCCGGCGGCCCGGAACCTTCCGACGACCGAGAGCGAGGACCGGATCTCCGTGGGGCCGCCCACGTCCAGGGTCCCCCGTACCGTCGCTCGGCCGGCCACGAGCGCGCCCCCCACGACGAGGGTCCCCTTGGCCCGGAGATCGTCCACGTTCGTCTCGCCCAGGACCTTTCCCGTCCCGTTCAGCTCCCAGCTCTGGGCCCGGAGTCTGTCGCGGCGGACGATGCCGCGGTCGGTGATTGCACCCTCGCGCGGCGCCGCGGCGCCGGGACCGCGGAGGTCGTCGACGAAGGCAGCGGCGGAGAGAGGCTCGCCGACATGTTCGTTCAGCCGGGTCCCTTGGGGCGTATTCCCAGGCGTCGGTGCTGGACCATGATGCAGAGGTTCTCGAGGACGGTGAGCCCGTGGCCCCGAGCTTTGGTGGCCGCGTCGGCGTTCTCTACGCCGAGCTGCATCCAGACGGTCGGCACCCGGCGGGCGATCGCTTCGTCGACCACCGGAGGCACCTGGTCGTTCCGTCGGAAGACGTCCACGATGTCGACGGAGACGTCGGCGGGGATCGCCGACACCGACGGGTACGCGCGCTCCCCCAAGGCCTCCGAGAGCATCGGGTTGACCGGCACCACGCGGTATCCCTGGGACTGCAGGTATCGGGCGACCTCGTTCGAGTCGCGGTCGGGCTTGTCCGAGAGGCCCACGACCGCGATCGTCCGAGCGTTCTCGAGGATCGAACGGATCTCCGCGTCCGTGGGGGTCATCGCCGGCCGAACGGAGCCCCGTTCTTGATGCTGACGGGGCGTTTCGGCACCCCGCCCGCTCTCGGGACCGGGCTCGCCCTGGCGCCGCGGCGAGGTGCCGGTGTCAACGCGGATCCGGCGTGGGGGGTGCGGGGCCGGCCGGCGGCCCGGACGCGGGACCGAGATAGTAGATCAGCGCGATCACGGCCCCCGCCAGGACCGGCAGGTACCGCGCCACCGCGCCCTCGCTCGGGGAGATCAGGGAAAGGAAGGCCGACGTGCTGTAGGCACCGTGGAGGACCGCGACCACGACCAGGTTCCCCGAGGAGACCTGGTACGTCGCCGCGAAGGCGAACCCGATGAGGAAGAGGGTCGGGAAGATCAGGGGCGCGGCGACCCCGTAGGTCGTGCCGTAGTAGAGGTGCACCCCCGCGAACAGTACGCTGGTCCACACCGCGGGAACCACCCACGAGGCCGCGCGCGTGCGCCAGAACCCGAAGATCCACCCCCGAAAGATCGTCTCCTCGACCGCCCCGATGACGAACGAGAACCCCACCCAGAACCACGGGTCCGACTGGGCCGCGAGGACCGGCGGAGGGGTTCGGCTCAGCAGCTGGAGCGCGCTCGGATCGACCGCGGCGTATACGATGGTCAGAACGAGGGTGACGAACAGCGCGAGCAGCGAGAGCCCGCCGTACCATCGCATCCCCTCCCAGGCCGCCGTGCCCATCCGGTTCCTCCACCGCCGGAGCGGTCCCGCCCCGACCAGCAGCGAGAACGCAACGACCGGGATGCCGTAGACGACCAGCAAATCGCCCGCGGTGCTGTCGTAGACCCCGCGCGCGGCCGGAAGAAGCTCCGGTACAAAGTACTGGCTGACGATCGCGAGGACCGTGATCCCTACGCCCAGGGCGTACCGCGGGACGGCCGCGGGCGAGGTATCGCTCCGCGCGCCGCCGGGCGGTGCGTCCACACCGGGAGGAAGAGAGGCGGCCTCTTAGCCCCCTCCTTCTTCGGAGCGCTCTCCCCATGGATTACGTCGTTCTCGCGAAGGTCGTCCCGGCGCTCGAGACGCTGCGCTTCGACCCCGATCGCCGGACCGTGGTCCGCGAGGGGGCGGAGCTCTTTCTCAACCCGTTCGACCAACGGGCCCTGCGCGTCGCGCTCGAGATGCGGCGGCCCGGCGAGAGCGTTCGGGTCGTCTCCATGGGGCCGGCCAACGCGCTGCCCGGCCCTTCGGGAGGCGCGCGCGGTCGGCGCGGACCGGGTCCGGCTGCTCTCGGACCCGATGCTCGCCGGCTCCGACGTGCTCGCCACGGCCCGGGCGCTGGTGCGCGGGATCGGCCCGATCGGTCGGGACCTGGTTCTCGCGGGCGCCCGGACGACGGACAGCGAGACCGGAGAGGTCGGTCCCGAGGTCGCCGGGTTGCTCGGGATCCCGGTCGTGACCGGCGCCGGGCGATCGCCCGGACGGCGGACGGCAAGCGGTTGTCCATCGAGGTCGATACGCCGCTCGGCTGGGCTCGGGTGCGCGCCGAGCCTCCGCTCCTCGTGGCCGTGGGGGAGAAGATCGCGAAGCCGCTCCGACCCGATCCGGCGGTTCTCGCGGCTCTTCCCGAGGGGGCGGTCGAGGTGGTGGGAGCGGTCGAGCTGGGGATCGACCGGACGCTCGTCGGTGTCGAGGGCTCGCCGACGGTCGTGGAGGCGGTGGTGGACGCCGCCCCGACCCGTTCCACCCGCCTCTTCGCGGAGGGTGCGGTCGAGGACCGGGTACGGAGCGCGCTGGCGGCGCTTCGCCCGCTCCTCGTCCCGGCGCGCGGAGCCTCCGACGGAGATCCCGGCGCCTCCGTCTCGCCTCGACCCGCGCCGCGAGGTGGCCGTCCTGGCCACTGGCTGCGACGGCTCGCTCGACGTGGAGTCGCTCGGAACGATCTCCGAGGTCCGACGCGCCCTCCCGGGGTTCTGGCCCTCCGCGGTCTGGGTGGGGCCGCCACCGTCCGAGGACGCAGACGTTCCGCCTCGAGGTCGCGGGCGCCCTGTCGGGGCATCTTCTCGAGATGGCCGCACACGACATCGATTCGGGTTCGGCGGCGTTGGCGATCGAGCGGCTGCTCGAGACCCGCGTCGAGATCGGGTCGGTCGTGTTTCTCAGCGATCCGTTCGGCCGGGAGGTCTCGGGCCAGGTCGCCGCGCATCGCGGTCTCGGGCTCGTGGGCGACGCGGTCGCCGCGCGCGTCGCGCCCGAGGGGACGATCGTCTGGACGAAGCCATCGTTCGGCGGGCGGACCCTCGCGAGGATCCGGTACGCGCACCCGACCCGGGTTGGCGACGGTCCGGGCCGGAACGTTCGTTCCCTCGGTTCGACCGGGCGCCGGTGGGGGGATGCGATGGAGCTCCGACCGCGTTCCCCGGGTCCCGGTGCGGGTCGTTCGGGAAGCCGAAGGTCGCGAGGTGGAGGCGGGCCCCCCGATCGAGCGGGCCGAAGTGGTCGTGGCGGTCGGCATGGGCGTCGGAGGTCCGGACGGGATCGCCCGGCTCCAGCCGACCCTTCGTGCCTGGGGCGCCTCGCTCACGGGGACGCGACGCGCGGTGGACGCGGGTTGGGTGCCCCGACAGATGCAGGTCGGGCTGACCGGGCGGTTCCTCGCCCCCCGACTCGCGGTGCTGCTCGGGGTGCGGGGAGCGGCCAACCACATGATCGGCTGGAAGCGGGCCCGCGCGGTGCTCGGGGTCAATCCGGATCCCGAGGCCCCGCTGTTCCACGACGTGGACGTCGGGATCGTGGGATCGGTCGAGGAGGCGGTGCCCCTCCTCGCGGAGCCGCTCGCGCGGATGCTGGCGAGCTGATCAGACAGTCCTACCGGTAGCCCGCTCGGCCGCGCCGAGGCAGGCGAGGAGGTCGTCCAGGGTGGCCCGGGCGCTCGCCGCGGACGCGGCCTCGAGCCGGATCGTGAGGGTCGACCCGCGGACGAGGAGGCGTACGAAGTCGGGCGTGTCGGCCTGGACCGCCTCGCGCAGCGCGCGGGCCGCCGCGGGAGATCGGCACCGGCGCCGGACGACGACCGTCACCCGGACCGAGGGTGCTTGGGCGCGGGCGGCGCCGATGCGGACCCTCCTCCGGGCAACGCCCCGGGACCTCGGTCGAGGGCGCCCGGGACGATCGGCGCCGTGCGGGTGCGGCGCTCGACCTCCTGGGCGGCGCGCTCCTTGAGGTACGCAAGGATCGACGGCCAGACGGTTCCGTCCTCGCGCTGCTTGTTCTCGAAGTTGTGCTCGCCGATGAACCGGGCGAACGCCGCCTGGCTGGGCGCGTCCCAGGAGCCGTTGAGCCGCCCCGTGTAGTAGCCCAGGACGCCGAGGTCGTGCTGGAGCGTCGCGGCGGTCTCGCCCTGGATCCGTAGCAGCGTCGCGGGGTCCTCCCGCGAGAGCATCGTCAGGTCGTAGAGCCGGAAGACCCGTCGTAGCTCCTCGATCGGGTGCGGGTGGTCGTCCACGCGGACGTCGACCCAGCGGTCGCTGACCCCGCCGTACCCACCGCCCTTCTTCGCGACCAGGAGCGCGGCCGACTGCATGCCGCGGCGGTCGCCGCCTTCGCGCTGTCCGGAGAGGAGGGCGGCGAGGAGCCGGTCCAGCATGTCGCCGCGGGTCGATTCGTACGTCCGGGCCATCGCGCGGACCACCGCCGGTCCGGCGAGGATGTTCCCCTGGCAGGCAAACCCCGTCCCGACCTCGTGGCCGGCCCAGTCGAGGCACTTCGAGCCGGTGAACGAAGCGGCCCGTCCCTTGGCGTCCACGACGCCCAGCTGCCGTTCGTCCCGGCCGGAGTCCGCGCTCGTGAGGCGACGCACGACCTCCTCGGCGGACTCCCCCTTCCGAAGCAGGGCCAACCCTTCCGGGCCGTAGGTCGCGTTGGCCAGGGCCTGCGTCGCGACGGCGCCCACGCCGGCTTCGGCGAACGGGACGACCGCGCCGACGGCGATGAACTTCGATTGGACGGCAACGCCCCACGCTTCGGTCGCGGGGTCGTGCGCGACGATGGAGAAGGTCCCGAATCGCGATGGCGCCATGGGCATCCCCCGACCCGGCCCGCCGCCTTAACGTCTCGGCGGCTCGCCCCGACGGGTCCGCGTGGAACCGGGCGCCGGCGGGGCGGCTACGACGTCAGGCTTCCTCGGGCTCGGACTCCGGGGCGGTCACGGGCGCGGCACGGGCTCCGGAGCCCTTCGGCCGCGGAAGTCGGGGACGCAAGGCCGTCCAGAGGGCGTCGATTCCCTCGTGGAACGCCGGGGGAACCCCGCCGGCGTCGAGCGCCGTTCGAGCGCTGTCGAGGAGGGGCTTCAGGTCGTCCGCGGCGACCCCGTGCTGCGCCGCCCACGCCACGCAGCCGGTGGCCAGGGCGAGCTGGGTCTCGGCCTCCTTGCGCGCCCGTCGTACGTCCTTATCGGGCGCCGGCAGGGCGTGCTCCGGGTCCCAAGAGGGCGGCATCGGGGCCGGGATCGGGACCCGCAGGAGTTTGAACGGTTCCGGGATCGTCGGCCACCGCGGCTCGGCGAACCGAACGGAGAGCACGTCCAGCGCGGACGTCGCGGCCGGAAAGTCCGACGCGGCGAACGCGGTCTCGGCCTTCTCGAACGGAACGACGAGGTCGGGGGAGAGCGGGCCCTTCCAGGTGTCCAGGAGGAGGGTCACGTGCGTGGGGACGAGCCGGCGGAGCACCTTGCGGTCGGGCGCCGTCACGACGACCGGGGGCGGCGGCGGGGTCGCCTCGGGCGGGCGGTTCGGGGCTCCGGGCATCAGCGGTCGGTCGGGGCGCTCAGAGGAACGCCTCGAACTCCTTCGTCACTTCGGGGTACTTTTCGTGGACCGCGCGCAGGATGTTGTGGACGTTGAGCTTCTCGAGATGGACCCCGGCGAGCGCGTCGACGAGCTTGTCGAACGTCTCGTCGCTCAGGGTGACGAGCTTCTCCTTCGCGAGCCAGTTGCGGTAGAGCTTCTCCTCGAGCCGGGCCCGCCAGCCCTTCTCGTACTTCTGGAAGAACTCCTTCGAAACGTCCCCCGTGGCCGCCGCCTCCGCCGCGACCGTGCCGCAGATCTTCCCGGCGATGCATCCGTTCGCGATCCCGCCGCCGGTGAGGGGGTCGATCATCCGGGCCGCGTCGCCGACGATCATGATCCCGTCCGCGACCGTCTGCTTCAGCGGGGCCGAGATGGAGACGCCGCCGCCGACCATGTCGATCTTCTTCCCCTTCGCGTACCCCGGGTGCTTTTCGATCCACCGGTCGAGGTAGGTGCGCGCGTCCGCCGGGCTCGACACCTGGCTCACCTGGACACCGATCCCGACGTTGGCGAGCCCCTCCCCCTTCGGGAAGATCCAGACGTAGCCGCCGGGGGCGACCTTGCCCAGAAAGAAATCGCAGTAGCGCACGTCGCAGTCGACGTTCGTCATCCGGTACTGGAGGCACGTATCCATGTCGCGCATGGCGATGTTCGTCGGGATCCCCGCCCACCGTCCGACCTGGCTCTCGAACCCGTCCGCGCCGATCGTCACCGGGGCCCGGATCTCGAACGGTTCGCCGAACGCCTTCGCCTTCACGCCGACGACCCGGTTCCCCTCCTTGAGGAGCGACGTGGCCGCCGTCTTGAGAAGGACCTCCACGCCCACGTTCGCCGCGTCGATCGCGAGCTGCTTGTCGAACTCGTCCCGCTCGACGACGTACCCGACCTCGTTGCCGGCGTGCTTCTCGTTGATCTCGAAGACCTTCTCGGAGGGGGAGTAGATCCGTGCGCCCTCGACCTCGACGTTGATCCAGCGGCCGGGCTTGATCTCGACCTCCTTGAGCCACTCCTTGCTCATTCCCTCGCCGCAGCGGACCGGGCTGCCGATCTCCTGCCGCTTCTCGATCATCACGACCTTCGCGCCGTGCTTCGCGGCCCATTTCGCGGTCATGCTGCCCGCGGGGCCGGCGCCGATGACGAGCACGTCGGTCTTCAGGTTCTGGACCATGCGTCTCCCGTCCGGGTCCCTTCAGTCGATCTCGATCGCGCCGACCGGGCACGCCTTCACGCAGATCTCGCACCGGGTGCAGACCCGTTCGTCGAACGTGATCCGCGTCTCGTCGAGGTAGATGCAGTTGAGCGGGCAGATCCCGACGCACGCCCCGCAGTAGATGCAGAGCTGCCCTGAGGATTCGATGTGGAGGCTCTTCTTGCTCGGCACGCGGGCGGCCCGGTCGTGCCACCGGGCAGAACGTAATTAAAGCCTACCGAGCAGGGGCGGGACGCACCGGCGTGGACGGCTGTTCGGAGAGCCACCGTTCGGCGTCAATCGCCGCCATACACCCCGCCCCGGCCGCGCTCACCGCCTGACGGTACCGGTGGTCGTTGACGTCCCCGGCCGCGAACACGCCCTCGACGTTGGTCAGCGTGTGGTCGTGGACCTTGAGGTACCCCTTCTCGTCGAGGTCGAGCACCCCGCGGAAGACGCCGGTCGCCGGGACGTAACCGATCGCGACGAACAGGCCGCCGACCGTGAGCTCGCTCGTCGCCTGCGTGCGGACGTTGCGAAGCCGGAGCCCCGCGACCTTCTCCGTCCCCAGGACCTCGACGACCTCGGTGTCCAGGAGGAAGGCGATCTTCGGGTGGTTCTTCGCCCGCTGCTGCATGATCGGGCTCGCCCGGAGCCGGTCGCGGCGATGGATGATCGTCACCTTCGTGGCGAAGTTCGTGAGGAAGAGGGCCTCCTCCATCGCGGTGTCGCCACCGCCGACCACGGCGAGCTCGAGCCCTTTGAAGAAGAAACCGTCGCAGGTCGCGCACGCGCTGATCCCGTGCCCCCTTAGGCGCATCTCCGAGGGGAGCTCCAGCCACCGGGCGTTCGCCCCCGTCGTGACGATGACGGCGTCCGCGCGGAACGAGCCGCGCGTCCCGGTCCGGAGCAGGAACGGGCGGTGCGAGAAGTCGACCCGGGTGACGTCGTCGTCCACGAACTCCGCGCCGAACCGCTGCGCCTGCTTGCGCATCCGGTCGATCAGCTCCGGTCCCTGGATCCCTTCGGGGAAACCAGGGTAGTTCTCCACGTCCGTGGTGATCAGCAATTGCCCTCCCGGCGGAATGCCCGAGAGGACGACCGGCTTCAGCTCCGCGCGGGCGCAGTAGAGGGCGGCCGTGAGGCCGGCGGGGCCGCTGCCGACGATCGCAACGCGCACCGCCCGCTCGTCGGCCGGCATCGACCGATGAAGGGGTCGGGGGGGTTAAAGCGCCGCTCTCCGGGGCCGGGCCCGAGTCCCGCCCGCCGACCGGTGCGGTCGGCGACGGATCTTACGGTCGGGCGCGGGGCAGCTGGAGCCGGCCCTCGGGATCCGGCTCGCCGTAGGCAGAGCGGAAGAAGAGGAGCGGGGGCACGTCCCGGCCCGCCTCGAGGCGAACGACCTCCGCCGCGACCAGTACGTGGTCGTAGAGTGGCGTCATGGAGACGACCCGGCACTCGGCCGCGCCCAACGTCCCGTCCGGGAGCGCGATCCCGGTCGGGCCCCGGTGCACCGGGAGTCCGTGGAACTTCTCGGCCGCGGGGATCGCGCGGGCGAACCGCTCGCTGAGCACCCGCTGGTCGGCGGCGAGGAAGCTCACCGCGAACGCACGGCTGGCATCGATGACGGGGAGCGTGTCGACGTCGTGCATGAGGCTGACCAGGACGGACGGCGGGTTCAGGGAGACCGAGAGGAACGAGTTCACGGTCAGTCCGGCGTCCCGCTCGCCGTGCCGCGCCGTCACGATGGAAACGCCCGTCGCCCACCCGGCCATGAACCGGCGGAAGGCGCTTCCGTCGATCGGGGCGGGCGGGCTCATCGCTCGTCCCGCCACTGGAACAACCGCACCGCCAGGGCGAAGACGACGACCGAGGCGACGAGGACGACCAGGAAGTCCGTGAGCGCGCGGGTCGTGTTCTGGAACAGCATTACCTGGTTCATCCCGTCGATCACGTAGTAGAGCGGAAGCACGTGAGCGACCGCCGCGAGGTCGGGCGGGAAGCTCGAGACCTGGAAGAACGTCCCGGACAGGAACATCATCGGGAACGTGACGATGTTCCCGATCAGCGCCGCCGCTTCGGGGGTCTTCGAGACGGTGCCGCAGAGCATTCCGAGGGAGACGAAGAAGAACGGGCCCACGATCAAGAACGGGATCAGCCCGAGCGAGAGGGTGACGTGCGCCCCGAACGCGTAGACCCCCGTCCCGATCATGATGCCGGCGGCCGCGAACGTCAGCACGATGTACCAGACCACGCGCGCGGTGAGCCACTCGGCGCGCGTGAGCGGGGTGAGGGAGAGCTGGCGGAAGATCCCCTCCTTCCGATAGGAGGAGGAGACATCCACCAAGGAGAACATCGGGCTCGTGAGGATGGAGAACCCGATGAGTCCGGGGATGAGGTAATCGATGTAGGTGTAGACCTGGCTGCCCACGTTGCGCAGCGGCGCGAGCCCGATCACCGGCGTGCAGCTCGCCCCGCCGCCGCACTTCGCCGCTAGGTTGAACGCCGCGGAAACCCCCTGCACGGCGCTCAGGACCTCGCCCTCCGTCGCCGAGTCCTGCGGGTTGACGAAGAGGGTCAAGTTGGTCGTGGTGTTGTTGCTGACGTTCCCCTGGAATCCGGCGGGAACGATCATCCCGGCCGAGTAGTCGTTCTGGCCCAGCCACGCCGCGAAATCGGAGGGGGCGACCGACACGAGCTTCACCGAGACCACGGAGGTGTTGTTCAGGGCGCTCAGGAACTTCTGGCTGTCGTGGGAGTTGTGGTCCTCGTTCAGGACCACCAGCGTCGCCGAGGTCGAGCCGATGCTGGAGAAGATGAGGCCGAACAGGCCGATCAGGATGATCGGGAAGATGAGCGAAAAGAAGAGCGCGACGGGGTTCCGGGAATACGACCGGTACACGATGCGGAAGTCGGCGCCGATCCGGGACGGCTTCAAGTCGGAACCTCCGACTTGAGCGCCCCGTCGTCCATCTGCCCGACCATCCGGACGAACACGTCCTCGAGCGTGTCCTCGTGCGTGGTGAACGAGTCCCACGACAGCCCGCTCCGCTCGATCGCCCCGAGGATGCGGAGGGCGTCCCGCTTGTCCACGAGGTCGACCTCGATGCGGCCGTCCTCGAACCGGGCCCGGACCCCCAGCTCCTTCGTGAGGAGGCTCGCGAGGGCCGGTGGCCCCACGACGCGCAAGCGCGCCGGGCGGCCGTGCGCATGGATGATCTGGTCGGGCGTACCGGAGGCGATGATCCGTCCCCGGTGGATGATCGCCACCTGATCGGCGAGGAGCTGGGCCTCCTCGAGGTAGTGCGTCGTGAGGAACACCGTGCGGCCGTCCTTCCGCAGCGACCGAATCACGTTCCAGATCGCCCGGCGAGCGTGCGGGTCGAGACCGGTCGTCGGCTCGTCCAGGAAGCAGACCTCGGGGTTGTTCGCGAGCGAGAGGGCGAGTCCGAGCTTCTGCTTCTGGCCGCCGGAAAGGGTGTCGAACCGGGCCCCGCTCTTATCGAGCAATTCGACCTGGGCCAGCAGCTTGCCCGGGTCGGCCTCGCTCCCGAACAGGCTCCGGTAGTACTCGATCGCCTCCTTCGGGGTGATCTTCTCAAAGAAATGGAAATCCTGCGGGATCACGCCAATCCGGCGATGGAGCGTCGCCCCGTCCGTCCAGGGGTCGAGCCCGAGGACGACGACCGACCCCTCGGTCCGGCGCCGCAGCCCTTCGAGGATCTCCACCGTAGTGGTCTTGCCGGCCCCGTTGGGGCCGAGAAAGGCGAACACCGTACCGGCGGGGACGTCGAAATCGATGCCGGCGACCGCGGCGAGGTCGTCGTATCGTTTGACGAGCCCGTGGACCTCGATCGCGGAGCCCATCGCGGGTCTCGTAGAACGCCGGTTAATGAAGAAAGCGACCCGAGCGCCCGCTACGTCATGGCCAGCCGCTCGCGTCCGCCCGGCGCGAGGCGGACCGTACCGACGTGCCCCGAGACCTCGAGCGGGCCCGGACCGGACCACGCGACGTCAAGGGAGCCCGGGGTCCACTCCAGGGTCACGCGCCCCGGTCCGACTCGGAGCCCGGCGAGGGAGGCCGACGGCCATTCGGCCGGGAACTGGGGGCATACTCCAAGCCAAGGCTTCCGAGCGTCGACCGCAAGGCCCCACAGGCGCTCGAAGAGCACCGTCAGGAACGGGGCGACGCTGAACCCCAGCAGAAAGCAGGAGTTGAACGGCTCGGGCCGATCCCCCCGATAGCATTCGTTCGCCTCGCCGTCCTCGGCGAGGTACCGGGCCGCGATGCGGTGCAGGAAATCGAGGCCCAGTGCCGTTTCCCCGACGGCGAGGGCCGCGTCGGCCGCCCACGCCGTAGCGATTGGCCAGACCTGGCCGTCGTGGTAGGCGGTGGGCGAGAACCCCGGGTCGAGGGCCGAAAGGGTTCGAACCCCCCACGGGGTGGAGAGGTCCTCCCGCGCCGCGCGGCCCACCACGGCCCGCCCGGTCTCGAGGTCCACAAGACCGGCGCTCACGGCCCGTAGGGCGTTGGGGCGGAGCCGCGCGACCGGCGTTCCCTTGCGGATCGAATCGAAGAGATACCCTTCCTCGGGCCAAACGTACCGCGTTCGGATCGACTCCGCCGTCCGGTCCGCGAGTGTTCGCAGGTCGCTCTTGTGGGTCCTGTCCGCGGTGTCGGCCAGGAGCTCGGCGGCCGCCGCCAGGGCACCGTGCCACAGCACCTGAACGTCGATCGCGTGATCGCGCCGGTCGGTGGAGTCCCAGATCGTAGTGTCGGGCGCGTCGATGCCGTATCGAACGCGGGCCAACGCGGACGTCGCGGCCGCGATCGTGGCCGCCTCGCCACCGTTCCTCAGGAGGCCCGTGGCGTTGTCGGTGCGCAGGCGTCCCCACGCGATCGCCCGCGTGATCGCGGGCAGCCAGGCGCCGGCCGACGAGGGATCCCCGGAGTGGCGCACGAACCGGAGCCCCAGCTCCGGGTAGTAGAGGGTCGTGTCGGAGGTTCCGTAGAGGAAGATCGGGCCAGGGCTCAGCTGCATCGGCAGCTCGCCCAGCTCCCCTCCCAGGACGTCCAGCTCCGCGCGCGCTTGGAACCGAAGTACCGAACCGATCGATCGGGCCGTCCAATCAAAGTCGCCCAGCCAGAGCAGCGCCGGCAGCATCCAGGCGATGTCCCGGCACCACATCGAGGAGTACCACGGGTAGCCGGCGACGAGGCCGGTCAGGTCCTCCCCGGGACTGGCGTACAGCGCGCGCAAGGAGCTCCGGGCGAGATCGTACGCCCGCTCGAGATCCGGGGCGGCCGGAAACCGCAGCTCCGGGGTCGTTGCCCGCCACGCCGCCTCCCGCCGTTCCGACTCGGCGGCTTCCGCGGCCGGGTCCGGGACCGCTCGGACGGCGGTCGTGTCCACCGGATCCAGGTCGCGCAGCAAGCCGCCCGCGATCGAGACACGGAGCTCACTCTCCGCGCCGGGTTCGATGAGGAGATCGTACGTGGACCCGACCTCGCGAACGTCCCCACGGAGCCGACCCCCCAGCCAGGAGCCACGGTTCAGGAGCAGGTGGCTGGGAACCACGTCGGAGCGGAGCGTGAGCGCGAACGCCCGTTGACGCACGCGAAGCTCCTCGGGCCGCGTCTCGACCTGGAACGACGTTGGCCGGATCCCTTCCACCAGGACCGGAAGGAGGAACGGCTCGAACGAGCTCGTGATCTCGGTCCGCACCGGGCCTCCGTCCGAGACGGAGAACCGGAGCGCGCGGACCGCCCCCGGCGCATCGAGCATCGGAACGATCTCCTGGTGGACCGCCAGACGCCCGACCCGATGCCAGCTCTCGTAACGGTCGCCCGTCCGCCGGAAGGCGGTCCGGGTGCTCGGGAGGTCGCAGGCTGCCTCGTCGGAGTCGATCGACACGCGCCACGGCCCGGTGAGGCGGACCATCTGCCCGTAGACCCCGCCCCACTCCAGGACGGCGCCGCGGGTCTCGCGCCGGAGCTCTACGTCTCCTCGCTCGTCCATCAGGACCGCGGACCGCAGGCTCCTCAGGAGGCGGGTGCGAGGTCCGGGGGTGACCGACTCCGGGACGGCGGGCATCATGCCGGGTGCCCTGCTCGGACAGTGTCGTGAAATTCGAACCAGACGAGGGGCGGGATGGCCGCGCTCTCCAATTCGAGCCGGACTCGGACGGTACCTCCGATGGGCGCGGGCAACGGCTCGACTCGGACCTCGGTGCGACGTCCCGGATGGAACTCGAACGGAGACGCGGGCGAGATCCTGCTCGAAGAGGTCCAGGGCTGCCCCTCGCCCGGCCGAAGAGAGAGCGCGGTCGGGGGTACGCGGATTCCGTTGAGCTCGACACGGACCGCCGCGAACGCGCCCGCCCGAAGCGGTGGGTTCGACAGGGCGAACGCCACCCCGCGCGACGTTCCGAGCAGCGAGCCGGGCTCGTAGACCGACTCTTCGACGGTCTCCGCGATCCCGACGAGCGCCTCCAGAGCATGTCGCCCGAACTCGACCTCCAGCGAAACGGCCTGGTGCGCGAGGGAAAGCCACGCGGCGACGCCCCGGGAGCTCACGTCACGGGAAGACGACCGGGGCGCATATGGCTTCTCGAGGCGGGCTTCTCCGATTCGCGGACGAGCAACCGGGCCCTGCTGCGGCCCGTGGTCAGGAGCGTCCTTCCGGGGCCTCTTGCTCGCCGTGCCGCGACGTTGTGTGTCGAGCAAGACACGCCTCCGCCCAAACTGTTTAGGACCACTCCCTCCCTCGGAGAGGTCCGGCGCGGCTTACGGGCGGCGCCCGATGTCCCGAGATGGCGCGGTCGCTCGCAGAAGCGTTGCTCTCCCACCCGCTCTTCTTCGCTCCCGTACCGCCGTCGAGCCGTACCCCGGCCCACCGGGCGGCGGAGCGGGTCGATGAGGTCGCGCGTCTGGTGGAGCGGATCCCACGGATCGATGCCGTGGACGTTCCCGAGCTCATCGACGAGAACCACGACGGACGTCCTCGGTACCGTACCGGGGACCCGCGGAGTTACGCGCGGGCGCTCTCCGGACGGATCGATCGCGAACTGATGGTCAACAAGGTGGTGGCCCATCTCGAGAGCCACTCGGCGCTCGAGGCCTGGGCCGAGGAAACCGTGCTCGGCGGCGTTCGGAACGCCGTCCTCGTCGGCGGGACGAGCCGGTTCATCCCCTACCCCGGCCCGCCGGTCGCCGAGGCCAACCGCGTCGTGCGACCCATTCTGTCGCGGGATAACGGGATGCTCGGGAACATCGCGATCCCTCAGCGACGGGGGGAGGCGCACCGGATGCTCTTGAAGACCCGGGCGGGCGCGTCGTTCTTCACGACCCAGCTGCTGTTCTCGTCCGAAGCGATCGGAGACATGCTGGCGGCCTACGACCGGCTCTGCCGGGAGGTGCCCATGACGCCCGCGGCGGTCGTGCTCAGTTTCGCCCCCGTTGCGGACGAAACGGACATCGAGTTCGTCCGGTGGTTGGGGGCCGACCTTCCGGACGAGGCGGAGCGCCGGCTGCTTCGCGACGGCGAGACCGACGCCTTCGGGCAGGCGGTGGCGCTGGCGACCGAAGTGTGGGAGACCGTGCGGGCCCGCGCGGCGCACGACCGGCTTCGAGTCCCGCTGGGTGTGAACGTCGAGCAGGTCACGTCGCGGCACCTGGACTACGCCGCCGAGATGCTGACGTCGTTCGTTCGCCGGCTCCCTCCCGCGAAGCGCACAAACGTCCTCGCGGACGCGAGCCCACCGACCCACTAGCGGCGCGACGGGCGACGGGGCGGCGATGTCGCCGTTCCGTGCGCGGACGATCGGGCGGAGCGCTCGCGACCCTCGACCAGCCAAGGGAGACCGTCGACATCGACCGAGGCGCCCGCGAGCGTGGAGAGGAACTCGAACCGCGCGCGATTCCTTCCGCCCACGGCCCGATCGTTCCCGATCAGAACGCTCACCGAACCGAGGGCGATCTCGGCGAGCTCCGGGGCGTGGTCGATCCCCGGATTGAGCCCGAGGATGATCGCGCCGACGAGGTCGCTCCCCGGACCGCCGGCGGCCCGCGCGGCGGCGAACGGTTCGCCCCCCCGATCGAACGCGAACTGGCGGAGCCGACCTTGGGAGAACTCGAATCGGGCTCCGAGGGCCACCGGCGGGTCGGCGAGGCGGTCGTAGACGGGTCGATTCGCCTCCCAGGATCCGTCGGCCTTCCCCGTCTGGATCGGTACCGCGAGGAATCCTGTCGGGATCTGGGTCCAGAACCGTCCCGCTCGCCGATCATCCCGATCGACGGCGCCGTCCTCCAGGATCATGCCGCGCGGCCGAACACCCACCGTGAGGTCGGTCCCGTTCGGATGCCGGATCCGACCGGCACGGGCCCGGGATAATCGACGCATCCACCGCCCGCCCCGGGCCCGCAACCGGTTGGGGGTTACGCCGCTCGCGGTCAGGATTTCGCGGCTCCAGGCTCCCAGATTCGACGCCGTAGCGTTCCGCGGCCGTCTCCGTTGCCGACGCTGATCCCCATGCGGGCCGCTCGAAGCCCGGCCCGCGTCGCGGCCTCCCACCAGCCCGGGCCGTGCCGGGCCAGCACCGTTTCGAGGTCCCCGCCCGGGAGGCCGAAGAGACGCGGGAACTGCTCCGGGCCCCCGAAGTAGACGTAGACGTCCGCTGGAGACCACCGGGGCGACCGGTGCCTGGGCCGGGGGACGGCGCGCCCTCCCGGCCAGCGACCGGAAGAACGTCTCCTCGTCCTCGACCACGAGGGTCGGCTCGGCCCCGAGGCGGCGAGCCTCGAGGACGAAGGGGAGCGCCCACGGTAGCCCGTGCGTCCAAGCTTCGATGGTGACGGCTTCGCCCGGCCGTACGGCGAGGAAGCGGTCAAGCGCGAGGCGAGCGAGCGCGTCCGCGGCGGGCGGAAGTCGATGCTTCACCATGAGGACCACCCCGAACTCCGCGGGTGGTCGTGAGGGTGTCGGTGCCCCGTTCGACCCCCCGCGACGGCGGGCGTGGTGACGAGGGATTCCCCCTCCAGTATGCCCTTGACGCCCCGAAGGTCCTCGGTGGCGCGGTCGATCTCCCGACGCTTTCCGAGCAGGGTGACGATCTCGAGCGCAGGCGTCGCCCTCGAGGTGGACGTGGGTCGTGGATCGGACGTGCTCCCCCCATCGGTGCTCCGCCGCTGTCAGCCGGCGCAGAACGTTCGGCGATTCGTGGCGGTAGAGGAGCGCGACGACTCCGAGCGCGTCGGCGTCGGGGTCGGACAACGTTCGTTCCGAGAGCTCCTTGCGTATCAGGGCTCGTATCGCATCCGATCGGCTCGGGCTGTTGCGCTCCTGCACCCAACGGTCTAAGAGCGCGAGCAGCGCCGGCTCGAGCGATACGCCCAGACGCACGACCTTCGCCGTCATCGGTATCCGAAGCGACTCCGAATCAGCCCGACTCGGATGAATGAGACGGCGGCGACGTCGGACCGAACCCGATGTCTTCGTAGTGCTTCCAACGGTAGATCAGCATCGCGATCAGCCAGCACCCGATGAACAGGACCACGATCCCGATCCCGAGGTACCTCCACACGTCGACCCCGTACGGTCCGGACGAATTGTTCAGCCAGCCCATCGAGTTCCAGAAACCGAACGGTCCACCGCTCAGGTGGAATTCTGCCGCCAGCACGCCCAGCACCTCGATGGTTCCGATGACGAACGCCACGAGGACCGAGATCACGGTCATGGTGAGGTTGTAGTAGACCTTCCGAATCGGCTTCGCGAACGCCCAGCCGTAGGCGTAGCGCATGCCGACGCCGTCGCACGTATCCGTGAGGACCATCCCACACGCGAACATGAACGGCAGGACGAGCACCATCCAGAGCGGAAAGCCCACGGCCGCGGTTCCCACGGTCACCGTGATGGCGATCAACGTCACCTCGGTGGCCGTGTCGAACCCCAGGCCGAACAGGACCCCGACCGGGTAAATCTGCCAGGGTTCGTTGACGAACTTGAAGAGCCAGTTGAAGTAGCGGTTCATGAAGCCGCGACTGTTCAGCTGGGCCTCGAGCCGCGCGTTGTCGAGAGTGCCGGCCCTCAGTTGCCGGAAGATCAGGTAGACCTCCCAGAAGATCAGCAGGTTGATGAACGCGATGACGTAGAGAAAGCCCCCCGAGATCGCGGTCCCCAGGACCGCCCCCACGGCGGCGAACGTCGGGTAGGAGCTGACGATGAACCGGGCGGCCACGACCAGGGCAACGAGCATCCCCATGACGATGGTGGAGTGCCCAAGCGAGAACCAGGTACCCGACGGTGTAGGGTTTCTTCCCCTGCTGGAGCAGCTTGCGGGTCGTGTTGTCGATGGCGCAGATGTGGTCGGCGTCGACCCCGTGTCGCAGGCCCAGCGTATAGGCAAGGATTCCGAGCCCGATGAAGATCCCGTACGCGGCGCCGACGAGGAAGGTCAGCGCAAAGCCGAGGGCGGTGGCGAGGAAGATCACGCCGAACAGAAGGGCTGCTCCCCGCCGCTCCCGGGGCCCCAGCACGCAGGGGCTCGGCTCCGGGTCCTCGGCCGCCGCCGCCGAGTTCGGTCCCGCCACGAGCGACCGTACCCCGGGGCGTATAAAGACGTTATGTCGTGTTTACAAAAAGTAACACTTCGCGGGCCGCGCAGCGAAACGCGACTCGCTGCCAGATCTCGCCGTGGTCACGTGAGCGCCTTCGAGAGCACGGTGGTGGCGGCGGCCATATCCGCGCGGTCGAGCAGGAAGATCGTGTCGGTGTAGCAGCTCAGTGCCTCGACGATGTTGATCTGCTGGCTCCAGAGGACGCCGGTCAGCAACCGGAGCAGGCCCGGGGTCTCTTCGATGCTCTCCGGGCCGGTCACCGCGACCTCGATCAGGTTCTTCCGAATGCCGACGAGCTGGCCTTCTCGGAGCCGTACGGGTCACCCGCGGGATCGAGTCCTCGTCCACCAGGATCGACCGTCCCCCGGGAGACCTGGATCACCCGGCAGAGCAGGTTCTCGTCCAGGAGCTCCTCCACCACGTCTCCGAGGCGCTGGAGCACGTCGGCCCCCTGGCTCACGGTGATGGCCGCGACCTTGGTCCGTGTCTCGATGCGGCTCTTGCGCAGTACCCGACGGATGCCCGCCTCCCCGAACGACTGGCCCCGGCCGCGCGGATATCGCCGGCACGCGGCGATCACGGCCTCGGTCTGCGGACCCCGAGGTCTTCCGAAACACGGCGCGCCACCGCCGAGTGGTTCGCGACCCCGGCGCGGATCGCGTCGGCCAGGCACCGGGTGGGCGTCGAGGTATTCTCGAACGCGTCCGCGCAATGGAGGGGGCTGCGTCCGGCATAGATGTCCAGATTTGGACAACCATGCCCAACTCTGTCGCTTGACGGTCACATCCTATAAATCAGTGCTGGGACTCTGCACCGCGGTACAGGAGACCATTGACGCCGCGCGAGAAGGTCGTGCTCGCCTATTCGGGCGGGCTCGACACCTCAGTCGCTATCCCGTGGCTGCGGGAGACCAAGGGCCTCGACGTCGTCGCGGTGACCGTCGACGTCGGGCAAGCCGGTCGACCTCGAGCGGGTTCGCCGCAAGGCTCAGGCGTCCGGCGCGGTCGGCGGCGTACGTCGCCGATGCGCGACGCGAGAGTTCGCCGAGGAGTTCATCCTCCCCGCGCTCCAGGCGAACGCCCTCTACGAAGGGGTCTATCCTCTGAGCACCGCGCTCGCCCGGCCGCTGATCGCCCGCCACATGGTCGCGGTGGCGCGTCACGAGGGTGCCTCCTTCATCGCGCACGGCTGCACCGGGAAGGGGAAACGACCAGGTCCGGTTCGATCTCTCGACGGCGAGCCTCGCCCCCGAGCTGCGGGGTCTGCTCCCGCCCGCGAATGGAAGATGACGCGCGAGGACGAGATCGCCTTCGCGCGCGAGCGGGGCATCGCGGTGGACGCGACGAAGGCGTCGCCGTACAGCACGGACGAGAACCTCTGGGGCCGATCGGCCGAGTGCGGGATCCTCGAGGACCCCTCCGTCGAGCCCCCGGAAGAGGTCTACGGCTGGACCCGCTCACCGGCTCGGGGGCCCCCGAGACACCGACGTACGTCACGGTCGAGTTCGACCAGGGCCGTCCCGTCGCGATCAACGGGTGACGCCGACCGCTCCACGAGCTGATCGCCCGGCTGAACGCAGGTCGCCGGCGCCAACGGCGTCGGTCGGATCGACCATCTCGAGTCCCGCGTGGTCGGGATCAAGTCGCGGGAGGTCTACGAGTGCCCGGCCGCGACCGTGCTGCTTTCGGCGCACCAGGCGCTCGAGGCGTATGGTCCTTCCCCGGGACCTTCTCGATTTCAAGCGGACGGTCGAGCTGCGCTATTCGGCCAGCTCGTCTACGACGGGCTCTGGTTCGCGCCGCTTCGGGCGCGCTGGACGCGTTCGTTCGGTCGACCCAGGAACGGTTGAGCGGCGAGGTCACCATGAAGCTGTTCAAGGGCTCGGCCCGCGGGTCGCGGGCCGACGCTCTCCGCTCTCGCTCTACGAGGCCGGGCTCGCGACGTACTCCGCGGGCGACCGATTCCGGCAGGAGATGGCGGAGGGATTCATCTACGTCTGGGGGCTGCCCGTGCGGACGTGGGCCGCGCTCGATGCCCCCACGCCCAAGGCGGCCGCGCGGGCGCGGGAGCCCGCTCCCTAGCTGCCATGCCCACCGAAACTTCGCAGTCGGCGAGGCACCGAGCCCCGCCGTCGTACGTTCGCACTCCCGCCGCGGCGATTCCTCAATTCGCTGTCCGTCGACCGGGCGCTCTCTCGCGCACGACCTCGCGGGGAGCATCGCTCACGCGGAGATGCTCGGCCGGACGGGAATCCTCACCGCCGAGGAGGTGCGACCCTCGTGGACGGTCTTCGCGCGATCGGTCGGGAGATCGCCGCCGGTTCGTTCCCGTGGCGGTCCGAGCTCGAGGACGTCCACACGAACGTCGAAGTCCCGGCTCACCGAGATGGTCGGCCCGTCGGCGGCAAGCTGCACACGGCGCGAAGCCGCAACGACCAGGTCGCGCTCGACGAGCGGCTCTACCTGCGGGCGCCGTCGCGGAGATCACTGCGCCTGCTCGTCGGGCTCGAACGGGGGCTCTCTCGCGAAGGCCGCCGCCGAAGCGGCGACGCCCATGCCCGGATACACGCACCTACAGCGCGCTCAGTCGGTGACCGTCGGCCACTACCTCCTCGCCCACTTCTGGCGGTTCGACCGCGACATCGACCGGCTGCTCGCGACCGCCGAGCGGGCGAGCGTCTCCCCGCTCGGCGCCGGGGCGCTCGCCGGGTCGACGTTGCCGATCGATCCCCACTACGTCGCGGCCCGTCTCGGGTTCTCCCGGGCGTTCGAGAACTCGCTGGACGCCGTCAGCGACCGCGATCCCGCTGGCCGAACTCGTGTTCGACCTCGCCCTCGCGCTCGTCCATGCGAGCGGACTCGGGGAGGAGATCGTGCTGTTCGCTTCGAAGGAGTTCGGATTCCTGCACCGAACCCCCGCGCTCGGCTCCGGGAGCAGCCTGATGCCCCAGAAGCGCAACCCCGACGTCGCCGAACTGGTCCGTGGAAAGAGCGGCCGCGGCGATCGGCGATCTGGTCGCGCTCCTGACGACCCTGAAGGGACTGCCCCTCTCCTACGACCGCGACCTCCAGGAGGACAAGCCGCCCCTCTTCGACGCGGTCGCAACCAGCCAAGGAGGTCCTGTCCGCGCTGGCGTGGAGCTGGTCGGCGCTCTGGAGTTCGATCACGACCGCCTGCGGGCGGCCGCGCAGGACCCCGAGATGCTCGCGACCGACCTCGTGGAGCATTGGTCGGGCGTGGCGTGCCGTTCCGGGAGGCGCACGAGACGGTGGGTCCGATCGTCCGCCGGGCGAACGGGAACCCTCGAGCCGGACGGAACTTCGCGCCGCCCTTCCCGCCGTCGGGGCCCGAGATCGTTTCGATACTCGACCCGAACGCCGCGGTGGAACGCCGCACTTCCCCCGGGGGCCCCGTCCTCGAAAGCGTTCGCTCAGCAGATGGCGCTCGCCCGCACCCGGTGCGACCGAGCGCGCCGATTCCCTCTCCTCCCTCGCCCGAAGCGTCGAGCGCGTTGAGGAGCTCGTGAACGAGGTACGAAAATGACGGAGTGTCCGGAGTGCGCCGCCAGCGTTGAGAACAGCGACAAGGTCCTGGGCGAGGTGTTCCCGTGCCGCGACTGCGGAACCGAGCTCGAAGTCGCCGCGACCGAGCCGTTCTCGGTCCAGCCCGCCCCGAGGGAAGCCGAGGATTGGGGTGAGTGAGGGGTTCCGCCTCGGGGTCTTCTACACAATCATCCGCCCCGAGGAGAAGGCGATCCTCGCGGCGGCGGAGCACGGGGGATACCGGCCGCGCGGTTCGACGACGGCGAGGTGACGTTCGGGCTGGAAGCGCCCGCGGACCTCCCGGACGTCGTCGATGAACCGGTCGGTGAGCCACACTCGGTCGGTCTACGCGACCCGCTGCTTCGCGCACTACGGGGTCCCGACGGTCAACGCGCCCGACGTCGTCGACCTCGCCGGGGACAAGATCCGAACCTCGCTGCGGCTCGCGGAGCGCGGGATCCCGACGCCCCGGACGATCGTCGCGCTCTCCCCCGAGGCCGCCCGAAGGCGGTCGACCAGATCGGGTATCCCGGCCGTGCTGAAGCCGGCGATCGGTTCGTGGGGACGCCTGATGGCGAAGGTCGACGACGGCCCGTCGGCCGACCAGGTCATCGAGCACAAGAGCGCCCTCGGGTCGCCGATCCACTCGGTCTTCTACGTCCAGGAGTTCGTGAAGAAGCCCGGACGCGACCTGCGCGTCTTCGTCATCGGCGACCGGGCGATCGCCGCCATGTACCCGCCGGTCCGAGGACTGGCGTACCAACGCGGCGCGGGGCGCGGCCGCGGAGACCGCCCCGTTGACCCCCGAGCTCTCGGAGCTCTCGGTCCGGGCGGCCGAGGCCGTGGGCGGAGGGGCGCTGGCCGTCGACCTGATGGAGTCCGAGCGCGGCCTCCTCGTGCACGAGGTCAACCCGACCCCCGAGTTCAAGGTCCTCGCCGCGACCACCGGCGCCGACATCGCCGGCGCGATCGTCGACTTCGCGGTCGGGGTCGGTCGTCGATGAAGGTCGCGCTGGTCGGCGGCTCGGGGTACACGGGCGGCGAGCTGCTGCGCCTGCTGCTGGGGCACCCCAACGTCGAGGTCGACCCAGGTCACGTCGGACGCGATGGCCGGCAAGCCGGTCTTCCGCGCGCACCCGAACCTTCGCAAGGCCACGTCGCTCGCCTTCGTGCCCCGGTCCGCCCTGAAGCCGGCGGACGCCACGATGCTCGCGACGCCGCACGGCGGGTCGGTCCGGCTCGTCCCCCAACTCCTCAGACCGGGGGGATCGTGGTCGATCTCTCGGCCGACTTTCGGCTCAAGGACCCGGCGCTGTACCGGGAGTACTACCGGTTCGATCATCCGAACCCGGAGCTCCTGGCAGAGAGCGTTCTGGGTCTCCCCGAGCTTCACCGCGACAAGCTCCGGCACGCACGCCTCATCGCAGTTCCGGGGTGCATTGCCACCGCCGCGACTCTGGCGATCCACCCGCTCGCGAAGGGCGGGATGATCGATCCCCAACGGGTGGTCGTCGACGCGAAGAGCGGCTCCTCCGCGAGCGGGCAGAATCCGGGCCGAGCGGGCCTGCACGCCGAACGGTCCGGGGTCATGCGGGCGTACGCGCCGGCGGGGCATCGTCACACCGCGGAGATCGAGCAGGAGACCGGTACCCGGGTCGCCCTCTCGTGCCATGCGGTCGAAGCCGTCCGCGGGGTCCTGGCGACGGTCCACGCCTTCGCCCCCCGACCCGTCGACGAGAAGGAGCTGTGGCGGACCTACCGGGCCGCCTACGGCAACGAACCGTTCGTCCGCATCGTGCACGAATCGGACGGGATCCACCGGGAACCGGAGCCGAAGATCCTGGCGGGCACGAACTACTGCGACCTCGGGTTCGCGACCGACCCCCACGCCGAACGGATTGTGACGCTCGCGGCGATCGACAATCTCGGAAAGGGCGCGGCCGGCAACGCCGTCCAGTGCCTGAACGTGCGGGCCGGCTTTCCCGAGACCTCGGGTCTCGGGTTCCTGGGTCTCCACCCCGTCTAGGACCGTGCCGTGACGATCGTGGTGAAGGTGGGCGGGGCGAGCGGCAACGCGTCCGACCCCGTGCTCGCCGACCTGGCCGCACGCTCGGACTATCTTCTCGTCCACGGCGGCTCGGACGCGGTCGACCGGCTGGCGACCGCGCTCGGCCAACCTCCCCGGTACCTGCACTCAGCCCGAGCGGCGTCGTCTCCCGTCGCAGCGACGCGGCCCACCTCGAGGTCGTGGTCCTCGCGCTCGCCGGCAAGGTCCAGACCGACCTTGTGGCCGCGTTCGGCCCGGAAAGGGGTCCGCGCCATCGGCCTGTCCGGGGTCGATGGCGGCCTGCTGGTCGCCCGACGCAAAACCGGGGCTCGGGCCGTGATCGACGGCCAGCGTCGTCCACCTTGCCGACGACCTGTCGGGAACCGTCGAACGCGTCCACGTACCGCTCCTCCGATCGCTGATGTCCGCAGGGCTCGTTCCGGTCGTCGGCCCGCCCGCGATGACGGCGACCGGCGAGATCGTCAACGTGGACGCGGACGGCGTCGCGGCCACGGTGGCCGGCGCGATCGGCGCGACCGCTCTCGTCCTCCTCACCAACGTGCCCGGCCTGCTTCGCGACAAGGACGATCCGTCCACCCTCATTCCCCGGCTTCGACCGGACGAGGTCGACGGAGTTCTGCCCCTGGCCACGGGCCGGATGCGGAAGAAGCTTCTCGCCGCCCGGGACGCCGTCCGCGCGGGCGTGCCCCAGGTCGTCATCGCCCCCTCGAAAGTGGACCGACCGGTCGAGCGCGCCCTCGCGGGCGGTGGCACGGTGATCGGGTGAGCGGCGAGGAGAAGCTCGGGGGTCCCGAGTTCGGCGACGGCGGCCGGCCTCGCCCGACGATCGTGCGCGGGGAGGGGGCCAGCCTCTTCGACGAACGGGGACGCCGGTATGTCGATCTCGGGGCGACCCACGGGGTCGGGAACCTCGGCGCCTCGCCTCCCCCGGTCGTCCGTGCGATCCAGGAGCAGGCGGCCCGCCTGATCCACCTCGGGTCCGGGTACGCGAACCCGGTCCGGACCGAGTTCCTCGAGAGGCTCCTGGGCCTCCTGCCTCGCTCGTTCGGCCGGGTCTTCCTCTCGAACTCGGGAACGGAGGCGGTCGAGGCCGCGATCAAGATCGCCCGGTCCGCGACCGGCCGGCCGAAGATCGTCGCCGCGATGCGCGGCTTTCACGGCCGGACCCTGGGAGCGCTCAGCGCCACCTGGAGGAAGGAGCTCCGCGAGCCGTTCGGCCCCCTCGTGCCCGAGTTCGTCCACGTGCCGTTCAACGACGTCGACGCGCTCCGCGAGGCCGTCGACGACCGGACGGCGCTGCTCCTCCTCGAGCCGGTGCAGGGGGAAGGGGGGGTGCATGTCGCGCGCGAGGAGTATCTGCGCGCCGCGCGCGGCGCCGCCGACCGGTCCGGTGCGCTGCTGGCGTTCGACGAGGTCCAGACCGGCCTCGGCCGGACCGGCCGCCTCTTCGCGTTCGAGCACTGGGGCGTGGTTCCCGACGTGCTCGCGCTGTCGAAATCGCTGGCCGGCGGCGTGCCGATCGGCGCGACCGTCACCACGCCGGAGGTCGAGGCCCGGTTCCGGGGCAGCCACCATTCGACGTTCGGAGGCAACCCGCTCGCCTGCGCGGCGGGGATCGCCGCGCTGGAGTACGTCGTCCGCGAACATCTCCCCGAGCGGGCCGAACGCCTCGGCCGCATGGCCTTTGACCGGTTCCGGTCGCTGCCGTCGGAACGCGTACACGAAGTGCGCGGCCTCGGGCTCATGATCGGCCTCGAGCTGCGGGAGAAGGTCGCGCCGGTCCTGGCCACGCTCGAATCCCGCGGCTTCCTCGCCATCCCGGCCGGGTCAACGGTGCTCCGCCTCCTCCCGCCGCTCGTCATCGACGAAGCGGACTGGGCCCGGGGGATCGAGGCGGTGGTGGAGGCGATCGGGAATGGATGAGGGAACCCTGCTCGAGCGGCTCGCGAGGGTCTACAGCCCCTCGGGGCGCGAGCGACGGGTCGTCTCAACGTTCGTGGCGATCGCTCGTTCTCTCGGATACACGACGAGGGTCGACGCCGCGGGCAACGGCCTCGCGTGGCGCGGCCGCGGGCGCCCCGAGATCATGTTCCTAGGGCATATCGACACCGTCGAGGGCGATCGACCGGTGCGCCGGGTCCGCGGCCAGGTCCACGGGCGCGGCGTGGTGGATGCGAAGGGGGCGATCGTGGCGGCCCTTCTGGCCGGGCAGCGGTTCGACGGTCCGGGAACGTTCCGCGTCGTCGCCGCGGTCGGGGAGGAGACCGACAGCCGGGGGGCTCGACACGTGCTCGGCGGACATCGGCCGGACGCGGTGATCGTCGGCGAGCCGAGCGGCTGGCAAGGGGTGACGATCGGTTACAAGGGCGAGCTCCGCCTCGAGGCAACGTTTCGGGGTCATCGGACGCACTACGCCTCCCCGATCCCCACGACCGCGGACGGCGCGGTGGACTGGGTCGATTCGGTTCGAGCGCGGGTTTCCTCCCGCCGAGGGGAGAGCCCGTTCCGCTCGCTCTCCGCCAAGACGATCGGCTTCGAGAGCCGGTCCGGGTCGGATCCGGAGGAAGCCCGCGTGACGGTCGACGCGCGGATACCCCCGGCTTGTCGAGCCGGGAGGTGGAAGCGCTGCTACGGCCGGACGCCGGACGACCGGCGGTGCGGGTGCTCGCCCGGTTCGAACCGGTCGAGGTCCCGCGCGGCGACCCCGTGGTGATGGCCCTCACCGGGGCGATCCGGGCCCGGGGCGGAGCACCCACCCTGTGGCGAAAGTCCGGGACCTCCGACCTCAACCTCGTGATCCCCGCGTGGGGGATCCCCGGGGCGGCCTACGGGCCGGGCGACGCCCGCCTCGACCATACCGACCGCGAGCACCTCTCCGTCGCGGAGCTTCGGCGGTCGGCGGAGGTCCTGCGGACGGCCCTGGGCGAGCTGACCGCCGGGGCGCGGCGTCTCACTCCTCCACGATCGGCCGACGGTCCTTGACGAATCCACCGGAGCGCAGTTCGCGCACCGCCTCGGTGAGCTGCGCCGGAGTGTTCATGACGATCGGGCCGTACCACGCGACCGGTTCGTGCAGCGGCCGCCCCGAAACGAGAAGGAATCGCATCCCCTCGGCCCCGGCACGGAGTTCGGACCGGCCGCCCGGCCCGAACAGGACCGTTTCGCCCGGGCGCGATCGGACCGTGATCGTCGCCGCCGACGAACCGGCGCCGTCGATCGCGTGGGCGAACACGGTGTAACCGGGCGTGGACCGAACGGTCGAAGACCTCGCCGGGTGTCAGGCGCACGTCGAGGTAGCGTCGGGTCGACCGGGATGCCCCGCACCGGCCCTTCCGCCGAGCCGTGCGAGCCCGGCCACCACGCGGATCTCCGCGCCCGTGTCGGCGCGCACGACGGGGAGGTCGGCCGCGCCCAGACCCCGGTACGCGGGGGTCGACATCTTCTCGCTGGCCGGGAGGTTCACCCACAGCTGGAACCCGGAGAGAGGGGTCTCCGTCCGCTGGGGCATCTCCTGGTGGATGATCCCGCTGCCGGAGTTCATCCACTGGACGTCCCCGGAGCCGATCGCGCCGGAGTTCCCGAGCGTGTCGCCGTGCTCGACGCGACCTTCCAGCACGTAGCGTCACCGTCTCGATGCCGCGGTGCGGGTGCCAAGGAAAGCCCGCCAGGTAGTCGGCCGGATTGCTCGAACCGAACCGGTCGAGCAGGAGGAACGGGTCGAAGAGGGGCACTTCGTTGTTGGAGAACGAGCGGCGCAGACGGACGCCCGCGCCCTCGAGGGTGGGGATGCCGGGGAATCGGCGCACGATGGAACGAACGGGATCGGACATAATGATTACCTCGAGTAATTCGATAACTATAGGCAACTTAAAGGTTCGGTGTCCCTGGAGTAACCAGTGGGGCCCGGGCCACGCCCGGTGCCGCGGCGGACGGCGTGCCGTTCATGCGATGTGGGCCGCGATCAACCCGAAGGTGACCCCGAACCCCAGCGCGGCGCCGGACGCCGGCCCGGCCGCCCAGCCCACCAGGATCCCCCGGACCGTTGTCCAGGAGACGCTTCGCCGGTTGCGCGCGAGACCCGCTCCGATCATCCCCCCGATCAGGGCCTGGTTCATGGAGGTGAAGAGCCCGAACGCCACCGACGCGAAGATGACCGCCGACTGGGCCAGCTGCGCGGTCGTCGCGGTCCGGGAATCCAGGTCGACGATGTCGAACGCGACCTTCTGGAGAATCGGCCGTCCCCACGTCAGCACCCCGAGCGCAAGGCCGATGCCGCCGATGGTGGCGGCCAGCAGGAGGCCGAAGAGGCCCGTCATCACGAACGCACCCGAGGCGTTGGAGACGTCGTTGGCGCCCATCGCGAACGAGGCGGCGCTCCCTACCGCGATGAGGCCGAACCGTCCGTACGGCCCCAGCCCCCGGGCGGGCGCCCCGGGCATCGGCCGCCACCACCGGTCGGCGATCCGGGTGAACGCGAATCCCAGACCGAACGCCGCGAACGGCGCGACCGCCCAGAGGACGAGGAGCGCACCGATCGTCGACCAGTCGATCGCCAGACCGGCGGCGATTCCCGCCCCCACGACGGAGAACACGAGGATCTGGATCGTGGACGTCGGGATCGTGAGGAAGTTGTAGGCGCTCGTCAGGACGAGCGCCGCCGTCACGATCCCGAGGGCGACCCCGAGCGCGATCGTCGGGGAGCGGAGGATCCCGTGGCCGACCGTCGCCTCGACGCCCCCGCTCGCCAGGACGGCGCCGAGGAACGCGAGGGGCGCCATGAGGACCAGCGCGGGCCAGAGCTTGAGGGCCCCGGCGGCGTACGGCATCCCCACGCACGCCCCGGTGTAGTGGGCGCCGATGCTGAACGCGAAGCCGAACGCTACGAGGACGAGGAGCGCGGCGAGGATCATCACGGTCGGTCGGTCCCGGGGGGAGGATGGGGCCGCAAGGTTTCGCTCCGCCTGCCGGCCCCCGGTCGTCCGCCGGCGGCCCGAGCGGAGCGGGCGATATAACGACCGAATGATGGGTCCGCTCCCGGCGCGGTGGAGGTGGTCCTCCCCGCCTTCGCGCGGTCCCCCCGCGACCCTTATCCTCCGCGCCCCCGTGGAAGCAGGAGGCGATGTCGGCCACGGGGTCGCTTCTTTCCGGCCTCGAATGCCGGGCCTGCTGCACCCGCGTGGATTCGACCGGTCCCGCGAGCGTGTGCCCTACGTGCGGCCAGGCGCTGCTCGCGACCTACAACTTGGACCGGCTCGACCCGAGCTCCTGGCGGAAGGACCTCTCGAGCCGTGCGCCGTCGTCTGTGGAAGTACGCGGAGCTCCTGCCCGTCGCCACGACGGAGTCGATCGCCTCGCTCGGCGAGCCGACCACGCCGGTGATCTCGTTGACCGCCAGTTCCGAGGCTCGTCGGGATCGATCTCCTGCTGAAGGACGATGGCGGACTCCCGACCGGTTCGTTCAAGGCCCGGGGGATGGCGGTCGCGGTCTCTCGCGCCCGCGAGCTCGGCCTCCGCCAGTTGTTCGTCCCGAGCGCGGGGAACGCCGGCGTCGCACTCGCCGCGTACGGAGCCCGCGCTGGCCTGCGGGTGCGGATCTACCTCCCGGAGGCGACGCCTCCGCCGATGACGGCCGCCGCGCGCCTCTACGGCGCGGAGGTCCGTCTCCTCCCGGGCACGCTCCGGGAGGTGGGGACGGAGGCGCGACGTGCCGAGCAGGGAACGGGGTCGTTCGACATGTCGACGATGCGAGAGCCATACCGCGTCGAGGGGAAGAAAACGATGGGGCTCGAGATCTTCGAGCGGATGAGCACGGACCGGATGCCGGACGCGATCGTCTATCCGACGGGCGGTGGTACCGGGCTCGTGGGGATGTTCAAGGCGTTCTCCGAGCTTCGGGAGCTCGGTCTGCTCGAGAAGGTTCCGCGGCTCATCGCCGTTCAACCGGCGGGGTGTGCGCCGATCGTGCTGGCCCTCCGCGAGGGCCGCCCGCGGGCCGAGCCGTGGGAATCCCCCTCCACGATAGCTCCGGGGCTCCTCGTGCCCGCCCCGTTCTCGTCCGAGCGCGTCCTCGAAGCGGTACGCGGCAGCGGAGGAACCGGCGTCACGGTGACCGACACCGAGATCGCGCGAGCGGCCGGGGAACTCGCCCGTCAACACGGGGTATCCGCCTCCCCGGAAGGCGCCGCAACGTACGCGGCGCTGCCCTCGTTGGTCCGGGACCGGCGGGTCCACGCGGGGGAACGGGTCCTGCTCTACAACACGGGAAGCGGCATCCCGTTCGTGGGCGCCGTGTGGCCGGATCGCGACGAAGCGTCCTCGCCGTAGGGCGGACCCGTACGGGTCCCACGACCCGGGGCTACCAGTTGGAACGGCGTGGCGTGTACCGCGCCGCTCCGCCGATCGTCCCGGCGGCGAGCCTCGGGCGGGGGGCCCCGGCGCCGAGGCCGGCCGCGGTCCTGCCGGCCCTGCGGGTGGAACGTCGGGCGGCTCACCGTGGGGGTCGGGGGTGCCGTGAGGTCGAAGCCGGGAACCTGGGAGCGGGGGATCTTGTTCCCTAGCATCCGTTCGATGCGCGCGAAGTCGGGTTCCTCCTCCGGCGATACGAGCGTCATGGCGTCGCCCTGGCGCTGGGCCCGGGCGGTCCGACCGACGCGGTGAATGTAGGTTTCGGCCTCGTGCGGGACGTCGTAGTTGATGACGTGGCTCACGCCCTCGACGTCCAGACCCCGCGCGGCGATGTCGGTCGCGACCAGGAGCCGATGGGTCCCCCGACGGAAATCGTCGAGCGCGCGCACCCGCTGGCTCTGGCTCCGTCCGCCGTGGAGGACGCCGGCATCGAACCCCCGGTGCACCAGCTGGTCGACGAGGCGGTCCGCGCGGTGCTTGGTCCGGACGAAGACGAGGACGCTCGACATCGTCGCGTCCCGGAGGAGTTCGACCAAAAGGTCGGTTTTCCTCGTCGGCCGGAACGGGGAGCGCGATGTGCGAGACGCCGACCGCGGCGACCGTCGTCGGGTCGACGTGGACCATCTTGGGGTCGCGCAGGTAGTCGTGCGCGAGGCGGACGACCTCCGCCGGCATGGTGGCCGAGAACAGCATCGTCTGGCGATCGGTCGGCAGGGACCGAAGGATCCGTCGCACGTCGGGCAGGAATCCCATGTCCAGCATCCGGTCGCCCTCGTCCAGCACGAGGATACGCAGCGCGGAGAAGTTGACGTAGCCCCGGCTCATGTGGTCCAGCAGGCGACCGGGGGTCGCGACCACGATCTCGGCCCGGCCCCGCAGCGCGCGCTCCTGCTCGAGCATGCCGACGCCGCCGTAGACCGCCGCACCGCGGATCCGCGTGTGGTGGCCCAGCTGGCGGACGAACTCGGACGCCTGGAGGGCGAGCTCGCGCGTGGGCGTCAGGACGAGCGCGTAGATCCGACCCGGAGGCAGCTCGAGGAGCCGCTCGAGGGTCGGCAGGAGAAAGGCGGCGGTCTTTCCCGTACCGGTCTGGGCGGTACCGATCAGGTCGCGGCCCAGAACGGCGGTCGGGATCGTCCGATCCTGGATGGGGGTGGGCGTCGTGTAGCCCATGGCACGGACGCCGAGGCGCAGCCTCGGGTCCAGAGGCAAATCGTCAAAGGTCGTCGCGGGCGGTTTCGCTCGGGAGGCGGCTGGCTCGGGTTCGGTCATCGGTGTTCGCGGTTCGCCCAATCCGCGTTCGCCGACCGGGTTCCGTTCGACCGGTGGATTCGGACGTCGGTTAATAGGTAGCCCCCCTGGCAGGATCGCCCCGTCCGCCGCGCCCGAACGCGGAGAGGCGGACGGTAGCCCGCCGCGCCGTTGCTACCGGAGCCCGACCACCTCGCCGTCTTCGGACAGGCGGATCGTCTCGGTGGCGGGATGCTCCGGCATGCCCGGCAGGGTTACGATCGAACCCACGATCGCCACCGTGAAACCGGCACCGGACCACCGGGTAAACCGACGGACGCGGACGGGGAACCCGGTCGGTCGGCCGATCTTCTTGGCATCGTCCGAGAGCGAGCGCGGCGTTTTCGCGATGCACACCGGACCGGTCGCCTCGCCCATCGCTCGGATCGACTCGAGGTCGGCCGTGGCCTCGGGCGAAAGCTCGACCGAGGCGCCGCCGTAGAACTGCGTTACCACCTGCTGGAGGACCTCCTCCACCGACGCGGTCGCGGGGTAGACGGGGTGGCTGGCCTTGCCCTTCGCCGCGGCCTCGATGACGAGCCGGGCCAGCCCCTCGGCCCCGGCGCCGCCGTCCTGGAAGACAGTGGTGACCGCGCACGGAACGCTCCGATCCGCGCAGAACTGTTCCACGCGCTGTACCTCCTCCCTCGAGTCCGACGGGAACCGGTTGAGGGCCACGATCGGGTCGAGCCCGATCCGCCGCATGTTCTCGAGGTGCTGCTCGAGGTTCGCGAGGCCCCGACCGACCGCCTCCGCCGAGACGGCATCCTCCGCCACGCCGCCGTGGTAACGCAGCGCGCGGACGGTGGCGACCACGACCCCGACGTTCGCGTCCAGGTGGGTCTGCCGCGACACGATGTCCACGAACTTTTCGGCGCCAAGCTCGGTGGCGAAGCCCGCTTCGACAACGCAAAACTCGCCGAGCGCCACCCCCGCCTGCATCGACAGCAGGCTGCACGTCCCGTGGGCGACGTTGGCGTACGGGATCCCGTGGACGAAGGCGGCGGTTCCCTCCGCGGTCTGGACGAGGTTGGGCGCGAGCGCCGTGGCGAGCAGGGCTGCCACCGACCCTTCCGCGGCGAGGTCGCTTGCGCGCACGGGGGCGCCCTGGCCGTTCTTCGCGACCAGAATCCGGCCCAGCCGACGCGTCAGGTCGCCGTAGTCCGCGGCCAGGGCGTGGATCGCGGCGATCTCGGTCGCGGCGGTCACGACGAACTGGCCTTTACGAGGAAAGCCCGGGGCGGAGGCGGAGAGCCCGGTCGTGATGTCCCGTAGCGAACGGTCCTCGATGGACGAGGCCCGGGGGAAGATCGGCGCTTCGGCGGCGAGGCCGAGCGCGTTCCCGCGGTACAGGTGATGGTCCACGAGCGCCGCCATCAGGTTCTGGGCGTTGGCGATCGCGTCCAGGTCGCCCGTGAGGCCCAGGTCGATGACCGTGCGCGGCTCGACGGTCGATCGTCCTCCCCCGGTGGCCCCGCCCTTGGAGCCGAAGACCGGACCGAGCGACGGCTGGCGCAGGCAGACGACCGTCTTGTGCCCCAAGCGCTCCAGCGCCATCGCGAGGCCGACCGAGACCACCGTCTTGCCCTCGCCGTGCTCGGTGGCGGTCATCGCGCTGACCAGCACCAGCCGGCCCCGCCGAGAACCCTTTGTCAGGGACCGAATGAGAGCGACCGGCACTTTCATCGCTCCGCGTCCGGCCGGGATCAGTTCGGTCGGCCGGAATCCGATGCTCGACGCGACTTCCTCGATGGTCTTCATCGATGCCCACCCCGTGTTGGGTCGGGCTAAGCGCGCGGTGTACGTAATCCCGACGGGTGCTCGTGACGCGCGAGGGGCCGGGGGGTGAGGGCCGGCGTCGGACGGCCTTGACGATACCTTCTAAGGGCGGTCCGTGATTCGATTCCGGCGGGGCGATCTCGCTTCGCCCCATGTGTCGATGACTCACTCTGTCCCGGCCGTGGGGGATCGTCTGGTGCTCGAGCGGTCGGGCTTCCCCTCGTTCCTGACCTCGCTCCGGTCTCATGGGTACCATGTCGTCGGGCCCACGGTCCGGGACGGTGCGATCGTCTATGGGGACATCCGCGAGGAGTCGGACCTTCCCGTCGGCTGGACCGACCAGCAGGACGCCGGGAAGTATCGCATCGAGCGGCGGTCGGACCAGGCGCTCTTCGGCTACGCGGTCGGGCCGCACAGCTGGAAGAAGTACCTCTTTCCGTCGCACGAGCGTCTGTGGACCGCGGTCCGTGCCGGCGCATCGTTCGAAGTCCGGCCGGAAACGGTCGAGGGGCCGCCGCTCGCATTCCTGGGCGTCCGCGCCTGCGAAATGGCGGCGATGGACATTTCCGACCGCGTCTTCGGGAAGGCCGGCGACCCGGCCTACCGGGCCCGTCGCCACCGGTCGCTGCGGATCGCGGTCCAATGCGGTCAGGCCGGCGGAACGTGCTTCTGCGTTTCCATGGGCACCGGGCCCGGCGTGCGACGAGGGTTCGACCTCGCCCTGACCGAGATCCTGTCTCCCGCGCGGCATTACTTCCTGGTCGAGGTGGGCTCGTCGGAAGGGGCTGCGGTCCTCTCCGGTGTCCCCCTGGCGCCCGCGTCGCAGACCGACACGACGTCCGCCGACGCGGTCGTAGCCCAAACCGCCGCCTCGATGGGCCGGTCGATGGACCCCGGCGGCCTCCGCGACCTGCTCGTGAACAACCCGGAGCATCCCCGCTGGGAGATCGTGGCCCGCCGCTGCCTATCGTGCACGAACTGCACGATGGCCTGCCCGACCTGCTTCTGCAACACGAGCGAGGAGGTCCCCGACCTATCCGGTGAAAGGACGGAACGGTGGCGGCGGTGGGACTCCTGCTTCAACTCGGGGTTCACCGCCCTGCACGGCGCGAGCGTACGTTCGAGCACAAAGTCGCGCTATCGCCAGTGGCTCACCCACAAGCTCGGGACCTGGCACGACCAGTTCGGCACCTCCGGCTGCGTGGGCTGCGGCCGGTGCATCACCTGGTGCCCCGTGGGTATCGACCTCACGGAGGAGGTCGCGGCCCTGCGGGTCCCGGCCCCGGCCCCGACGGAGAAGAAACCATGAACCGCAACCACGCGACCCAGGACAGCGTCCGTCTCGCCGACCACCCGTTCGTGAAGGACCTGCCGGCGGCCCTCGTCGCGTCGATGAGCCGTGTCGCGGTCGAGCGATCGTACGAGACGGGAGAGCTCCTCCTGCGCGAGGGCGAGCCCGCGCACGAGTTCCTCCTGATCGTCGACGGCAAGGTCGCCCTGGAGGTCGCAACCCCCGAGCGCCCCCGTCTCACGATCCAGACCGTCGGCCCGGGCGAGGTGCTCGGATGGTCGTGGCTCACGTTCCCGTACCACTGGCGCTTGGACGCTCGCGCGCTGAAACCCACGCACGCGTTCTCGGTCGATTCCGACCAACTGCGCGCGTTCCTGAACGAGGACCCCGCGAACGGGTTCCAGTTCCTTCTTCACCTTCTCCCCGTGATCGCGCAGCGGCTCGAGAACACGCAATTCCAACTACTGGACGTCCATGGCAGCTGACGCCGACCACGCCCGCACGACCCCGGTGCCCGCGTCGATCCTGCCGGCGCCGTACGTGGTGCGGAGCCAGACACGCGAAACCGCCGATACGGTCACTCTCGTCCTCTCCCCCGGTCCGGGGGCCGAACCGCGCTCGTTCGAGCCGGGGCAGTTCAACATGGTCTACGTCTTCGGGCTCGGCGAGGTCGCGATCTCGATCAGCGGCGACGTCGAGCAGCGCGACCGCCTCGTGCACACGGTGCGGGCCGCGGGCAAGGTCACCCACGCCCTGACCGAGATGACGAGCGGGTCGACCGTCGGGATACGCGGCCCGTACGGTGCGGGCTGGCCGCTCGCCAAGGTCCAGGGTAAGGACGTGGTGGTCGTGGCGGGCGGCCTCGGTCTTCCGCCGCTGCGCCCGGCGATCTACGAGATGCTGCGGCACCGCGACGCGTACGGACGGATCGAGATCATCTACGGCTCCCGGTCGCCCAAGGACCTCGTCTTCTACGAGGAGATCCAGGGCTGGCGTTCCTTGCCGGGCCTTCGCTTCCAGACGACCGTCGACACCGCGGGTCGCGACTGGTATGGCGATGTGGGTCTCGTCACCGCGCGACTTCCGGACGCGCGTTTCGACGCCCCGAACACCGCCGCCCTCCTGTGCGGTCCCGAGATCATGATGAAGCTCACTGCTCAGGCGCTCACGGCCCGGGGGGTTCCGGAGGAATCGATCTTTCTCTCGCTCGAGCGGAACATGAAATGCGCGGTGGGGATCTGCGGCCATTGCCAGTTCGGCCCCGAGTTCGTCTGCCGGGACGGCCCCGTCTTCCCGTACTCGGAGATCCGACGCTTCCTCGCCGTGCGGGAGGTCTGAGATGACCGCGCCGCGCAAGCCCCGCCTGGGGGTGTTCAAGTTCGCCTCGTGCGACGGATGCCAGCTGACGCTCCTGGACTGCGAGGACGAGCTCCTCGCGGTCGCGGGCGCCGTGGAGATCGCGGAGTTCCACGAGGCCACGAGCGCCGTGGTCGAGGGTCCCTACGACCTCGCGCTCGTGGAAGGGTCCGTCACGACCGCCGACGACGCCCGGCGGATCCGCGAGATCCGGGCCCAGACGCGCACGCTCGTGACGATCGGTGCCTGCGCGACCGCCGGGGGAATCCAGGCGCTGCGAAACTTCGCGGACGTGGACGAGTTCCGCCGGGTCGTGTATGCCCGGCCGGAGTTCATACAGACCCTGGGGACCTCGACGCCGATCCGCGACCATGTCCCCGTCGATTTCGAGCTTCGCGGCTGCCCGATCGACAAGCACCAGCTGCTCGAAGTGATCTCCGCCTTCCTTGGCCGACGGACCCCGAACGTGCCGACCGAGAGCGTCTGCATCGAATGCAAGCGGCGCGGGAACGTCTGCGTTCTGGTCGCGCACGGGACCCCGTGCCTGGGGCCCGTGACGCAGACCGGCTGCGGGGCGATATGCCCCGCGTTCCACCGCGGCTGCTACGGGTGCTTCGGACCGCAGGATACCCCGAACGCGGCCTCGCTCGTGGTCAAGTTGGAGGAGCTCGGGATGGCACGACCGGCCGTCGCCCGCGTCTTCCGAACGTTCAACGCGCTCGCGCCGGCGTTCCGGGAGGCGGCCGACGCGGCCGTGAAGGAGGCGGCGACCCCATGAGCGAGCGAACGATCTCGGTCAACTACCTCGCGCGGGTCGAGGGCGAAGGCGCCCTGCGGGTCCGGATCCACGACCGGTCCGTCGAAGAGGTCGAGCTGCGCATCTTCGAGCCCCCGCGGTTCTTCGAGGCCTTTCTGAGGGGACGGGAGTACGCCGAGGCGCCGGACATCACGGCGCGGATCTGCGGGATTTGCCCGGTCGCCTACCAGATGAGCTCCTGCCACGCGATGGAACGGGCCCTCGGCATGAAGGTCGACGGCCCGATCCGGGAGCTGCGCCGGTTGCTCTACTGCGGGGAGTGGATCGAGAGCCACGCACTGCACATCTACCTCCTCCACGCCCCGGACTTCCTCGGGTACCCGGATGCGATCCGCCTGGCCGAGCACCACCCGGAGGCCGTGAAGCGCGGGCTCGAGCTGAAGAAGTCCGGCAACGCGCTCATGCGCCTTCTCGGCGGCCGCGAGATCCACCCGATCAACGTCCGCGTGGGCGGGTTCTACCGGTGTCCTTCGCGGGAGGAGCTCGAGGGAATGCGCCCGAGCCTCGAGGCCGCCCTCGCGCTCGCCGAAGAGACCGCCCGGTTCGTGGCGGGATTCGACTTTCCCGACTTCGAGCTGCCGTACGAGTTCGTGAGTCTGCGGCATCCCTCGGAGTACCCGATGAACGAGGGGGAGCTGGTGTCGAGCCGCGGCCTGCGCATCCCCCAGGACCGGTTCGAGGATGCGTTCGAAGAGGTACAGGTCCCGCACTCCCACGCGCTCCAGGCCGTGCGCAAGGGGGGCGGGTCGTATCTGGTCGGGCCGCTGGCCCGCTACGCCCTCAACTACGACCGACTCTCCGTCCGCGCGAAGGCGATGGCCCGGGAGCTCGGGCTCCCCCGGTCGTGAAAAACCCGTATCGGAGCATCATCGTTCGCGCGATCGAGATCATCTACGCATGCGAAGAGGCGCTTCGCATCATCGACCAGTACCCGGCCCCCCGCCGCGCCTTCGGTGCCCGCGCCGCCCCTGACCGCTCCGGTCTCGGGGGCGGCGACCACGGAGGCGCCCCGCGGGATCCTGTTCCACCGGTACCGGCTCGAGCCGCCGGGGACCATCACGGACGCACGCATCGTGGCGCCCACATCGCAGAACCAGAAGCGGATCGAGGACGACCTCCGGGAGCTCGTCACCCGGTCGCTCGACCTCGACCAGGCGGCGCTGACGGTCGCCTGCGAACGCGCGATCCGGAACCACGACCCGTGCATATCGTGCGCCACCCATTTCCTCAACCTCGACCTCGTCCGCGACTGAACGGATGGACGAGGCATCGCAGCACGAAGGGGCTCGGGACCCCCGCTCGATCCCCCTCGTGATCGGCGTCGGCAACGCGAACCGCCACGACGACGGGGTCGGCCCGGAGGTCGTCCGGCGACTTCGGAGCTCCCTGTCCCGGCCCGAGCGAGCCGTCGCGTTCGACGGGGACAGCACCGGGCTCCTCGACCTGTGGGACGGCGAGGGGACCGTCCTCGTGGTCGACGCCGTACGGTCGGGAGCGCCGTCGGGAACCATCCATCGCGTCGAAGCGACGGCCGGCTATCGGTTCCCGCCGAATCCGACCAGCTCGACCCACGGCCTCTCCGTGGCCGAGGCCGTGCAGCTGGGCCGGTCGATCGGCCGTTTCCCCCAATATCTTGTCGTGTACGGGGTCGAAGGGGTCGACTTCAGCCCCGGCATCGGTCTGTCCCCGGAGGTCGAGCGGTCCGTCGATCAGGTGGTTGAATCGATCGAGGCCGAGGTCGCACGCTCCTCGACCGGCAACCCTCGCCCCGGCTCGGGGGTCCGCCATGCATGAAGAGGCCCTGCTCCGGGACCTCCGGCGCGAGCTGGTCGACATCGCTCGACGAGAGGGTCGTTCGGATCACCCGGGTGCGTTTGCGCGTGGGTGCCCTCTGCCATGTTTCGCCGGAGACGCTGAGGAGCCGCTGGCAGGAGCTGGTGGCGGACACGCCGGCGCGCGACTCGGCCTTGGAGATAGAGAGTGCTCACGACACCCATGACGTGCGGGCGCAGGACGTCGTCCTGGCCGACGTCGTGGTGGAGGAGCCAGGCCCCGGCGCCGCCCCGCGGGGTGCGTGACGGGCGATTGACCGAGGCGTTCAAGAGGTCCGGAGGCGTTCTCCCGGTACGAGCGTTCGGAGGTTCGATGTGCCTTGCGATACCCGGTCGGATTCGTACGCCTGGTCGAGAGCGGGTTGACGTCCCGGGTCGCTGAGGTGGACTTCTCGGGTCTCCGCAAGACGGTCAATCTGGTCTACGTGCCGGAGGCCGGCGTGGGGGACTACGTGATCGTCCACGCCGGCTTCGCCACGACGAAGATCGAGGAGCGGGAGGCGCTCGAGGCCCTCGAGTACGCGGGCCAGCTGAGCGCTCTGGCCGCGCAGCCCGACTCCTCCACGGCCGCTCCGTCGGCCGGACGCGCGGCGGCGGGCGACTCGTCTCCGACCTCGGCGTAGGCTCGCGCGCCGCCGAGCCCGCCTTCGAGTCAGGTTCTCTGCACCGAAGACTGAATATCCCTCGAGCGTTGGACGGCCCCGCGGACGTCCATGGCAGCGAACGGTATCACGGCCAACCGAATCGGTGCGATCGGACTGCTCCTCGTGCTCGCGACCGCGGTCATCAGCGGCGTCTCGACGTTCGTGAACTCCTACGCGGTCGCCGGGACCAACTCGGACGCCTTCGTCACGGTCCGCAACCTCGTCGTGGTGGCGTTGATCGCCCCGGTCGCTCTCGTGGTCATGCGCGGGTCGCGCGTGCGGCTGACGCGCGTCGACTGGGGGCGCCTCGCGCTCATCGGCCTCGTGGGCGGCGCGATCCCGTTCGTGCTGTTCTTCCAGGGTCTCCAGCTCGCCACGGCCGCGGGCGGGGCCGCCACCGCCTCGTTCGTCTATCGGACGCTCTTCCTCATGGCGACGGTGCTCGGCCTGGTCGTGCTGAAGGAGCATTTCCATCCCCGAATCGTCGTCGCGGCGGGCCTTCTGATGGGGGGCAACCTCCTGCTGCTCTCCCTCGTCTCCCCGCTCTGGACGACCGGGACCGGGTACGTCCTCGCCGCCACGATCCTGTGGGCCGTCGAGTACACGATCTCGAAGCGAACGCTCCGCGACCTGCCGAGCTCCACCGTCGCCCTCGGGCGCATGGGCTTCGGCGGCGCCTTCCTCGTCGGCTTCCTCTTCCTGACCTCGCAGTGGGGCGCGGTCGGCTCGATGAGCGGGGCCCAATGGACCTGGGTGCTCATCAGCGCCCTGCTCCTGGCCGCGTTCGTCGGGACCTGGTACGCCGGGCTCGCCCGCGTGGACCTCGGGGTCGCGACCGCCGTCCTCGTGCTCGGGTTTCCGGTCACGTGGGTGATGACCCTCGCGATCCGCGGGACGGGGTATGCGCTCCCGGCGGCGATCGGGGCGGCGTTCGTGGTCGGCGGGGTCGCCGTGGTCATCGGGCGCTCCCTGTTCCGGGACGTGGCGACCCTCTTCCGCGCCACCGCCGCCGAACGGTCCGCGACCTGAGATGGACGGCGTCCAGCTCGGCGCACGGTTCAGCATCGCGACCAACCGGTCGAACTTCTGCGGACCGGCCGACGCCGCGCCGTCCCTCTACCGCGCGATCACCACCGGCGAGGAGCTCCCAGCCGCCGGTCGGGCGCTCGGTGGGTTCGAGGCTCTGATGCCGTATCTCGAGGCGATCGCGCGGAAGCACGGAAAGTCTCCTCTCGACTTCGACGTGGTCGAAGCGTACTGGATCGGGAACGATCTGCTCGGCGAGTTCGACCGCGCGGATTTTCGGCAGCTCCTGAGCGCGCTCACGCGTCGTGGGCTTCCGCGATCGGCCGCGGAGCGCCTCGCCGAGCACCTGCCGTCGCGCCCGTTCCCCCACCACATGTTCCACGTCGGATTCGTGGGCGTGGGGACCGTCACCGGCCACGTCCCCACGACCCTCGACAACATGGAGTCCTGCCGCCCCGCTTGGGCTCGCGTCCTCGAGGTGCATCCGGGATCGCTTCGGATCGAGCGGCCGTCGCTCGTCCTGCGGGAGGATTGCCTGGCGCTCGGCGACGCCGCCCCGGGGACCCTCGCCTACGACCCGCGGGTCCTTCCGGACGTTGTGCCTGGAAGCACGGTGGCGGTCCACTGGGGCTGGCCGGGAGTTGGACTCACCCCCGGCCAGGCCGGGGCGTTGCGGGATTGGACGCAGCGGTCGATTAGCGCCGCGAACGAGTCGCTGCCGGCGCTCGGCGTATTTCGGCCTTCGGGGCCATCTCCCCGGGCCCCGTCGCCGAGCCCGGAACTGTACGTGAGCCAGGACGCATACCGCGGGGAGCGCCCGTGGACCGTGTCGTCGTAGATCTTGCGGAGCCGCCCGGTGACCGGGTACGTGCCGGTTCCTATCGGCCGCCCGTCAACCTCCCGGATCGGAGTGATCCCCGCGGCCGTACCGGCGTAGAACAGCTCGTCGGACGTGAACAGCTCCTCGCGCGTGAAATCCGTACGCTGGAACTCGATCCCCTCGTCCCTCACGATCTGGATGACGCTGTCGCGGGTGATGCCTCGGAGGATCCCCGAGCTCGCCGGCGGGGTGCTCACGACGCCCTTCTTCACGCGGAAGATGTTCTCCCCGGGGCCCTCCGCCACCATGCCCGCCGAATTGAGCAGGATCGCCTCGTCGTAGCCCCCGCTGACCGCCTCCATCTTCGCGAGCGCCGAGTTCGCGTAGTTCGCGGCGCACTTCGCCTGAGGGGGTAGGGAGCGTGAGTCGATCCGCACCCAGCTCGAGACGGTAGCACGGACTCCGCGGTCGGCGTTCTCGGCCCCGAGGGTACGCGCCCCATTCCCACATCCCGATCGCCACCCGGACCGGGCTCTTCGTGGGGTCGAGTCCCATCTCGCCGTAGCCGGAGAAGGCGATGGGCCGCAAGTACGCCTCGGGAATCCCATTGGACCGGATCAGGTCGACGTACCCCCGGGTGACCGCCGGCCCGTCGAACGGGAGCCGCATACGGTACACCTTGGCGCTGTTGACGAACCGTTCGATGTGCTCGCCGAGCCGGAACACCGCCGAGCCGCGGTCGGTCCGGTGGCATCGAATGCCTTCGAAGATCGCGTAGCCGTAATGGAGTCCGTGCGAGAGTACGTGGACCTGGGCGTCGTCCCAGTCGACAAGCTCGCCGTCGAACCAGATCTTCTTCAGGGCGCGTATGCCGACCATCGAACACGCGAGGGCGTCGGGGGGCATTAAGGGGGTCGGCGCGGCTGCCCGGCCTCCCGTCAAGAGCCATCGACGGACCTTTCAAGAGCGGCCGGTCGCGCCCAGTCGTCGGCTCCCGAGGCGCCGCAGCGGGAGCGCCTTTCCAAGGCGACGGATCCCTCGGCGCTCGCCCGGTGCGTCCTCCGGAATGGGTCAGCTCCACCCGATGCGACGGCGGCGACAAGCCTCCCGCGCGGCTCGTCCGGGTCGACCTGGCAGCCGGGAGACGGAACCGGAACTCGAAGAACAGTGCGTTCGGGACCGGATGGTCCCAGTACGGAGGGATGGGTACGAACCCCATCTTGCGGTAGAGCGCGATCGCGCTGTGCATCGCGGGCAGTGTGTCGAGAACGGCCCGGTCGTAACCGATCGATCGTGCCCGGTTCAAGGCGGCGCGCGTAAGGCGGCGGCCGAGCCCGAGTCCTCGGTAGTGGGGTCCCACGTAGATGCGTTTCACTTCGCCCACTCGGGGCCGGAGTCTCCGCAGCGCGCCGCAACCGACCGCCCTCGAACCCACGAATGCCAGAAACAGAGCCCCTCCGGGTGGGCCGTACGCTCCCGGCAACGACGCGATCTCCTCCTCGATCCACGCGAGATCGATTTTCCGTATCGTGCGGGCGAACGCGCCTCCTCGTCGACTTCGAGCGAGCCACCGTTGGTACTCTCGGAATAGGTGGCGCGCCGCCTCGACGTCGCGAGCGGTGCGCACCGTCCGAACCGACGTCCGTCCTGTAGGCTGGCCCGTGCCGAGCTGTCGCGGTCGCATTCCGTGCTTGGTCCTCCGCGCCGCTATTTATCGTTGGATTGGCTCCGGGGGCCCTGGGGCGCGACCGCGGACTAACTCGGGACCGAGACTCGCGGGAGCGTGGTCGGGGGACTAAGCGGAAGGTCGTGCCCTGCATCGCACGACGGGGTGAGTCAGCTGAGGCGTAGGCTCCGGACCGGCGTCTACTGGGGACGCTTCAACCCACCGCACAAGGGGCATCTCCGGGTGATAGAGAAGCTCCACGAGAACTGGAAGCTCATCGTTGCGATCGGAAGCTCCGAGCGCCGGAATGAGAGGTCCGACCCGTTCAGCGGTGCCGAACGCAAATCGATGCTGGAATCCTACCTGAAGGAACTTGACGTTCAGGGCGTCAGGGTCGTGACCCTCAGGGACGGTCCCTCCGTGTCTTGGGCGGTCGACAATCTGATCAGGAGGTGCAAGCCCGACGCGCTCTTCCTGTCGACGGAGAGGGAGGCACTGATAGAACTCGCGCGTCACCAGGTTCGGGTGGTTCGGTTCCGACGCACGGGCACCGTCTCCTCCACACGAATTCGGGATTCCATCGCCGACGGCGGGGTCGCCTGGAAGCGGCTGACCGGCAAATCCGTCGCCACGCTGATATCTCGGCTCGACGGGGTCCGTCGCATCCAGGAGGCCTACCGTGGTCGGACCAAGAAGGGGGGACCGGGGCCCCTTCTCGGCGGTCGGGTGCTCCCGCTCGACACGAGCACGGTCGGGCGTCCCAAGCGGCGGCGCACGGTCCAATAGGACGGGATTTACGTAGAGGTCCGTTAGCGCGACGGGCCCGAGGGGAGCTGAGGGCTGCGGGTATGAATCCTCCTCAGAAAGTGGAAAAACCGGTGAAACGAGGAGCCGGCGCGGGGACTCCCGCGACAACGAGCGAATGGATTGGCTGGCACCGATCCTACGAGGAGGACCCGTCGATGGCCGGGCGTCTGAGAGAGGTCCAGCGCCGCATCCGCGAGGCTCTCGACCGGTGCCCGCCCGGCCCGGTTCGCGTGATAAGTGCCTGCGCGGGAGACGGACGTGACCTCCTCGGGGCGCTCGCCGGGCACTCTCGGGCGAGGGACGTGCGGGCACGACTGGTCGAGTTGACGGCCGACCTTGTCCGGGCGGGCCGCGAGCGAGCCGCTCGCGAAGGGCTGGTCGGAGTTGAGTTCCTGCAGGGAGACGCCTCGACTTCGGGCGCTTACGCCGGCATCGTTCCGGCGGATATCGTACTGCTCTGCGGGATCTTCGGCAACATCAGCGACGCCGATGTTCGTCGGACGATCCTTCACCTACCGGAGCTCAGTGCGCCGAATGCCACCGCAATCTGGACCCGGGGACGATTCGAACCTGACCTCACCCCCACGATCCGTGCTTGGTTCGTCGAAGCCGGCTTCGAGGAGCTGTCGTTCGTGACGATCGTCGGCTCAACCAAATCGGTCGGAGCGAACCGCCTGGCCGCCGTTCCCCGTTCGTTCCATCCGCATCGGAGGCTGTTCGCATTTCTTCCTCGTGAGGACCGGCCCTCGACGCGCGCGGAGCCGGGCACGGGAGCGACGGCCCGAAGGGCGGATCCGGCCCGAAGCTAGCCTACGGACGGAACGAGATTCGTGCGAAACGTCGATCGGACCGAGGGGAATCGACCGCCCGAAGGTTCGAAATCGAGGATCTCGAAGGGGATCGAGACCCGCTCGTAGAGATCCGTAGCGCGGGCGACCCGGCCCCGCCACGACACGGAGCTTTAACTTGGGGCGCAGGAGTTACCTCCTCGTGGGCGAGGAACGCCGTCGACTGGCCGCCATCATGTTCACCGACATGGTCGGCTACAGCTCCCGGGCCCAAGCGGACGAGGCGGCCACCCTGGCTCTGCTCGACCGACACAACCGGCTCCTCCGCCCGATTTTCTCAAAGTTCCACGGTCGCGAAGTAAAAACGGTCGGCGATGCGTTCGTGGTCGCTTTCGAAAGCGCTCTCGAGGCGACCCGATGTGCCCTCGACATTCAGCGGATGCTCCACTTCTACAACCTTCGAATCGCCGACCTCTGGAAGATTCTGATCCGGATCGGGATCCATGTAGGGGACGTGGTAGAGGCCAACGGCGACGTGCTGGGCGATTCGGTGAACATCGCGGCTCGCATCGTGACGCTCGCCGGACCCGAGGGCATCTGCCTTACCCAGCAGGTCTACGACCAAGTCGCGAACAAGGCCGGTACGACGTTCGCGAAATTGCCCCCGGTCTCCCTCAAGAACCTGCGCGCCACGGGGAGCATCTACCGAGTCGTTCCGGTCTGGAACGAGCCATCGAGCCGTCGACCGAAAGAGTCGGCATCTCGAAACCGGCTCATCGCGGTGCTTCCGCTCGCCAGCATTAGCCACGATCCTAAGGACGGGTACTTTGCGGACGGACTTACCGACGAGTTGATCTCGGAGCTCTCCCAGGTCCGGGGTCTGAGCGTGATCGCGCGCACGTCCGTGGCGCCCTACAAGACCACCCCCAAGTCGATCGCGGACGTCGCGCACGAGCTCGGGGTCGACACGGTCGTGGAGGGGAGCGTGCGCAAGTCGGGCAACCAGGTTCGGATCTCTCTCACCCTGGTCGACGCCGCGACCGCGCAGCATCTATGGACGCGTCAGTACAACCGGGACGTCAGCGACGTGTTCGCGGTCCAGGAAGACATCGCGAAACGTACGTCGAAGGCCCTCCGACTGGAATTCGACAAGACCGACCGCTCCGAAGAGCGTCCTTCCTCCGTTCCGAACCCTCGCTTCGGGGTCGTCACCACCGGAGAAGCCTACGATCTGTATCTCCGGGGACTGGTGGCGGCGAACAACCACCATGAGAACGGTTACGAAGAGGCGGTCCGCCTTTTCGAGCTCGCGACCCGATTGGATCCGACCCTCGCGGACGCGTACGCCGCTTGGGCGAACCTGTACGTCACCGTCGCGGGGGACGAAGTCGCCATGCGGGAGGTGATACCCCGTGCGCGTGAGCTCGCGAAACAGGCCCTCGAGATCTCGCCGGATTTGTCCGCGGCGCACTCCGCGCTCGGGAACATCGCCCTTCAGGGCGACCACGATTGGGAGCTCGCGGAGACCGAGTTCACGAACGCCATTGCCCTGAACGCCAGCAACGTCGCCGCCTACCGTTTCTACGGTATGCTCTTGAGGGCTCTCGCGCGGGACGACGAGGCGAAACAGGTGATCCGTCGCGCGATTCTGCTCGACCCGGGCGGGGCCGACCAGATGTCGCTGGCCCTTGTCGAGATCGTGACCGGCAACGTCGACCTCGGAGTTCGAATGGCCGAGGGGGCGGGGGGTCACCACCACCGGGAGTCGCTGGCCCATCTGTCGCACCTGGGTCTCATCTACCTCCAGGCCGGGCGCCGGGCCGATGCAATGAGGATGGCCGACACTCCCCGGGACGGCGCTAGCGACTCGGGACGGTTCGATAGCGCCCTCCTGAACGCGTTGGTCGGACGCCCCGACGCCGCACGTCGAGTGGCCGACGAGGTGGAGCGAGGCAAGGCCAAATCGTATACGTCAGCGGCTCACCTCGCCATGCTCTACTCCGCGCTCGGCGAGCGAGAACGAGCGCTCGACCTGCTCGAGAAGGATTACCGCGAGGGGGACGCTACTCTGTGGCTTAACCACCGAGACGTGTTCTTCGACCCCATCCGGGACGACCCGAGATTCGTGGCGTTGCTTCGAAAGTATCGCCTCCCCGTCAGCCCGTCCCGTCCTTCCGCATGAAACCTGCTGCGGCCCAAGCCCCGATCCGGTTCCCGAGTCCGACCGCCCAGAGAGAGTGCCTTTGCATCGACGACCCTAGACCGGTGCCCCCGCCGTTCCGGGAACGGACCCGGGCCTCGCGAGCGGGGCCAGAACCGCCCGGGACCGTCGCCGTCTCGTCGAGCGGTACGGAGGGAACGGGCCCGAGGGGACTCCCGCGATGAATTGGGCGGCGGGATGCGCCTCTTCGTCTCGGAACCCCCGCGCAGAATCGGCTGCTGATGGGTAGTTCCCGCCACCGTCGCTTCCGTGACGGTCGTTGCTACCGTTCGCGCTCCGGTTATCTGGGGCTCGAGCCCTTTAATCTGTCGGGATGGAGAGCAGGGCCACGACGACGCAACCGGGTGCGGTCGGCGAGGAGCCGCTCCCGGGAGTCCCGGTACCAGAGGCGCCGCACTATACAGGCCGAGGCCTCCGCAACAACAGAGGTGTCGAGCTGGACCGACTGGCGAGATTGCTCCCTTACGGGCCTGCGGGAGAGTTCGTCAGAGGGCTCCCGCGCCGCATGAGCCGAGATGAACTGATCGCCTACCTTGAGGCCCTGGTTCGATTGCTTCAGCAGGCGGAGAGAGGGCGACAACCGCGTGTCGAAGGGCGCATGTCAATCGTTTCAGTTCGATAGTCTCCTGCATTGACCTGCACGTCGCTTCGCCCATCATTCGGGGAGACCTTCAAGTTCAAGTGTCGGTAGCGGATTAGCGGGCTATGACTGCCCGGAGCCCCCACCCAACTGACTTTGAGGGGGTCTCATACGCGGGCGATTCCTATCGTTCAGCCGCTATCTTCCGACAATAGGCTGGCCGACAGTGATTGCCGGGCGCACCGCTGGTACCGCTTCGTGCTTTCCTTCCCGCCTCACCTCGTCCGTCACTACGCTCAAGAGTTCGGGCTGGACACCTCCTCGGTCTTGCTGGATCCATTTTGTGGAACCGGCACGACACTCGTCGAGGCCAAGAAGCTCGGAGTTCCGAGCGCAGGGATAGAGGCGCATCCTTTCACCGCCTTCGCCGCCGCGGTAAAGGTCGACTGGTCTCCCGATCCCGACGAGCTTCTGGAGCACGCCAGCGGGGTTGCGGAAGAAGCACGTAGGAGACTCCGGGAGCAGCAGGTGGGCGACACCGCCTTCGAAGCATCCCCCTCCCCGGGACGCTCTGCAGCCGTGCAGCTGCGTCGCCTCGATCCTGGCGTCGGTTCCCTCCTCCTGAGGTCATCTATCAGTAGGAGGCCCCTTCACAAGGCGCTCGTACTGTTGGAAGTCCTCGGTGAGCAGCGCGATGATCGATACGAGGCGCACGAACGGCTAGCGTTTGCCCAATCCATTGTTCAGACCAGCAGTAACCTGCACTTCGGACCCGAAGTGGGGTTAGGCGAAATCAAGCCGGATGCCCCGGTGATTGCCCCGTGGTTTGACGCCGTTTCGGGGATATCCGAGGATTCTGGGGTCCTTGCGAGACAACCGCCACGTTCCGGCCCGGGTCTACACGGGAGATTCACGCCACACGTCCGCACTGATCGAGAGACAGTCGATCAACGCCGTGTTCACCTCTCCGCCGTACCCGAACGAGAAGGACTACACCCGGACGACTCGGCTCGAATCGGTCCTGTTGGGGTTCATTTCCGATAGGGATTCCCTGAGGGAGGTCAAGAGAGGCTTGGTGCGGTCGAACACTCGAGGGGTGTTCAAAGCGGACGACTATGACACTCTGGTTTCCTCGCACAAGGAGATCGTCCGGGTCTCTGAAGCCATCGAGGCCCGCCGCGTGCAACTTGGGAAGACTTCGGGGTTCGAACGCTTGTATCCCCGTGTGACCAAGCTCTACTTCGGAGGGATGCTGCGGCATCTCACTAGCCTCCGCGGCGTACTGAAGCCGGGCGCCCGGCCCGCGTATGTGGTGGGTGACCAGGCGTCCTATCTCCGAGTGATGATCCGCACGGGTCAACTCTTGGGTGACCTCGCGGAGTCTGTGGGATACAAGCTCGACCGTATCGACCTCTTCCGGACACGGCACGCAAGCGCGACCGGGGAGCAACTCCGCGAGGAAGTAGTCGTTCTCCGGTGGCCGGGCAAAGCATAGAGATACCCCCGCCACTACCCTCGGAGATGCCGGAGGAGACGGACGATCGCGAGGCAGGCTCCCCGGGCCGTGCCCCGAACCGGTACAGCCGTATTGTCGAGCGGATCTTCGAGGAGCGATTCAAGCCCGGAGCTACCTCCGTTCCGTTTTCAAGAGAGGATATCGTGGAAGCCGCCCGCGCTTTGGGCATCAAGCTCCCAAAGAACCTGGGCGACGTGCTCTACAGCTTTCGCTTCCGGGCGGAACTCCCAGCCGCGATCACGGGAAAGGCACCGACTGGGAAGGTCTGGATCCTCCGTCCTGCAGGCCGCGGACAGGTACAGCTTCTTCGCCACAAAGGTGGCAGTGTTTGGGCCGCGGATCGGTGCGAGCGTAACTAAGGTTCCCGATTCGACCCCTGGGCTCATCGACCGGTATGCGCAGAGCGATGAACAAGCGCTTCTCGCCAAACTGCGCTACAACCGCCTTGTGGATGTGTTCACTGGCATCACGTGCTACTCGCTCCAGAGTCACCTGCGTACAACGGTGGAGGACCTGGGGCAGATTGAGACTGACGAGGTTTACGTCGGGCTCGACCGGTCGGGGGCCCACTATGTCCTCCCCGTCCAGGCCAAGGCGAAGAATGACCGCCACAACGTGGTGCAGATTGAGTCGGACATCGCCATGTGTGCCGAGAAGTTCCCCGGGCTCGTCCCCGAGCCTCGGGCACAGTTCATGGAAGGCGGCGTGATCGCCATGTTCGAATTCGAGAACAGTCCCGAGGGCGTCGCCATCGTCTCCGAGCAGCACTACCGCCTCGTCCGTCCTGCCGATCTTACTCTCAGAAGAGATTGAGAGCTACCGAAAGCGCCTCCAACGGTGAAGGGTGAAGGATACCTCGCGATGCCACGACTTCGAAACCCCGCCTCGGCTGGCCCGCTCGAGTCTCGGCTTCAGCCCCCCTCCGCCGAGGCGTGGACCGGACCTGGGCGATACTACTACCCGCGATCCTAGCGCTTGAGTTCAACTCAAGGAAGGACGACCGGAGCTCACGATCCGGACCTACCGGTCAACAACAACTCCCCCAGCGCTTGAACTCAACTCAGGGATCGTCAGGAGTCTCTGTGGGAGGATCAGGCGACTCTCTGGGGTTCCCATAGGTGAGCTAGGCTCAAGCGCTAGGGGGCGGCACCGACGCCACTTCTGACGACAAACGGTGGCTCCTAGGAGGCCACCCCTACCTCGTGGAAGCGGGGTGACCCTTCTGGGTCGGAGCTCGCCAGGAACCGCCGGCTCGTTCACATTCGAATCCACCACTGGGACAAGACCCCTGTGCGATCGGATCACGCTCAGCCGGGGGGACCCCTGTCGCGGAGAACGGTAGGGTCGCCTGCGGGGCTTGGCGCCTGTTGCCAACGTGTCGGATTCGTCCATGACGAGGGAATCAAAGTTCGAGACTGCCTCAGGGAGCGGTTTATCCTCGGGGTCTGCCTTTAGGGGACTGTGAAGCTGCGGAATCCGGTATCACGCTCCGCAAGCTACGACAGGGAGGCAGACTTCTACGATTACACTTGGGAGACGTTCACCCAGGACATCTCGTTCTACAGACGCAGGTTGCGTGGACGTGGCACGGTTCTCGATGCGATGTGTCGGGACGGACGAGTCTCCCTTGCGTTGGCACGATCCGGTTTCCGAGTGTGGGGAATCGACAGCTCGGGGTCGATGCTCGCGAAGGCGAGAGAACGCATGAGTCGTGAGCCTGCCTTCGTCCGCGACCGGCTCCGCTGGCGCCAGGGCGACATCGTCCACCAGTCATTCGGCCGTGGGCTCGACGCAGCAATCGTCGCAGTGAACTCCTACGGTCTCATTCTCTCAAGAGCAGGGCGTGTTCGGGCGCTACGAAGGAGTCCGTCGTATCCTGCGACAAGATGGCTCGCTTCTCATGGCAATCGATTCGGTGAAGTCCTACCGCACGATTCGAGACGGGGTTCCCTTCGTGACTACGGTCAAGACCGTGAATCGGGCGGGACGAATCTACGTTCGAGTTATGGCTGAATCGGGTTCCGAGAAGGACGCGGTCCGAACCAACACTCTTCACCTCCTCCTTTCGAGAACGGGGGCCCTCCTCAGGCGCGAGTCGGCCGAGTCTCTGACCGCCGTCCTTTCTCTTCCCCAAGTGCGCGCGGAGCTCCGCGAGGCAGGGTTCCGAGTAAGGAACATCTTCGGGGATTACGATGAGCGGAAGTACTCCCCGGCGGGTCCGCGCTTTATCGTTGAAGCGACTGCCGGCTGATTGCGGGCGACCACGAACCGTACAGGTCACAACGAACGGGTTGAGACCCAATTCAGCTCTGCGTGAGACCGTTACAGCCACAGGGACATCAGGACTAAATCGTCCAGTGCGCCCCGAAGAATCACCTGCCCCCTAAGCCGCCCTTCTTCGGCAAACCCAAGGCGCCGATAAAGCGCGATTGCGCCCTCGTTCGTTCCGAACACGCCGAGAAAGAGCTTACGAACCCCTGCGGACCGAGCCCAAGTGATCGACTCTTCCATCATGGCTCGACCAAGTCCCTGTCCCCGAACCGCCTTCTGCAGTGCGATTCCCAGCTCGGCAACGTGGGCGTTCTTTGTTTGAGTTCCTCTTCGGACGTCAGCAGAACCAACCACCTTCCCGTCGTGCGTGGCCACGAGGAGGAGGGCGGACAGGCCATCGAAGCCCTTGATCCAGTCCCGTTCCTGCTCCAACGTCCTGTCGACCCGTTCGGTTTGGATGAACACCTTCTCCGCTCCGACCGAGTTGACGTGAGCGAGTAGTTGAGGGGCATCTTTGGCCACAGCCCGGCGGATGCGGACCCGGCGACCATCCTTCAGAGCGACTTCGTGGGGCAGAGCCATGGACCGCCAACGCCTGATGCGGCCAAGTGGGTGGCTGAGTTAAGAGAGAGGGAGAGTGGGTCCCCAGCCCGGACTCAATCCCCGAGGGACCATGGGCAAACCACGCCTAACGGGCGTGACCGAACCCCTCCCTCCAATCCTCAAGGCCGTCCGCGCCTCGAACCGTGGGGTCGCGCTCGAACGGCTCAATTGCGTTCCAGATTGGGACCCCTGTGCTCCACAGCGGAGTCGGGACTATGATTCATTCGCCCTCCCGAATCGGGGCCCCGGATGTTCCGAGGGGTTGCACACTCCTGCCGGCGCTTGGCCTACCGTGGGGAGGACGAAACCGAGATGCGGTCCCACATGCCCATTCTGCCAGCTGGAATTTTCTGGTGCTTTACGTCGAGCCCGTGATGCTCGGCCTCTTTGAGAATGGCGTCGAATGCTTCGGCCGGAACGGGTGTCTGAGCGTGTCCCCTTGCCTCCACGATGAGTTCCACATTCCGTGGCCGGATTCGGCCTTGGGTCTTGTCGAGAGCACGGAAGTCATACAGCGTGAATCTCAGTTTCGGATCATCCCAAGCTACCTTGAAGCTAGACCTCCCCGGCACGCCCTCAAACACCGCGGACTCCGGCGTGACTACCAATTGCCTTGGTGAGGGCCCGAACGCCCTCGAACCGCGCCAAAACAAGCCGCCTAAGGGCTTGCTACTGAATAAGTGAGTTATTTGTACCGGGTCTTCGCGCTGTTGGGTGTGTGGATCTCGCCGCCTTACGGACCAAGTATCGGGCCCTCGCTCCGGAACTGACCGAGCGGTCGAGGCGGCTGTGGGCCGCCACGGAGGCCCTCGCCCTGGGCCATGGTGGCATCGGCCAGGTGGCTCGCGCTACGGGCATCTCTCGCTCCACGGTCTCCCGAGGTCTCCGAGAGGTTCGGCTGGGTGAACGGCTCGAGGCGGGCGGATCCGAAGGATCGGGGGCGGCCGTACGCCCACCACCCGAAAGGATCCGAAGCTGGCCCACGACTTGGAGGCGTTGGTAGAACCCACCACCGCCGGCCGTCCTCAGTCCCCCGTCCGATGGACCTCTCGGAGCACGCGCCGACTGGCCCGCGAACTACGGGCCATGGGCCACAATGTGAGCGCTCACCTCGTGGCGGACCAGTTGCATGCTGCGGGATACAGCCTCCAACTGAACCAGAAGACTCGAGAGGGATCGGCGCACCCGGACCGCGACGCCCAGTTCCGATACCTCAACGCCGCAGTCGTGCGGCACCAGCGGCGGCACCAGCCGGTCATCTCGGTCGACACGAAGAAGAAAGAGCTCGTGGGCGACTTCAAGAATGGAGGCCGAGAGTGGCGGCCCAAGGACCAACCCGAGCCGGTCCGGGTGCACGACTTTCTCATTCCCGAGATGGGGAAGGCGATCCCCTACGGGGTCTACGACCTGAAGCGCAACGAGGGGTGGGTGAGTGTCGGGATCGACCACGACACCGCGACCTTCGCGGTTCGTGCGATCCGACGCTGGTGGGAGGTCATGGGCCGGTCGGCGTATCCCCGAGCCACCTCCCTCCTCATCACGGCCGACTGCGGGGGCAGCAATGGGGCTCGGGTTCGGCTCTGGAAGTGGGAACTCCAGCAGTTCGCCGATCGCACCGGACTGACCCTCACGGTGTGTCACTTCCCCCCAGGGACGAGCAAGTGGAACCGGATCGAGCACCGACTGTTCTCGCACATTGCCATGAACTGGCGCGGGAAACCGCTGGTGAGCCTGGCGGTCATTGTCAGTCTGATCGGAGCCACCACTTCGACGTCGGGACTCCGAGTGCGATCGGAACTCGACAAAGGGCGGTACCCCGATGGAGTCCAGGTGTCCGACGAGCAGATGGCGCAGATCCTCCTGGAACCTCACAAGTTCCACGGGGACTGGAACTACACCATCCAACCCCACCGAACCCGCACGAAATGAGTCAGTTATTCAGTAGCGACTCCTAAGATCAGACCCATGCCCATCAACTCTATCGGCACCACGTAGTACGAAGAGGCACTCCATACGAGTCGGAAGAGCAGGAAGTAGACCCCGGCTAGCACACATAATCCCATCAGCGCCATACTGTAATAGAACCTGAATCGCCGTCACCGGGAAGAGCGATCGTTAGCTTCGGCGAGGTCGGAGAGGTCAAGCACTCTTCTCGAAGACGCCTCCGGGGGCCCGGCCATCATGCGCTCAATGCGTTGCGTCCCATACGAGCTCGGTGATGTCGCAGCCAATGACAACACCATCCATTATGTCCACCATGTCGCTCATGGGAGCGGTAAGTGAATCCAAATCAGTGTCCGCGGCATTCTTCTCGGGTTCATCTTCAGTTGCCTTGGCGCTGGCACCGCGCTTAGGTTTGTACAGCAGAGCGCGGATCCATCCCTTTACGATTACATGTGGGCGATCGTAACGTGCGGCGGCCTCTCGGCGGGGGCAGACGTTGCCAAGCTCGTGGTCGAATGAACGGTAGCGCTGCGGTCCGTCCCCCGCAGGACACAGTAGAGTTCGACCTCACAGATTTGTCGCAGCCAAACTACGCCCGCCATCGAAGGGCCCGATGGTCGCTCATTCTCATCGGCGTAGTGGTCGTGGGGACTCTGTGGTGGCTGGCCGGGTTCATCCTTCTAAGTCTCGCCGAACGGACTGTCCGTCCTTGGTTTCTTGAACGTGGGAGTGGGGCTCTTCGCCTCCGTTCTCGTGCTCATGTTCATCTCCGTTCCGTACCGGTATCTCGCCTCGCCTCCTGTCCGACTCTCTTCGCCCAGACGGAATCCGACTTCAACTCCGAAGTGGCAGAGTAAGGACACTACTATGGATCTACCGCTTCAAGTCAGTACACATTCTGGATCGAAGTTCGGAACCGAATGTGCCTCGCGAAGCATGGTTCAGGCTGCGAGTCATCGTCGGCGCAGAAATCTTGGGCTTTTGGCGGCGCGCCACCCCGGTGACGTACCTCAGCGCTGAGGCAGAGTCGGCCGTCATTGGGGCCGCCCGGCGAGCTGGTCTCTCGGTTGAAACGACGAAGTACTCGAAAACGGACCCCAACCGAGCCTTGGCATTCTTGCGATCCGGGGGAACGAACTACGTGCTCGAACACGCTCCGCTCCCTCCGTTCCCTGGGGCTGAGCTAGCCCACTCAGGAACGCCACCGCTCGAGTGCTGGGAGCGAGATGAGCCCTTAGGTCTCGTCACTACGGGCTCTATCGGAGTAGCAGACCGGAATCGGGGGCCGGACTTCGTTCACGACGGGTGCATAAGCGAGTTACCGCTCTGCGAACATGTCGGCCGGATTCCGACCTTCAGAGGCCAGGACACGCCCTCCGGCCACTTTATTGCCATTCGGAACGGCATCGGGGTGGGCCAAGCCCTACCGCGACCGTTCTCGGCGTACGCGAAGTCCCGAGCCAACGTTGCCCTCTTCGAAGTCTGTTCCCACGGCTATCCAAGGCCGCTGAGAATCCGTCTAAGGGTGTCCCCAGGGAGTTGATTCTCCTGGGCAAGGTCAAACAGCCGTTGGAGCTCTGGGCGACCAAGAAGGGTGATGGAGAGTCGTTGGGCTGCCTCGATTTCGATTTCGAGAAACGACTCCCGGGAAGGGGCGATTGCGACCGGATAGAAGGTGACAGAGGAGGCGGATGACGCTAGAGCGTCCGTACGCCTCCGCAGCTTCGATAGTTTCTCCCCTGAAAGAGGATCCTTCGCGGTGACCTCTATGACGAGCCCGTTAGCTGAGTACGGATCGTAAGCCACGACATCCGCGACGTCAGAACCAGTAAGCTTCGGAAGGTCGGTGGGCATGACTTGGAAGCCACAAAGGTGGAGCAGCCAACAAATGGCGAGTTTAGCCTCTCCGCGTTTTTCGCCGCGTCGGGTTGGGAAAGGACCTCGGCGAGGACATCGCCTATCCGGCCCAACCCGAATAACGACTGGAATCGGGGGTTCGGACTTCCGGGGGCGGGAATGGCAGCCCGAACTGAATCCACGTTATGGCCCCGTAACAGTAGGTGAAGTCGCACCTCGCGGAACTCGCCGAATGGTAGGGCGAAGGATGACTCAACCAAATCGCCTGGGCCGCTCTCATTGACTCGAGTGACCGCGCTGTGCTGCCGCACGACCCCTGAGGACCCCGTGAGGATTCCAGCCACGGTGAGGTCTCTGTCCTGTACCGTCGCCGGATAGGTCACGCGACCCTCTAGCGTCTTCCCTTCTCGGATCGACCAACCGAGGATAGTGGTATCGAAACGGGCTTCAACCTCGAAGGCGACGGGATGATTGAACCCCCTCGGCTCACTGAATCCCAGGTACAACGTGGAAAATTCTTCCAACCCCCCGTATGGTTGAGGGAGCTGAAGTAGAGCGTTCCGTAGGACCGTCCAATCCTCATGATTTACAAGCTCGAACGCCGCCCCACCGTTCCCCATGAGCACGTATCCACGGAGGCTGGGCGTGTTGACCTGCTTGAGATTACTCAAGCCCCCGGTACGGTCAATCTGTAGCTCGGTCCAACCGTAGTTAGTGACCGACCTTGGTGGTGCGTCAGGATCGGGTCCTGGGATGTGGCCCAGGTGAACTGGAGTACCGTCGAACAAGGCGCGGTCCGATCCAGTCGCACGAAGCCAGTCCATGCCTTCCGGCATAGGGAACCACAGCCTTCCCGCCCGGAAGCTCGATCGTGGTCCGAGCAACCCCTGTGTGGCTGGGGGTCTCGGATCCCATGAAAAGGAGGTCCTAGTGGAACAGGTTCTTCCACTCCCCGTTCTGCAAGACGGCGGAGTATCGCACATCGATTGCTCGCCACATGTCAACAAAAGGTTCGAGTCGGGAGAGGAACGCTTCGAGGGGGGATTTGAGGGCAGGAGGCGGCGACACGGCGGGTCAATCCGTTTCACGGAGTTAAAGGTCAGGGCGCCCGGCTTGGGGCAAGTCCGCGACAGAATGTTCGAATGTGATCGGGGCCTCGAGCGTTGGGTGCCTCCGTGCTGGTCGTTCCAGGAGACCTTACTTGTTCTCGCGCCGGTGGACTCGGACTGGTGGATGGATGGGTACCCCCCACCTGCCCATTGGATCTAATCTGTCACTTCCGAAGGGTTGAGATTCTGTAGGTACGCTCCAGTAGGCCTTGGCCAGCGGCCGAAGGATGCGTCGCATCCCTCCCATTCAGTCCCGGGAGCTGCATGGGTTGCAGAGCACAACCGGGACCCCGTCGCGTGCCCGGCTGCGGTGCCGGCCGGCCGGGCGACCCCCCCCACCTGCCCATTGGATCCAATCTGGCGCTTCCATAACCTAGCGATTCGGGGAAGCTCTAGGCCGCCTTTGCCTACGGCCGGGCGGCCAGATGCGTCGCTTCCCCGCAGTTCGGTCTCAGGCGAGATCGCTACTCCGGCGCCTGGAGGACCACTTTCGCCCCGTTCAGCGGCGCGACGAATCGCCATCCCTTACCGATCCAAGCCTCCGCCGCCGTAACATCCACCACCTTCTGCTGGCCGGGAGTCGCCGGTGCGTCCGCGTCCGCGGCGACCTCCCTGGCCCGGTGGAGCGCACCGAGCACGACCTCGGAGTCGAGGGGACCGAGCTTGGCGACCTCGGTCTCGTCGAGACCCGCCATCTCGAGGATGACCCGGTAGACCTCCTCGTTCGAGGTCTTGGGTACCTGGAGAACGGAGAGGAAGGGAAGCGTCCTCTCGTAGGCCGCCCGCATCGCGTCGATGGTCTCGTCGGTGAGCCGCTTCCCGAGGGTGTACCGATTCTGAACGGAGCCTAGGTCGTGCCCCATCCAGAACTCGCGAACGTCGCGGGTGACCGTCCCATGCTGCTCTCCGAGGAGGCAGGCGGTGGCAAAGCGGGCGCGAAGCACGTACGGTCGAAAGGCGAGCCCCGAACGGTGGATCCCCTCGCGGAGGTCCAGCGTGATGCTCTTGCTCGACACGAAGGTACCGGCTGGCTTGGGCCCGACCCCGGTCTTTCCCACTCCGGAGCCCAAGGAGCCAACTACCGGGGCGTCGGGGGTTAGGGTCTCGCCCCGGACGACCCTCTCGTGAAGGCAGGCGAGCATCGCTTCGGCGAGCTCCGGCCCTCCGAACGTCAGGTACCCCCTTCCGATCTTGTCTCGGGACGCCCGAACCCGGATGACGAACGGAACCCGTTGGAAGGCCAGATGGCCGAGGTCCAGCTCCGGGAGGTCGCCCAACTTGAGCCCGTCGGCCGCGTCGATGGAACCTAGGACGCCCGGGCGGACCCCGCTTTGGGCCATCAGGAGCGCGCAGACGCGTCCCCGGGCCGAGAGAACCCCGAGGAGCCGGCGCAGGTCCTCCGCGGAGGGTACCCGCTCGTTCTCGATGGTCACGCCGTCCCGGCCCCCAACCTTGGGCAGACGGTTGAACTCGACCCCGTTATGATCAAGCCAGGAACGGAGAGCGAACAGCACCTTGCGGATGTAGGCCGGACTCCGACCTCGTCCCTGTTGGGCGACGGCGTAGTCGGAGAGCAGTCGTCGCACCGACTCCGGTCGGGTTCGAGCCCGACGAACGAGTTCGCCGGGAGAGACCCCGGAGACGTCACAGAAGAGCCCCAGTCGGCGAACGTACCCGTCGGCGGTGAGCTTGGAGCGTAGGGAGAGCTCGCGGTTCCAGCGGACGACCTCCTTCGACGCGCGAATACGGGAGTGGTCTCCTCGTCCTTCGCGGAACTTGAACTCGGCCACGGAGTGCTACAGGTACCCGCGATGGCATAAATGTTTGGACGGGCCCGAGGGGATTCGAACCCCTGACCTTGCGGTTAAGAGCCGCCTGCTCTACCGGCCTGAGCTACGGGCCCGCGATGGCGCGGAGGATGAGACTCGGATAAGGTCTCCGCGGGAAACGCCGGAACGCCCCGCGCAGGAAAGTTCGAATTCATTGTGCGATCCGCTCGAGGGCCGCCCCGACCATGAGCGGCAGGAGCAGCGTTACGTCCCCTTCGACCGTCGCGTGGTAGGCCCTGGGCTTCACCTTGCCCCACGAGATTGCCTCGCGGGTGCGAGCCCCCGAGAGACTGCCGTCCCACTCGACTGCGGTCGTGATGTAGAGCGCCGCATCCAGGCCCCCGCGGAACTGGTTCCACCAGATCGTGTGGTGCTTCGAGATCCCCCCGCCGAGGAGGATCGCCCCCGCCCGCTTCGCACCGTAGACGAGGTCCGAGAGGTCCTGCTCGTCCGAGAGGAGGTCGAGGGAGAGCGCCCTGTGGTCCTGCCAGAACAGCCAGACCTGCGAGCCGACCGCGCCGTCGGTGATCCCCGGGACGAAGACGGGCACGTCGCGTCGGTAGGCAGCGCGTAGCAGGCTCGAGCGGGCGCGGTCCGGGATCGCCTCCCCGATCGCACGGGCGAGGGCGCGGGTCGAGAGCGAGCGCGTGCCGCCGTTCCAGAGGCGGGTGAGGATCGGTCGCATCTTGCGCTCGATGATCGTTCCGTAGTTCGCCTCCGGGATGACGAGGTTCCCGAGCCGGTAGAGGTGGCGTCGGTGGAGTTGCGCGTCGTCGAGGTCCCAGGCGCCGTGGTAGTACGGTCGGAACGCGCGGGCGAGGTCGTGGTCGAGCGTCCCGCAGGTCGTCACGACCGCGTCCACGCAGACCCTCGATCGATCAGGGTCGCGAGGACCCCGCGCGTCCCCGTGGCGACGATGTCGGCCGGGAACGATAGAAAGACGGTCATCTCGGGGTCGGCGAGCATGCGGGCGAGGAGATCGACGCCCTCGGCTACGCCCTTGGCGCTGAACCCGCCGCCCTCCTCGAGGCGACGGATGAGCGTGTCGAGCGACGGTCGGTCGTCGACCCGTACGTCCTCCACCGCCCGCGGCACAGCGCCCGGGGAGCGGAGCGGGGTTAAAGCCCCCCGGTGAGGCCGAAAGTGAACGAGCGGAAGACGAGGAAGTAGGCGAGCAAGTACCCGCGATCGCCCCGCCGTTCAGGAGCGGGAGACCCGCCTGCGGGTTTCCGCCGAGCACGAGCCGCATGAGGACGCTGTAGCCGACGAGCGAGCCGAGCAGGACGCCGAGCGGCGATCACGAAGGTTCGCCCCGAACCCCGAGGAGGCGGGCAGAGGTCGGGAGCCAGACGAACGCCGAGGCGACCAGCATCGCCCGGGATGACGATGTCGCCGAGGCCCATGAACATCGCGGCCCGCTCCTCGACCGGCTGACCCCGCTGCTCCTTCAACGACGGGCGCGGCCGTGTAGTCGTAACCCGGCGCGAGTCGGGCATCACCATGAGGATCGGGAGCTTCATCTCCGTGACCACGTCCGCGAGCGATACCATGTGCTTCGTGCGGTAGACCGCGATCGCGTCGTAGACCATCAGCGCGCCCAGGATGACGAACGCCCAGCGGATGCCGAAGGAGATCCCGAGGATCGCGATCAGCGCGCCGCCGGCGAGGAACCCTGCGAAGTCGACGACGTACCACTGCGGGTCCATCAGGAGCGCGAGGTAGATCCCGGCGCTGGCCATTGCCGGCGAGGATCAGCGCCGGGTCGATGTACAGCTCCGCGCCGCATACGGCGGCAGGAGGAGTCGACCGGACGGCTCGAGCAGGAGGAACGTGGCGTAGAGCGTGAAGAAGAGCGAGACCGGCGATGGCGACGAGGATCACCTGGCGCAGGCGCACCCAGGCTGCCTTGCCGACGGGCGAAGAGCAGGATCGAGGAGGGGCGCGAGGACGATCACGCAGGATCAGGGCGATCGGCGCGGTCGGGCTGGAGGAGGTCGCTCCCGACGCGAGGCCCTCCGAGCGGAACGGGTCCGCGAGCGCCAGGCCGACGATCTGGGCGCCGACGTAGAGACCGAGGAGCCCCGCCAGCGGACGTTGGCCATGACGCCCTACGGCTGGACGACGGCGTAGGCGTTGTTGCCCAGCACCTTCGTGACCTTGGCGTTCACCGTCGCACCCCGCTGGTTGGCGCCCGTGACGAAGATGACGAACCCGTCCTTCTTCGCGACCCCGTCGCCCCGGCGACCGATGTCCTCGATCGTCAGCCGGTAGACCTCGCCGACCGTCACCGGCGTCGCTCGGCTTCTCCGGCTCGACGACGCGGCGGACCGTGACGGCCGCTGGGCGCCGCACGCCTCGCAGACGAGGAGGGTGAGGCGGCCGTCCTTCTGCAGGTGCGTGTCGGGACGCTTGCACTCCGAGCAGATCACGTACTTCGCGGTGTATTCTCGGATCGCGGGCGGCGATCGGTCCTTCGCCAGGCGGGACTTGAGGACCCCGCGCGGAAGGTCGAGGACGCCCGGGCAGCCGAACTCCTTCGCGAGGTAGCCGATCAGGTGCTCGGGCTCCCGGCGGAGGACCCTCGCGATCTCCTGGAGGTTGCGGATGACCGTGTTCTGGCCGTCGGACATCATGTCCGGCGTCCGGGACCTGGAACCGCTCGCCGCCCGTGCGGACCGGCGGCAGCTTCGCGCGGTCTCGTTCGAGCATCGCCTCGTAGGATTCCATCGGAGGAAGAAACGAGCGAGCCGATGGGGGATAAGGATTCCCGGCGGTCAGTCGCTCGGGAAGCGCCGCCAGGGCATCGAGCACCTTCGCGAGGTCCCTTTCGGTGACGATCGCGTCGCGCCCCGCGCGGACCGCCTCGTCCTCGGGTAGGAACGCGATCCCGAGCCGGCTCCGGCGGAACAGCCCCACGTCGATCTCCGAGTTGCCCACCGAGGCGGTCTCCTCGGGGCGAATCCCAGCTGCTCCTGGAGCGTCGGCGAGGACCCTCTCCTTCCGTGGATCGGCACCCGGACGATCCCCTCGCCCGTCAGCCGGCCCTGCGCGGTCACGCGGAATCCGTTCGCCAGCGCGACGTCGATGCCGAGCTCGCGGGCGATGCGGCGAGCGAGGAGGTCGATCCCTCCGCTGACGATCGCCGTGCGGACCCCGCGGCGCCGCAGGCCGTCGACAGCGCCGTCGTGCTCCGGGCATCAGCGGAACGTCGGCGAGGATCCGCTCCAGGTCGAAGACCGTAAGGTCCGGGGCGTGACGGCGCCAGATCACGATGTCGGAGCGGATGAACTCCTCGTCGTCGATCTCGTTCGCGAGGAACCGGCGGAGCCCGTCGGCGTTCTGCTCGCCGAAATGGTCATGGACCGCCGCCCAGGAGCTCGCCACGTCGACCAGCGTCCCGTCCATGTCGAAGGCGACGAGCCTAAGCACGGTCGCCCCGGGCGATGCGCTCCGCCCGCTCGAGGACCCCCGTCGGGGGGTCGGACGCCCACGCGGCGAGGTTCTCGTCGATCTGTTCGGGGCGGCTCGCCCCGAACACGGGGGCCGCGCCCTGGCGCGCGGAGCCAATGCAGGGCGATCGAAGCCAAGGGGACTTTGGCAGAGGCGGCCAGCTCCCGAAGGTCCCGGGCCCGGCGCACGATGTCGGCGAAGCCGCTCCGGCTCGAAGAGGCGGTGGGCGAATTGGCGGACCTCGGTGGGGATCCGCTTCCCGTCGAGGTACCGACCGTGCAGGAGGCCCCGCGCCAGCGGCGTGTACGCCTCGAGCAGGATCTCGTGCGACCGGCAGTACTCCCGAACGGGGTCGGCCTCGTCCCGGTCGAAGAGGTTGTAGCGGACCTGGTTGACGACGATGCGCGTCTCGGCGAGGTGGCTGGGCCGCCTCCTCGAGCTGCTCCTCGGAGAAGTTCGAGACGCCGATCGCGCCGATTCTTCCCTCCTTCCAGAGCGCCTCGAGCGCAGGCATCGTCTCCGCGAGCGGAACGTGCGGGTCGGGGGCGTGGACGAGGTAGAGGTCGACCGAGCTGCGGCCGAGCCGCTCGAGGCTGCCGATCAGAGCCGCCCGCACCTGGTTCGGGCGGAGATGCTCCCAGGAGACCTTCGTGACGACGAACGATGTCCGACCCGGCGGTCGCGGTCCGGTGGAGGACCTCCCCGAGCACGCGCTCGGAGCGGCCGCTGCCGTAGACCTCGGCGGAGTCGAACCAGCGCAGGCCTCGCTCGTACGCGCGACCGATCGTCGCCTTCGTGCGGGCCTCGTCCTCGGGCGTCCAGCGCCCGAGGCCCCAGAGACCAAGGCCCAGCGCCGGGTGTCGCCTTCTTCCCCGCGGCCAGGGGGATCGTGTCGATCGGCGCGCCCTCCGAGCGGACGGGGACTGGGGCGCGTGCCGGTGTCTTCTTCTTCGCCGGGGCGCGTTTCGCGGTCGTCATGGTACGGACTCCTCCCGGACGCGATGGTCGATCCGGTCGATCCGCTCCTTCAACTCCGAGGCTTTGACCTCTGCCTCGCGAACGACGTCGGGGGGGGCGCGGCTGCGGAACCCCGGGTCGGCGAGCCGAGCGCGGGTCTTCGCGAGGAGCCCCGCGAGGAGCTCCCGCTCCCGCTCGAGGGCGGCGGAGCTGCCGGTCGTCCCGGCGGGTCGCTCGAGAAAGCACTCGCCGATCGGTGGAGACCCGGCTCGCGGTGTTCGGAGGCGGCGGGGCCGCCGCGTCCAGGAACATCAGCGTGCCGACCTGAGCCATCCGCTCGACCGTCGCCTTCTCGGCGCCGAGGACGCGCGCCACCTCGGGACCCGCCGGACGGATCCAGGCCACGGCCGTTCGAGGAACCGGCGCGCGCTCCTCCGCGCGGATGTTCCTAAGGAGGCGGACGACCTCGAGGACCGGGGCCATTTCGACCTCGGCCTCGGGGTCCGGCGGAACCTCCGTCGCCGAGGGCCAGGTCGCCGACGCCAGCAGCGCCCCCTCGTGCGGGATCGCGTGCCACAGCTCCTCCGTGACGTGCGGGACGATCGGATGCAGGAGCCGAAGGGTCCGTTCGAGGACGAAGAGGAGGGTCGATTGGGTCTCTCGGCGAAGCGGCTCCCCACGATGGCCGAACAACGCCTCCTTGGAGATCTCGACGTACCGGTCGGCGAGGTCGTGCCAGACGAACGTGTGGAGTGCCGTCGCGGCGCGCGTCGGCTCGAACGCAGCGAGCGCGTCGGTCACATCGGCGGCGGTGCGCTGGTACCGCTCGAGGATCCAGCGGTTCTCGAGGGCGCTCGACGGCCCGACGGTCGGCGGGTCCGCCGGCGACGGGGTGCCGGCGGGAGGTGCCCGAGCGAGAATCGCGTCAGGTTCCAGAGCTTCGTCAGGAAGTTGCGGCCTCCGTCCAAGGTGGTCGGACCGAACGACGAGTCCTCCTCCGTGGGGTTCGGGAAGACGAGGGCGAACCGGAGCGCGTCGGCGCCGCGCTCGCGGATGACCTCGAGAGGGTCCGGCGAGTTGCCAAGGTGCTTCGACATCCGGTGTCCGGCCTCGTCCCGCATCATGCCGGTGAAGTAGACGTCCGAGAACGGCCGGTCCCCCGTGAACCGGTATCCGGCCATCATCATCCGGGCGACCCAGAAGAACATGATGTCCCGGCCCGTGACGAGAACGTTCGTCGGGTAGTACCGCGCGAGGTCGGCGGTCTGCTCCGGCCACCCCAGCGACGCGAACGGCCAGAGCCAGGAGGTGAACCAGGTGTCCAGGACGTCCGGGTCGGCCCTCAGGTCCCGGCCGTGGCAGGCGGGGCATTCCGTCGGGGTCTCGACCGCCGCGATCGCCTCGCCGCAGGCACCGGCAGTAGTGGACGGGGATCGCGTGGCCCCAGAGCACCTGCCGGGAGACGCACCAGTCCTGGATCTCCTCCATCCACCGGAAGAACGTCCGGGTCCACCGCTCGGGATGGATCCGGATCTCCCCGCGGCGCACGGCCTCGACGACCGGCGCGGCAAGCGGGGCCATGCGCACGAACCACTGCGTCGAGAGGCGGGGCTCGATCACGGCATCGGACCGCTCCGACCGGGCGACCGCGTGCTTGTACCGGATCCGGCGCTCGAGCAGCCCCTCGCGCTCCAGCCGCTCGATGGTCTTCGCCCGGGCGGCGTCACGGTCGAGGCCACGGAGCTCGGACGGAACGCTATCGCCGACCATCCGCGCGGTCTCGTCAAAGATCTCGACCGGGACCGCGAGCTCCGGATGGCGTAGGGCGATGTCACGGTCGACCACATCGTGGCGTGGAGTGATCTTGAGCGCGCCGGCGCCGAACAGCGGATCGACCGCCGCGTCCGCGATGACGGGGACGCGTCGACCGGTCATCGGGACGACGACGTCCCGGCCGACCTCGCCCCGGTGGCGCTCGTCGTCCGGATGGACCGCGACGGCAACATCGCCGAAGATCGTCTCCGGGCGGACGGTGGCGACCAGGATTCCGCCGGGCGAGCCGTCCGCCCAGGGATACCGGACGAAGAGGAGATCCCCTTCCTCCTCCGAATGAACGACCTCGAGGTCGGAGACGCGGTCCGGAGCCGGGGGTCCCAGTTGACCAGCCTCTCTCCTCGGTAGACGAGGCCCGCCCGGAAGAGGGTGACGAAGACCTCCCGCGTGGCCCGGACGCTCGCCGGGTCCATCGTGTAGCGGTACCGGCTCCAGTCGACCGAGAACCCGCCCGCCCGGATCTGCTCGAGGATGCGACGTTCGTGCTCCGTCTTCCACCGCTCGATCTCCGCGAGCGCCTCCTCGCGCGGAAGCTCTTCCAGCAGCGTTCCCTCCCGCTGGAGGCGGCGTCGTACCTCGACCTGCGTGGCCAGCCCGGCGTGGTCGACGGCGGGGACCCAGAGGGTCGCCTCCCCTCGCATCCGGTGGTGGCGCGCGAGGACGTCCATCACCGTGTCCCCGAGCATGTGGCCGAGGGTCAGCACGCCCGTGACGTTGGGCGGCGGGAGCACGAGCGAAAATCCGGCACGGCCGGGGCCGTCCGGGGCCCGGAAGATGCCGGCGCGGTCCCACTCCGATTGCCAGCGCGTCTCGATCGATCCCGGCTCGAAGCGGGACGGAAGGGTCGGAGTGCTCAGGGCCCTCTCCTCCCGAGCATGAGCGGCCCGCAAACGGCGAGTTCCGCGAGCGACAGCAAGGCCATGGCGGCGAACCCGTAGACTTCGTAGAGGACGAGGGGGGCTGCGGCGAGCACGAGGCCGGGAAGCGCGACCAGGAGGGCCGACCACGCCCCGGTGTACAGGTTAGGTACCGGGACTCCGCGGGCCCGGGCCCATCGGAACAGGAGCCCGAGCTCGAGGAGGGCCGCCGCAAGCACGGCGGGGAACTCCGCGGCGATGAACCCGGCGAAGATCCACGGCGCGGGTACGCGAAGGAGCGTGATCCCGAGCACGATCAATCCGGCGAGGAGGTAGACCGTGACGACCAGCGCCGCCTTGCCCAGGATCACGCTCCGATTGGCGAGCGGAAGCGTCCGGCCGTAGGAGAACGCCAGCACTTCGATTGAGAAGAAGGCGGGGCCAAAGAAGGTTGCGAGAAGGGCGGCCGAGACGACGGCCGCGAGGCCGAGCCCCTCGGCCGCACCCGCGCGGTGGGCGTCCGCCAGCGTGACGAGCCCGATCGCCACCGAGTCGAGGATCGGGAGCAGGAGGAGGAAGGCGTACCCGGGGTCCGGCTGGCGGTCCGGATGTCCTTGGTCAGTCACCGCGAGGAACGGTCTCTGGGGGCGGAGGACGTACTCCGGTGCGGGTCCCGGCGCGGTGACCGCGGCGGGAAGGCGTCCCACCGAACGGACGGAGTCGAAGACCCACAGCGACGCGTAGAGTGCGAGGAGGAGGTACCCGGCCGAGGCGACCGCCAGCTCGATCCACTCGGCCCCGCTCAGGGACCAGCCGAGGGGGCCGTGGGCGCCGAGCGCCGGCAGCATCGCGAGCGTGAACGGGTAGGCCGCCTCGAGGGTCGGGAGAAGACCGCGGATCGTCCCGGACGCGGCGTAGCTCAGCAGCGTAAAGAACGCTGGGCCGGCGGAAACGAACCCGAGAAGCGCGACCGCGGGCAGCAGCCAGAGGAGGAGATGGGCCCAGCGCACGAGACTCCGACCGCCGCCACCGCGCGAGCCCTGGATCTTCCGAGTGAAGTACCGGCCGGTGACGAACGAGAGGGCGAGGGAGAACGCGATCACGGTCACGACGCCGGGGAGGACGGCGATCCCGGCGAGCGGACCGAGCGCGACGCCCACGAAGATCGGTGTGGTGATCAGGATCGCGAGGACCGGCACGTCGAAAAGCCGGAGATAGACGAGGCCCGCGAGCCGGCGGAGGGTCGTCTCGTCGATCGGGAGCGATTCGAGGACGGGCAGTGCTCCCGAGCTCAGGAGGATCGGGAGGACCTGAAGGCCGGTCCACCAGAGAAGGGCCACGTCGATGCTGTAGAGGCCGGTCAGGACGCCGGCATCGAACGCGGCGGGGGAGAGGTTGTAGGGGGTGAGCGCCGCACTGACCGTGGGGCCGGCCCGGAGGAGCGCGGCCGCGCCGAGCGCGAGCAGCGCGAGTACGAGACCGATCAGCGCCTTGCTCTGGGTCGTCCGCGCGGCGGCCTTGGGCGCGAGCTCCTTCGCGGGTCCGGGCGGAGCGATGTTTCCCTGGCGGAACGCGTAGACGGCCTGGAAGGAGATCTCTGCCAGCGGCGCGCGGCTCAGCCGCCACGCCTCCTTCCATCCCATCCTACGGCCCTTCCAGGAGCGCGACGGCGGCGGTGAGCCCCTCGTCCTCTTCGGTGAGCCGGAGGAACACCTCCTCGAGCGTCAGCGTCGCCCTGGGCCGCCCGCGCGCGCAGCTCCGCGAGCGTTCCCTCGGCGCGGAGCACACCGCGATCGAGGATCGCGATCCGGTGGCAGAGCTCCTCCGCGACCCCCATGGTGTGCGTCGAGAAGAGGGCGGCGCGCCCTTCCACGGCGACGTAGTGGGCGAGGAGGTCCTTGACGATCCGAACGCTTCGAGGGTCGAGGGCGTTGAGCGGCTCGTCAAGGACCAGGAGCTGCGGATGGTGGAGGAACGCGGCGATGAGGAGCACCTTCTGGCGCGTCCCGCTGGAGAGCGCGGCGATCGGCTCCTCGAGTTCGGACTCCAGCCGGAACGCGGCGGCGTACGCCCGCATCCGCTCCGTGGCCGCCGCCGGATCGAGCCGGCGGATCCCCGCGATGAACTCGAGGAACTCCCGCGGGGTCAGCGACTCGTAGAGGAGTGACGTCTCGGGAACGTAGCCGATCCTTTCCTTCGCGAGCGTGCTGTCGACGATCGTGTCGAGCCCGAAGACCCGGATTCGACCCGCGCGCGGTCGGAGGAGCCCTACGACCGACTTGATCGTGCTAGATTTCCCGGCGCCGTTCGATCCGAGAAGCCCGTAGATCTCGCCCGGGCGCACGGTGAGGGAGAGGCCGTCCACGGCTCGCCGTTCGCCGTAGTCGACCGTGAGGCCTTCGATCGAGAGGGGTACGGTGGGGTCGCTCGGGGGCATGCCGCTCATCGGATCCCGCCTCGAATGCAACCGGTACGAGCCCTGACGATAAGGCCTACCTCGACCGAACGAGCGGGAACAGGATCACGTCCTTGATGGAGGCCGTTCCCGTGAGCGCCATCACAAGCCGGTCGACCCCGAGACCGATCCGGTGCACGGGGGAAGTCCGTACCGCAGCGCGCGGACGAAGTCGGCGTCGTAGGCGTAGGCATCGTCCCCGCGCTCGTCCAGCTGCTCGCGGAACCTTCGCTCCTGCTCGTCCGCGTCGTTGAGCTCCGTGTAGGCGTTGCCGAGCTCGTACCCCGGGTAGAACACCTCGAACCGTTCCACCCGACCCGGGCTTCGTGCGATGCCGCTTCGCGAGGGGTGTCGTGACGGCCGGGTGGTCGACCACGAACGTGACGCGCTCAAAGGTCGGCTCGACGTAGTGCTCGAACAGCTTGTCGAGGAAGGTGCCGGTCGACGAACCGGTCCGGAACCGTCGACCCCGCCCGCCGGGCGAGCTCCCGCAGCTCGTCGCGGCCCTTCGAGAGGAGGTCGCGGACGCCCATCCGCTTCTCGAGCTCGTCCACGAAATCGACGGTGGGGAACGGCGGTCGGAACGCCTCCGCCCGTGGCGTGCCGCCGGTCGAATCCGGCAGCAGCTCGATGGCCTTGGCCGCGAGCCGCGCGAACAGCCCCTCGGTGAACCGTGCGCATGTCGTGGTAGTCGGCGTACGCCCAGTAGGCCTCGAGCTCCGTGAACTCGGGGGAGTGGGTCGTGTCGAGGTCCTCGTTGCGGAACGACCGGCCAAGCTCGTAGACCTTCTCGAGGCCGCCCACGAGGAGCCGCTTCAGCGGGAGCTCGAGGGCGATCCGGAGGCGCACTTCCTCGTCGAGGTAGTTCGAGCGGGTGACGAACGGGGCCGCGGCCGCGCCGCTCGCCACGGGGAGGAGGACCGGGGTCTCCACCTCGAGGAATCCCGCCTCGTCGAAGACGCGTCGGATCTCGCCGAGGAGCGCCGCGCGGGCCCGGAACCGTTGCCGGGTCTCGGGAGAGGAGAGCAGGTCGACGATACCGGCTTCGGATCCGTTCCTCGGCGTCCTGGAGGCCGTGGTACTTTTCGGGCGGAGGCGACATGGCTTTGGCGAGCAGCGTGAGCGACCGCACCTCGAGGGACGGCTCGCCGCGCCGGGAGACGGTGGCGACCCCGTCGGCGCCGAGGATGTCCCCGGGGTCGAGGTCCGAGAGCCAGGTACGGTACTCCTCCTCCCCCAGCACGTCCGACCGGAGGAGCAGCTGGAGCGAGCCGTCCGCGTCTTCGAGGTCGGCGAAGGCGGTCTTCCCGTGCTCGCGGATGATCTTCGAGTCGGCCGGCGACGCGGAACGGCCGCGTCGTGTCGGACTCGCCCGTGCCCGAGGGCGGTGGACGCGGACCGGACGGCCAGCGTGGGAACGCGGCCCTCGAACGACCAGGGGTACGGCTCCTTGCCCGCGCTCCGCAGGCGGGCGACCTTGGCCCGCCGCTCCGCCTCGAGGCGCGTCTCCTCCACCGTCGGTCCCGCGGACGTCCGAGGGGGGTCGGGTAGAAAATGGCTTCGGCGGAGCGGGCTCACGACGCCGGGGTTCTCGAGCGACAGGCGCTCGACGCCCGCGGCCCGGTAAAGGGCGAGCTGCTCCGGGACCGCGGGGTCCTTTCCCGCGGGCCGGGCCGGCTCGTGCAGCAGGAGGAACGTGCCGAGGAAGAACTCGGCCGCGGCGTCGCCTCCGCCGATCCCGTAGCTGACGTAGTCGGAGAAGTAGACGTGCACCTGGCCCGAGCGGTGCCGTCGGAGCGCGTCGAGGAACTTGCGCGCCTCTTCGGGGCCCTTGCGCTCGATCTCCTCGAACAGGTCGCGAAGGATCGGGCGCTGGCTCAGCCCTGCGAGGCCGTCGTAGGAGAGGTACACCGCGGGTCTCGGGTCGAGCGCGACCACGTCGAGCCGAAGGACTCCCTCGACCGGCTTCGTGCGCATGCGGGCGCGCCTACCGTGCCCGCGTTAAGAAGCCTTCGGCCGGCCGAGGGACGTTGCCGGCGTTGCCGGTCACGGCCTAGTGGTCGTGGCCGCCGCCGCCGCCCGGGCGGGGCGGGGCCCGACTTCTTCGACGCGATGACGTCGTCGATCCGGAGCACCATGTTCGCGACCTCGACCGCCGAGCTGAGCGCCTGGCGCTTGACGCGGGCGGTTCGATGACGCGGAGCTTCCACATGTCCGCCGCCTTTCCGTCCGCGAGGTTCACGCCGACGTTCTTGTTCGCGTTCGCGCCGTCGTGCGCGCTCCGCAGGCCGATGAGCGTGTTGATCGAGTCGTAGCCGCCGTTCTCGGCCAGTGCCCACGGGACGGCCTCGAGCGACTGGGCGAACGCCTCGACCGCGAGCTGCTCGCGGCCGCCGACGGTCGGGGCCCACTTTCGCAGCTTGACCGCGAGCTCGATCTCGGTGGCGCCTCCGCCGGGGCAGACGACCCCGTCCTCGAGGACGCTGGCGACGACCTTCAGGGCGTCCTGGAGCGAGCGCTCGACCTCTTGGGTCACGTGCTCGGTCCCGCCGCGGATGAGGATCGAGACCGAGCGGGGGTTCGAGCAGCCGGTAACGAACGTCATGTCGTCGTCGCCGACCTTGCGCTCCTCGACCTTGCCGGCGTGGCCGAGGTCGGAGGCGGAGAGTTCCTTGATGCCCGTGACGATCTTCCGCCGGTCGCGCGGGCGAGCTTCTGGAGGTCGGACTCCTTGACCTGCTTGACCGCGTAGATCCCGTCCTTCGCGAGGTAGTGCAGGACGACATCGTCGATCCCCTTCTGGCAGACGACCACGTTCGCGCCGGAGGCCTTGACCGCGTCGACCATCTTGCGGAACGACTTGTCTTCCTCGTCGAGGAAGCCCTGGATCTGGCCGGGCGATTTGATGTTGATCTTGCTTTCGATCTCGGTCTTCTTGATCTCGAGCGAGGAGTTCAGCAGCGCGATCTTCGCCGGGCTGATCTCGGTCGGCATCCGGGGGTGCCCGCGCTCCTTGTCGAGGACGATCCCCTCGATGAGCTCGGTGTCCGAGATCGTTCCGCCGTGACGCTTCTCGACCTTGATCTGGTCGACATCGCAGACCGTCTTGCCGCCGCGCTGCTCCGCGATCTTCCGGACCGCCTTGACGGCGATCGCGGCGAGCTCGTCCCGGGCCCCGAGGACGCCCTTCGAGCCCATCGCGGTCTTCGCGCAGTCGAGGAGGACCGCCTCGTCATCGGCCTTGACCGCCGTGGCGATCTCGGTCTCGAGAAGGCGGCGAGCCTCCTGGACCGCGAGCTGGAACCCGCGGGTGATGACCGTCGGATGAACGTCCTGCTCGAGCAGGGCTTCGGAGCGCTTGAGCAGCTCGCCCGCGAGGACGACCGCCGTGGTCGTTCCGTCGCCGCACTGCTGGTCCTGCGTCTTGGCGACCTCGACCAGCATCTTGGCGGCCGGGTGCTCGACGTCGACTTCCTTCAGGATCGTGACGCCGTCGTTCGTGATCGTGATGTCGCCCATCGAATCGACGAGCATCTTGTCCATGCCCCGCGGACCGAGGGTCGACCGAACAGCGTCCGCGACAGCCCGGGCCGCGGCGATATTGTTCCCTGTCGCGCCCTTGCCGCGCTCGCGTTCCGTTCCTTCCTTCAGGACGAGAATCGGCGTACCCTGCATCATCGGACTCACCAACTTTGGACAAATTGGACTTCTATATAATGGTTGGTTGGTCGTCGCCCGTCGTGTTATCTGACTCGAGAGGGTGCGGCCGGCATGCCGGTGCCCACGACCCGCGGATTCGTACCCGTCACGGACGGACAGCTGTACTACGAGCGCGCGGGGAGCGGCCCCGCGATCGTGCTGATCCATTCCGCCTTCCTCGATTCGAGGATGTGGGACCCTCAGGTCGAGACCTACGCGGCGGACCATACGGTCGTCCGGTACGATGTCCGCGGGCAGGGGCAGTCGCGGGGCGACCGCTCCAATGCCTCGCACGCGGAGGACCTCGCGGCCATTCTCAACTACCTGAACCTGCCGACGGCGTTCGTCCTGGGCAACTCGAACGGGGCCCGCATCGCCGCCGACTTTGCCGCCGGGCTCCCGGACCGTGCGCTGGGCCTCATCCTGGTCGCGGGAAGCCCGTACGACATGGACCCGACCGAGGAGGAGAAGGTCCGGTTCATGGACTCGTTCCCCGACGGCGAGGGGAAGCTGGTCGAAGCCCTCCGGGCCGGCCGAAAGACCGAGGCGGTCGAGAAGATCCTGGACCTCTGGGCTCCGAGCGTTCCTCCGGCCGACCGGGCGCGGCTCCGGCAGATCACGGTCGACAACTACGACCCGTTCGCCCAGTTCGTCCTGGGCGAGCCGCCTTCCGGCCGGGCTCCTACGTACCCCGTGGCGTCGTTCCTGCGGCAGGGAAAGATTCCGATTCTCGCGCTCACTGGAGCCCACGACAATCCCGCGGACGGAATGATGCTGTCGCGGTTCGCGGCCGAGACCCCGAGCGCCCGCCACTTTGAGCTGGCCGAGGGGGACCACACGGCCAGCCTTTCGGCGCGGGCCGAATTCGATACGCTCGTGCTCGATTTCCTCGCGACGGATCGAGCGCGGGAGTCCGTGGCCTCCCCCGGACCGGTGAGTTCGGTTCGCCCTTAGGAACCGTAGGAGGGGCCCCGGGGACGCGCGCGCGCCGGCCCACGGCCCCGGGCGGCGGGCGTTGCGCCGGGGTACGTCAGCACGGACGCGAGCCGGAAGTACGCCTCCGGTGGGAGCTCCTCGGGTCTCTTCCGGGCCCAACCCGCGGGCCACTCGGCGGCCGCCGCCACGGCCCCCGGGTCACGGCCGACTCCTCGAACCCGGGGCAAGAGGTTGCCGAGCTGCTTTCGGCGGGAAGAGAAGAGCGTGCGAACGACCTCCTCGAGCCGATCGACCGACGGGACCGGGAGCGGTCCCGGCCGCGCCGTGTGGGTGAAGATCTGCCCGCGCACCGCGGGAGCGGGGTAGAAGGCGGTCGGCGGCACCTCCTGGAACAGCTCGACCTCGCCGTACAGCCGGGCTCCGATGGATAGCCGGCCGTAGGTGCGGGACCCCGGCCCGGCGGCGAGGCGGGCGGCGACCTCCTTCTGAACGAGCGCGACGATGCGGGGGACGCGACGGGCGAACAGGGCGAGGAGGATCGGCGTCGCGCTGGAGAACGGAAGGTTCCCGACCACGGTCGCTCCCGCGGGGATCTCGACTTCCAACGCGTCCGCCTCCCATACCTTGACCCGCGGACCGAACGTGGTCCGCAGGTGGTGGGCGAGGCGGCTGTCCCGTTCGATCACCGTGAGGTCGGGGATCCCGCGTCGAACCAGCGCGGCGGTCAGGATGCCGAGCCCGCCGCCGATCTCGACCACGGGCCGGTCCGCCGCGTCGGACGCGAGCACGGCCTCGGCGTCCGCGACGAACGGGTCCACGAGGAACGATTGCCCCAGGAGCTTGGATGGGACGACGCCGAGGCCCACGAGGGTGCCGCGGACCCCGAGCGGGCTCTCCGGGACCGACCCCGCCGGCAGCGGCTCGTAGGGCCTACGGGGCGACGAAGAGTCGGTACTTGTCTTCGACACCGAGCAGCTCCTGCTCGATCCGGCCGACGATCAGCTTCTCGGGGTTCTTGATGTGGAGGCGCTGTTCGATCTCCGCGAACGACGCGAACGGCGCCCGGCGCCGCTCGTCCACGATCTGCTGCATCGTCTTCTTGCCGACCCCCGGCAGGAGTTCCAGGAGGTGGAACCGTCGGGAGACGGCGGGGGACTCGTTGAAGAAACGGAGATACTTCGGTCCGTTCGCCCGGACGATCGCCTCGAGCGCGGCGGAGAGTTCGGTACGGCCGGTGACGGTCAGTTCCTCGTAACCGACCCGGCGCCGTACGTGGTCGATCGGGGGGACCGCGCCCCCGAGCGGGAGGAGCGGGATCCGCTCGCCGGCCCGGAGCGACTACGCCCGGACTTCGGGACCGACCTCGAACAGCTTGAGCTCGTCCTCACCGATGGCGAGGGCGAGCGGCTCGCGGTGGAAGCCGCGGTCGGTCTGCCGGCCGTTCGGCAGATAATCCAGGATGTACGCGAAGTTCTCCACCGGCCCCTCCGATCATCGGTGCTGGGCCACGATCTCGAGGAGACGGGTGACCTGGGCCTCGTCGAGCGCCACCCGCTCCTTCGAGAACAGGAGGCGGATCTCTTCCGGGTACTGGGGGAGCACGTCGGCGATCTTGACCGCGAGTCCGGCGTCCACGAACGGAAGGGTCCTCAGCTCGGCGACCAGCTTGTCGGTCGCCTCGCCGGTGAGCCGAGCGAACAGCTCGGCGTGCTGCTGGGCGAGCGCGGCCTCGCGCGGGAGCGTCCGGCGGGCGGCCTCCTCGACCAGGAGCTCCTTCACGCGGGCGAGCGGGACGGGCTCAGTCATCCGCCGCCTCCGACGGGCGACGGGATGAGGTGGATCGGCGCGGCGATCAGCTCCTTCGTCTTCCCGCCGTCCAGGAACTCGATCCGGTAGGAGCGCCCCGAGCGGGCGACGACCGTGCAGACCCGCCCCTGGTAGCGGGGGTGCGGCTGGCCGTGCGGGTCGGACGGCTCGATGCGGACGGCGACCTTGTCGCCGATCTCGAACTTCCGGAGGAACCGGTTGACGGGGGGCATCCCCTTCTCGCGGACCTTCTTCGTGAACGTTCCGCGGGAACGGGACCGGAACCCCTTCGAACTCTTGACCATCTACGCCTCCTAATCGTGGATCTCCAGAACGTCGAGGTACTCGACCCTTAGGGGTGCTCCGACGAGCGCGGCGAGGTTCGGGTCGGTCCGTCCGGAATCACCTTCCACCCACTCCTTGATGTACGTTCCGGCCTCGGTTCTCAGGTCGATCGTGAATCGGCCGTCCGCCGCCTCCACGACGTGCGCGCTGACGATCCGCCGCGTTCGGACGCGGTCGGACCGGCGGTGCGCGACGCGCGTGGGCGTGCGCTGGTCGATCGTGCGGCCGACCACGAGAGAGAGAGCCTCATTAACTTTTGCCACGGCCGACCGGCCCCGTCACGCCGACGCGATAGCTCTTCTCGGGCGCGGCCTCCTTCACGCGCGACCACGTCCTCCGCGGCGGCGGCGAGGACGTCCCGGACCTCGACCCGCCCCGCGGCGTCGGCGCCCGAGGGCGGCCGCGAGCGACGGAGAGGTCGATGGAGCGCACCCGCGGGCGCAGCAGCTCCAGGACGAACGGGCGCCCTCGCCCGAGCATCCGGGCGTCGATGTCCTCCCGCCCCATCCCGTGGAACCGTGTCCCCTCGGCGCCTGCGGCGCGCACGAACGGCGCCGCGACCAGCTCCTCGACGCTCGTCGGGATACGTCTTCCCGGTCCCGGAGCAGGCGTCGCAACCTCGACCCCGGCAGCGCCGGCACGGCCAGCGGGTCTGGGGGAGCGTGCGGTCGAGCTTCCGGTAGCGTCCCCGGAGGTAGAGCGGCATCACCGTGAGGTCGACCCGGCCGACCGGGAAGGTCGGCGAGCAGGACCAGGTCCGGGCCGCTCGGTCCCACCGGGGCGCCGCACCGGGCCTCGATGAGCCTTACCGAGCTCGCGGTTGAACGCCGGTCGGACGCTCTCGCCCCACTCGGTCCCGACCTCCGTCCAGACCGCCTCCTCGGTCGCGAGGCGCTCCGGGTCCCATCGCGAACCGCACGTGAACCGGTGCCACTCGAACCCCTCGGCGGCCCGCACCGACCGCTCTGCCCAGACGTCGAGTCGGTCGAACGCGCCGCCGCAGATCGAGCACGGGTCCGCGCCGCGCGGGGGCGCGGGACCCAGTCGCCGCTTCGAGCCGGGCAGCCCGCTCCGGGTTCGTCAGACCGTGGCCCCACCGGCCGAACAGCCGACCGAAGCATTCCGGGCAGAGGCTCCGCCCGCGAGCGCGCCGGGCCGCGGCGACCGCACCGGCTCGGTGAGCTCGAACGTCGGAGGGTCGGTCACGGACCCGGCGACCCGGGCGGCCCACTAAAGCCGTTCGGAGCACCGCGCGCTCCCGCGCGAACCTTTTACTCGGCTCGCCGGCTCGCCGGTCGGGACCCCATGGCGCCGATCACGGAAGCGGAACTGACCCGCGCGATCGAGCGGACGCTCGTCGCGCACGGCAAGATGCCGCTCGCGGAGGCGCACCCGACGGCGCGGATGGTCCTCGGCTACTTCGGCGCGGAGGACTCCGTGCTCGACAACAAGCTCTCGAGCGAGGACCGCGACCGGTTCTACCTTCTCGAGGAGGAGGGCCTGCTGACGAGCGAGGAGGAGGACGCCACTGTCTCCCGCGGCAAGACCTGGCGGATCCACTACTGGCTGCTCAAGAAGGCGAAGATCCGCGACGTCGGGCAGAGCGGGGACACGCCGCACGGCCGACGACGCCTCGTCGGTCTACCGCTCGATCGGGGCTGCCGACTGGCGCCACGCCACGGAGCCCGGAACCGGACCGCGCTGACCGCGCTCAGCGCTTCGAGGGCGGGCGCGGCGACCCCCCGGGGCCGGGGGACGTACGGGCCGAGCGACGGATAATCGGTCGTGTTGATGACGGACCGCACGTGCTCGATCGCCGCGAACGCGAACGCGGCGGCCGCGATGAACGCGACCAGCGACGCGGTCGACACCGCGAACCCGGATACCCCGAGCACGATCAGGATCGCGCTGAGCGAGGCGAGCGCGTTGAACGACGCGTGCATTCCCACGGCCAGAAGGTAGTACGACCCGCTCCCCGGGCCCGGGACCTTGAAGCGCGAGCGGCGTACCCGTAGCCGAACATCCCGGTCGAGCTGCCGTGGAGCAGCGACGCTCGAAATGCTGCGCAGCGCGATGAGGGCGATCCCCGCGGCGAGGCCCCCCACCGCGAACGCGCCGGCCCCGTAGAGGAACGTCTCGAAGAACCCGAAACCGAGGCCGACCGATGCGCCGAAGACCGGCCCGTCGGCGACCTTCGTGATCCGCGACCGGCGTAGGCGGCGACCCCGGACGCTTTCAACGCCTCCTCGACGAACGGGGCGATGACGAGGACGAGGAAGAACGCCCCGAGCGTGGAGTTGCCGTTGAGGAACACGAACTCGGGCGCGGGGAACCGCTGGCTCACGGAGGTTCCGAGCCCGACGATCACCAGCCTCGAGCACCCCCGCGACCACGGTGGCGAACAGCGCGCCGTACGCGAACGCGCCGAGCAGCGCTCCCCACGGCTCGCCACCGTACCGCTCGGACTTGCGGACCCAGGCGAGGTAGACGAGCGCCGGGACGAGCGAGACGAGGATCAGGATCGCGAGGTCCTCGGCGTCCACGGTCGCGTTCACGGGGTCGGTCCCGGCTTCGGATAGGAGTAGAACCCCTCGCCGCTCTTACGCCCGAACTTCTTGGCGGCGACCATCGTGCGCAGCAGCGGGCAGGCCCGGTAGCGACTGTCGCGGAAGCCGTCCCAGAGCACGTCCAGGATCGAGAGCGCCGTGTCGAGGCCCACCAGGTCGGCGAGCTCGAACGGTCCCATCGGGTGGCGGAAGCCCAGCTTGTAGGCGGTGTCGATGTCCTCGCGCGTGGCCACCCCTTCGTAGAGCATCCACGCGGCCTCGTTCAGGAGGACCGCGAGGGCCCGCGTCGTGACGAATCCCGGGGTGTCGGCGCTCGTGACGACCGTTTTCCCCAAGCTCTCGGCGAACGACCGGACCCGCTCGACGGTCTCGGGGCGGGTACGGTGCCCCGGGATCAGCTCGATGAGCGGCATCTGGAGCACCGGGTTGAAGAAGTGGAGTCCGACCAGCCGGCCGGGGTCCTTCAGCTCCTGCCCGATGGACGTGATCGGAAGGGAGGAGGTGTTCGAAGCGAGGAGGGCGGCGGGCCGGATCGCAGCCTCGAGCTCCGCGAACAGGCGGCGCTTGATGGCGAGGTCCTCGGGCGCCGCCTCGATGACGATGTCCGCCGAGTCCGCCCGGCGAAGTCCGATCGCAATCTCCATCCGGCCCAGGGCGGCCTCCCGGTCCGCAGCCGCGACCTTCTGCCGCTCGACCGCGTGCCCGAGCGCGCGGGACGCGTTCTCCAGCCCCCGACGGGCGATCTCCTCCGACACGTCCTCGAGGGTCACCGTGTACCCGGCGAGGGCGCACTGGGCCGCGATGCCGCTGCCCATGATCCCCGCCCCGGCCACGAAGACCCGCTTCAGGACCGAGGCTCGAGGGTCGCTTCCGCCGCTGTCGTCGCCGGGGTCGCTCATGCGGCTTCCGTGAGCGGCGCCGCCACCGCGGCGGAGCGGAGGAACTCGCACGATCGGCACGTCGGGCCCGCCGCGGGTTCCCCGCAGGTCCGGCAGCGGCCGGGGGCGCCTACCGGGGCGCTGTCCGTCGACCCGTCCAGGATCCGGTCCCGGGCCTTCAGGAGCGCCTGCCGCGTTCCGGGCTGCTCCGACTCGAGCTCCCAGACGATCTCGCGGAACCGGTTGCGAAGGGCCCGGGCGGCGTGCGGGCACTCCGCGTGGTCGAAGGGGAGCCCGGCGCCGAGGGCGTAGAGGAACACCTCCCGCTCGGGTACCTGGGCCAGGGGCGCGATCCTCGGAACGAACTCGGCGCGGCCCCCCCGGTGCGGGGCCATCCGCCCCAACTGGTCGATGTCCCCCCGAACGAGGTTCATGAGCACGGTCTGGGCCAGATCGTCGAGGTTGAAACCCAAGATCAGGGCCGCGGCCCCTTGGGCGCGGGCGGTCCGGTTGAGGAGTTGCCGCCGCCAGACGCCGCAGTAGGAGCAGGGCGGGGATCCGGGCTGTGCGCGCGCCATGCGATCGGTCGTGGTGCCCAGCTCCGTGCGGGCCCGAACGGTGACGTGGTCGACACCGAGCGACTCCGCGAGCGTTGCGGCGGCTCGCAGCGTCCGGCCGCGGTATCCGACGATCCCCTCGTCCACGCTGATCGCGACGAGCCGGACGCCGGGCCGCGGCGCCAGGTAGCGGTGCGCGAGGGCGAGCGCCACGGAGGAATCCTTGCCGCCGGAGAGCGCGACCGCGATCGTCCCGCGACCGAACCCGGGGAGCTGTCGGCGCAGCTCGCGCCGGAATCGCTCCTCGACCGAGGCGGCGAGGTGGTCGGCGCAGACGTGGGCGCCCCGGTACGGCTGGTCGACCACGGCCGGCGCGGCGCACCGGGAACAGCGCACGGTCCGTCCACGGGAGCGCGGTATTTGAGAAAGCGCGGCGCGACGCTTCCGATGGGCGCATACGATTATTAGGCGATCCCCAGCCAGCGAACCGGGATGGCGTCGCCGGCGTCTGCTCTCCCGCTCGAACGCGTTCGGCCGGCGGCCGAGAACGGCCCGGGTCGGGCCCACCCCGGGCGGGGAGTTCAGCGTCACCGACCTCGTGGAGCGGTTTCAGCGGATGCTCCAGGTGCAGGAGCGGAGCCCGTGCACGGTGAAGCAGTACGGCCACATCGCGCGAACCTTCCTCTCCTACGCCCAGAAACCGCTCGAGGAGGTAACGGAGCGGGACCTGGAGGCGTTCCGGGAGTATCTCGTCCTCCAGCGCCACTACTCGAAGAACTCGATCTACACTACGATCCGGGGCTTGGCTTGCCTGTTCCGGAGCTTCGGCCTCACCACGGCCGAGACGCTCGACCCCCCGCGCCGGCCGGAGCGGCTGCCGCGGTACCTGAACGAGGAGGAGGTCCACCGCCTCCTCGAGGCGGTGAAGGATTCCCCCCGCGACAGCGCGCTCGTCCACGTACTCGCGTTCGGGGGCCTCCGCGTCGGGGAGCTGTGCCACCTCCAGAACGAGGACATCGAGTTCGAACGGAACATCCTCCACGTCCGCTCGGGGAAGGGGGACAAGGACCGCGAGGTCGTGCTGGAGGACCGCACCCGGGCGGCGATCGATCGGTTCGTGTCCGAACGGGCCGCCTCGGGGGCGCGCGGTCCGCGCCTCTTCGGTGTCGGTCCCGTGACGGTCGAGCGGGTCGTTCGCCGCGCGGCGCTCGCGGCGGGCATTCCCCGGAAGGTGACGCCGCACGTTCTGCGGCATACGCTGGCGACCGCGCTCCTCTCCCGCGGGTGCGACATCCGCTACATCCAGAAGCTCCTGGGGCATGCCTCGGTGGCGACTACCCAGATCTACACGCACGTCGACACCCAGGCGTTACGGGACGCCTACCAGCGGGCGAAACCTCAGTATTAACCCGGTACGGTGTCGGCCCCGACCGTGCGCGACGACCGGGCCGAAGTGATCGTGCTGGGCGCGGGCATCGCGGGTGCCGCCACCGCGTATCACCTCGCGAAACGTGGCGTGGGACCCGTGGTCGTCTTCGACCCACGGACCCCGGGCGCCGGGGCCACCGGCCGCGCGGCCGGTATCGTCTCGGAACAACTGTGGGACCGGTGGGATGTCGACGTGGTGCGCGAGTCGAAGGAGGAGTACGCCCGACTGGCGGAGGCGGCGGATCCGTCGGCCTACCGCACGGTCGGGTTCGCGCGGTGGACGGCCGATCCGGTCGTGGCCGCCGCCCTGAGGGAGAGTTCGGATCGTCTTCGCGGGTGGGGGGTCGCCGTCCGCTCCTTGTCCCCCGACGAGCTCCGGGCCCGAGTGCCCGTCGCCCGGTGCGATGATGTCCGCGAAGCGGTCTGGCACGCCGGGGACGGGGTCGTCACCCCCAGCACGATAGCCGAGATCTACGTGGACCGCGCGCGCCAAGCCGGGGTCGACTTCCAGTTGGGGACGCAACTCGAGTCGTTCCGCTCGGAGGACGGCGCTTGGAACCTCGTCACCGGCGGACGCACCGTGCGCGCCCACGGGGCGGTCGTGGCGGCGGGAGCGTGGTCGAAGCGGCTCCTGGCGTCCGTGGGCCGGTCGGTCCCGCTCGCCCCGTACCGTACCCAGGCGGCCCTCGTCCGACCGTCCTTACCCGCACCGGTAGACCTTCCTTCCGTTCATGACCTCGATCTCGACGTCTACGTCCGTCCCGAGGACGGGGGCCGGATCCTGGCCGGGGACGGCACCGAAAGGGTGGAATGTGACCCGGAGACGTTCCGCGCCTCCGGTGACGAGACGTTCGTGGCCCACCTCGCGGAGAGCTTTGAACGTCGATTCCCCGGTTGGAAGGACGCCGAGCTCGTTCGGGCCTGGGCGGGTGTCTGCACCGCGACACCCGATCGGCGGCCGCTCATCGGCCCTCTTCGGGGGACGACGGACTGCACTGCATCACCGGGTTCAACGGATTCGGCGTGATGCGCGCCGGCGGTTCGGCGCGGCGGCTGGCCGAACTGATCGCGAGCGGGGGAGGCGCGCGAGAGGCCGAGCGCCTTGCCGGGGTGCTCCCGACCCGCTTCGCACTAGACCCCCGCCCGTTCGACCCGAAGCCGGGGTTCACCCTCGACGGGGGTCCCGATCCCCGATTCTAAGCCCCGAACCAGGACGTCAAAACTCGCGGTGCTCGGGACCCAAGTCCCGGTGCGGCCGCCGCCGCCCATACCTAATTATCCGCGGTGTCCGTATCGAGAGTGCCGCGCGGCGGCGGAAGGTACCGAGCATGGGGTGCGGAAAAATGAAAGTGGCCTGCGACGACGGCTTCGAGGTCGTGACCAAGGACAAGCACGAGCTCGTCGCCCTGACCCAGTGGCATGTTGACCACAGCCATCACAAGAAGGTCACCGAGGCCGAAGTGATGGCGATGTCCAAGCATCCCTAGGCGGCGGACCGTTCGGCAACCCTTTTCCGCCGCCGGCGCCCGCGCCCTCAGCCGGGAACGCCGCTCGACGACCGGAGCCGGTCGAGCTTCTCGAGGAACTCCACGCCTTCGCCGGTGCTCATCGGTTTTCCGTCGTCGCGGACCAGGGGGAGTCCCGCCTCCGCGCACGCCGCCTCGGGGGTCGCCCCCTCCAGGAGTCGCCGGACCGCGAACCGCTCCCGGGGGCTCAGCGACATGGCGTTCAGCTGGAACTCCTCGAACGCCTCAAAGGCGACCGGGCAGACCAGCCGACCGATCTTTGCGAGCTCCGCGGCGAACAGACGGATCTCCTCCTGGGCGTGGGCGTCCAGCCGTAGCGAAAGGAAGTGGAACAGGTTCCACAGGTTCGTCTTCCAGTACCACTGCGTGTAGTACGCGACGGGGAGCAGCAATCGGGCCGTCTCCCGCGCGACCCCTGCCTCCAACGCGCGAGCGTAGGCCGCGTAGGCGTCCCGCGAGACCCGGTCGAGGTCCGCGCGGAACCGTTCGACGACCTCGTCCGGCAGCGGGTCGCCCCGACCCTGCCGGTTGCGCAACGACTGGTGGCGCACTTCCTCCGGCACCGGCACCTCGGACTCGTCCGGTACGACCGAGTAACGGTAGCTCACCTCGTTCAGCGAGACCGTGCGGTGCCGGACCCACTGGCGCGCGACGAAGATCGGGAGCCGCACGAGGAACTTGAACTCGACCATCTCGAACGGCGTCGTGTGGCGGTGGCGCATCAGGTACCGAATCAACCCGCGGTCGTCGCGGGCGGATTTCGTGCCCCGGCCATACGACACGCGCGCGGCCTGGACGATCGCGGCGTCGTTGCCCATGTAGTCGACGAGCACGACGTAGCCGTGCAGCAGCACCGGATGCTTGACGCCGATCTCCTTGTCGGCTGCGGGCACGACCGGGCGGGTCATGGGCGGGTCGTCGGTCGCCATTCCGAGTTCCGCAGGGCTCGTCTCCAATAAAGCCGGCGCGCTCGGACGGCGTCGCCCGTGTCGGGCCGGGCGGGCGGCCTCCGTCGGGCGGGGCGGAGGCCGCCGCCGAAGGCGATGCGACGAAACCCTTAGGTCGGCCGCCGGCTCGAGGGACCTCCGGAAGGGTGGCGGTGACGAGAATCTTCGTCGCGGTGGCGTGGCCGTACGCGAACGGCCCGTTCCACATCGGTCACCTGGCCGGGGCGTACCTCCCCGGCGACATCTTCGCCCGGTATCACCGGTTGCGCGGTAACGAGGTGCTCATGGTCTCGGGGTCCGACATGCACGGCACGCCGATCCTCGTGGCGGCGGAAAAGGAAGGGCGGAGCCCCGCCGAGGTGGCCGGGCGGTTCGACGCGATCAACCGGGCCGCGTTCGAAAAGCTTGGGTTCTCGTTCGACCTGTTCACCATCGACCCGGACGATCGTGCACGAGCGCACCGTACAGGAGCTGTTCCTGTCGTTGCTCGAGCACGGGTTCGTTCGCCGTCGGACCGAGGAGGCGCCGTACTGCCCCCAGCACCGTCGGTTCCTGCCCGACCGGTACCTCGTCGGCACGTGCCCCCATTGCGGGTTCGAATCCGCGCGCGGCGACGAATGCGACCGGTGCGGCCGGCCCCTCGAGGCGCGCACACTCGGGCACCCCCGGTGCTCGCTGTGCGGGACGCCCGCGGAGCTCCGTCCGACCGAGCATTTCTTCCTCGAGCTCGACCGACTCCAGCCGAAGCTCGCCGAGTACCTCGCGGGCCAGCGGCACTGGCGGCCCGGGCACGCTGCGCGTCGCCGAGAACTTTCTCGAGGAGGGCCTGCACCCCACCCCGATCACGCGCGACCTCGACTGGGGCGTTCCCCTCCCGCTGGACGGGTACGCGACGAAGCGGTTCTACGTCTGGTTTGACGCCTTGACCGGCTACCTGGCGGCCTCGAAGGAGTGGGCGATCCGCGCCGGCAAGCCGGAGGCGTGGCGACGGTTCTGGGATGTGCGGGAATCCGTCCGCCAGTACTACTTCGTCGGGAAGGACAACAAGTTCCACCACACGATCGTCTGGCCATCGATCCTGATCGGCGTGGGCGGACTGCGGCTCCCGTACGATGTCCCAGCGAACGAGTGGCTGCTCGTGGGCGGAGAAAAAGTATCGAAGTCCCGGACCGAATCCCGGGACGCCTTCGTCCCCAGTCTTCTCGCGAACTACGCGCCCGACGTGATCCGATTCTACGCGGCGGCCCTCGCGCCGGAGAACCACGATACCGACCTCGACTGGGACGAGTTCCACAAGATGCGGGACGAGATCCTCGCCAACCAGTACGGCAACCTCGTCCAGCGGGCCCTGGTCCTGGCCCGTGATCGGTTCTCGGGCAAGGTGCCCGCGCCCCCGGACCGATGGAGACCGGACTCGGCCGCCGGCGCGGGGCCGCGGATACGCGAAGCGCACCGTAAGATCACCGAGGCGCTCGAAGCGGTGCGCCTCAAGGAAGCCCTCGACCTCACCCTCGAGGAGGTCCGCGAAGCGAACCGTCGGTTCCACGAGGCGCGGCCCTGGCAGGGTTCGGACGCCGACCGGGCCCAGGCGGTCTACGAAGCGGTGTGGCGTATTCGGGCCCTCGCCACCTGGCTCGCGCCGGTTCTTCCGTTCTCGAGCGCCGAGGTGTTCCGAATGCTGGGCTTTGCCGGACCGCCCGGGCCCGGGCGATTGGGAACGGGCGCTCGAACCTGTCCCCCCTGGCCAGCCGCTCGGGGAGATCCGTCCGCTGTTCCCGCGGTCCGATATCCCGGCCGCGGCAGGAGCGCACGCCGAACCCCCGGCCGCCAGACCCCTCGGAGAAAGCCCACCGCTGGCCGTGCGCGCCGGCGTCGTGCGAGCCGTCAACGTGCACCCGTCCGCGGATCGCCTCTACATCCTGGAGATCGACGCCGGCGAGGCGCAGCCGCGAACGATCGTCGCGGGACTGCGGTCGTCCTATACCGAGGACGCGCTTCGCGGTCGGACGGTTGTGTTCGTTGCGAACCTCGCGCCTCGGACGATCCGCAAGATGACATCCCAGGGGATGGTGCTCGCGGTCGACACCGGCGAGCGGGCGGTCGTGCTCGCGCCCCCCGACGGAACGCCGCCGGGGGCGTTCGTGGAAGGCGCGGGTCCGGGGGACCGGGTCGTCTCCTACGAGGAATTCGCGAGCGTCGCGCTCGCCGTTGGTCGGGCGACGGTCGGGGGAACCGAAGGCCGGACACCGGTGTCGCTCGGAACGCGCGAGGTCTCGGTCCGGGGAGACTGGCCGGAAGGGACCGTCGGCGTGGTCCGGAGGCCCTCGGACGCGTCGCTCGAGGGTGAGTTCCTTTCCTTTGGCCCCGGAAAGGCGGTCCGCCCTTCCGAGGAAGTGCCCGTCGGGTCGAAGGTGCGTTGAACGTGGCCGTCCGGTTGGACCTCCACGTGCACTCCCGCTTCTCTCCGGACTCCCGCGCCCCGGTCGGCGATTTGGTGAGCCGTGTCGCCGTGTTGGGGTTGCAAGGGTTCGCCCTGACCGACCACAACTCAATCGCCGGGCACGGGGAACTTCGGGAGCTCGCACGAACTCACGTCCCGCTTCTGTTCCTTCCCGGTGTGGAAGTGAGCACGCGCGAGGGCCACCTGCCTAGCCTACGGTGTGGCCGAAGCGCCTCCGACGGGACGACCGCTGTCCGACTCGATCGAATGGATTCGGAATCACGGGGGCGAGGCGGTCCTGGCCCACCCGTACCGTTGGAGCCACGGGGTCGGGACCCGCCTGGCCCAATCGGCCCCCGTGACGGCGATCGAGGTCACCAACGGGCACAACTCCCCCCGCTCCAATCTCCGAGCTTCCCGCACGGCGGCGGCGCGACGCCTCGGCGCCACGGGCGGCGGCGACGCGCACAACACGACGCAGCTCGGCCGAGCGTACACCGAGTTCCCGGAGGGAGTATCGTCCGTCGACGACCTGCTGGAGGCAATTCGTCGTGGTGAGACCCGGGCGGGAGGATCCGGGCCCGCTACGGCCGAGCGATTCCGGCTGGCGGCCCGTTCGGCGGTGCTTCGGGTTCGGCGCGGATTCCGTCCGGTCTAGGAGACACGGCGCGCGCTCGCCGTCTTGGTCCGTGAAACAGGGCGCAGCCAAAGCCGACGGTGGCCTCTTTTCGGGACCCGAGCGCTTTATGCCCGGCCCCCATCGGCCCCGGCGCGCCGAGGTGGCAGAATGGTTAATGCGACAGACTGCAGATCTGTTTCCTGGGGGTTCGATTCCCTCCCTCGGCTGGAAGTTCTCGCCGCATCAAGAGTGTGCAGGAGCGGATGTCTGTCCCATTCTTGGGCGTCGCCTACCGAGTTCCAACCACCTGTGTCCACGCCTACCAGTGGTAGCTGAGGACGATACCATTTTGGGACACCCCGCGGTGCAGTCCCGAGCAATGCCCCGACACCCAAACGTGCTCTTGGCAGCCGTCGTAGCTCTGCTGCTCGCCATGCCGCTGGCCGGCTCGACAGGGTCCCCCTTTCACGAGACCAACCCCTCTGCCGCCGCGTCCCTCCCACCGGAAATTGAGGCAGGCCTCGCCCCGAAAGCTGTCGAAAATCCCGCCGCAGTTGGAGGGAATTCGACCCCCGAAGTGCCTGCCGGGGACGTTTCCAGGTCGCCCCCCGCGTTCGTGCTCCAAGCCCCCGACTCGAACTCAAGCGCCGCTACATCAAGGGCCCAATTCCCCTCGAGTAACGCGTCATCTGGATTTCGTGGAAACTACTCCCCCGGCCACAAGCCCTCCCATTTCACGGCCGTGTCGCCGTCGGAGGCAAACTTGAGCGTACCGCAGGCTCGGGACACGCTGGTGCTGGGTAATGGAACGGTCCTCGCCGGAGACGCGGTCCTTCCTCCCACCGACGGGGAGTACACCGCTTACGACCCACAGACCCACTTGATCTACCTGTCTGACGGGTCCGATACGATTCTGGAGGTTGACCCGAGTCGGTTCAACGTCGTGGGGGGCTTCAACGTCTCAGGGGCCGCGGGGAACTTGGTCATCGACGCCGCGAGCGGCTGGTTGCTGGTGGATTCGAATCAAGACGTGCTCGCGGTCTGGGCCACCAACGGAACCCTCGCGGCTTCGATCGCCGTCCCGGACGCGTGGTCCGGAATGGATGGAACGATTGTTCTCGACCCGGTAGAGAACACCCTGTGGGTCACCAATCCGTTCTCGTCGAACGTATCCGTCGTGAGCCTCGCGTCGGCGTCCCTCCTCACCCAACGGCGGGTGGGCGAAGGGTTCAACGACATCCTCTCGGGGGTCTACGACCCTGTCAACGGCGATGTCTACCTCTCCTACTACGAGGACGGAACCGTTGAGGTCTTCAACGCTTCGACGTTGGTTCGTCTGCCCGACGTCAACCTGAGCGCCTTCTGCTGCTTCGCTTGGGGGCTCGGGGTCGACCCCGTATCGGGCAACGTCTACGTCACCGACGGGCTCGCGACCTTCTGGTCCGATTACGTGGAGATCAGCGGCACGAACAACTCGGTCGCAGGTTCGGTCGGGGTTGGGGTCTATCCCAGCAACTCGGTCTACGACCCGACGACCGGCATGATGTACCTCGTGGACGCCTATCGTAGCCGGCTCTTCGTCATCGACCCCTCCAACTTGACGGTGCTGGCACGAATCCCCATCACCCAGGATGCGCCTCTCCTAGCGGGCCAGGACTACCCCACCGACCTTCCGGATTTGGGAGAAGTCGTGGTCGCCCTCCAGTACCGGGAACACGCTCGACGCAATCTCGACCTCGAACGACTCCCAGCTCTCGACGCTCCACTTCCGTAGCGATCCGGCGAGCGGAATCCACGACCCCGCGTGCGGCTGCTACGTCGTGGCCGACACCTTCAGAGACCAGCTCTACTTCATTGATCCCTCGAGTTTGACAATCAACGCGACCATTGCCCTCCCGGGTGCCCCGGTGGGGATGGCATACGATAGTCGGACCGGTACCCTATGGGTCAGTCTCGGCGGATTCTTCTACGCCGACGGGATCGACGTTCTCAACGCGAGTACCGGCGTCTCGATCAGCGAATGGGGCGGGTCCTGGCTCCCGGGCGGAATCACGTACCACCCGGCGAGCAACCAGATGTTCGTCGCTGACGTGTTCGACGACGAAGTCCGCGTCTTCAATGCGTCTAACCTGACGCGGATCGCGGTGGTCCCGGTCGGAACTCTCCCGGACGCGATTCTCTATGTCCCGTCGAGCGGCGACGTCTACGTTGCGAACCTCGGAGGGTCCAACCTCTCGATCATCAGTGGGACGAACGACTCGTCGGTTGGCAGCTGGAACGTCTCGGGAAGCCCCCTCGTCCTCGGCTACAACCCTGCCGCCGGGGCGCTCCTCGTGGCGAACGACTCCTCTTTCGGTTTCGAAGTCCTGAACGTAGCGAACGAGATTGTCGCAGGTGAGCTCCCGATCCCCTATGCCTCTGGATTCGCCTACGACCCATCGACGGGTCAGACGATCGTCTTCAACGGCTCATCGTCGATCGCCTTCGTCAACGTCTCCTCGCTTTCCTTTGCGACGACAGCCTCAGGCAAAGAAGTCACGAGCGGAGCTTGGGCTCCCGGCGTCGGGCTCCTCGCGAACGATCCCGAGGTCGGAGCAGTCTACCTCCTTGCCACGGGGGGGACGGGGCTCCTCACGAACCTTACGGTTCACGTTGACCCGGAGGTCGCGTCGCCGGGAGACCCGGTTACGATCACGGTAACGTTCTCCGGCGGGCTTCAGCCGATCACCATTGCCTTCTCGGGCCTCCCTTCCGGTTGCACTCTGACGAACACCTCGACAGTCCACTGCGCCCCGACGGTCCCGGGTCTGTACCGGGTCGAGGTGGAGGCGACCGGCGCCACGGGAATAACCTCGAGTGCGTCGGCCATGCTGTGGGTAGACCGGACCTACCCAGTGGAGGTTGCCGCCACCGGCCTTCCCGCGGGGACCCCGTGGTCGTTCCTGCTGTTCGGGGGATTCACGTGGAGCACGACCACCGCGGAGATCGCCGCTCCGGTCCTCAATGGAACGTATCTGTTCATCATCGCAGCCGATGGCCCATACCTTCCGACACCAGGCCGTGAGCTTCTTGAGGTCTCTGGAGCGCCGGTGGGGCTCACAGTTGCGTTCCTCCCGGCGTATACCGTTACCTTTGACGAGGTGGGGCTTCCGGCGGAACCGAGTGGAACGTGACCCTCCGAGGGCAGACCCGACCGTCCTCGGGGACAACCCTCGAGTTTCTCGAGGCGAACGGAACGATGGCGTACACCGCCCAGTCGATGTGGTACGTGGCCCCCCCCGGGACCGTCGTGGTCGAAGGTGGACCGGCCACTGTTGTGCTCACCTTCTCGCTACAGGGATACACAGTGACGTTCCTCGCTTCGGGACTTCCTGCTGGAATGGCGTGGACCGTCACGGTCTCGCCCCGCGAGGGCTCGATCACGTCGGTGCAGCCGGCAATCACTTTCAACCTGACGAACGGATCCTATTCGTACTTCGTCTCGACCAACTCCACGAGTATTCGACCCCAGTCGCAGGTGGTTTACTTCGATGTCCCGGGCCGGGGCTTCACGCTCGGCGTACAGTTCTGGCGTGTGTTTCCCGTGGTCATTTCCGAGAATGGCCTGACGGCGGGAACGGGGTGGGGGGTCGACTCGGACTTCTCCGGAGCGAATTCCACCACCTCTCAGCTCACCTTCTATCTGCCGAACGGTACGGCGTACGTCTGGGTCCAGCCCCCACCGGGCTACGTCGGGAACCCATCGGCCGAGTACATCACCGTCGAGGGCACCGGCGTCTCGAGCGCAATCACCTTCTCCATTGCTCCCGGCTGGTACCCCGTCACCTTCACCGAAACCGGCCTCCCCAACGGTACGGCTTGGGGGCTGGCCTTCGATTGGCAACCGCAGCTCTTTACGAACAGCACCTCGCTGACCGCGCCCGCACCCAACGGTTCGATCCCGTTCCAAGTCGTGTCTCCTAGCGGCTACACGGTCAAGCCGACCTCCGGCTCGGTACAGGTCAATGGGGCGCCCACGTCGGTCAACCTCGCATTCTCCGGCTACGTCTCCAGTTATAGGGTGACTTTCACGGAGAGCGGAATCCCGGCGAAGGCGCTGGCGAACTACGGCTGGGCGGTGGAGCTGAACGGAGCCGTGAACCGTAGCTTCACCTCCACGGTCAGTTTCCCGGGGCTGCCAAACGGCACGTACTCGCTGCTGCTCCGGGGCCCGTCGGGTTACACGGCGAGCGGGAGCGGAACGCTCTCCGTTTCGGGGGCCACGTCGGTCTTGGCGAAGTTCACGAAGGCGAAGACGGCGATGGTGAGGTTCAGCGAGAAAGGGCTGCCGAAGGGCCAGTCGTGGTGCGTTGCGGTCGACGGCGACCCGCAGTGCTCGACCACGTCGAGCGTGAAGTATGCGAACCTGACGGCAGGGAGCTACCACTACGCGGTCGTATCGCCGCTGACGGGGCAGAACATCACGGCGAGGATGGGCACGACGTCGGTCTCTGTGTCGGGGATGCTGGACCTGACGAAGAGCACGGTGATCGCACTGACGTTCGCCTACCGCTATGCAGTCACGTTCACGGAGACGGGCCTTACCAGCGGAACGTGGTCGGTCACGGTCAAGGGCGTGAGGCTATCGAACCCGAGTGGGGCTCCGATCGTCTTCCATCTGGTGAACGGGACCTACAGTTACAAGATCGGGACGGAGACAGGCTACACGAGTGCGGGGACGCCTAAGCCCGTGAAGGCGAATGGTACCGGGGTATCCGTGACCGTGAAGTTCACGCCGAAGAGGGGGTACGTCCCGGCGGATTTTCCGGAGGGTGCCTTCGACGGAGTTGCTCTTGCGGCCGTGCCGCTCCTGCGCACGCCAACACTGATCGCGGGTCGTTCCGACCGTTGGATTGGTCAATGAACGGGCAAAAATCTCCCCGAGGTCAGCGGGGTCGGTTCGGAGGGTCAGGCGGCGAGGTTGAAGCCGTTGCACAAGTTCCAGGGTCTCGCGAATCCAAAGTGAGGAGTCACTGGGACATCCGTTTCAGCGCAGACGGGAGACCCGACTAGACGCTAACGAAAGGCGCCAGTTCTCTTATCAGGAGATTTGTGGTCGATTGAGGAACCCTTTTCCACGAGGGGGGTTCCAAGGGCAGGGCCCCCTTCGGAGAATCGCGTCGGGCCGACCCGTTGCTCGGTCGGCAACAAGGTTAGGAGCCGAACCTTTCGTCGATTCGCTCCCGCCGCTAGAATTTCTGCGCACGGGGTCCCGGCAACCGTGCCGAACTGCTCCGAGGCTCTCCGGCAGCCACGCGAAAACTTCGTGAACCTAGGAGGAGCGCCAATTCGCTGAAGTATCCAAAGAGTTCGTTTCTTGCGTCCGGAAAGGGGTGGGTTTCCGAACGAGGGTTGCGCTCGGAGCGAGTAACTCGATGGAGAAACGACGCGTGCGGCAGCCCTGCCGGCGCAACGTAAGGCAATAGGGGGACTGATCTCTTAGCGATTCGCCTGAAGATGGGCCTCGACGAACCACAGCCACTTATCCACTCCGCGGGAGATCTCGGTGAACAGGTCCGCGGTGTCCTTGTCGCCCAGATCGTCGGACTGGCCGATGGCTGCCCGAATCCCCTCGCCGAAGGTCGAAAGTGCCAGGGTGACGGCCTCCACGTGCTGACGGCCGTCCTTCGCCGCAGGATACTCGGAGAGGGTCGAGCGAGCGGCGACCTGGCGAACCGTCCCGTGGACCACTCCCCCGAGCTGCACGGCCCGTTCGGCGATTAGGTCGACGTACTCCTCGACATCCTCGTTGATTTTGTCAAAGAGCTCGTGGAGCGAGATGAAGGTCGGACCCTTCACGTTCCAATGCGCTTGTTTCATCTGGGTCTGCAGGTCGATGGCATCGGCGAGGTGCGCCTCGAGAATGGCGATGAGGGAACTCCGGGCGTCCTCCGGCAGATCGTTGCGCGTGGGATACGCCACGTTTCCCATGCCCTTGGCCGAGATGCGTGCGCTCATCGGTGAACGGAATGGCCCAGAAGGGGAAGAAGCTTCTCGCCACTGACTCCACTCTCTCGGAAAGGGGTGCCTTTCCAGCAAGCTTGGACATCTTCGGTTTGGCGGCAGGGCGGGTTTCGTAATCCTCCTTGTCGAGGACGCCTTCGTAGACGGGGCGATGCTGGGACAGAGGAGGATCCGAAGTTCTCTCCATCGTCGGCGGCGCCGGCTCTGTCCGAACCGACTTGTAGCGGGTGCGTGTGTCCTGTCGACATGCCTGACCCCGCGGCGCCACCCGGTATCGAGGAGATCTGCCGAAACGTCCTGACCAGGACTCTACAACTTCGACGTGGAGAGAACCTTATCGTCGAGGCATGGACGCACATGCTTCCGTGGGCGAACACCATGGTGTTCGAGGCGCGTCGGCTGGGGATCCGAGCTACCCTGTTCTACGAGGACGAGCCGACGTACTGGCGCTCGGTGGAGGGGTGCAAGGCAGCGGATGTGGGCCGGATGCCCGATCCCGAGCTCGGAGCGATCGCGAAGGCGGACGGGTATGTCTTCTTCTGGGGGCCCGAAGACCGGCCGAGGCTCCGCGCGCTCCCGAAGGAGCAACTCGAAGCCCTCACCTCCTACAACGCTCGTTGGTACCAGGCCGCTGAAAAAGCCCATCTGCGCGGATGCCGGATGGAAATCGGTCAAGCGACGACCGCGGCAGCCCAGTTCTTCGGGGTCAGCCCGACCAGCTGGCAGGAGAACCTCTTGGATGCGAGTCGAGTCGACATGCGATCGATCGCCCGGGATGGTGCCCGACTGTCTGCCCGCCTTCGCAAAGGGAAGCGCCTTCGGTTGAGCCATGCGAACGGGACCGAAATCGAACTTCAATTGGTCGGCAGGGAACCCGTAGTCGACGATGGCATCGTCGACGCGCGCGACGTCCGTTTGGGGAACAACATGACCACGTTCCCGGGGGGCGCGGTCTATGTCGCGCTGGATGAAAAACTCGCGACGGGCCGATTGATCGCGAACCGATCGAGCTACCCTCCGAAGGGAACGCTGGCCGGTGGGCGGTGGACCTTTTTGGAGAATCGCTTGACCGAGTACGAATACGAGTCGGGAGGGGAACGATTCAAGGAAACGTTCGAGAAGGCGGGTCCGGGGAAGGACCGGCCTGGATTCCTCTCCGTTGGGCTGAACCCTCGGATTCGACTGGCCCCGGGCTTGGAAGACTTCGAACGGGGAACCGTCCTAGTCGGGATAGGGGCCAACACCGCCTTCGGAGGCAAGAACAAGGTCGCCTTTCAGTCATGGCTCGGAATCGGCGGGGCGCATCTCGAAGTCGATGGGAAACCGGCCGTTGCCGACGGGGAGATACTTTAGCCGACGTATGGCCCTCCGGCCGCATCGAAGGGTGGTCGCGAGGGGAGAGTCGGTCGCGCTCGAATCCCAGGGTGCGCTGACGCCCGTCCAATCTGCTGACAGCGTGGGGCGACGGCTTGAGGGTCGGGTTTGAGGGCCTCGCCCCAAAACCTGTCCGATTTGGAAGGAGGGAACGAATAATTCACACCGAGTCGGAGTCCGGTCTGCCCTGGCTTGCTCCCCAGCGTTCCCAAACCCAGCCGCTCGCGGCCACGATTAGAAACGCGACCCCCGCGCCCAGCCCTACGTAGCCCGCGGAGGAAATTCCGGAAACGTTTGCATACTCGAGGGGCAGAGCCAGTAGTACGAGAATGACACCAAGGATCGCCCAAATAGAAACCGCCATGCCGCCGGACAAGAAGGTCCGGTGCGCCTTGAAGATTCCTAAGGGGTGGGTCTCCTGACGAGCCCCGGCCCAGTGCGGAAGGGTGATTACATCGTCTTGGGGGTATCTCGACTCAGAACGGGCAGCAGCAGGTGCAGCTCGCTCATACTACGATAGTATTCGAGCTCGGGTCGACTTCGATCGATGTCGTGAGCTAGGACGAACTCGCGTCCGTATTCTTTGAGCTTCCCGGCCGCGATGATCTTTTCCCAGTCGAATAGCTTGCGCCGCGCGTAGAGTCCGCCGGGAATCCTGGCGGCCTCCAATCCCATTCCTTCGGGGTCATCGCTCGCGATTCGTTCGACGCAGGCGAAGTACTCTTCGCCCTCAGGGAGCACCCGGAAGGCCCCATAAAACTTTCGGCCTTTCAATGTAGGCAACTTCGACTCCAGGAGTCGCATCGCTCCAGCCGGCCCGCTGCCGTTCATGTCCGCCCGCACACGCAAGACTCCCATCTCTGGACGCTCAACGTAAGTGTCCATAATCCACCGAGGTGTGCGGTCCTCTTCCTTGCTTAAGCGCCCGATACAGAGGTCGTGAAACGGGATAGTTGGCCAAGGTGCGCCCCCGTCCTTGGCCGCGTGTACCCTTCTTCAGCCGTGGGTTTCTGTGTGGGGGCTCCCGGAAGGAGTATGGCGTCGTGTCAACCTCATGTTCGACCCGACGCACGGTTAAGAACCGAACTTTTCGGGGATTCCCCCCTCGGCTGGGATTTCCCGCTCATCGGTTGAGAGGTATCCGAGCCGCGGCAGCATCTCGTTGAGGTTCGTATCGATAGAGCTCCTGCGAGGGGTGCTCGCCATCCGGGATCGGCCGCCTCAGACTCGCGCGAGAATCCAGTAGAGCAGACCAGCGATTCGAACTGGGACCTCTACCGATTCGCAAAGAGCTCGTAGGTCGCCTTCGGCTGAAACGAGCTGCCGTGCGGCCGGCGAGATCGCCACCCATTGGGCGCGTCACGGCCGCTTGGGTCGCCGGCGCTTCGACTGCGCGGAGCAGACCGGGCAAGCGCCCGCCCCCGCATCCGCCGGGGCCGCGAAAAAGACCGGATGGACGTGGGTCCGACGGAAGCAGACGAACAGGCGCCGGTCCACCCCGTCGGGGCCGCGGTGCGGGTACACTCTCCAATACACGACGCGAACGGGCCGCGTAGGCTTCGAACGGGCGAGCGCCTTCTCGGCTGCCCGTCCGAGCTCGGGACCGTACCGTGTGGCCAGGCGAAGGTCCCACGCCCGGACTAAGGAGGGCGGGAAAGCCCATTTCTGAAGTTGGAGACGTACTCTCGGCGTAGGATCGCGCGAGGTCCATTCGGCGTACGAGGTGACGGAGACCACTCCCGAGGGACAGGCTCGAACCCGCCAATCGCCGCGCATTCGGCTGGCAACCGGACGAATTCGGATGGGTTGGTCGCAATGTCGGTAGCATCTCCCTCCCGGTGCCGCCAGGGCGGAACGCAGTACCGGCGACAGGCCACCCCGACGGGTCATCGTCCCGCCGGGCGCACGAGGGCGCGAAGCCAGTCGCTTCGAAGCAGGTCGCTCCATGCTCGCGCCGTTCGTGAGACCTGGTCCGAGAAACCCGTCAGCAACGGTTGGATCGTCCCGTCGGTCCACTCGAGGAACACTTGGGGGATCAGGTAGTCCGGAGACGCGTCGCCGTGCTCTCGAACGATCCGGTCGGCGACCGGCAGTTGGCCCTTGCGGTCGATATCGAGGATCCATAAGGGGACACGGAGCCGGCGTGCAAGCCTCCGCCCTTCCTTCACCGAGAGCGGAACGCAGTGCGGACACCACTGGGCGAGCACGATCGTCAGCCGCCGGGGGCTCGAAGGGAGCTTCCTCGCGACCATGGGCACCGACATCGATGGACCCCCATTACTCCGGCGGACCGTGGGGGAGGGAGCGTAGGCGTTCGGCCGCCGGGGGGGCGGCGGGCTGCCTCTCCGGGGATAGTCATCCCGGGTGAGCATCGCTTATGGCGGGGACGATGCTCGAGTCGCATCGTGAGCGCGGCGTCGTCCAGCCTGCCCCTCGGGGCGACGGCCGACGCGGTGGTCATCGCCGAGAATCTCCGGCACACCTACGGCGGAGGTCGCTACGCGCTCGACGGTGTGAGCTTCACCGTTCGACGCGGGGAGGTGTTCGGACTCCTCGGGAGGAACGGGGCTGGGAAGTCGACGCTCATCAAGGCGATGACGACGCTTATCCAGCCGAGCTAGGGCCGGCTCAGGGTCCTGGGGATGGACCCGACCCGGGACGGCCAGAAGATCCGTCGCAAGATCGGCGTGGTTCAGCAGGCGGAGTCGTTCGATTTCACCACCGTCCAGGGGAACCTCGACGTCTACGGAATACTGTGGGGGATCCCGAAGGCGGAGCGGGTGCGTCGCCGCGAGCGGCTGATCGACCAGTTCGGACTGGACGACCTGCGCAAGCGGCGTGCGTTCGACCTTTCGGGCGGTCAGAAGCGCCGGGTCCAGGTCGCGCGGGAGTTCATGCACGACATGGAGATCCTCTTCCTGGACGAGCCCACGGTCGGGTTGGACGTGGTGATGCGGCGCCAGCTGCTGGACTCGGTCCGGGACCAGGTACGGCGCGGCCTCACCGTCGTGTTCACGACCCACAACCTCGAGGAGGCCGACTACCTATGCGACCGCGTCGCGGTCATCGACGACGGGAAGATCCTCATGCTTGACTCGCTGGAGAAGCTGAAGCAGCTGTACGGCGGGAAGAAGACGATCGACCTCACGATCAGCGACGGCGACCCGCCCCGGTTCTTCACCGCGCTGACCGCGGCGCTCGGCGCGGGGACGACCGTGACGTCGAACGGTCTGTCGGCCGTGATCCTCACCGACGATCCCAAGGGCACGCTCGCCAAGATCGTGGAACTGTCGCCGGCGATGGGGGTCCAGTTGGAATGGCTGAACGTCCGGAAGAACACCCTCGAGGACGTGTTCCTACGATCGGTCGGGCACGGAGGGGAGTCGATTGCCACTGCCTAACCTGCTCCGGCTCGTCTACCGGAACATCAAGGTCAACACCGACCCCGGGAGCCTGATCATCCTGATCGGGCTGCCGGGGATGTACCTCGTGTTCTTCGGGTACGGCTTCTCGGCCGGCGGGTCGGGGTCCGTCTACCTCGCGTTCCTGACACCCGGGATCATGTCGTTCCAGGCCGTCATGGCGGGCACGGTCGGCGGCAGCATGCTCTGGGCGGACCGACGGTGGGGTATGCTGGCGCAGCTCCTCTCGGGCCCGTTCACGCGCCTGCAGTACCTGCTCGGGATCCTCCTCACCTCCATGATGTTCGGCCTCGGCGGCGCGGCGGTGATGCTCGCCGTCGCCTTCTCCCTCCTCCACTCCCTCCCCACCAACCCTCTCGCGTACGCCGTGATCTTCGGGTCGATCATCGTCGGCTCGATCTTCTTCGGCTCGCTGATGCTGCTGCTCTCGGCCCTCGTCAAATCGAACACGGCCTACAACAGCATTCAGATCCTGATGATCTTCATCGTCAACTTCGCGAGCACGGTGTTCTATCCGCTGAGCGCCGGGCTGCCCGTCGTCCTCAAGGCGCTGTTCAACGCGAACCCGCTGACCTACATCGCCGACACCGTTCGGGGCGCGTACGAGGGCCATCTCACGCCCACCGATGGCTACCAGATGCTGATCCTGGGGGCGGAGACGGTGATCGCGCTGTTCCTCGCGATCCGGTCGTACATGCGGTCGGACGTCTCGTACGAGTGAACCACGGTCCGGCGAGCGCCCGCCGCCGGACCTCTCGTCCCTCGCCGCGGAAACCGTTATCTCGAAAGTTCCGGGTTCCATGTCGCCCGGGTTCTCGGGGGCGCTACGATGAAGGTGGTGATTCCGGCCGCCGGCGTCGGCGTGCGATTCCTCCCCGAGACGAAGAGCATGCCGAAGGAGATGCTCCCGGTCGTCGACCGGCCGGTCATCCAATACGTCGTGGAGGAGGCCGTCGCGGCGGGCGCGGACGACGTGCTGATCGTCACCGGTCGCACGAAGCGATCGATCGAGGACCACTTCGACCATAGCCCGGAACTGACCCACATCGCGGACCTACCGGCGCTCCGCGAGCTCGAGCGGCTGGCCGAACGGGTCCGGTTGCACTACATTCGGCAGCGATCCCCGCTCGGGCTGGCGGACGCGATCGCCTACGCCGAACGGCACGTCGGGGGCGAACCGTTCGGGGTCCTCCTCGGGGACACGATCAACGTCTGCGACCCCCCGCTCCTCACCCAGCTCCGTGCGGTGTTCGACCGGCACGGGGGAACTAGCAGTGTCGTGGCGATCGAGCCCGTCCCGGACGAGAAGGTGGGGGACTACGGGATCGTCGGCGGCTCGGAGGTGGAGCCGGGCGTGATCGACATCCGGGCGTTCGTCGAGAAGCCGGCCCTGCGCGACGCACCGAGCCGGCTGGGGATCACCGGCGCCTACCTCCTCACGCCCGGGATCTTCAACGCAATTCGCGAGACGCCTCCGGGGCGCAACGGGGAGGTCCAGCTCACGGACGCACTCGGCCGCCTCGCGCGGCGGGAGAAGGTCTACGGCGTCACGTTCCGAGGCACGCGCTACGACATCGGCGATCGGTTCCTCTGGCTCAAGACGAACCTGGAGTTCGCGCTCCGCGATCCCGAGATCGGGGACCGTGTCCGGGCCCTCCTTCGGCAGGCGGCGAAATGACGCGGACGGCGCTCGTCACCGGCGCCGTGGGGTTCCTGGGCTCGCACCTGGTCGACCGTCTGCTCCGGGACGGCTGGTCGGTCGTGGGGATCGACAACCTCTCGACCGGACGCCGGGAGAACCTCGCCGCCGCACGCCGGGATTCGAAATTTCGTCTGATCAAGCGGGACGTCCGGTCGGCCGGGGCCCTTCCGACCGGCGAGACGTTCTTCCATCTCGCCTCGCCCGCCTCGCCCCCGCGGTACCAGGAGCGTCCGGTTTACACTCTGGAAACGAACGCGGTGGGTTCGCAGCACCTCTTCCGGCACGCGAGCGCGTGCGGTGCGCGCGTCGTGCTCGGCTCGACCTCGGAGGTTTACGGGGATCCCGAGCTCCATCCCCAGGCGGAAACGTACTGGGGTCGGGTGAACCCTATCGGCCCGCGGTCGTGCTACGACGAGGGGAAGCGGTTCGCGGAAGCGTTGGCTTCGGCGTGGACCCGCGAGAAAAAGCTGGACGTCCGGATCGCGCGGATCTTCAACACGTTCGGACCCCGCATGGCGTTGGACGACGGGCGGGTGATCACCAACTTCCTGGTCCAGGGGTGGCGCGGCCAGCCGATCACCGTCCAGGGAACCGGCGCGCAGAGCCGGTCGTTCTGCTACGTGGACGACCTCGTGGACGGGTTGGTCCGCCTCGCGGAGGTGGCGGCCGTGGACGGGCCGGTCAACCTCGGGAACCCCGACGCGGAGATGTCGGTCCTCGAGCTGGCCCGCACGGTTCGGTCGCTGACGGGCGGTCGCTCCGAGGTCGTCCACGTGCCCCGCGGGGTCGACGACCCCGACCGCCGGCGTCCCGACATCGCCAAGGCGCGCGCGACCCTCGGATGGTCCCCGACCACCCCGTTCGCAGAAGGCCTGCAATTGACCTCGGAGTATGTTCGCTCCGAGCTCGCCGCCGGGAAGGAATCGCGGTGAGAGCCCGACGACCGGTCTCGCCCCAAACCCGAGCCGAACCCCCTCGCATCGGGGTGGTGGGCCTAGGCTACGTGGGGCTGACCACAGCGGCCGCGTTCGCGGCGAAAGGTCGGTCGGTGGTGGGGTACCACTGGGATCCGGCGCGGCGCTCGGTGGTGCGGGCGGGTCGCGCTCCGGTTCACGAGCCGGGGCTGTCGGCGCTGCTCCGACGGGTCGTCCGATCGGGGCGGCTGGCCGTGGCCGAGGAACCTCTCGAGCTCGTTCGACGGAGCGACCTCCAGTTCGTCTGCGTCCCCACGCCCTCTCGGCCCGATGGCTCGGTCGACCTGAGCCATGTCCGGGCCAGTTGCCGGACCCTCGGCGCATCGCTGCGTGACGTGCGCGGCTGGCGGGCCGTGGTCCTGAAGAGCACGGTGATCCCCGGAACCACGGACGGGGTTGCGGGGCCCATGCTGGCTCGAGCGAGCGGGCGCGTGCTCGGCCGAACGCTCGGCGTGGCGTCCAACCCGGAGTTCTTGGCTGAGGGGACCGCGGTACGCGACGCCCTGGCCCCTTCGCGCATTGTTCTGGGCGTCTCCGACACCAGGACCGAGGCCGCCCTCCGCGGCGCGTACCGCGGGTTCCGAGCGCCGACGGTGGCTCTTTCCCCGACCGCGGCGGAACTCGTCAAGTACACCTCCAACGCGATGCTGGCGACGCGCGTTTCGTTCGCGAACGAGATGGCCGGACTGGCCGAGCGGTTGCACGTGGACGTCTACCCGGTGATGAGAGCCGCCGGACTCGACCCCAGGATCGGCTCGCGGTTCCTCGATGCCGGTCCGGGGTTTGGGGGGAGCTGCTTCACGAAGGACCTTCGCGCCCTCCTCGCCCGGGCGAGGTCGCTCCGCGTCGCGCTGCCCGTGACCTCGGGAGCGCTCTCGGTCAACGCGACGCAAGCCGCCCACGTGGTCGACCTCGCGGAGCGCGCCGTCGGTTCGTTGCGGGGGGTCCGGGTCGCGCTGCTCGGACTGTCGTTCAAGCCGGGCACCGGCGACGTCCGTGAGTCCCGCGCCTATCCGATGCTTCGGGAGCTGCTCCGCCGGGGAGCGCGGGTCCGTCTCCACGACCCCGAGGCCGGCCCCGCGTTCGTGGCCCTGCTCGACCCGCGCGCCGTCGCGGACCGCGGCGACCGGTGCCGTCTCGTTCCCGACCTTGCGACCGCGATCCGAGGCGCCGACCTTGCGCTCATCCAGTGCGATTGGGACTCCTACCGCCGGGCCCCGACGGCGCTCTGGGGGCGGCTCGCCCGAAAACTGGTCGTGGACGCCCGAAGGACCCTCGACCCGGACGCCCTCGCTCGGCAAGGGATACGGTACGTCGCGGTGGGACGCTGACCTTTCCGCGGCAGGCACTCGGAACCGGGTGACGTCCCGGTCGGTACGGGGAAAGAGCTAATGCGGGCGCCGTGCCGTGGCGCCCCGTCGGTCGAGGAGCCGCACCCCGTCCCCGACCCCCGTCCTCGAGGCGCCGTGCAACGTAAGGAAGCTGGAACAGCATCGGGCCCCTCCCCCGGAGGCATCGGCCGGGACGGTATTCCATGATCCCGCCCGCGCACGGCGGTCGGCTCGTCGATCGGCTGGCGGGGAGCGCCGCCCGCGAGCGGCGCGAGTCGGAACGGCGCGACCTCCCGAAGGTCCGGCCCGCCGTCGACCAGCTCTACGATGCCGAGAAGATCGGCATCGGCTCCTACAGCCCTCTGGAGGGCTTCATGGGTTCGGCGGAACTCGAGTCGGTCTTGAAGACCGGACGGCTCCCCAACGACCTTCCGTGGACCATTCCGATCCTGTTCCCCATACCGACCGGACCCGACGCAGGGGCCGTGCGCGGCCTCTCGGCGGGGGACGAAGTGGCGATCGTCGACGCCTCGGACCGCCCGCTCGCGCTCCTCGCCATCGAGGAGCGGTTCCGGACGGACCGAGCGGCCATCGCCCGCGCGACGTACGGCACGGAGGACCCCAAGCACCCGAACGTCGCGGACCTTCTGGCCGCCGGCGACGAGGCGTGGGCCGGCAAGGTGACCCTCCTTCGCCGGCTCGACCCGCCGGGCGGCCGGCCCGAGCCGAGCCCGGGGGAGACGCGCGCGGAGTTCCACCGCCGAGGGTGGAAGACGGTCGCCGCCTACCAGTGCCGCAATCCGCCCCACACCGCCCACGAATACATTCAGAGGCTTACCCTCGAGCGCGAGGACGTGGACGGTCTGTTCATCCACCCTGTCGTGGGGCGGCTGAAGAAGGGAGATTACCGCCCGGACGTGATCCTCGAGTCGTACGAGGCGCTCGTGCGGCATTACTACCCCCCGAGCCGAGTGATGATGAGCCCGCTCGGGATCACCATGCGCTACGGAGGACCGAAGGCGGCGCTCTTCCTCGCGATCGTGCGGAAGAACTACGGCTGCGGAGCCTACATCGTGGGCCGGGACCAGGCCGGGGTGGGGCAGGTACTACGACCCGTACGCCTGCCACCGGATCTTCGACGAGTACGACATCGGCATCCTGCCGCTCCGATACGGCGAGTCGTTCTTCTGCCGCCGCTGCGGGTGGATGGCGAGCGAGAAGACGTGCTCCCACCCCGCCAGCTTCCGCGCGGAGACGAGCCAGACCCGGATCCGCGAGGCGCTCGCGAAGGGGGAAAGCCTCCCCGCCGAGATCCTGAGACCGGAGGTCGCGGAGATCCTGGGCCGTCCCGGGGTCGTCCTGACAGCGTAGGGGGAACCACGATGGCACGGGGACCGCCAGGATTCTGCGTCTGGATGACCGGCTTGCCGAGCGCGGGGAAGACGACGATCGGGAAGGCTCTGGTCGAACGTCTCTCCGAACAGGGATGGTATGCCGAGCTGCTGGACGGCGACGAGATACGGAAGGGATTGAGCGCGGACCTCGGGTTCGACCGCGCCTCCCGCGAGGCGCACGCGGCCCGGGTCACGTATGTGGCCAAGGTGCTCGCGCGCAACGGGGCGATCCCGATCGTCGCGCTGATCTCCCCGTACCGGAGCTCGCGGGCGAGGGCCCGGTCGGAGATCGGCCGGTTCGTCGAGGTGTACATCAACACCCCCCTCGCGGTCTGCGAAGAGAGGGACGTGAAGGGACTCTACAAGCGGGCGCGCGCCGGCGAGATCAAGGAGATGACCGGCGTGAGCGACCCGTACAAGCCGCCGGAGCACCCCGAGATCGTCGTCGACGCGGTGCGGATGACCCCTGCCGAGTCGGCGGCCCTAGTCCTCCGGGAACTGGAGCGGCAGGGATGGCTATCGTCCAACTCGGCCTCGACGGCGGCCCGCTCCGGCGGGCGGGCCGCGCGCTGACCGGTACCCTCGGGAAGCCGGGCGCCTCGCGGTGAACCATCCCATAAGCTGCCCGGGGTTGCCCCGGCGGACATGTCGTCGGCGCCGCCCCAGGATCCGGTGGTCGTCCTGGGAGCGGGGTACGCCGGGCTGACCGTGGCGCAGCAGGTCCACCGGCGATCACGAGGTCAGCTTCCGATCGTGCTGGTGGACCGGCACCCGGTCCACGTGCTCCGGACGGAGCTCTACGAGGTGGGTCGGCTCGCGCGGGAAGGAGGTTCCACGGACGCCTGGACGGTCCCTCTCGCCCGGGTGTTCGAGCGTTCCTCCGTCGAGTGCCGGGAGGCTGCCGTGGAGGGGATCGACCTCGCGTCGCGGACCGTTCGCCTCAGCACCGGGCCGCTCCGGTTCGGGTCGCTCGCCGTCTGCCTTGGAAGCGTAGCGGCGTACTACGGCGTCCCGGGCGCCGCCGGAGCTCACGCACCAGGTGTACCGACTCTCGGGGGCGCTCCGGCTCGCCCGGACGATCCGGGACGTGGAGCGCCTTTCGGCCACCCTGCCGGGAGAGCGTCGCCCCGGTTCGTGATCGTCGGTGGCGGCTCGACCGGGACGGAGCTGGCCGCCGAGATCGCCACGGTCGGCTGGGCCCAGGTCACGGGGGTCGAGGCGCGTCCACCCGACGTCCTCCTGCTCACCGGCGCCCTGCCGTTCCTCGCCGGCTTCCGCCGGCTCTCGTCCGCCACGCCCGGGCGCTCCTGGGCCGAGCGGGCGTCGGTCTCCTGCACGGGCTGAACGTCACGCGCGTGGAGGAGGGGAAGATCCACCTCGAGGACGGCTCGGTCCTCGCCGCGGACGTGATCGTCTGGTGCGCCGGCCTCGAGGCGCCACCCCTCGTGCGAGACCTTCCGGTCCCGCACGGTCGGGGAGGTCGCCTCGCCGTCGAACCGACCCTTGAGCTCCCCGGTCATCCGGGCGTCTTCGCCGTCGGGGACGTCATGGAGTTTCGCGACCCGAGTTCGGGGATGCTGGCCCCGGGGACCGCCCAGGCCGCGGTGGCGGAGGCCCGTCTGGCGGCGCAGAACATCGTGGCCCGGGCGCGTGGGGAATCGCTCGCACCGTTCGCATACCGCGAGCGCGGCGTGATCGTGGCCCTCGGCATCGGCCAGGGAGCGGCCGCCCTCCGCCACGTGACCGTGTGGGGCAGCCCGGCCGCCCTCCTCAAGCGTGCCGTCCAGCGGGAGTACGCTCGCTCCGTGAAGCGGGGGGAGCCGTCGAGCCTACTATGAGGGCGAGCGCCGTGCCGCCCCGTCCGCTTCGGTCGATGCGATGAAGGCGCTCGTTCTCATCGGGGGGTTTGGCACGCGGCTCCGCCCGATCACGTATCGCGTTCCGAAGCAGCTGATCCCGCTCGCGGGGAAGCCGATGCTCTACCACGTCCTCGATCTCCTGCCCGCGGACGTGGAGGAGGTCGCCCTCGCCACCGGGTACAAGGCGGAGATCGTGGACGCCTACGTTCGGGCGCATCCTCCTCGGTGGCCGGTCCGCACGGTCCCGGAGGCCGAGCCGCTCGGCACGGGCGGGGGCATGAAGAACGCCGGCGGGGGGATGAGCGACCCGTTCTTCCTCCTCAATTCGGACGTGATCGCGGCGGTCGACCTCGCCGCCATGGCCCGCCGCCACCGCGCCTCCGGGGGAGTGGGTACGATGGCGCTCGCCTCGGTCGAGGATACCCGGCCGTACGGCGTGGCGGCGCTCGACCCCGCCGACCGGATCACGGCGTTCGTCGAGAAGCCGGAGCCGAAGGACGCGCCGTCGCACTGGATCAACGCCGGGCTCGCGGTCTGGGCCGCCTCCGTGCTCGACCGTATCCCGGCAGGCCGTCCGGTCAGCTTCGAGCGGGAGGTCGTCCCCGGCCTCCTCGGCGCCGGGGTGTACGGCCATCGGCTGGAACGGGTCCTGGGACGACGCCGGCACCCCGACCGGCTGCTCAACGCCCAGCGGCTCCTGTTCGACGACGGGCGAGGGGGCGACGGCCGGCTTCCGCCGGGAGCCCAGGGGAACGGTCCGGTGGCGACCCTGGAGGGGGCGACGGCGCGTGACGCCCACTTCGGCCCGTACGTCACGCTCGGCGCGAATTCGCGCGTCGAGCCCGGCGCCCGCGTTCAGAACTCGGTGCTGATGGACGGCGTGGTCGTGGGCCGCGGCGCGCGCGTGTCCGGGAGCATTCTCGGACCGGGGGTCCGGGTGGCCGACAACGCCCGCGTGGAGAACTCGGTCCTGGCCGAAGGGGTGCCGGGCGAGCGTTCCTAGAACGCGGGCCCGGTGACCACGACCTTCACGGCGTCCTCGGGCCGCCCCGCGAGGCGGAACGCCTCCTCGATGCGGTCGAGCGGCACGCGGTGGGTCACCAGGTCGCCGACGGAGAACTTTCCCTCGACCATCAGGCGGTGGACCTCCCGGACGTCGGGCTCGGTGGTCGCATACGACGGGAGGACCCGCACGCCGCGGAGGTAGAGCTGCTGAAGGTCGACGTCCAACCGGCTCCCCGCTTCCGGGAGACCGAACAGGTTCACGGCGCCGCCCCGGCGGACGAGCTCCACCGCGGACCGCGCCACGGCGGGGTGGCCGGTCGCCGCGACCGCGAGGTCGACCCCTCGCCCTTGGGTCGCCCGGTCGACCGCCGCGCGCACCGCCTCGGGTTCGCGCGGGTCGACGACGGCGTCGAGCCCTCCGCGACTCCCGGCGTCCCGGCGCCGCGGCGAGATCTCGGTCCCGCCGACCCAGGCGGCGCCGAGCGCCTTCGCAAGCCGCGCGTAGAGGAGGCCGACCGGTCCGAGACCGAGCACGAGCACGGTCGCTCCCCCGGCACCCCGATCCGACGGATGGCCGTCATGGCGCACCCGGCCGGCTCGAGCAGCGTGCCCATCGACCAGTCGACCCGGTCGTCCAGCCGCAGCACGGCATGGCGGCTGACGTTCGCCGCGGGAACGCGGAACACCTCGGCGAAGCCGCCCGGGTCGAGGTTGGTCGTGGAGTAGGTGGGGCAGAACGTGTAGTCGCCCCGGGCGCAGACCTCGCAGGCGTAGCAGGGGACGTGGTGGTGCGCGAAGACCCGGTCACCCTCGGCCAGCTCCGCGACGCCCGCCCCGACGCGGGCGATCCGGCCGACGGGCTCGTGGCCCAGGATCCCGGCCGTCCGGTAGTTTCCCCGGAGCTTCTCGAGGTCCGTCCCGCAGACGCCGCAGGCCGCGAGCCGGACCGTCACCTCCCCCGCCGCGGGACCGGCTCGGGTTGCTCGTCCAGACGAACGGCTCCGGGGCCGGCGAGCCGGCCGAACTTCATGCGTTCGCGCGGGCCGCCCGGATCGCCGCGTCGAGGATTTCGATCGCCTCGTCGATCTCCTCGCGGCGCACGATGAGCGCGGGGATGTAGCGGAGGGACGACTTCCCGCACGGCAAGAGGATCAGCCCGCGGCGGTACGCCTCCTCCAGGACCCGGTCGCGGAACGCGGGGGCGTACTCCTTCGTCGTGCGGTCGCGTACGAACTCGGTCGCGGTCATCAGGCCCACGCCGCGGACGTCGCCGATCTCCTCGTGGTGTGCCATGAGCTCGCGCAGCCGCGAGAGCAGGTACTCCCCCTGGACTCGGGCGTTGTCGAGGAGGTTCTCCTTCTCGATCACGTCCAGCGTCGCCATGGACGCCGCGACCGCCGCGAGGTTGCCTCCGAACGTGTTCGAGTGGGAACCCTGCGTGGTGAAATCCAGCTCGGCGGGGAAGCTGATCGCGCCGAGCGGAAGCCCGCCCCCGAGCGCCTTGGCCATCGTCACGATGTGGGGCACGACCCCGTGGTGCTCAATCGCGAACCACTTTCCGGTCCGGCCGATCCCGGCCTGCACCTCGTCGTCGATCAGCAGGATGCCGTTCTCGTCCAGGATCGACTTGAGCGTCGAGAACCAGCGTGGCGGCGGTACGACGTACCCGCCCTCACCGAGGACCGGCTCCGCCAGGAACGCCGCGACGTCGTCCGCCGGGATGGAAGTGGTGAAGTAGAGCTCCTTGAGGATCTTCGCGCAATAGAGGTCGCAGCTCGGGTACTCGAGCTTGTACGGGCACCGGTAGCAGAACGGCGCCGGGATGTGGTGGCCGCCGCCCACGAACGGCGCGTAACGGGCGCGCTGCACCGGCTTCGAGGAGGTCATCGACAGGGCCCCCATCGACCGTCCGTGGAAGCCGCCCAACAGGCCGATCACGATCGGGCGTCGCCGGTTCCACCGCGCGAGCTTGAGCGCCGCTTCGACGCTCTCGGTCCCGCTGTTCGTGAAGAAGATCTTCTTGTCGAATGTCCCGGGAGTGAGGTGCGTGAGCCGCTCGGCGAGGTGGGTCTGGTTCTCGTAGTAGTAGTCGGTCCCGGCGAAATGCGTGAGCCGGCCGGCCTGGTCGCGGATCGCACGGACCACGTCGGGGTTCGAGTACCCCACGGCCGCCACGCCGACGCCGGAGGCGAAGTCGAGGAGTCGGTTGCCGTCGACGTCCGTGACCCAGACGCCCTCGCCCGACGCGCCCACGATCGGGGCCGTCTTCGTGCTGGTCATCAGGAACTTGCGGTCCCGCTCGATGATCCTCTTCGCGTTCGGGCCCGGGATCGGGGTGCGGAGGAGCACGCCGCGCTTCGGGGCCTCGGTCGTTCGGGTCGACGGCGCGACCGGTGGAGGGGTGCTCTGGCTCATGATCGACCTGTCGGGAAGAGCCCTCGGGTGGGTAAAGGATTCTCGGTCGAATCCCGGGGACTCGGTCGCCAGTCGAGCATCGCCTTTTTGAGGCAAGTCCGTGGGTCGCCGTGAGGAATGCGCTACCCCCCTTCCGACCCGAAACCACGTCCGTCCGTGCCGGAGGAGTCGGCGGACGCCCACGACGTGAATACCGGCCCGCGCGGTCCTCACGGAGCTCGCGCGCGGGTTCCTCCTGGTCCGGGATTCCGACCCGAAGCGGGCCGCACGGTTCGCGGCCACGTTCCTCAAGGAGCAGGCCGAATCGGCGGCTCCGCGCGCGACGCGCGCCCCGGGTCCGGTCACCCCCGCGTTCGCGTCGCTCGGACGGTCGAAGCGCGGGCCGATCGACCACCCCGGGTTCGGGCGAGGGCCGTAGCGGCCCCCCCGGGCCGGTCCCGAACCCGCAGATACGCGGCGAGGTCCTCCGGGAAGCTTCGGTGGGTGAGACAGATCCTGACGCCGCCGGGCTCTCCGAAGAACGAGCCCGGGCAGACGAGGACCGAGGCCTCGAGGCATCGGCGGGCAAGCCGGTCACCACTTTCCGCCAGCCCTCGGTCGAAGTGGACCGGGGCCAGCGGGGGAACCGTGCCCGGAAGGGCTCGACGAAGCGCCGACCGATTTCGGTCCATCAGCCGATCGACCTGGGCCCGCACGTCGTCGATCCGTCGGAGCAGCTCGAGCGCCCCGGCCACCGAACGGTCCGGTATCTCGTCGGACACGAGACCGATGAACCGACGGAATCCTTCCTTCGCCTCCTCGGGGGCGACCACGAACCCGACCCGCAGATCGTCCGCGCCGAAGAACTTCGTGAACGTGCCGGTGGTCCAGAGGCGAGGGCGGGCGGCCGCGGCGAACGACGGCGCGCGCGCGAACTCCCGGAACGTTTCGTCGATGAGGAGGTGACGCGCACCGTCCGCCCATCGAAAGAGCGCCTCGGCCGACCACCGGTCGCCCTCCGGGTTCCGCGGCTGGGAGACCACCGCCAAGCCGGCAGGTCGCGCGTCGTCATGGACCGCCCACCCCGCCGCATGGGCCAGATCGAACAGCGGCGGGTACTCGGGGAACCGAACGCGACACGCCCGGTTCGAGCCGGTGCGGGTGCGCGCCAGGAAGAACGCCACCCACGCGTTGGCCTCGGTCGCGCCGTGGGTCAGAAACACACGCGACGCGTCTACGTCCACGGACCGAGCCAACGCCTCGACCAGCTCGTCCGCTTCAGGTGGCGTGGGGCCCGGGTCGGGGAGAGGCGGTCGTCGAATCGAGCCGCGCATCCCGCTGGAGCCCAGCTTGTGGCGGCAGTCGTCATGGTCGTCGATCCAATCGGCCAGCGGGAACCTCATAGGTCTCGACCCCGGGGCGCATCGAAGTGAATCTTCATGACCGCCCGCCGCGCCTCTCGTGGCCGATGCCTCGGCGAACGGCGTCGGTCCAGGTCGACCGGAACGGGCGTATTCTGGCCCTCTCGGTCGCGTGGTTCACGGACGGTGCCCGTCGTCGGGCGGAGGCCCGCGCGCAGCGTCGGTGCGTGGAGTGCGGCACACCGATGCCCACCCGACGGACGCCCTACTGCTCGCGTCGGTGCCGATGGCGATTCCACGGCCATTACTTCTGGGATTCCGCCCGGACCTACGTTCTCGCGCGGGACCGCTACACCTGCCAGATCTGCCACCAGCGCACCCGGGCCCGCCTCATGGACGTCGACCACATCGTCGAGATAGGGCGCGGAGGGGCTGCGCTGGAGGTACTCGAACCTTCAGGCGGTCTGCCGGACGTGCCATCGCGAGAAGACACGCCGGTTCATGGAGGGACGACGCCGCGATCCCGGACCGGAGCGGCCGGCCTCGACCGCCGTTCCCTGAGGGTACCGGACCCATAGCCAACGCCCCCGCCTACCCGCCGTGCAGCGTCCGCCAAGGAGTATATAGCACGCCGGAACTCGGGGAGCCTCACGATGACGTTCCTTCGGCCGAGGACCGCACTCGTCCTGCTGGCGCTCGCCGTGCTCCTCCTTGGCTCGATTGTCCCCGCTCTCGCATCGCCCGTCCCTCTCGATCCGCACCTCCGGGACGGGACCTCGCATGCCGGTTCTCCGTCGGCCGTGGTCGGAGTTCTGCCGAGCCGCGCGCTTTCCTCCCCCGCTTCGCTGGGTCAAGCGCTCGGTCGCTCGGGCAACGCCCCCGCTTCACGCGCTCCCGCGTCCCCCGTGGTCGCCTCGGTCCAGCGTGCGATCGCCGCGGGCGAGCTCAAGGCGCGAGACGTCCTGTTCCCGAGCGCCGACCGCCTTACGGGCGCTCCGGTCGCTGGCGTTCCGGTCGTACCGAAGTACACGACGAATCCGGCCCCGATGGGTCTCGCCGACCTCGGGCTCTCCTCGAAAGGGGCCTACGTCTACAACACGACGAGCTTCGAGGCGGACCTCTTTCTGAACAACTTCTCCGCGTTCAGTCCCGGGTACGCGGCCTTCGGCGAGGCACCGAATTGGACGACCTTCGTTCTGGATACCGTCGCGACCAACATTTCGTTCCCGGGGTCTAACTCCGGTACGTTCTGGGCGCAGAACGCGATCCATTTCAACGGGACCGAGCTTCAATTCGAGGATAACGTTTGGAACTTCTCCGGGGTCAACGGGACCCTCAACACCGGGACCCTGCTCTCCTACGGGGGCACGCTCGTGCCGGGCGATTTCTACTACGCTTTCGGGCGGACGATCGACGTCCGACCGCAGTTCGACCTGCGCCTCTTCAACAACGTCTCGATCTACGAGGGCCACCCGGCGATTTATTTCAACTTCTCCATTGCGAACGGTTCGGGTACGTTCGCCGCAGGCAGCTACGATCGGGTCGTATTCAACGGAACCGCCTCGGACGCCCAGCCGCCTCAGTTCCAGGTGAGCGGCCTTGCGACCAACCCGTACGGCCTCCTCAACGATGCCGAGTTCGTGCTCGGCGGGGACGGGGGCGGCTCGAACGCGAACCTTCTCAACCTGAACGCCACCGAAACCCTCGACGCGTGGAACGCGACCGCGGGAGCGTACGGGAGCGTGCGATCCGCGTACGATTTCGGGACGGACACGGCGGAAACGAGCGTCGGCGACGCGGAGTATTATTCCGGGACCACGGCCTTCCTCGACCAGGGCCCCTCGTTCCTCTACGGCCTCTGGAACACGACGAACGAGTCGTTCGCCCCCCACGCCACGTCAGGCGCGACCCGGATCCAGATCACTCTGAACCCGGACTACGGGTTCCTGTTCGCTACCAACGAGAGTTCCCTCGGGGGCACGCTGGCCGCCGCCAACTTCTCGTACACTCCGACGAACGGCACCGGCGGTACTCGTGACGTACCTCCCACCACCGCCCACTGGGAACCCCTACGTGTTCGAAGCCTGGGCCGACGGGTACCTCAACGGCTCCGTGACCATCCCGAACGGGGCGCCGCCCGCCGACCTCACCCTCACGGCGTCGCCCACGACGTTGGACGCACCGGTGTACCTCGTCGGACAGAGCCAGGCGGTCACATTCACGACGGCCGGGGTTTCGCAGACAGGATACTCCTCCGCGTTGAAGCGCCTCTGGCTCAACGCTTCGACTCTCGACCCGGTCGCGCCGTTCCTCCGGCTGAACGATTTCGACTACCCAACATTCGTTCTCCTCGCCACCGACGAGGTGAATCTCTCGGTGACCGTGAACGGGCTTTCCCAAGCCCCGACCTCGTTCTCCTACACGACCTCCTCCCCCAACGGATACGTGCCGGTCTCGATTCCGGGCTGGACCCAGGGGTACTACTTCTTCTACGGTAGCGGAGCGTTCACGGTCGGCAACGTCACCCTCCAGGGGAACCTCAGTCTTTACACCGAGAACCCGCCTCGCTACCCTCCGGGCGCGATCGAGTTCCTGGGGACCCATGACAGCCAGGTCTACGACGTAACCTCCGAAGTGGAATCCTACGGGGTCGTCGCGGTCGAGGCGCGCACGCTCACCTTCTCGCACGTGACGGCGGAGTCGGCCGCGACGGGTCTTACGTTGGTCAACTGTTCGACCGTGGTTGCGACCGATCTGTCCGCCACCGGGGGCGGGAGCCTGGGCGCGAACATGGACGACATCACCACGATGACGCTCACCACCGTTTCCGCGACCTCGGATGCCTATGCCGTGGCGGCTCAGAACGCCACCGGGCTGACGATCCACGGCCTGGTCGCCACCGCGGGCGCCTCCGGACTGGTCGGGGCCAATCTGACCTCGCTCAACATGACGGGTACCGCCGTGGTCGCGTCCGTCGCCGCGATCACCCTGGAGAACCTCGCCGGAGCGACGTTCAACGGCGTGAACATCGGGAACGCCTCGTACGGCTTCTACCTCAACAACACCACCCGGGTAGTGATCGAGGACCTCTCCGTCGCGCCGGACGGGTCGGAGGCGGGTCAGTGCACCAACACGACCCACCTCACCGTGGACGGGATCACCGTCCTGAATCCCGAGTTTCTGGGTTCCCAGCTCATCCTGGACGAAGACAGCTCGGTCACGGTCGTGGACGTCAACACCACGGGCACAAGCGGACTCGCCATCGCTCTCTCGAACACCACGCACGCCAATTTCTCGGGAGTTCAGGCGTCCGACGGGGCGATCGGGGTCGTCCTCAACACCGACCGGTTCGTCAGCCTGACCGAGGTCGATGCGAAGAACGGCAGCGTGGGGGCCGCTCTGGGCACGGTCGCGAACGTGACCGCCACCCACCTGCTCGCCGGCGGTGAATCGATCGGGCTGCTGTGGGACAACGGGTCCAACGGCTCGATGACCGGGGCGAACGTGACCAACGGGTCGGTCGGTGCCTACGTGGCGAACGTCACGAACCTTTCCATCGCGAGCTTCAACGGCACCGAGAGCAGCCTCGCCACACTCGACTTCACGAACACCGCGAACGGATCGATCTTCCCGACCGCGGTCGTCGCGATCGCCAACGACTCCAAGGTGAACATCACGGGCGTTTCGTCGGAGGAGTACCCGTACGGTGTGCTCGTGAACAATTCGACCGAGGTGAACGTCGAGCGAGTGACGAGCTGGTACGGGAACTACTCGGTGGCGTTCAACAACACCACGGGGTCCCAGATCGAGAACGATTTCTCCTTCGGGGGCGAGGGCGGGATCTACCTCGCGAACGTCACCACCTCCACCCTGAACGGAAGCACGCTCGAGGACGCGAACGACTCCGGGCTGCTGGTCCTCAACGGGACCGACCTGACCGTCCGCGGGAACAATTTCGTCGGGAACAACAACTCGAGCACGGACGGCGCCTTCAGCGCCGCGCATCTCCAGGCTACGGTCATCGCGAACCTCTCCAACTCTACCTACACGTTCGAGGGCAACTACTGGGCCGATCGCTCGTCGGGGGCGTACAAGATCGCGACGGGGATCAGCGACTCGACCCCGCTCGCCGCGCCCGTGCCGTTCTGGCTGCGGTACGTCGAGCACGGACTCCCCGCCGGCACGGCGTGGGGATTCTCGTATCTCTCGATCCCCTACCTCACTGTTCAGCCGTTGGTCTACATTCCCGGGTGGAGCCTTCCGTCGGCAGGTCACGGCTTCGTCGTGACTCCGGTGACCGGCTACACGCCGTCCCCCCCGTCCGGGACGGCCACGTTCGTGCCCGGGTCGAACACGACCGAGACGATCGATTTCTCGGGCATCTACACCGTCACCTTCGCCGAATCCGGGCTTCCGACCGGAACCTCCTGGAACGTGACCCTCGACGGGGTCAAGCAGGCGGACCGGACGACCGGGGCGACGGGTTCCATCGTGTTCAACGAGGGGAACGGTACGTTCCCGTACACTATCGGCGAGGTCCCCGGCTGGCGTCTCTCGGGGGAGGTCTACTCCGGTTCGGTCATGGTCGCGGGCGCGGACGTGACAGAGACCCTCGTGTGGACGCTCTACACGTATCCTGTCGTCTTCATCGAGTACGGCCTCCCCGGCGGGACGACGTGGGGGGTCACGTTCAATTCGACGGCGAAGCAGACCAGCAACGACTCGCTGGTGCTGCCCGAGTTGAACGGGAGCTACAAGTTCACCGTCACGTCGTCACCGGGTACTCCGCGAACATCTCCAACGGTACCGTGCACGTCAACGGAGCGACGGTCGCCGTCCTGATCATGTTCAACAGCACCTCCTCGGGAACTCCGGTCACGGACTACATCGTCATCGGGGTCGTGGTCGGGGTCGCCGCGATCGCGGCCGTGGTACTCTTGCTGCGACGTCGCGGTCGGCAGGCGCCCCGGGACGGGATGCCTCCCGAAACCGGGAGCTAGGCTCGCCCCGGCTCATTCGGCGCGGGGTCGTCGGCGACGCCGGCCCTCGTCGGGGGCGTCGCCCTCGTCGTTCGGTCGCTCGCGACGCTTGTACGGCCGCGGGCCCGCACCGTAGCGCGGAGGCCCCCGACGGTCGCCGCCTCCCGAACGGCCCCCGCCGCTGCGGTATCGTCCGAAACCGCCGCCTCGCGATTCGGTTCCTCGGTCCTCCCACCGGCGGCGGGGTGGCCCCGCGTCCCGCCGGGGGCCGAGCGTGAACCGGTTCCCGCACGCGACACACTCGCCGGAGACGGTGCCGTCGGGCGCGGTCGAGAAGCGCAACGGTCCCCCGCACTCCCGGCACGGTCGGGTGGCGGCGGGGCTGAACGGGCGCCGTCCCTCGTCACCGGAACGCGCCATCGAGGGGCGCCGGCCGTGTTCTCGAACCTCTGGTTCGCCACCGAGCGAGTAGGTCAACGTGGTGCGGCACTCGGGGCAGGACGCCTCGATGCTCGCCTTGGAGGTGGACCGGAGCGCGAGCGGGCTCCCGCAGTCCGCGCAATTCAACATCGGCGCCGGCGATCCCGCACGTCCCGTCGCGGCAGCGCCAGGCGCAGCGTCCGCCCCGGAGAGGGGGCTCTCCGACAGTGGAATGCCCCCCTCGACAACGGTGAACGTGCCGTGGCAGTCGGCGCAGGTTCCGTTCAGGATCCGCGCGTCGTGGCCAACAAATTCGACGGCGGCGCCACATTGGGGACATGAGCTCGACATCTCAACCTCGGGTGCGATAGCCATCCCTTCAACCCGGGTGGGAGACAATAGGTTAACCGTCGCCGAGCGACGGGGCCTCGACGGAAGGGATTCGAAAGTGGGGAATGCTCCCAAGGGCTGCGGCCAGCGGGTCAATCTCGCCGGCCGCGCTCACCGTTCGGGGCGATCCCCCCGGTGGTACTGCGGGTCGCCCTCCCACCGCACGGGGTGAGGGGCGACCCTCCCGAAGCCCTAGTCTACGGGGGACTCTCGAGGTGCCCCCACGCGGCACTGAGCCCGTAGGCCGCCGCCGCCACACCGGCGAGCACGACCATGATGATGAACAACCCCAACAGGATCGTCCACAGGCGCGGGTAAGTCGGCCTCGCCGCGGACGTGATCGGAGTCACGGACGGGTGCTGGCGACCCGTGACGAACCAATCCACGTAGAGGGCAGCCGGGTACGACAGGATGGCCACGGCGCCGAACCCGAGGTACATCAGCAACGTCTCCACGGGGTCCTGCGTCAGGGCGAGGTAGTAGTCCGCGCGAACCCCGTAGTACATCACGCCGAGCCCGATCACGACCCCGAGCATCCCGACGAAATGAGTCGGGTATCGCAGGAGCACCGTAATGCCGAACGAGACCGTCAGCAGGGCGAGCAGCAGCATCGGGTCGAAGAAGTACAGGTTGTACGCGCCGGGCAGCGGCCAGTTGAACTCTCCCCACACTGCGATGAGCCCAATCAGCCCGCCGATCAGGGTCATGACGACCGCTCCCTCGCGAAGGGACGCGGTCGCACGCGCGTTGTCGTTCTTGCGCGAATGGTACCACACGAAGACGCCGGTGTAGAACACCGTGGCGGCCATCAAGACCAGTAGGTCGAGTACCAGCGTTAGGTCGTCTATGAACGCCATCGTTCATCCTCCCCCTTTCGCCTTCGAAGCCGGGTTCCGGCCGAGCCGCCAGATCACGATCCCCAAGACCCCGAGGGCCAGCGCGCCGATCATGATGATCCAGCCGTCCGCGGCGACGAACGTGAGGTCCACGCCACCGACGTATCCCGACCCCCAGAACGACTTGCACGGCGAGCTGATGGTCCAGGCGCCGCAGAACGCCGATCCGGCCGAGGAGTCGCGGATGGCCCACGGCATCAGTCCGGGGCGATCGTCAGCGTAACCACCTCGAGCACGACTCCGGTGAGCGCCAGGGCCACCGGCTTGAGCGAGCCCGTCGTTCGATGCTTTATGGCGGCGAAAAGAGTGAAGGCCCCCGCGACGATCAGCAGGATTCCTCCGACGATCGCGAGAACAAGGATCGCCAGGAAAACACCCCACCGGTCCGAGGCCGACCGAGGCGTAGGTGGACCACGTCCCGTTGGTCCGGAACAAGGCGCCCGGGAAGAACGCGATGTTCGTGCCCGTGCCGGAGATCAGAACCAGTACGCGAAGATCGAGAAGATCGCCAGGATCCCCGACCCGATCAGGAGGCCAGAGGATGTGAACCGGGCGACCGCTACCTCCTCATCGCTCAACGCGGGCGGCATCGACATGGCGGGCGAGGTCGGACTACTCGGGCTCGGGGAACTTTCGGATTCAGACGAAGTCATCGAACCACGCTCTCGCGGGGGACCCTATCCATGCTATTTGGACGTTCCGTAATTTCGGGATGATAATCCGAGGCTCACGACGGGCCGCTGACCCCGCCCCGGTTCCCGGACCTTTCCTCAACCCGCGCAAGCGAGGAGGGGGCGTACAACGTGACCGGAACACGGTTCGGTCACTCGTTATCCCGAGACGTACGTGACGGCTCCCGTGGGGTTCGTAGGGATCGACGCAATCGCCCCACCGGCGCCGCAGCGATTCGAGCTCCCTCTTCTGGACCACCGCCGAGAGTCGCCGAGCGTGATGACCTTTCGGTTTTCGACGGACGGCGTGGATTTTCGGTATCTCTCCAACCAGGCGATCCGGCTTTCCCTGCCCGGCGTGGACGACCCGTGGGGCGCGGTGCGAGCCTTCTCCCTCTCGTCAAGCCCCTCGGAATCGGGGTTCATTGCCGTCACGTGCAAGATCTCGGACACTCCGTTCAAGCAGGCCCTTTCCCGACTGAAGCCGGGCGACCGAGTCCACGTCTTCGGGCCCCTCGGCCACTTCTTCTTCGATGCGGCTCGCCCGAGCGTCTACATCGCCGGAGGGATCGGGATCACCCGTTCCGCGGGATGCTTCGATTCGCGGTGGACTCCGGAGACTCCGTCCCGCGGCGGCTGTTGTATCCGCGCGAACTTCCGGAGGAGCTCGTGTTCCGGCCCGAGCTCGACTCGCTCGCCCGCACTCTTCCGGATTTTGTGCCGCACTACACGGTCACTCGTCCGGCCGAATCTCACATGGAATGGTCAGGCCGGGTCGGAAGGATCAGCGTCGAGTGGATCCGCTCGGCGGTGGAGGGACTCGAGGATCCCCGATTCTACATCGCAGGACTGCCCGAAATGGTCCAGGAAGGAATGGTCAAGATCCGCGAAGCCACCGGCGTTCCGCCCGATCAAATCACGTTCGAGGCGTTTCGCGGGTACTGAACCGCTCGCCCGCCTCCGCTTGCGGGGTACGCTGGGGCGAACTTTCGGCCGAGGTTGCACCCCACGACCTTATTCCCACGGGTCGATGATCCGCCCCCAATCGCCCGCGTGGGCCCCGCCTCAGCCGGGATCGACCGGGTGGAATGGGCTCGGCCGGATTCGAACCGGCGGTCTTCGCTGTGTGAGAGCGACGTCGTCACCACTGGACCACGAGCCCGCAGCTTCGGCGAGCAGAGCGTTCCCATAAGGGATTCTACAGGGCCAGGATCGCGGGCAAGAGAAGGCTCGCGGTCACGGTGAGAATCAGACCGCTTGCGAGTGCCAGACTGCCCGCCTCGGCGTCGCCGTAACGGGTCACGAAGTAGAGCGTCGTGTCCATCGAGGTCGCCCCTCCCAACGCCGCGAGACCCTCCCCCCGAAGCCGACGTCCCAGCACCGGAGACAACAACATCGTGAGATCCTCGCGGAGGAAGTTCGTGAGGAACGCCAGAAGCCCGAGCGCCGCGCCGAGGCGGGCGGCCACGAGCGGCCCGGCCAGGGTGTACCAGCCGAAGGCGAACGCTGTGGCGAAGGAGACATCGAGTCCTCTACCCGAGGTCAGGGCGAAGATCACCGCGGACGCGCCCGCAGCCACGACCGAAGCCGACACGGGGACCCACGCGCGACCCAGGCTCTGCCACGCGAGCTTGAGGCCGAACCCGACCAGCGCGAGCAGCGCGTAGAGGGCCCACGGTATCGCGAGGGCGGTCGGAAGCGCGATAAAGTGCCCGAGGGCGAATCCGGCCAGCAGCGCGCCGACCAGTCCGAGGCTCACCGGAAACCGGCGGTCACCCTCCTCCGGTACCGTGGGCGCCGGAATCGGCGGGGCGAGCTTCGCCAGTACAAGGTACACCCCGGCGGTCAGGCCGAGCAGCAGGGCGGCAAACCCTACCGCGAGAGGTATGGTCGAAGCCAGCGTGATCAGCGCGACGCTGTCGAGGGAGGCTCCGAGGAGGCCGATGAGCATGACCACCGAGGCGAGGGTGGCCGCCTCGACCCAGCGTCCCGGCGGGTGGACCATTCGGCCGGCGAGAATGCCGATCCCGAACGCAACGTAGAGGTACAGGTCGAACGACACGAGGCTAGCCCGACCAGGCCGCGACGCCGCGTGGGCCGGTCGTGCCACCACCGGGGGAAGCCGAAGCGTCTCGTCGCGCCCGGGGCCGTACCCCACATACTCTACCGGCACTCCGGTTTCGTCCGCGATGTGGTCGAGGAATCGGCGGAGCGGGGTCGGAAGCGCGCTCGCCCCTTCCCGGCGCAACCGCTCGCGGAGGTGCGCGTGGAACTCCGGCCATCCGGGAAGCCGTTCGTAAACCGGTCGGGCTCGGTCCATGTCGTCGGCGTGCGTGGGCAGCACGTCGCGGACGATCGAACCGTCGGGCATCACGTACCTGAGAGCAAACCGGGATCTCGTCGAGGCCGCCCAGCACGTCGACCTTCGTGATGGCGAAGGACGTGAGCCCGTTGAGGCGGGCGGCGTAGCGGAGGAGGACGAGGTCGAGCCAGCCGCACCGCCGGGCGCGGCCGGTGGTCGCGCCTCGTTCCCCGCCGACCCGGCGCAGGTACCTCCCCGCCTCGCCGGTCTCCTCGGTGGGGAACGGTCCGGCACCGACCCGGGTGGTGTACGCCTTCGCGATCCCCAGGATCGAGTCGACCTCCGTGGGCGGCAAGCCGCTCCCGACGAGGGCCCCCGCGCTCGTGGGGTGGGAGCTGGTGACGAATGGGTACGTACCGAAGTCCAGGTCGAGCAGCGCGCTCTGCGCGCCCTCGAGGAGGACCCGCTCCCCCCGGGCGAGGGCATCCCACAGGACCGGCTCGGTGGATCGGACGCGAGGGGCGAGCCGACCGCCGACCTCCGACAGGCGCGCGCCCAGCTCGTCGATCGGGGGAAGGTTCGTGAGGTGCGACTTGCTCGCGTACATCATCTCGAGGCGCTCTCGGAGGACCGCAGGTCGGTCCAGGTCGGCGATCCGAATGCCCCAGCGGGCGGCCCGGTCGGCGTACGCCGGCCCGATCCCGCGCCGGGTCGTACCCGAGGCGCTGCCCGGGTCCCGGCGCGCGCGGAGGTCGTCCTGCCAGGCGTCCTCGATCTCGTGCACGGGCAGCAGCGCGTGCGCCCGGTCGGAGATCATCACCTCGCCGAGCAGCAGCCCGCGACGCTCGAGCTCGCGGATCTCCTCCTCGAGGGCGAACGGCTGGAGCACCATGCCCGGTCCGCACACGCCCACCACGCCCTTGCGCAGGACCCCGCACGACAGCTGGTGGAGGACGACCAGGCCTTCCGGAAGGTGGAATCGAGTGCCCGGCGTTCGGACCCCCGCCGGTGCGGACCACGTAGCGTGCGTCGGCCGCAAGGTAATCGAAGATCTTGCCCTTCCCTTCGTCGCCAAACTGCGCGCCGACCTCCACGCAGACGGTCGTGGTTCTCCCTCCCGCGCCGGTTGGGAGCGGTCGGGGTAGAAGGCCCTTTTCCCCCGGCCGGCGCCGGCCGCGCGGCCCCGCGCTCGGGGCGTTGCGACAACGGTAAAGAGGGGGACCCGTCGTGCGCGGCCGATGGTCGCCCAGCGGACACGGGAGGTCGAGATCTCGGGCATTCGCAAGATGTTCGAGAGCGCTCCCCCGGACTCGATCAACCTCGGCCTGGGCGAGCCCGATTTCGACCCGCCCGCGGAGGTCGTGGAGGCGATCTGCCGTGCGATCCGGGAGGGTCACAACCACTACGGCCCTTCGGCGGGGATCCCGGCCCTCCGCGAGCGGGTCGCGGAACGGTACCGGGACCGCGAGCCCGGCACCGGCCGCGAGAACGTGATCGTGACGGGGAGCGGCTCCGAGGGGTTGATGGCCGCCGCGCTCGCGCTCTACGACCCCGGCGACGAGGTCCTCGTCCCGAACCCGGGGTTCGTCCTCTACGCTCCCCACGCTCGGCTGGCGGGGGCGGTGCCCGTGCCGTACAGCCTCAAGGAGGCCGACGGGTACTTCCCGACTTCGCCGAGCTCGAGAAGCTGGTCACCTCCCGGACTTCCGCCATCGTCGTGAACAGCCCCTCCAACCCGACGGGCGCGGTGTTCCCGAAGTCGGTCGTCGACCGAATCGTAGCGTTCGCCGACCGCCACGACCTCACGATCGTCTCGGACGAGGTGTACCGAGGAGATCGTCTACGAAACCCCGGCGACGTCGTTCTGGGGCCGCAGCGATCGCGCGGTCGTCGTCAACTCCTTCTCGAAGATGCTCGCCGTTACGGGGTGGCGCATCGGGTTCCTGGTCGCCCCCCGGCCCCTGGCGATCGAGCTCAACAAGATCCACTACCACCTCATGGCCTGCCCGTCCACGCCGGCGCAGATGGGGGTCCTCGCGGGACTCGAGTCGTCGGCGGGCACGCGTCGGATGGTGCGGGAGTTCCGAGCCCGGCGCGACCTCGTGGTGCAGCTCCTGGGCAGGATCCCGGGTCTGTCGCTCGTTACCCCCGGCGGCGCCTTCTACGCGTTCCCCGGTTCGCTTGGCCCCGCACGAGCCAGGACGTAGCGGGCGCCTTGCTCGGCCGGGGTGTGATCACCACGCCGGGCGACGCGTTCGGCTCGCTCGGAGCGGCGCATCTTCGGCTCTCCTTCGCGGCGTCCCGACCGAACCTCCGCCGCGGCATCCGCCTGATCGCCGACTACGCGGGCGAGCTCGCAGAGAACGGCGCGTGATCGCCCGTCTGCTGGGCTGGGTGCTGCGAGCCGTCGCCAAGTTGACGCCCGGTGAGGCGGGGGCGGACCTTGATCACGTGGGCGACGAGATGCTCCGCCTTGATCGACGGCCTCCTCGAGCCGGCTCCGACCTCACGGTAGAGCGCCCTGAGGCGGTGGACGGACTCGGACCAATCCAGCGAACGGACGCGCACGTCGGCCCGGGCCACGCGGCGCAGCGCGGAATCCCGGTCCTCCAGGATGCTGCGAAGCGCGTCCGCGAGCGCCCGGGGATCGGCGTAGGCGACGAGAAGGCCGTCCTGGCCGCCCTCGAGGACCTCCGGGTACAGCCCCGACGGCCGTGGCGACCACCGGCGTGTGGGCCGCCATCGCATCCAGGAGCACGAGACCGAAGGCTTCCCACTCGGAAGGGAGCACCATCGCTCGCGCTCGAGCGATCACCGCGCGGTAGCTCGCCCGGTCGGGCACGTGCCCGAGCCAGACGAGCGTATCGGAGATCCCCCGGCGGCGCGCCAGCTCTTCGAGCGCGGCCCGTTCGCCCCAATCCTTGCCCATCAGGACGAGGGGCCGGCGCGCGGCGGGCGGCAACAGAGCCAGGGCTTCGAGAAGGTGGGGAAGGCCCTTGTTGGGGGCGATCCGCCCCACGTAGAGGAAGTACTCCGAAGGGAGCGATGCGGGGGCCGGCGCCTCGCCGTGCGCCGCGTCCCACTCGGCGAGGTCGATCCCGGGGGAATCACCCGGAGCTTCCCGGAGGGGGCGAACTCGCGTACGAGTCGTGCCTCGAGTTCGGACTCCGCGACCAGCGCCCGCGCGACCCGATACGCCGTGGCCCCGAACCCCACGTCCTCGACGCGAAGCAGTCCGCGGTTGAACGGGGTCTCGCGTCGGTCCGCCGGATGGTAATGGGTCGAGACGACGAGGGGGATGCGGCAGCGGCGGGCGACCAGTGCCGCCTGGAGGACGTGCCCGTACCGGTGGGAGTGGGCGTGGATCACGTCCGCACCGCTGTCGGCGAGCGCGTCGATCAACCCGACCATCAGCGGCAGCGTGAACCGGGGCATGAGCCGCTTGCGGACGGGGAACCGCCGGACCGGGACCCCGTCGACCTCCGGACGAAAGTCGGTCCTCCGCTCCCACCGGGCCTCGTCGTACAGGTCGCTCGCGTACACCTCGACCTCTTCGCCCAGGTCCCTGAGCCGCCGGGTGGTCTCAAGCACGGTCGTCTCGACACCTCCGGGGGCGTCGAATCGAAGTGTTACGTGCACGATCTTCATGGTGCGGTGATCGAACGGTAGAGTCGGTCGATCTTCTGCGCGGCCGATTCCCACGTGTAGCGGGGCACGACCTCCGACCGACCGAACGCGCCGAGGCGGCGGCCGAGATCGGGGTCCGACCACAGGCGGTCCAGCGCTGCGCCGAGAGCAGTCGCGTCGCCCGGGGGCACCAGGATGCCGGCCTTCCCGTCCTCGACGACCTCGGGGATCCCGCCCACCGCCGACGCGACGACGGGCGTGCCCTGCGCCAGCGATTCGAGCAGCACGAGACCGAACGCCTCGTAGTCGCTCGGCAGAACGGTCATCCGGGCCTCCCGGAATGCGTTCGCCAGCATCGCATCGTCCGCCACGTGCCCGAGCCGGAGCACGCGGTCCGACAGACCCAGCGACCGCGCCCTCGCGTCGACGTTCGACCCCATGCCGCCGTCCTCACCGACCAGGACGAGGCGGGCGGACGGGTCTCGACGGCTGAGGGGGGCGAACGCCGTGACGAGCCCTTCGAGTCCCTTGTTCGAAGCGAGGCGTCCGACGAAGAGCACGAACGGTCCCCCGATCCTGGAACTGGTCCGCGAACGACGTCGACCCCTCGGGAGGGTTCGGCAGCGGCGAGTAACCGGGAGGTACGATCTCGACCGGGGGCAGGGACAACCCGAGGGAGCGCACGAGGCGTTCCTCCTCCCGCGTCTGCACCACGAGGAAGGACGCCTCTCGCACGATCGGACCCGCGAGACGACGGTCGTAGAACGACCGGACCCACCGGCGTGCCGTCCCGCCCTCCATCGACCACTGGGGATGAAAGTGGGCCGTCAGCACGTAGGGGGTACCGAACCGTCGGTGGAAGCGTCGCGCGATCGCGACCTGGTGGGTCCCGTAGGTGTGAGCGTGCACGACCTCGGGTCGGGTCCGTTCGAGCGCCGGTTCGAGTCCCCGAAAGAACGGGTAATGAAGGTCGCCGGGGAGCGACCAGACCCGCAGCCGGTGCACCGAACCGAACGCCGTCCGCTCGTCCCGGGGCACACTGGTTGGCAGCCGCTCCCACGGATACTCGCGGTAGAGATCGCTCGTGAAGACGTCGACCGTGTGGCCGAGCGCGGCCAGTCGGGGCGCGAGCTCCGCGACGTGGCGCTCGACGCCCCCCGGCCCGGGCGGGTAGCGCGTCGCGAGCTGCGCGACCTTCACGGGCGCGAGGTAGGCGCGCGCTTACTTGATGGCGCGGGCGCCGGGCCGGGGGTCACGTCGGGATGCGTGCGGTGGCGAGGCGCTGGGCATACTTCTTGTAGACCTCGGTGGCGCGGGCGACGGCCTCCACCTTCACGTACTCGTTCGCCTGGTGCGAGAGCTCCTCCTCACCGGCCCCGAAGATCACGACCCGGGGATTGACCTGCGTGTAATGGACCGCCTCGGAGGCGTGCACCAGGACCGCGGTCTCCGCCTGGGCGACCTCGCGCAGCAGTCGGACGTGCTCGGCGTTCGGGTCGATCTGGACCGCGGGCATCGTCAGGATACGACGGAGCGTGAACGGCGTCTTGATCCGGCGCAGGTGCTCCTCGATCTCGTGGTAGAGTTGATCCGGAGTGTACGGCGGGGGGAACCGGATGTCGACCTCGCTCGTGCACTTGTTCGGCACGACGTTGAGTCGGGTCCCTCCGTGGAACGTCCCGATGTTCACCGTCACCGACCCGAGCTCGGGGTGCGCGATCCGGCCCTTGAACGATTCCAGTCCGCGCAGGATCCGCATCATCTTCGTCACGGCGTTCTCCCCGAGGTGGGGCATCGCGCCGTGGGCCGCCTTGCCCCGGGTCTCGATCGCGAGGTCGAGCACTCCCTTCTCGGCGTGGGCGACCCGGAGGCCCGTGGGCTCGCCCACGACGACGGCCTTGGCGCGGCGCAGCGGGAGCGTCTTCGCGAGCGCCATCGCCCCCATCATGGAGGTCTCCTCGTCGGTGGTGAACGCGAGAACGACCGGGATCTTCCGGGCGACCAGGTCCTGGGCCGCCTCGAGCATCGCGACCACGGTCCCCTTCATGTCGGCCGCGCCCCGCCCGTACATGCGGCCCGAGGCCAGCTGGCTTTGCGAGAAGCTCCAGTAATCCCCGATCGGCGGTGTGTCGAGGTGGCCGGAGAGGACGACGCCGCCCTGCCCGAACTCGGCCAGGAGCGCCGGGGTCTGGGAATCCCCGAACAGCGTGTTCCGCATGTGGATCTGGTCGGTGAACGACTGCACGTAGTCGAGGACCTCCTGCTTGTCCGCGAACGGATCGCTCGGGATCTTGACGAGCTCGGCGAGCATATCCACCATCTGGCGCTTCATCGGAATCCTCCCTCTACGCCGCGCGGAAGCGGACGTGGCTCGGTCGGCTTGATTCCCCGGGAAGGCCCGGTTCGGCTTAATCGTTCGCCCGGGCGGGGGGGGTGGTCCGATACCCGTCCCCGGGGGCGGCCCCGAGGCGCCGAACCCGACCTTTCGCCGCCCGCGGGCGGCCCGGCCCGCGACGGGCTGCGTGGCCCCGGCGTACCCGCCGACCGAAGGGGCTTAACTCCCCGGCGGTGATGAATCCCCGGAGCGGGCCGGGCGGAAGGTCGGAGCGCGATGGAGGAGAGCACGGTCCGGATCATCGACACGCGGGAGGAGTCGCTGCGCGGGGCGATGATGGTCGTCGGCTTCCCGACCCACGGCCTCGTCGGTTCGGTGGCCGCCTCCTACCTCGTCCACTCGCTCGACATGTCGCTCGTGGCGTACATGGTCAGCGAGGAGTTTCCCCCGACCGTGATCATGGAAGAGGGCGTGGTCAACGCCCCGGTCCGGTTCTACTCCAGCAAGCTCGTCTGCGGGGTCGACCGCTCGTGCGACCAGCTGGTCGTGGTGATCGCGGACATCCAGCCGCCGCCGCCCATGCTGAACCACCTGGGACGGGTCCTCCTGGACTGGGCCGAGTCGAAGGGGATCCAGCTCGTGGTCGCCATCGAGGGCCAGCCGATCGACCGGGAGATCAAGGGCGACGCGCGGGTCGTCGCCATGGCGAACCGCGCGGCCGCCCCGCTTCTGGAAAAGTACGCCTTCCAAGCCGCGAACGGCGTCGTCACCGGCCTCGCCGGAGGGATCCTGCTCGGGGCGATCGGTCGCGTGACGCCGGTCCTGTGCCTGGTCGCTCAGGCCCACAAGGATTACCCGGACGCGCGCGCCGCCGCGAAGGTGATCGAGACGATCAATCCCCTCGTACCGCTCCTGGTGCTCGACACGGGCCCGCTGCGCGAGAAGGCCCGCCAGATCGAGAGCGAGGTACGGAAGACCCTGCAGCAGACCCGGGAGTCGATCTCGAGCATGCAGTCGGCGGACCCCGAAGGGCCGGGTGAGATGTATCGCTGACACGGCCCCCGACCGCGTGACCTCGCCGGTTCCGTCAGGCGGCCCCGCGGTTTCGCTCCGGGGGTTCCACGCGACCGACGTCCCGTACGTGGCGGCGATCGTCGCCGACGCGCTGCACGAGCATTACGACCCGTCGCTCTACGCCTCCCTGAGCGGCGAGTGGCCCCGCGGCTTCCTCGTGGCCGCCGACGACCGCAACGCGCCGGTCGCCTTTCTGCTCGGGGTGAACCAGGTCGAAGGGGAGGCTCGCGTCCTGATGTTCGCGGTCGAGCGAGGACGGCGCACGCAGGGCGTGGGCTCGATGCTGATGGAGACGTTCTTCGAGCGGTGCCGGGAGCGCGGCTTCCGGCGCGTGACCCTCGAGGTCCGGGTTTCGAACGCGACCGCCATCCGGTTCTACACGCGCTACCGCTACTCGGTCATCGACCTTCTCCGCGCCTACTATTCGGACGGCGAGAACGGCTACCACATGGCCCGCGACCTGTGATTCCTCCGGCCCGCAGTCTCTAAGACCTCCCGCCCGGGTCCCCACGCGATGCCCGCAGCGTGGCCGACCGTCGGCGAGATGATGACCGCCCGTCCGGTGACCCTCCCGCCGGACGCTCCCATATCCCGCGCGCTCGGCCTGATGCGCTCGCGGGACATCCACGAGATCCCGGTCCTCCGACACTCCCGGCTGATCGGGATGATCACGTTCGAGTCGATCGCGCGTCGCGCCAATCGGGCGCTCGCGACCAAGGTCGAGCACCTCCTGGTCGTCGCCCCCCTCATCACGCCCTCCACCACCTACCCGGAGGTCGCCCAGGAGCTCCTGGCCGCCGGGCTCCGCGCTGCGCCCGTCGTGGGCCGTCGGGGAGAACTGGTCGGCGTCGTGAGCCGGACGGACCTCGTGCGGCTCCTGCCCCAGGTCTCGCAGCTCACCCGGTCGGGGATCCCCACCGTCGACGAGGTCGCGAGCCCGGCCACGACGCTCGTCCGCGAGGACGACCTCTGCCGCAACCTCGTGCTCCAGTTGCGCCTTCTCGAAGAGCACCCGCTCCCCGTGGTCGACCGCAAGGGCCGGCTCGTGGGCGCGGTCGGGCTCAAGGACCTGGGCTCGGTCCTGTGGCGGCCCATCGCCGGCGGCAAGCGGGACCCCCGCGCCGTCACGACCGCGCTCGACGTAAAGGTCCAGTCGATCATGCACGCGCCCGCCGTCACGGTCCCGAGCGGGACGGACGTCGCGACCGCGGCGAAGCGGATGACCCGCGAGAAGGTCTCGAGCGTGTTCGTGGTCGAGGACGGTCGCCCCGTGCGCGTGCTTGGGCACGCGGACCTGCTGGGCCTCATCGTCGCCCGCGGCCAGCCGACCGGGGCCGGACCCGGGTCGAGGACGTCTACGTCGAGATCACCGGCCTCCGCGGCTCCGGGGACCCGGCGCTCCTCGGGGACATCGACCACCTCGTGGCTCGGGCCCTGAAGCGGATCACCCGCTCCGTCCGGCCCCGCCTCCTCACCGTCCATTTCGCGCCGCACGCCACGCACCGGACGAGCGACCTCACGGTCGAGGCGCGGCTCCATACCGACGCGGGGATCTTCTACGCGTCGCACACCGGCTGGAACCTGCTCGCCGGCGTCTCCGGGCTGATGGACGAGCTGACCAGCCAGGTGCAGCGGACGCGCGAGGCCGAGCGGCAGCGAAACCGGCGTGGCCGCGGGGCGATCGAGCCGGGCGACACCTCGCTCGCCGACCCCGAACTTGAGGCGAAGCTCCGCGCCGCGACCGACGCCGGCGACGACGAGGAGTGACCATGCTGCCGGGCGGACCCCGCAATCCGCGCCAGGTCGAGATGATGATGCGCCGCCTGGGGATGACGAGCGAGCCGGTCCCCGGCGTGGAGGAGGTCGTCCTGAGGACCAAGACCCAGGAGCATGTCTTCCGGTCGCCCGAGGTGACGGTCCTGACCGTCCAGGGGGTCCGCACCTACCAGGTCGTCGGCACGCCCGAGGTCCGAGCCCGTGGTGCGAGCCCGGCCCGCGTGGCCGAGCCAACCGCCGCCGCGCCACCGGAGCCCGCGGGTCCCCCCGAGGAGGACGTCCGGCTCGTGATGGAGCAGGCGAACGTCTCGCGGGAGGAGGCCCTGGAAGCCCTCGAAGCGTCCCACGGGGCGCCGGCCGAGGCGATCCTGGCGATCCTGACCCGCGAAGGACGTTGACCGAACCCCCCGGCGAGATCCACCGCGAGTGCGTCGAGGGATACCTCTTCGCCACGCCCCCGTTCGAGATCCTCCTCTTCCGACGACCGCCCTCCCGCGGACGGATCTGGGTCCCCGTCAGCGGCAAGACCGAGCCCGGCGACCGGGACTTCGAGTCCGCGCTCGCCCGCGAGCTTAAGGAGGAGACCGGGCTCGTCGCCCCCGTCCGGACGTTCCCGCTCGACTGGCACGTGACGTTCACCGCCGACAACGGCGAGACGTGGCGATTGCACGCGTACGGGGTCGAGGTGCCCCGGTCGTTCCGGCCCCGGTTGAGCGCGGAGCACGAGGCCTGGGGGTGGTTCGCCGCCGCCGAGGCGGCCGAGCTGCTGCATTATCCGGACAACCGGGAGGCGGCCGCGCTCCTCGTCCGGAGCCTCGAGAGCGGGCCCGCTAGGATTTAGCCCGCCGGCCGCTCGAACGGGTCGGACGATGATCGACGGAATTGCCCGGCCCTCCGAGCCGGCCACGGCGCCGGACCCGAGGGTGTTTCCTTCCCTCGGGCCCGAGCTGGTCGCCGCGGTCCGGGCGGCGCGACCACGACGTGTCGTGCTCCAGGTCCCCGCCGGCCTGGTGCGGGACGCCCACGAGCTCGCCGCGCGACTTCGGGCAGAGACCGGCGCGCCGGTGGACATCGCGGCCCGGGCCTGCTTCGGCGCGTGCGATGCGCCCTCCCGGGACGAGGCGCCGCGCGCCGACCTGGCGATCGTCCTGGGCCACTCGCCGATCCCGAACGTTGCGGACGTCCGCCCGACGTTCTACGTCGAGATGCGCTCGCCTCGGGGCGATGTCCGGGCGATGTCCGATACCTTGGAGGCCGCCGGCGTTCCGAAGCGCCTCGGGCTCGTGATGTCGGTCCAGCACCTGGACCTCGTCGGACCGCTCGCCGGGGAGCTGACCCGCCGGGGCTACGAGGTGCTCGTCGGCCGCGGCGACCGCCGCCTGGCGTATGCCGCGCAGGCGCTCGGCTGCAACTACACCGGCGCCGAGGCCGTGCGGGAGCGGGCCGAGGCGTTCCTGTTCGTGGGGACGGGCCGGTTCCATCCGATCGGCCTGGCGTTCGCCGTCGACCGTCCGGTCTGGGCGATCGATCCGGTCCAGGGGAGCCTGGAGCCTCCGATCGACCGGGCGTCGCTCGTGGGGCGACGCCAGCTCGTGGTCGCGACGGCGCGCGACGCCCGCCGATGGGGGATCCTGGTCTCCACGTTCGCCGGGCAGATGCGGATGCCGACCGCCCTGGCGCTGCAGGAAAGGGCTCGGGCGCGCGGACGGGACGCCGAGATCATCCTGACCGACCGGCTCGATCCCCGCGACCTCGTGGGCCGCGACCTGGACGCGTACGTGAACACGGCCTGCCCGCGCATCGCCCTCGACGACAGCGCGAGCTACCCGCGGCCGATGCTGACCCCGCCCGAGTTCTTGATGGCCCTGGGCGAGCTTCCCCTCGAGCCGTACCGGTTCGACACCTTCCATTGAGCCGGGCCGCGACCGGGGACCGAGACACCTCCACAGGGGGAACCGGATGCGGTGGTTCACACCCTTGCCGCTCCTCGCCCTGGCGGCGGGCGTGGGGCTCATCGTCCGCGCGGTCCTGACGGGCGGCGCGTCGGTAAGTCTCCTCCTCGTCGTGCCCATCGTCTCGGGCCGGTCGCCGCCGTTCCTAGCGGGGATCGCGCTCTTCGTGGTCGGACTGTTCCTTCTCCCTCTCCTCGCCTTCGCGTCGGAACGGGATGGCGATCGCGTCGAGGGGCTAGCCCGACGGTTCCGCCCCGGCCCGTTCGGGCGATCCCCCTCGCGGGGGCGGCGTGGTCCTGATCGGACCCGTGCCGATCGTCTTCGGGTCGTGGCGAAACATCTCCCGGCGGGCTCGCTGGGCCCTGGCGATCGCCGGCGCGATCCTGCTCGTGGTCGCCGGGCTCGGGTGGGCGCTGCTTCGCTAGGGAACTCGCGACGCGTGCTCCAGGAAGAGGCGATGGACCCTCGGGTCGTTCGAGAGCTCGGGGTGGAACGTCAACCCCCAGATCGAGCCGGTCCGGACCCCGACAACCTCGCAGCCACGCCAGGCGATCGGTTGGGCTCCCGGGCCCACCGCCAGGATCCGGGGGGCGCGGATGAACACTCCGGGGAACGGGCCGCCCTTCAGGCCGTCCACCCGGACCCCGTCCTCGAACGATTCGCGCTGGCCGCCGTAGTCGTTCCGTCGGATCGTCACGTCCAGGAGGCCCCATGTGGGAGGGTCCCGGCCCCGGGGACCGACTCCAATCGGGCGGAGAGCAGGATGAACCCGGCGCAGGTCGCGAGCACCGGAAGGCCCGCCCGGATCTTCTCCGCGAGCGGCGTCCAGAGCCCGGCGTCCTTCAGCAGCCGCGCGATCGTGGTCGACTCGCCTCCCGGTAGGAAGATCGCGCGAAGTCCTTCGAGGTCGACGGGGCGGCGCACCGGCCGGGCGGTCGTCCCCGGCAGGATCCGGCCGCAAGGCCTGGAGATGTTCCGGGACGTCGCCCTGGAGCGCCAGTACGCCGACGTTCATCCGGGACCGCGCCGGAGCTCGTCGAGGATCGCTTTCGCCCGGTCGAACCGGACCTGACGCTCCGCCACCAGCCGCGCGACGACCCGGTCCACCTCGTCCGGCCGAGCCCCCGCGCTGGTCGCCAGGTTTCGCGCATGCAGCTCCATGTGACCCCGCTGGATCCCCTCGGTGGCGAGCGCGCGCAGGGCGCCGAAGTTCTGGGCGAGGCCCACGGCCGCCATGACCTCGCCCAGCTCGCTCGCGCTCTTCACGCCCAGGACCTTGACGTTCGCCTTCGCCGTGGGATGCACGGCGGTGGCGCCGCCGATGAGGCCCACCGGAACCGGGATCTCGATCGACCCCACCAGGTTCCCGCTCCGATCCTTTTCGTACGTCGTCAGCGGGTGGACCACGGCGCCGTCGTGCGCGGCCTGCCAGGCCGCGAACGTGTGGGCCCCGGCCTCGATCGCCCGGAAATCGTTGCCGGTGGCAACGACCACGCTCGAGACGCCGTTCATGATCCCCTTGTTGTGGGTCGCGCAGCGGAACGGGTCGGCCGCGGCGAACGCGTAGGCGTCCAGGATCGCCTCGACGACCTCGGGCCCCGTCGGCAGTCTCCGTACGGAGCAGCTCCGCCGGGAAGGTGGCGTGGGCCCGGGCGACCCGGTGGATGGCGAGGTTCGAGATGATGCGCAGCACGACCCGGCCTCCGGCGAGTTTCGCGAGGTCCGGGGCGAGCGCCTCGCACATCGTGTTGACGGCGTTCATTCCGCCGGCGTCGCGCGCGTCGACCAGGAGATGGACGATGAGCATCGGTCCCCGCGGCGATCGGATCCGACCGGACCTCGAGGTCCTTCGCGCCGCCGCCGAACTTCACGAGGACGGGATCCTTGGCGTTCGCGGCGGCGAGGAGCTCGGTCTTGCGGTCCAGGATACGGAGTCGGGCCGCGGCCGGGTCGGCGACATCGAGGATCTGGACCTGGCCGATCATCACCGGGGGACTGGACTGGGTCGAGAAGCCGCCTCCGGCCCGCGCGACCTTCGCGGAGTTCGACGCGGCGGCGACCACGCTCGGCTCCTCGATCGCCATCGGGACGAGGTAATCCTTGCCGTTGATCCGGAAGTTGGTGGCGATCCCGAGCGGGAGCGGCATCACGCCGATGACGTTCTCGATCATGTGGTCGAGGACGGCCGGGTCGATCCCGGGCGGGAAATCGTAGGCGTGAACCTCGGCCTCCGTGAGCCCGGCCCAGTCGCGGACGAACGCGCGGCGCTCCTCCAGGGTCCGCTTGTAGAACCCGGGGACCTCGGACGAGTTCGTCACGGGCCTCCCCCGGTCTCCGCGTCGGGCGTCGCCTCCGCCTCGGTGACGTCACGGGGCAAGCGCGCCACGATCACCTTCGCGGGCCGAAGCAGGCCGCCAAAGAAGCGGTACCCCTGCTGGACGATCTCCGCCACGGTGCCGTCCGGACAGTCGTCCCGGGCCGGCGTCTCGCCGACCGCCTCCGCCTCCTCCGCCTGGAACGGTCGCCCAACCTCGGCGACCGGTTCGACCCCCTGGTGCTTCAGGAACTTCGACCACTCCCGCTCGAGCAGCTCCATGCCCTGCCGGAGCGGGTCCGAGGGCGCCAGCCGACCGATCGCCGCCCGCGCCGACCGGAACGACTCGAGGAGGGGCAACAGGTCGCGGAGGACGGCGCCGCGGGCCTGGCGGGTCACGGCCTCGCGGTCCCGCTCCGACCGGCGACGGAAGTTCTCGAAGTCCGCGAGCAGGTACTTGAACCGAGTTTCCCAATCCTCGGACGAGGCCGGCGGCGGGGCCGCCGCCTCGGGAGCGGGAGGTCGCGGCTCGTCGTCCGGCATCCCGGTACCGTCGCCCGTCATGCCCGAACCGCGGTCGAAGGAGGTCCCGCGCTAATAGCGCTAGGGGAGGCGTCGGACGGCGGTAAGGAACTGGCCGGAAGTGGCTCGGATCCTCGGTCCGGGACCTGCCCTGGAGGGCCTATTTTTCGGGTCCCGGAGCGGTCCGGGAAGGAGTCGTTTTTCGTCCGAAACCCAAGCGTTATAACGCGCGGCCGGCTCGGATTCCACGGTGGAAAACTCCGCCGATTTTCGATGGCGCAACCGATGGTCAACGCACCCGCGTACGACGCCAGTTCCATCCAGATCCTGGAGGGGCTGACCGCCGTCCGGAAGCGCCCCGGGATGTACATCGGTTCGACCGACACGCACGGTCTCCACCACCTGGTCTCCGAGGTCGTCGACAACTCGATCGACGAGGTGCTCGCCGGGAGCTGCACCGAGATCTCGGTCACCCTCTACCCGGACGGTTCCTGTTCGGTGCGGGACAACGGGCGCGGCATCCCGGTCGAGGACCACCCCGAAGTACCACCGCCCGACGCTCGAGATCGTGATGACCGTCCTGCACGCCGGCTCGAAGTTCGACCGGAGCACCTACAAGGTCTCGGGCGGGCTTCACGGCGTCGGCGTCCACGTGGTCAACGCCCTCTCCGAGTGGTTCGAGGTGCGGGTGCGTCGGGACGGCCACGAGTACTTCCAACGGTACGAACGGGGCGCCCCGGTCGCGCCGCTCGAGGTCGTGGGAACGGCCGACTCGACCGGCACGGAGGCCCGGTTCAAGCCCGACGCGACGATCCTCGAGACGATCGAGTTCGACCCCGAGGTCATCCGCCGGCGGTTGAAGGAGCTCTCGTTCCTCAATCCGGGCGTGTCGATCCGGTTCCGCGACGAGCGGTCGGGCAAGGAGGAATCGTTCCACCACGCGGGCGGGATCACCGAGTTCGTCGAGGACCTCAACGCGGCGTCCAACGCCCTGTTCCGGCCGCCCGATCTTCCTCCACGCCAAACGCGACACGACCGACATCGAGGTCGCGCTCCAGTACACCGACGGCTACAACGAGACGACGCTCGCGTTCGTCAACAACATCCACACCATCGACGGCGGGACGCACGTGGTCGGCCTGCGCGCCGCCCTCACGCGGACGCTCAACGACTACGCCCGCAAGCGCGGGTTCGTGAAGGGCGACAGCGAGGGGCTCACCGGCGAGGACGTCCGGGAGGGACTGACGTGCGTTCTTTCCGTCAAGGTCCTCGAGCCGCAGTTCGAGGGGCAGACGAAGGCGAAGCTGGGCAACTCGGAAGTGAAGGGCCAGGTCGAGAGCGCGGTGAACCAGAAGCTCGCCGAGTACCTCGAGGAGCACCCGCCGACCGGCCAGACGCTGGTCGCGAAGGCCCTCCAGGCGGCGCTCGCCCGAGAGGCTGCGCGGAAGGCGCGGGAGCTGACCCGGAGGAAGGGCCTGCTCGAGGGCGGCGGTCTCCCCGGAAAGCTCGCGGACTGCCATTCGCGCGACCCGGCCCAGTGCGAGCTGTTCCTGGTCGAGGGGGACAGCGCCGGCGGCACGGCGAAGCAGGGACGGGACCGGGAGTTCCAGGCGATCCTCCCGCTCCGCGGCAAGATCCTGAACGTGGAGAAGGCCCGGCTCGACAAGATGCTTCAGAACGAGGAGATCCGCTCGCTGATCACGGCGATCGGGATCGGCATCGGCGACGAGCAGGACATCGCGCGTCTCCGCTACCACAAGGTGATCCTGATGACCGATGCCGACGTCGACGGCTCGCACATCCGGACCCTCCTCCTGACCCTCTTCTACCGAAAGATGCCCGTCCTGATCACCGAGGGACGGGTGTACATCGCCCAGGCCCCCCTCTACCGGGTGCAGAAGGGGTCGCGTGTCGTCTACGCGTACTCGGACGAGGAGCGCGACGCCTTCGTGAAGGAGATCGGCGGGATGAAGGGGGTCGTCGATCCAGCGGTACAAGGGGCTGGGCGAGATGAACGCCGGCCAGCTCGCCGAGACCACGATGCACCCGGGCTCGCGGACCCTCTTCAGGGTCACGGTGGACGACGCGGCGCGGGCCAACGAGCTGTTCCAGATCCTGATGGGCGAAGAGGTCGAGCCGCGACGGCAGTACATCGAAGAGCACGCCGTCGAGGTGACGAACCTCGACATCTAGCGCGCCCGGCCGAATCCCCTTATTCCCGAGGTCCCATAGCCCGCGTCGTGTCCGGTCCCGGCGCGATCGGCCCCCCTGGTCGTCTCGGACGCCCTCCTCGTAACGCAGGACGGCGGGCGACGCGTTCTGCGGGGGGACCTTCGGGTCGAGAACGGGCGGTTCGTCCACGTGGGGCCGGGGCCCCCCGCGCGGGGGCCGAGGTGATCGACGGCCACCGGTTCGCGGCGGTCCCCGGGTTTGTGAACGCGCACACGCACATCGCGATGAACCTGCTCCGGGGGATCGCGGACGACCGCGAGCTTGCCGGGTTTCTCGAGACGCTGTTCCGCGTGGACGCGCGCCGCACCGAAATGGACGTCGAGGCCGGCGCCCGGGCGGGGGTGGCGGAGCTCCTCCTCGGCGGGACGACCTCGTTCCTCGACCTCTACTACTTCGAGGACGCGATCGCGCGGGCCTCGGAGTCGCTCGGGATCCGTGGGTTTCTCGGATGGGCGGTCGTCGACGCGGACAAGACCACCCAGACCGGGCGACCGCTCGAGAACGCCCGGGGATTCCTCGATCGCTGGAAGTCGCACCCGACGATCACGCCGCTCGTGGCGCCCCAGGGAGTCTATGTCTGCGACCGCGACACCTGGCTGGGCGCGCGCGAGCTCGCGACCCGGTATGGAACGCTCTGCCACTTCCACCTCTCCGAGACGCGGCGCGAGGTGCACGAGCACGAGGCGAAGACCGGACGGCGACCCGCGGTGTGGCTCGAGGAGATCGGCTTCTTCGGACCGCGGTCGGTCGCGGCCCACGCGGTCTGGCTCACCGGGCAGGAGATCGACATCCTCGCCCGCCACCAGGTCGGGGTCGCGCACTGCCCCAGCTCCAACATGAAGCTCGCGTCGGGCGGCGTGTGTCCCGTCGTCGAGCTGCGCGACGCCGGCGCGGTCGTGGGCCTGGGCACGGACTCGGTCGCGAGCAACAACTCGCTCTCGATGTTCCGCGAGATGCACCTCGCGGGCCTCGTCCAGAAGAACCAGCGGTGGGACGCCGCCGTCCTGCCGGCGCAGCAGCTGCTCGACCTCGCCACGATCGACGGGGCCCGTCTCCTGGGGCGGGAGTCCGAGATCGGCTCGCTCGAGACCGGCAAGAAGGCCGATTTCTCGCTCGTTCGGCTCGACCACCCGACGATGCTTCCGGCGCGGCCCGAGGCGATCGTCTCCCATCTCGCCTACTCGGCGTCCGACGAGGTCGTCGACAGCGTGTTCGTGGACGGCGTGGCGGTCGTCCGGGACCGGCGCCTCGTTCGGGGCAACTGGGACGACATCCGGGCCCGGGCGGAGGCGGCCGCGGACCCGCTGTGGGCCGCCCGCGGGGCCTAGGCCGTCCGGTCGGGACCCAGCGCGGCGAGGATGGCCGCCGCGAGGCGCTCGGCAAGCTCCTCCGGGGGCGCCGTCGTGCCCAGCTCGCGCAACGAGGAGAGCCGCGCGGTCGGGCTGGGCGCGTTCAGATCGAACAACCGGTCGACCAGCGGTCGGTCGAGCTCCGTGGAGATCGTCCCCTGATGCAGCAGAGCGGAGGACGTGAGATGCTGCGCGGCCCCGCCGACGATTCGATCCCGCGCGGACAGGACCTCTCCGCGCTCGCTGAGCGTGCAGTACTGCGCCGCAAGCCCCAGAGCCGGCGTCCAGGCAGCAGAAAGGCCGAGGTTATGCAGGAACTCCACCGCGCCGCGGCCGAGCCGTCCGTACGCCCGAAGGAAGTCGTTCCCGACGAGGGGATCGGACCGCGGGAGGACGACCGACCAGACGAGGTCGCCCGGGAGGTGCACCAGCCCGCTCCCCCCGGTCGACCGACGGATCGTTGGTATTCCCGCCCAGGGTGGCCCGCCCGAGGAACGGGTCCGACATGCGAATGCCCACGCCGTACGAGACGGCCCGGTCCGTGAGGAGGCCGACCCGGAACGCGCGCGCACCCCGACGGAGCAGCCGCTCGTCCTCGAGGAAATTCTCCTCCGACGAGACGGGGCGGATGGGCCCGGCCCCGCTCGTGGGGGGTCGCCTCGATCCCGAATCTCGCTCCACCGGGCACGCCCCGCCGTCGAAGGCCGTTCGGTCGAAACGATAAGAGAGCTCGGAGAGCTCCCCCGACATGGCCGAACTGAGCGACTACCGACTCCACCCGGGCGACGCGGCACCCGAGTTCGCCCTTCCCGGGGTCGACGGGGCGACCCACCGACTCTCGGATTGGGGGTCGAAACCCCTGCTCGTCGTCGCCTTCTGGTGCAACCACTGCCCGTACGTCCAGGCGTGGGAGTCGCGGATGATCGAGCTCGGGCGCACGTACGGGCCGCGGGGCGTGCAGTTCGTCCTCATCAACGCGAACGACGCGCGGGCGTACCCCGAAGACCGGTTCGAGTCGATGCAGGCCCGGTCCAAGGAGAAGCGGTACCCGTTCCCCTACTTGCACGACGAGTCCCAGGACGTCGCCCACGCCTACGGAGCGCTCGTCACCCCGCACCCCATGTTGTTCGGCCGCGATCGTCGCCTGCTGTTCCAGGGCCGGATCGACGACGACCACCAGCATCCCGAGACGGTGCGCCACCGATACCTCGAGCAGGCGATCGAGCAGGCCCTGGCGGGCAAGCCGGTCGTGCCGGCCGAGCTACCGGTCGCCGGGTGCACCGTCAAGTGGCGGTCGTGAGCGGCGGGGCCGGTGCGGATCCCGCGGCCCGGACCGTCGGGCCTTGAGCGCGGCGCGCCTCTTTTCGAACGCTTCCGCGAGGCTCGGGTCGAGGGGCGAGCCCGCGCGGTCGAGCCGTGCGGCGATCGCGACCTTGCCCGGCGAGCGTCCGGGCGAGGCGGCCCCTCTCCGTCCGCGTCGCCGACTGGATCGCCGGGTGCAGGAACAGAAGGCCGTGGCGCGGCGGCGGCGCGTGGCCCCGAAGGTGCTCGAAGAACGCGCGCTCGGCCCCGAGCACCTGCACGGTGCTCGCCGGCAACCGGGCGAGACGGTCGAGCCCTCGGGACTGTGCCAGGAGCCGGGCGGTGAGGTCGGCCCCGAGGAGCCGGTTGAGATTGGGGGTCCGCTCCGGAACGGTCGCTTCGACCGCGGTGTCCAGGGCCTTGCGGGTCGACTGGATCTCCCGGTAGAGTCCGGCCAGCCGCCGGCGGGCCTCGACCAGCGTCGGGTCGGTCGGCCCGAACTCGGACGCGCCGGACGTCTCGAGCACGGCGTGGGCCGCGCGGGTCGGGTCCGAGGGGTCGACGTCCGGCGCGTCGCGCGCGGCCCAGCTGGCCAGCCGTTCTCCGACCAGATTCGCCGCTCGGTCGAGGTCGCGCGCCGCTCGCACGGCTTCCTCGACGTGCACCGAAGGGTCCCACGAAGCGCGGAGGGCCCGCTCGGCCTCGACGAGCACGGCCGACCGGTGCAACCCCGCTTCCGGGGCGGTCGACGGCACGGCGGTTTCGCCCGGCGCGTAGGTGACGCCCGGGCCCACGAGCCGGCGGTCGGCGGTCCGCCACGCCTCGCTGCCGCGCTCCGAAAGGATCGCTTCTTCCTCGGGCGTGGTGCGGCCTTCGCCGCGCAGACGGGCCCGCTCGGCCAGCGCCGCGGTCTCGGTCGGCGGGCGGGCTTCCCGTACGACCCGGTCGTCCTCGAGGAGGAACGTGCCGTACCACGTGGTCACGAGCGTGCGCATGGACGCCTCGGGTTCAGTCGGCACGCAGTCCTCCGTTCACGTGGACGGTCGTGCCCGTCACGTACGACGCGCGCTTCGATACTAGGAACGCGATCGCCTCCGCGACCTCCTCGGGCCGACCGATGCGCCCGAGGGGGATACGACTTCCCCGGAGCGCTCGCTGCTCGGGGGTGTCGCCCGCCAGAATGGCGGTGTCGACGGCGCCCGGTGCGACCACGTTCACGAGGATCCGCGGGGCGAGCTCGCGGGCGAGCGACCGGGCGAGGCCGACGAGCGCCGCCTTGGACGCCGCGTAGTGGGCTCCGTGCTGCGCTCCGTCGAACGCGAGGACGCTCGAGAGGAAGACGACGTGGCCCGGGTCGGCGGCCTTCAAGGGCTCGAGCAGCCGGCGGGTGAGCTCGGCGGAGCCGAAGACGTTGGCCCGGAAGCACTCCTCGAAGTGGGAGGGCGTCAGTTCCTCGAATCGGGCTCGCGGATACGCTCCCGCGTTCAGCACGAGGGCGTCCAGCGAGTCCCACCGGTCGGCGATCGTCCCCGCGAGCTCGTCCACTTCTTCGGGATTGGCGAGGTCGCCCCCCGTCGCGAACGCGGCCCCCCCGGCGGTCCGGATCTTCCGGACCAGTTCCTCCGCGGCCGCCTCGTGCGTGCGGTAGTGCACCGCGACCTCGTACCCGTCGCGAGCGAGGCGGAGGGCGGTCGCCCGTCCGATTCCCTGGGACGCCCCGGTCACGACGGCCCGCACGGTCCGGCGTGAGGCCACGGGATTTATAGCGCGGCCCGGCTCGACCGAGCCGATGGCCGACCCGGATCGCGGCCCGTGGGTCCGAGAGGAGCTCCGGGGGCACACCCTCGTGCTCACCCTCGACCATCCCCCTGTGAACATTCTGGCGCGACCGGTCCTCGAAGCCCTGACCGACCGGCTGGCGGCGGCGGCACGGGACTCCCGCGTCCACGTGGTCGTCCTTGCGAGCGCGGCGGAAAAGGCGTTCGCCGCCGGCGCCAACATCCGCGAGATGGCCGAGCTCGACCCTGCCGGCGCGCGGGTCCATGGAGCGAGGGGCCAAGCGGTGACCCGGGCGATCGAGCGACTCCCTCTGCCCGTGATCGCGGCCGTGCACGGGGTCTGCTTCGGCGGCGGCTGCGAGCTGGTTCTGGCGTGCGACCTGATCGTCGCGAGCGAGGACGCTCAGTTCGGCCAGCCCGAGATCAACCTGGGGGTCATGCCCGGCTGGGGAGGGACCCAGCGGTTACCCCGTCGGGTGGGCGCCGGGCGGGCCCGACGATGGATCTACACGGGCCGACCGGTCTCCGCCCGTGAGGCGGAGGCCCAGGGCCTGGTCGACCGCGTCGTGCCCCGCGGGGAGCTGCTCGCGACGGCCGTGGCGCTGGCGGATGAGATCGGCGCCAAGCCTCCCCTCGCGGTGGCCGCCGCGAAATACGCCATCGCGCGCGCGGTGGACCCGACGATCGACGAGGGGCTCGCCTACGAGCTCGACCTCTGGTCCCGCCTCTTCGGCACACCGGGGCAGCGCGAAGGGATGGAGGCGTTCCTCGCGAAGAGGCCGCCCGCCGCCGTCGGCCGCGACGGTTGGGAATCCCAGTCCGAGGGGTTCCCGTGGCACTCGGCAGGTGGCGAAGGGTCCGGGAGAAAGCGAAATAGGGGACCGACAACGGGGACCGACTGAAGCGCCGCGGTGGCTCAGCTGGCAGAGCGGCTCCTTGGTAAGGAGCAGGTCGAGGGTTCAAATCCCTCCCGCGGCTGATTCTCGGTCCGGTCCCCGAACCCCGACGTCCACGCGTCCGGCCGACGTCGGACCCGACGGGACGACGGGCTCGATCCGGCGATTACGGGGGCGGGCCCGAGGGGGGTCGGTCGTTCGCGTGCGTCCGCCGGAGAGGTCGTGCCCCAGCTCCCGCACGTCGCGCACGACGTCCTGCTCGAACCGATGCGCCGCGGCCTGGGCGGCGTCGAGACCTTCGTGCCAGATCCGCACCATGATCGGCCCGATCGTGAAGACGACCGCGCTCAGGACGGATCCCACCGAGACGAACCCCATGACCGAAGCGAAGATCTTTCCGGCGTTCGTGTTCAACGCGAACGGGGGTCCCTGACCGGTGGCCAGCATGCTCTCGAAGTAGAACGCGTTGATCCATCCGGCGCCTTCGATGACGTGGAACCCGACGGTGCCCACGACCTCGGCGAGCACGACGGCCAGCAGCGCGTAGATCGCCCGACGGACACTCGCCTTGGGTAGCTTGGGACGCATCGGGGGCCGCCTCGCGCCCACCCCCAGATGGTTCTATCGGTGGACGCGCGGCGGGGGGTCCCGCCCGCCTCCGAGGAGAGGGTCCCCGCGCGGCCGTCGGGCGCGGTTCCCGAGGCGGGCGCTCCCGGCGCCGGAGCACCATCGAATGGGTCATCTAAGCCCGCGACTACCCGACCTTAACGGCGATGTCGAAGGACCGGGATGTTTCGGTTCGGACCGGCGCTCGTTCGATCGACTGCTATCTCGCGTTCCCCGCGGATTCGGACAAACCGTTCCGCCGACCGGCGGTGGTCGTGATCCACGAGATCTTCGGCGTGAGCGAACACATCCGCGATGTCGCCCGGCGGTTCGCCGCCCAGGGGTACGTTGCGGCCGCACCGAACCTGTTCACCGGGGAGATGCAGCGGCTGCTGACCCCGGAGAACATCGGCCTCGCGATGCGCGCTTTCGCGGAGGCCCCGCCGGACCTTCGCCGCGACCCGGCGAAGTTCGAGGCCTTCACCGCGACCCAACCCCCCGAACGGCGTCCGGTGCTCGAAGTCTTCGGCAAGGTGTCCAACCCGGTCGTCCAGGCCGGGTTCGCGCAGGACCTGCGGGCGGTCACACAATACCTTCGCGGCCTTCCCGAGGTGGACCCGGCGCGGATCGGCTCGGTCGGATTCTGTTTCGGCAGAGCGATGTCCGCCCGCCTCGCGACCGTCGATCCGGAGCTGCGGGCGGCCGTCATCTTCTACGGGCAGAACCCGCCGCTGGACGAGGTGCCGCGGATCGGGGCGCGGGTGCTGGGGCTCTACGGGGGCGAGGATTCCGGCATCACTGCCACGGTCCCGCTGCTCGCGGAAGCGATGAAGGGATCCGGGAAGAACTTCGAATCGCACGTCTACCCCGGCGCCAAGCACGCGTTCTTCAACGACACGCGCGAGTCCAACTACCACGAGGGCAGTGCCAAGGATGCGTGGAGCCGGGTGGGGCGGTTCTTCCAGGAGAACCTGAAGGGGTGAATCGCCCGCGGGGGTGTTCGTGCCTCCCGGGCCCGTCCTTCCGTCGACGCCGGGACGCGCGTCGTGCGCGGGAATTCCGGGCCGGAAGCCGCCGCCCCTTCGGTCGGCCCGCGATTCGCCTCCAAGGCTCTTATACGCCGCCCTCCATGGCCGCGCCGCAGCGGGGTAGGGTAGTCAGGATAACGGCCGGGGCTTTCCGGCCGTCCTGAAATCCCGACGGGCTCATAACCCGTAGATCCATGGTTCAAATCCATGCCCCGCTATTCCACCGCGGGCGCTCGACGGCACGCCGTGACATCGCCGCCGGGCTCGGTTCGCGCTCCGTAGCGCGGCCCGGTCGCGGGGGTCAGGCTCTTCCGTAACGCCCCGCGTGGGCCGGTGTGCCCCTCGACCGAGCTCACTCGTGGGTGGGCGGGGGGGTCCCGGCCTTCGCCTTCGGGGTCCGGCGGCGCGTGGGGCGCTTGCCGTCCGTGGTCGTTTCGCCGGCCGCTTCCTTGGCGCCCGGGCTAGCTACGGCCGCGATGACCCCCGAGCTCGAATCGACCGGGGGCTCGTGGGACACCGTGGTCGCCGGAGTCGACGGAGCCGCCGCGGGTTTCGCGGAAGCGGGCGGTGAAGGAACGACGGGGGTGACCGGTGCCGTCGGCGGCGGGGGCGATGCCGCGGGGGCAGTCGGCGATGGTGAGAGCGGGGGCCCGGTCGGACCGGTAGGACGCGGCGGGATGGGGACGAACTCGCCCTCGCGCCAGGCGTGCGGGGTCTTCAGGATCGTCGGATCCTTCAGGAAGAGGTCCGCGTGGCCGCAGCCGCGGCACAGCCGCGTGCCCAGCGACAGCTCTCCGCCCGAGCGGATCGAGAGGCTCCCCCGCCCGATCGTGCCCGTGCGCAGATTGTTCACCCAAACAAACTCGGTCCCACCGCAGTTGCTACAAACCGGAGCCATCGCTAACAGCCAGCGGAACGAGGAGCGCCGTTCCTGATAAAAGAACGCCCGCGGACGCAACACGACGGTCCGGCCGTCGGCCCGTCCGCACGTAACGTCCATGTAGGGTGGGTCGAATCTGGGGTCGAGGAGGGGTCCGATGTATCGGGCGATCACGGTGGCGATTGACGGTTCCGAGGGAGCAGCGGCCGCGCTTGCGAGCGCGGTCGATCTTGCGAAACGGTTCGAAAGCCAGCTGGTCGTGCTCGCGGTCGCTCCCTTGCCTCCGGTGTTCGTCGCGCCCAACCAGCCGTTCGTGGCGCCGGCGGAGGGAGCGGACCCGTCGGAGGAGGACCGCGCCACCGTGGATGCCGCGGTGAAGACCGCGAAGAAGGCGGGGGTCGCGGGCGTGACCGGTGTCTGCTACGAAGGGGTCGTGGTGGACGAGATCCTGCAGCACCTCGCCGCCCATCCAACCGACCTTCTCGTGGTCGGATCCCGGGGCCTCTCGACGGCCAAGCGGATCCTGCTGGGCAGCGTATCGACCGCCCTCGTGACGCACGCACCGTGTCCGGTGCTGGTGATCCGACCGGTGGCTACGAAGCCACCGGCGCCTTGAGCAGCACCACGCGGGTCGGGATCGGCAGCTTGTGGGACGCCTTCCGCAGGGCTTCCTTCGCGTCCGCGAGGTGCGCCTCGGTGGTGTAGATCGTGAGCAGTTCCGCGCCGATCTCCGCCCGGACCGCGTGACCCACGGCCTTCCCGAACGCCCGACGCATTCCGTCCGAGATACGGTCGGCGCCGGCTCCGGTCGCCATCTTGTGCTCGCGGAGGATCTGGTGTGGGAACCGGCGGACCTTGAGGTGGTACTCGTTGGGGGCCGTCCGCTCCAGCACCCGGACCGCGCTCACGCGGGCCGACTCGAGCGCGATGTCCCGCACCTGCGCGGCCTCCTCGGTCGCGAGGCTCAGGCTCCATGGGAACCCCGTGCGGAGGTTTCCGGTATCGAACTGCGTGACGCGGCAGACCGGGACACCGCCCATGTACTCGCGCCGGGTGTACACTTGGCCCTCGATCTCGCGGTACATGCGGGCCGGTTTCCGCGTCATGGGGGCCGCCGAGACGAGGCGTGGCTGAAAACGCTTGCGGCGGGAATCGGGGGCGTCGGCGGGGACCGGAACAGGTCAACGGCCGAGGGGTGGGTTCGGGAGCAGCCGCGCGCCCCGACCGTCCGGGGCGAGCTCCACGGCCGACACCGTACGATCCTCGAGCCAGCGCAGAACTCCTTCGCGGCGGCGACCGGAGGGCAGGGACGCGACAAAGCTTGAGCCGAACATCGCCTGGGCCGCCCGCGATCCCCGACGACGGAGTCCCCGGAGCAGTTCCGAGACGGCCCGGGGCGCCAGCCCGACACGGTCGGTGAACGCCTCGCTCGCATCCCAGAATCCTTCCACGTCGGGGTGCTGGGCGAGCGGGCCCAGGCGGTCGGCGGCGCGGACGATCCGGCTAAGGGCGGAGCGGTTTCCGAGGACGCTCGCGGTCGGGATCGGCCTCCCCACCACGCCGACGAGGACGCGGCCCGGGTAGCGACGGTGGATCACCCGTCCGAACGGAGGGATTCCGGGCTGGACTCGGATCTCGAGCCCCCCACCCAGGATGGCCGCCACCCCGCCCAGTCCCCCGCCGCCGAAGAGGTCGGCGAGATGGGCCACCTCCACCGCCTTCGTCCGAGTTCGACGGGTCACTCGGGCCACGGCGAGCGCGGTCGCGACCGCTCCCGCGGCGCTCGTGCCGAACCCCTGTCCGATCGGCAGGGCGTGCAGGAGCCGCACCGAAAGGATCCCGGTTCGCGAGCCCACGAGGCGGTCCGCGACCTCCTGGGAGATCGCCAGAAGTTGGGTCCGGTCGCTCGTGACCGTTATTCGCCGGCGGGGACCCGGCCGCCACTCTGCCTCCGCCGAGACCCCGACTTCCAGCACGATCCCGGCACCGACCGATCCGCGCGACCTCGGGTCCCGGGCCGAAGCGGCGGGGACGAACAATCCGGTGACGTGCCCCGGGGCGAACGCCCGGCTCCGGCGCACCGGACCGACCTTCGCCGGCTCCACGGGTCGGTTTGCGACGGTTGATTACTTATAAGCGCCGCCGCCTTCTGATATCGGGAATAGGCCTTGGACACGCGTCTGGGACAGCCATGAGCGAGCCGGATCTCCCCGCCGCGCCGGCGCACGAGGCGTTCGACCGGGTGAACTTCCTCGAGCTGCGCAACACGCAGCTGGCCGAGGCGATCAAGCGGGTCGAGAGCGAGCGCCACTACATGGAGGCGGAGATCCTTAGGCTCCAGCGCGAGGTCAAGCGCCTCAAGACGGAGCTCGACCGGCTTCGGTACCCGCCGCTCGTCGTCGGAAGCGTCCGGGACGTCCTCACCGACGGTCGCGTCATCGTGAAATCCTCCACGGGCCCGGATTTCGTCGTGAACTCGGCCGAGACGGTCGAGCACGGCAAGATCACGGTCGGGGCCCGGGTCGCGCTCAACAAGCAAACGCTGGCCGTGATGGGCGTCCTTCCGGCGTCGCTCGACCCCCTCGTGACCGCGAGCGAGATCGTCGAGAAGCCGAACGTGAGCTACCAGGACATCGGCGGCCTCTCCGACCAGATCCGGGAGATCCGCGAGGCGGTCGAGTACCCGCTCCTTCGCTCCGAGCTGTACAAGAAGGTCGGGGTGGACCCGCCGAAGGGGGTCCTCCTGATCGGGTCTCCGGGGACGGGCAAGACGCTCATCGCGAAGGCGGTCGCCCACCACACGAACGCAACGTTCGTCCGCCTCGTAGGGAGCGAGCTCGTCCAGAAGTACATCGGCGAAGGGGCCCGACTCGTCCGCGAGCTGTTCCAGATGGCGCGCGAGAAGGCGCCGACGATCATCTTCATCGACGAGGTCGACTCGATCGGCGCGAAGCGGCTCGAGGTCGCGACCAGCGGGGACCGGGAGGTGCAGCGGACCCTCATGCAGCTGCTCGCCGAGATGGACGGGTTCGAGCCGCTCGCGAACGTGAAGATCATCGCGGCCACCAACCGCCCCGACATCCTGGACGACGCGTTGCTCCGACCCGGCCGGTTCGACCGGATCATCGAGGTCCCGGTGCCGACCTACAGCGGCCGCGCGGAGATCTTCCGGATCCATTCCCGGGGCATGTCGCTCCTCCAGCCGATCGACTTCGAGTCGCTGGCGACCCGGTGCGAGGGCGCGACCGGCGCCGACATTCACGCGATCTGTACCGAGGCCGGCATGTGGGCCATCCGGGAAGAGCGCGAGACCGTGACCGCCACGGACTTCGAGCGGGCGATCGAGAAGGTCGTCGGCGAGGAAGAGCTCCGCAAGGAATCGGTCACGATGTTCGCGTAGGGCCGGGACCGCCCGGTCCGACTACGTCGACGCAGGGCCTGCCGCCAGGATCGACCGTCCCACGACGCGGGGCCCGGCCGTGGCGGAGAGGTCGAGCAGCACCATCGGTGTCCCGACCGCGTACGCCACAGGGCGGTCGCATTGGACGCGGACTCCCTTGTCGGACAGCTCACCCACGGACGTCGGTACGACCTGGAGCCCGACGGCCGCGTGCAGTTGGGAGCCCGGGCCCGCATCGCCCCGGTAGTAGGGGCATCGCGTCAGGGGGCCTCCGACCAGCTCGGACCCGGCCTGAAGAGCCCCCGCCGGCGCGAGGATCTGCCCCCGCGATAGTTCGTCGGCTTCGACCTCCTTGAGGGCGAGACCCACCCGCTCCCCGCACTCGGCCTCCTTGCGGTCGATGTCGTGGACCTGGATCGAGCGCAACTCCACCGAGGATGGCGTCGGCCAGAGCCGCAACCGCTCGTGCGCGTGGAGGACGCCCCGGCGCACCACCCCCAGCGCCACCGTGCCGACCCCCTTGACCGGAAAGGCGTGGTCGATCGTCACTTCCACCGCGCCCGGCCGGATCGTCGCCGACCAGCTGTCCAGGGCCGCCCGGAGCGCGGGCAGGTCGAGAGGAACCCGCTCCGCCGTCGCCAGGCGGCTCGTGCGCAGCGCGCGCGCCAGCTCGGCGTCACCGACCGCGGGGCCGAGGACCACGGTCGTCGGCAGGTCGAACAGCTCGACGACGGCGATGGTCTCCGCGACCGGGCGCGTCAGCTCCTGGACGACAAGCAGGCACCGGTCGGCCATCCCCAACGCGACCAGCAGCGGCGCGATCTTCTCGGGGAACTGGGTCGGCTCGACCAGGGTGGCCGCGTGCCCGTCCCGCACTTCGTTGAAGAGGGTGATGTCGGAGGAGGTGCCCTTCTTCCCGAGCTCCTTCGCGACGTCCGGGGCTCCGACGACGGCGACGGTCACGGATCCCGGCACGGTCAGCCCCCGGTTTCTTGGCGACGGATAGAGAGATCGCGCCCGACTTGAGTCCGACCTCTACCGTCGCGCCGTCGGCGATACCCCCCGCCAGCAGTCGTTCCGTGAGCGGGTCGACTACGAGCCGCTGGATCGTCCGCTTCAGGGGGCGGGCGCCGAAATCCGGGTCGAACCCCTGGGCCGCGAGGAACTTCTTCGCCGCGTCCGAGGCGTGCAGGGCGATGCGTCGGTCCTTGAGCCGCGCCTCGACCTGCACGAGCTGGAGGTCGACGATCGATTCGATCTCGGACTCGGTCAGGGCATGGAAGAGGACGACCTCATCGATCCGGTTCAGGAACTCGGGGCGGAAGTGCGCGCGGAGCGCCGGCTCGATGAGGCGACGGCGCTCCTCGTCGGAGGACGTCTCCGCCAGCTGTTCGGTCCCGAGGTTCGAGGTCATGATCACGAGCGTGTTGCGGAAATCGACGGTACGACCCTGCCCGTCGGTCAGCCGTCCATCGTCCATCAGCTGGAGGAGAACGTTCACGACGTCCGCGTGGGCCTTCTCGATCTCGTCGAACAGCACGACGGTGTAGGGGCGCGTTCGGACCGCCTCGGTCAGCTGCCCGCCCTCCTCGTACCCGACGTACCCCGGCGGGGCCCCGACCAGGCGGGCGACGGTGTGGCGCTCCATGTACTCGCTCATGTCGATGCGGACGAGCGCCCGCTCGGAGTGGAAGAGGAAAGAGGCGAGCGCCTTTGCGAGCTCGGTCTTGCCCACGCCGGTCGGCCCGACGAACAAGAACGTCCCCATCGGACGGTTCGGGTCGGCCAGCCCGGAGCGAGAGCGCCGAACGGCTTTCGCGACGGCCGATACCGCCTCGTCCTGGCCCACCACCCGCTGGCGGAGCTCGTCCTCCATCCGAAGGAGCCGCTCCCGTTCCCCCTGGAGCATCCGGCTCACGGGAACGCCGCTCCACCGGGAGACGACCTGCGCGATGTCCTCCTCGCCGACCTCTTCGCGGAGCATCCCGGTCGCCGCGGTCCCGGAGGTCGATCGAGCGATTCGCTCGAGCTCCTTTTGGAGCTCGGGGACCCGTCCGTAGCGCAACCGGGCGGCGGCCTCGAGGTCGCCGGACCGTTCGGCCCGCTCCTCTTCGGCCCGGGCCTTGTCGAGATCGCCCCGCAGCGCGCGCAGCCGCTCGACCTGCTCCTTCTCCCGGGTCCATTGCGCCTGAAGGGCCGTTTCCCGCTCCTTGAGCCCCGCCAGCTCGCGTCCGAGCTGAACCAGACGTTCGCGGCTCGCCGGATCCTTCTCCTTCGAGAGCGCGGTGCGCTCGATCTCGAGCTGGCGGATCCGGCGGCTGAGCTGGTCGAGCTCGGCCGGGCGGGAATCGAGGTCGAGCCGGACACCGGAGGCGGCCTCGTCCACGGCGTCGATCGCCTTGTCCGGCAGGTGCCGGTCCGGAATGTACCCGGGCCGTCAGGGTCGCGGCCGCGACGAGCGCCGAATCGAGGATGCGGACCCCGTGGTGGAGCTCGTAGCGCTCCTTGAGGCCCCGCAGGATCGAGACCGTGTCCTCCACCGACGGTTCGGCGATGGGCACGGGCTGGAATCGCCGCTCGAGCGCGGCGTCCTTCTCGATGTACCGGCGGTACTCCTGGGTGGTCGTGGCCCCGATGCAGTGGAGCGTTCCGCGCGCAAGCGACGGCTTCAGCAGGTTCGAGGCGTCCAGCGCACCGCCCTCCGTGGCACCGGCGTGGACGAGCGTGTGAAGCTCGTCGATGAACAGGATCACCCGGCCCTCGGAGCCCTCGACCTCACGAAGGACCGCCTTCAGCCGCTCCTCGAACTCGCCGCGGAACTTCGCGCCCGCGAGGAGCGTGCCGAGGTCGAGCGCCACGATCCGCTTCTCGCGGAGTGCCTCGGGCACGTCCTTGGCGGCGATGCGCAGCGCGAGCCCTTCGACCACCGCGGTCTTGCCGACCCCGGGGTCGCCGATCAGCACCGGATTGTTCTTCGTCCGGCGCGAGAGGATCTGGATCACGCGGCGGATCTCTTCGTCCCGCCCGATCACCGGGTCGAGCTTGCGGTCCCGGGCGAGCACCGTCAGGTCCCGGCCGTACTTCTCGAGCGCCTGGTACTGGGCCTCCTCCGACCGGCTTCCGACGGGGCGGCCGGACCCGCGGACCTTTTCGAGGGCAGCTTCCAGGGCAGCGCGCCCGGCGCCGAACTTCTCGAGCAGGTCCTTGGTGGTGGAAGGAACGGAGAGCAAGCCCAGCAGCAGCTCGTCGACCGTGGTGTACCGGTCCTTGCGGCGTCCGGCTTCCGCCTCCGCGGCGTCGAGGACCTGGGTGAGCTCTCGCGAGAGGTACTGGTCCGAGGGCGCGACGTGGTCGACGGTCGGATGACGGGACAGCGCCTCCTCGACCCCGGCCGAGAGTCGGTCCGCCGGGATCTCCACGGCGCGGAGGAGCGCCGTGGCCGGGCCGTCGGGTGCCGCCAGCAGCGCGGCCAGCAGATGATCCGGCTCGACCGCCGCATGCCGGAGCTCGGCGGCGCGACGGAAGGCGGCCTCGAGGGCCTCTCGGGCGGCATCGGTCAGCCGGTCGAGATGCATCGCGCGACGCATTCGGGCCAGCCGATTTAAGCCGACTCCCCGTGCGTACCGTTCGTGGCCGATCTCGCCGCCCGGTTCTCCGGCCTGACACTTCGCAACCCGTTCATCCTGGCGTCCGGGATCTGGGGCGAGAGCGGCGACTCGCTCGCGGGAGCCTGGAACGCCGGGGCGGGCGCGGTCATCACGAAATCCATCGGGTCGAGGCCCCGGCCCGGGTATCCAACCCGACCATCGAAACCTACGAGCAGTGGGGGATGCTGAACGCGATGGGCCTCCCCAACCCGGGGATCGACGAGTACCCTCGGGAGATCGAGGTCGCCCGCCGGTCGGGGCCGGTGATCATCGGCTCGGTCTTCGGCGGAAGCGCCGAGGAGTTCGCGGCGCTCGCGGGGCAACTCGCCGAGACGGGGGTCGTCGCGATCGAGCTCAACCTGAGCTGCCCCCACGCGGAGGGGTTCGGCACGGAGGTCGGAAGCGATCCGCGCGACGTCGAGGAGATCGTGCGCGCGGTCGTTCGACGGGTCCGCCTCCCGGTCATCGCGAAGCTCACGCCCAACACCGCCGACCCGGTGGCCCTCGCGGTCGCCGCCGAGCGGGGCGGAGCCGCCGCGGTGAGCGCGATCAACACGCTGCGGGGGCTCGCGATCAACGTTCAACTGCGCCGGCCCGTGCTCGCCCACGGCCTCGGGGGGCTCAGCGGGCCGGCGATCAAGCCGGTCGGCCTCGCGTGCGTCTGGCAGATCTTCGAGAAGGTCTCGATCCCGATCGTCGGGGTGGGCGGGATCGCTCGGGCCGAGGACGCGCTCGAGTACATGATGGCCGGCGCTCGCGCCGTCGAGGTGGGAACGGCGGTCGCTTTCGAGGGCGTCGGGGTCTTCGGACGGCTCGCGCGCGACCTCGGGGCGCTGCTCGACTCGCTCGAGATCGCGCGGCTCGAGGACGCTGTCGGCCTCGCGCATCGCGCCCCGTCCGGGCCGACGCACTAGCAGTCGGTCCGACGGGCTCTTATCGCGAGCGCCCTAGCGAGCCCCGTGCGGACCGTCGTCACCGTCTCCGAGCGGGTCCAGGAGACGCCCTCGACCGTCACGCTCCGATTCCCGTTCGACCCGTCCGCCGCGCCCGGCCAGTTCGTCATGGTCTGGGTTCCGGGGGACGACGAGCTGCCGATGTCGCTCTCCTACACCGCGGGAGCCGCGAAGGGGGTCACGATCAAGGCGATGGGCGACACGAGTCGCCGCATCCAGTCGATCCGGGCCGGGGACCCGATAGGGATCCGGGGACCGTACGGCAAGCCGTTCGACCTCGCGCCCCGGCGGATCCTCGTCGTCGGCGGAGGTTCGGGGGCGGCGGTGCTCGCGCCGGCCGCCGAGAAGGCCCGGGCGCTCGGTGCCTCCGTGACCGTGGCGCTCGGGGCCACGACGCGTCGGGAGCTCCTGTTCGCGGATCGGTTCCGGGCGATGGGGGCCACGGTGGCGGTGGCGACGGACGATGGGTCCGAGGGTGATCGCGGCTTCGTCACGGGCGTCGCGACACGCCTCGTGGGGGAATCTTCCTTCGACGCGGTGTGGACCTGCGGCCCGGAGATCATGATGCGCAAGGTCATCGACGCGGCCGCACCCCGCGGGGTTCCGGTGACGTGCGCGGTCGAACGCCACATGAAGTGCGCCCTCGGGATGTGCGACGCGTGCGCCCTGGGGCCGTTCCACGTCTGCACGGACGGACCGGTTTTCCGGCGTCCGACCTCGCCGCCGTGCCCGATTTCGGGCGGTACCACCGCGACCCTTCGGGCCGTCGGGTCCCGTTCTAGCGCCGCCGCGCCCCCGGAGGCCGGTCGCGCGCCGTTCGGTCCCCGCGACGCCCTCCTAGTCTTTATGCGCGGGCCGGCTACGCGGCCCGCGGGGCGCGCTCGTGAAGGTTCTGGTCGTCAGCGGCGGTGTGATCTCCGGGCTCGGGAAAGGGATCACGACCTCGTCGCTCGGACGGCTCCTGAAGGCGCGCGGCATCGCGGTGACGATCCTCAAGATCGATCCGTACCTCAACGTCGACGCGGGGACGATGAACCCGTACCAGCACGGCGAGGTGTTCGTCCTGGACGACGGCACCGAGGCGGACCTCGACCTCGGAAACTACGAGCGGTTCCTCAACCAGAGCCTGTCGGGGATCCACAACCTGACAACGGGCAAGATCTACCGGACCGTGATCGAGAAGGAGCGCCGAGGGGACTACCTCGGCAACACGGTCCAGATCATCCCGCACGTCACCGGCGAGATCAAGCGGATGATCCGCGAGGTGGCCGAGTCCGCGGGCGCCGAGGTGATCCTGGTCGAGGTCGGCGGGACGGTCGGCGACATCGAGTCGATGCCGTTCCTCGAGGCCCTCCGCGAGCTCTCCTACGAGCTCGGCGAGGGGAACATGGCGTTCGTGCACACGACCCTCGTGCCGGTCGTCGGACCGGTCGGGGAGGCGAAGACGAAGCCGACGCAGCACTCGGTCCGGGAGCTCCGGGCGATCGGCATCCGCCCGAACTTGATCGTCGCCCGCGGACCCGTTCCGCTCACGCCCGACATCAAGTCGAAGATCTCGCTCTTCTGCGACGTTCCGCCCGAGGCCGTGATCTCGGTCCCCGACCAGTCGCTCATCTACGAGGTCCCGCTCGTCCTCGAGGCCCAGGGCGTGGGGCCGCTCCTGACGCGCGTGCTGCGCCTCACGGACCGTCCCCCGGAGTACGCGGCCTGGAAGGAGTTCCTCGCGACGCACCGCGGCGCCCGGCGCCCGGTCGAGGTCGCGATCGTCGGCAAGTACACGGAGCTGAGGGACGCCTACCTCTCGCACTCCGAGGCGTTCCACCACGTCCAGGGCCACCTGGGCGTCGAGGTCCGCCTCCAGTGGTACGACTCCGAGGACATCCCGAAGAACCCGGCGCTGCTCGCCCGGATCTCGCGCGTCGGACGCGATCCTGGTCCCGGGCGGGTTTCGGGGCGCGGGGCGTGGAAGGCAAGGTGCGGGCGATCGAGCTCGCGCGGATCCCGGAAGATCCCGTACCTCGGCGTCTGCTACGGCTTCCAGATGGCCGCCGTCGAGTTCGCCCGCAACACGCTCGACATCCCCACGGCGACCACGACGGAGGTCGATCCGGCTGCGTCCGAGCCGGTCGTCTGCCTTCTCGAGGACCAGAAGGTCGTCGCCGACCTCGGGGGGACGATGCGGCTGGGGGCCCAGCGGGTGGTGCTCACCAAGGGGTCCAAGGTCGCCGAGATCTACGGCAAGACCGAGATCTGGGAGCGCCACCGGCACCGGTACGAGATCAACCCGAAGTACCTCGAGCGGTTCCGCGCCCACGGGCTCCACGTGACCGGCACCGCCGTCGACGGCCGGGTCGAGGTGCTCGAGCTCGCCGACCATCCGTTCTTCGTCGGGGTCCAGTACCACCCCGAGTTCCTGTCGCGCCCCGAGTCGCCGCATCCCCTCTACCTCGCCCTCGTGCGGGCGGCGGTCGCTCGGAAGGAGGTCGCAAGCCCTGTCGCCACCGCGCCGGCTGTCGCGTGAACTGAGCGACCTGGACGGCCAGGTCGTCCGGATCGCCGGGCACCTCGAGGAGTACCGGGCCCTCGGCGGCGTCGCGTTCGCGCTCGTGCGGGACGTTTCCGGCTCGACCCAGGTCACGCTGAAGAAGGGGACCGCCGACCCGGCGCTGTTCGCCCTGTTTGCCGACCTGCCGCGCGAGTCGATCGTCGAGGTCGAAGGCACCGTCCGCCGCTCCGAGCGGGCGAACCGCGGCCTCGAGCTCTCCCCGACGCGGGTCGAGATCGTCTCCCGGGCCGAGGTACCGCTCCCGCTCGGGGTCGTCGACAAGGTCGGCGCGGACCTGGACACCCGGCTCAACCACCGGGTCCTCGACCTGCGCAAGCCGGCGGTGCGCGCGGTCTTCGAGCTGCGCACGGCGTTGCTGGCGGGATTCCGCACCGCGTTCGTCCAACGCGGGTTCTTCGAGATCGAGACCCCGAAGCTCCTCCGCCAGGGGGCCGAGGGCGGGGCGACCCTCTTCGGCGTCGATTACTTCGACCGCCGCGCGTACCTCGCGCAGAGCCCGCAGCTGTACAAGCAGATGCTCATCGGCGCCGGGTTCGAGCGCGTGTTCGAGATCGCCCCGGCGTTCCGCGCCGAACCGTCGGACACGGTGCGGCACATCACGGAGTTCACGAGCCTGGACGCCGAGATCGGCTACGTCGAGAGCGTCGAGGATGTCCGCGGCCACCTCGAGGCGATCGTGGCCGAGACGGTCGCCTCTGCGCGGTCCGCGCTTTCGGCGCGCGGCAACCCGTTCGCCGAGTCGCTGCCCGAGATCTCCCTGCCGCTACCCCGGATCCCGTTCAAGACCGCGGAGGAATGGCTCGGCCGTCCCGGCGCGGAGAAGGACCTGGGGGCGGAGGACGAGCGCGCGATCGGCGAGCGGATCGCGAAGGAGCTGAAGACCCCGTTCTACTTCGTGGTCGACTTCCCCACGGCGGTGAAGGCCCAGACGTTCTACGCCCAGCGCCAGGACGGGGACCCGCGGTCGACCTGGTACTTCGACCTCGACTGCCGGGGCCTCGAGATCGCGAGCGGCGGACCTCGGGAGCACCGCCTCGACCGGCTCACGGCGAACCTCGCGAGCGCCGGGCTGGACGCCGCCAACTTCGACGGGTACCTCGAGGCGTTCCGGTTCGGGATGCCGCCCCACGGGGGCTGGGGCCTCGGGGTCGACCGCCTCGTGCAGGCGCTGGCAGGGCTCGCCAATATACGGGAGACCCGCTTGTTCCCCCGAGACCGCTACCGCCTGGACCCGTGAAGGAGTTCGCGTCACATGGTCGCCGCCAAGAGGACCCTTCCCGCGCCCCCGGAGCTCCAGAGCCGGTGGGCGGCGATCCTCGAGGAGGCCGACCTTCGGCCCCGGATCCTCCAGATCTTCGACAGGTTCCCCGAGGAGCGGTCGCTCGAGGTGCCGTTCGCGGCGCTGGACGCGCCCGACACGGGGCTCGCGGACCTCCTTCTCGAACGGCCCGAGGAAGTCCTCGGCGCCGGAACGCGCGCGATGCGCGAGCTCCTCCCGGTCGCGGGCACCGGCGGCGGACGGCCTTCGCCTGCGCGTCGTCGGCCTCCCCGCGACCGCCCACCGCGCCATCCGCGCGATCCGGGAGACCGACCTCAACCACCTGGTCGCGATCGAAGGGATCGTCCGGCGCGTCACCGAGGTCCGTCCCCAGATCCGGGACGCGGTGTTCGAGTGCGTCGCCTGCCGCGTGAAGTTCCACGAGCCCCAGGACGAGGGGTCGCTCGTCTTCCGGGAGCCGCTCGAATGCCCCGAGTCCCAGGGAGGATGCGGTAAGACGCAGGGCCGGACCCGTTTCCGCCTCGATCTCCGAGGAGTCGACGTACGTGGACGCCCAGCGGATCGAAGTGCAGGAGCATCCCGAGTCGCTCCGGCACGGCGCCCACCCGCAGGGGCTGGCGGTCCTCCTGACCGAGGACCTCACGGGAAAGGTGCTCCCGGGGAACCGGGTCATCCTGAACGGGGTGCTGAAGAGCTTCCAGCGGGCCAGCGCGTCGCGCGGCGGGGTCGTGCGCAACACCACCTTCGACGTGATGGCGATCGGGAACTCGGTCGAGCCGCAGGACGTGGAGTACAGCGACATCGAGATCACCCCGGAGGAGATCGCAGCTCTTCGAGCAGTTCCGCAACGACCCGACGGTCGTCGACAAGATCGTGCTCTCGCTCGCCCCGACCATCAAGGGGATGGAGGAGGAGAAGGAGGCGATCGCCCTCCAGCTGTTCGGCGGCGTACCGAAGCGCCACGCGGACGGGATCCGGGTCCGGGGCGACATCCACTGCCTCATCGTCGGCGATCCGGGAACGGCCAAGAGCCAGCTGCTCCGTTACATCTCCGAGGTCGCCCCCCGGGCGATCTACACGAGCGGGAAGGGTGCGACCGCCGCCGGGCTGACGGCCGCCGCGGTGAAGGACGATTTCGCCGGCGGACGCTGGGTCCTGGAGGCGGGGATGCTCGTGCTCGCGGACGGCGGGATGGCGATCATCGACGAGCTCGACAAGATGACTCCGGAGGACCGGTCGGCAATGCACGAGGCACTCGAGCAGCAGTCTGTGTCTATAGCAAAAGCGGGGATCACGTCCACCCTTAACGCTCGGTGTCCGGTCCTGGCCGCCGCGAACCCGAAGCTCGGTCGGTTCACCAACGACCGGCCCATCGCGGAGCAGATCGACCTGCCCGTCACGCTTCTCTCGCGGTTCGACGTGATCTTCGCGGTCCGGGACCAACCGGACCAGGCCCGAGACCGCCGCCTCGCGAACCGCATCCTGGCCTCCCACCGCGACGTCGAGAGCGTCGAGGGTCGCAAAGGGGAGAGCGACAGCGCCCCATTCTCCCCCGACCTTCTCAAGAAGTACATCGCCTACGCGCGCCGGACGATCCGCCCGATCCTGTCGGAGGAGTCGCTCACCGTCCTCGAGGACTTCTACGTCCGTGTCCGCAAGCAGGGCGAGGACCCGAACTCGCCGGTCCCGATCACCGCGCGCCAGCTGGAGGCGCTCGTCCGGCTGAGCGAGGCGGCCGCGCGCGCCCGCCTGTCCTCGGTCGTCGGGCCGGAGGACGCCCGCCGGGCGGTCGCGATCATGGAGAACTACCTGCGCCGCGTCTCCATGACCCTCGAGGGGAAGCTCGACATCGACCTCACGCAGACCGGCGTGAGCCACAGCGCCGCGGGAGCGGTTCGAGGTCGCGATGAGGGTGATGCGCGACCTCCAGGGAGAGCCGGGCGGCCACTTCACGGTCGAGCAGTACCTGGAGGCCGCCGAGAAGGCCGGTGTCGCCGCGTCCCGGGCGGACGGGATCCTCCAGTCCCTGCGCAACCAGGGCGAGGTCATCGAGTCCCGGCCGAACCAGCTTCAGCTGGTTCGGTTCTAGGCGCGTTCCCGGGCCCGCCGGGCTTTAACGCGGTGCGGGTCCTCGGTACGCACGGGATCGCCGTGGGAGCCACCGAGGGGTTCGTGATGCGGGTCCACCGCGTCCGCGCCGAGTTCGTCGTCGCGGCGTGCGACGCCGAGCTCGTGGGCCGGGAGCTCCCGGTCGGCGAGAACGGACGGACGGTGACGGTGTCGGGGCAGTTCTACGGGGAACGGCGGGTCTCGCGCGAGGAGCTCGTCTGGGCCCTCCAGCGCGCGACGGTCGCGAACCTTCTCGGAGAGCGGGTGCTCCGCCTCGCCCAGGAGGAGGGGCTGGTCGCGCCCGAACGGCGCCGGGACCCTCGGCGGCGTTCCCCACGCGGAGATCTTCGCGATGCTGGGCTAGCGCCCGACTGAGCCGTATCCCCATGTCCGATCAGGAGTTCTGCGTGGTCTGCGGCCGGACCGGCGAGCCGCTCACGGACGGCGTCTGCGCGGAGTGCGCGAGCCGCCGCACCGCCCTCGTCTCGGTCCCCGAAGCACGCGGAGGTCGTCCTCTGCCCGACCTGCGGGGCGCGCTACGAGCGCCGGCACTGGGAGCGGGAGGGCGAGCCCGCGATCATCACCGCGACCGACCTGGCCCCGTTCCTCCGGGTCAACCCCGAGGTCGGGGTCCGCGAGGTGCGGTGGGAGGAGCGGGGCGCGACCGCCACCGTCCGTTCCCTCGTGGGCGACGCCCGGGTCTCGTTCCGGGGGGTGGAGCGACACATCGAGCTCGCGATGGACGTCCGGCTCGTCTCCCGCAGCTGCCCCGAGTGCAGCCGCAAGAGCGGCCGATACTACACGGCGGTCGTCCAGCTCCGCGGCCCCTCCGAACGGCTCCTCGAACGGCCGCGCGAGATCCGCGGGCGCCTCGACCGACGCTGGAACGAGCTCTTGCGCGACGCCCGGCCCGACTGGCAACGCGCGATGTCGTGGAAGGAGGAGCGGCCCGAGGGGTGGGACATCTACTTCACGGAGACCCTGGCCGCACGCTCGATCGCGCGCCTCGCGAAGCAGCGGTTCGGCATCCGACCGATCGAGTCGGCGACGCTCGCCGGGCGCAAGGACGGCCGGGACGTCTACCGCGTCACGTTCTGCCTACGCTTCCCGCGCCAACCCTCGGACGACGTTGCCTCCGCCGGACCGGCTCCGCCGCCGAGCCGCTGGAACCATAGCCTTAAGAAGCGAACCCTGCGTCCGACCGTCCGAGAACGGGGCACGCCTCCATGATGAAAAAGAGCGGTATTCTCCGGCGACATCACGGGTCCGAGACGTTGGAAGAGGGGTCGTTCCTCGACCTCGGTGCGATGAGCTTCGACGACGAGGTCGGCGCGCTCGCTGGCGCGCGGGGCGCGGTGCGCCTCGCCGAGATCATGAAGTTCGAGGATTTGCATTCCATCTCGAAGTACGCCTACCAGGGGGACATCGTCCTCCTCGACTACACCTCGATTGCGAACGACCAGATCGCGATGAAGCGCCTGAGCGTCGACCTCAAGAACGTCGCCAAGGACACGGGCGGGGACGTCGCGGGCATCGCGAAGAACCTCCTTTGCATCGCGCCGGCCGGTATCCGTATCGACCGGCAGAAGATTAGACCCTCCTTGTAGTCCCGGCTTGGGCCATGAAGGTCCAGGTCGATCGTCGGGACGGGCTGGAGGCGGTCGCCGACCTGACGGTCAGCGGCGTCTTCGAACGGGGCGAACGCGCCGAGCCGCTCCCCCGCGGACTCGCGGGCGAGGACGCGGCGGTGAAGGGGGCGATCAAGGATGCGTGGCAACGTCGCGAGATCCTGGGCCGGTCCCGCGAGGGCAGCGGGGATCGGCGCGGGGAGCTTTCGGTGTTCCACCGGCCGGGCGGCCGGATTGTCCTAGTCGGGCTCGGCCCACGGTCGCACTACACTCCCGAGCGAGCGCGACGGGCGGCCGCCCAAGTGATGCGGGGCCTCAAGGGACGCGGCGCACGGACCGCCGCGTTCCGGTTGCCGACGTTCGTCGCGGAGGGGGTGGTCGCCGAAGTGGCGGCGCGGGCCCTCGCGGACGGGGTCGTTCTCGGCTCGCACGAGTTCACTCGCTACAAGAGCGCGGCCGGTGGCCCGCTCGAAGAGGTGACCCTCCACCTCGGTCCGGAGCTCTCCGGCGAGGAGGGCTCGGTACGCAAGGCGGTCGCGGAGGAGTCGACGATCCTCGAGACGGTACTCTGGACCCGCGAGATCGCCAACCTTCCGGCCGACACGGCGACGCCGGAGCGCCTCGCGGAGGAGGCGCGCACGCTCGCGAAGGAGCTCGGCCTCAAGGTGACGGTCTTCGACGAGAAGGCCCTGAAGGAGATGCACTGCGGCGGGATCCTCGCCGTCGGGAGCGGTTCCGAGCACCCGCCACGGATGATCGTGCTCGAGTACGCCGGCGGGAGCCGCCGGGGCCGGACCGTCGCGGTCGTCGGCAAGGGGATCACGTTCGATTCGGGCGGCATCTCGATCAAGGCCGCCCCCGCGATGTCAAACATGAAGTTCGACAAGTCCGGGGCCGTCGCCGTCCTCGGGATCCTGCGGGCGGCCGCGCTCCTCAAGGCGGCTCCGAAGGTCGTCGGCGTCCTCTGCTGCGCGGAGAACCTGCCGAGCGGAAGCGCCTACCGTCCGGGCGACGTTGTACGGACGTTCACGGGGAAGACGATCGAGGTCCTGAACACCGACGCGGAGGGCCGGGTCGTCCTGTCCGACGGGCTGGGGTACGTCGTGCAGCATTACCGACCCGACGAGGTGATCGACCTCGCGACCCTCACCGGGGCCGAGGTGGTCGCGCTCGGTGACGACACCGCGGGCCTCGTCTCCACGGACGAGAAGCTGGCGCAGGGCCTCCTGGCCGCCTCCGCGTCCACGGGCGAGCCCCTCTGGCGCATGCCGCTCACCGACTACCACCGAGAGCTCGTGAAGAGCGAGATCGCGGACGTCCGCAACTCGACCGAGATCACCGTGGCCGGGATGCTGACCGCCGCCGCGTTCCTCGAGACGTTCGTCGGCCCGACGCCGTGGGCCCACATCGACATCGCCGGGCCGGCCTACACCACCACGACGACGCGCAAGTACCAGGCGGCCTACCTGAACGTCGGCGCGACCGCGTTCGGGGTGCGGGCGGTCACGCGCTACCTCCTGGACCTGGCGCGGACCTAGGCGCGCCGGGCGAGAGCACGCGCTCGCGGCGCTACGCCGCGACGATCTGGACGGACTCGCCGCCGTGGCGCGTGGCCCGGGGCCGGATCTCGCAGAACAGCGGGGTGTGGTAGCCCCCGCCGGTGATCAGCGCGGTGCCGACCGGGAGCGACTGGATCATCTCGGTCATCCCGTCCGTCAGGCCCTCGATCGACTGGGCGATCGCCTTGAGGTCGAGGGGGTTCGTCACCTGCAGGATCAACTGGGTGTTGCACTGGGAGAGGACGCTCTTGTCGATCCGGGCGGCGCGCTGGGTCACGACGCACAGGCCCAGGCCGAACTTCCGCCCCTCGCTCGCGATGTTCTTGAGGATCCGCGAGCAGGTCGCCGTGCCCTGCTGCGGGGCGAAGTTGTGCGCCTCCTCGATCACGAGGAAGAGCGGGGGGATCTTGTCCTTCTTGCGGTTGTCGAAGAGGGTGGAGGCGAGGCGGGCGACCACGAGCTCCTGGACGTCGGGGGCGATCCCCCGGAGGTTGACGAGCGTGGCGGACCCCTTCTGCACGAGGTCGTTGAGGCTCGTCCCGACGGGCCCGAGAAGCTTCGACTCCTCCACGTACTCGAGCCGTTCGTGGAGCGTCTCCATGATCGCGCCCTCGCTCAGCTCGGCGGCCCGCACGAGATCCCGGACGGTGTAGTCGGGGTTCGCGGCGGCGACCTGCTCCAGGAGCTGCTTCAGCGGCCCCAGGAACGTCTTCACGTTGGTGAGGCCCATGAACACGAGCAGGTCCCGCGGGTCGCTGTGGCGGAGCGAGAACGTCAACGGCTTCGCGCTCGGGTTGAGCGAGACGTCGGGCGAGTACTCCTGGACCTGGCGGGCGAACCCTTGCGACTCCACGCCGAACCGGGCCTGGCGGCTGTTCTTCTCGGCCGGCGTGCGCAGCGAACCGTACTCGCCGTGCGGGTCGATGATGACGCACGTGACCTTGTGGCGAAGAAGCTCCTCGATCATCACGCCGAGCAGGTAGCTCTTCCCGCCGCCGGTCTTCGCGAGGACGCTCACGTGGCGCTGGACGAGCTGGTTGATGTCGAGCTCGACCCTGAGGTTGTGGTTCCGCAGGAGGCCGACGTAGGCGCCGCTGTTCGAACGCCGCTTGAGGCCGAGGACCTCGGCGATCAGCGGCTCCTCAGCGCGGAAGACCCGGGCGCCCGGGCGGAACGGGACCGTGGGGCACTTGACGACGCCCTGGTCGTCGCGGTAGCCGACGATCCGGGCCACGCCGAGAAGGCTCTGGTGGACGGCCGCCTCGTCCGTGGGGCTCAGCGTGCCGGCGCGTTCGAACTCGAGGTCGCTCTTCCGCTTGAGGTCGTCCAGTTGGCAGAGCACCTGGCCGTGCATCTCGTCGTCGACCGCGAGGTAGTCGCCGCGCTCGACCGGATGGACGAGGATGAGATGGAACTGGCCGAGGCCGACGTCGCCGAAGATTCGGCCGACCTCCTCCACGGGCCGATTCAGCGGGGCCCTCGAATATTAGCGTGATGTGCCAGTGGAACCCGACGGTCGCGCCGCGCCGCTCCCGTTCGGAGCCTTTATATCGAGGGTACTCGTCGAAAACTTCCCGCCCCGGCCGATGTCGGCCGGGGAAGCGGTGGCTGCTTGACCGAGGCGACGGACGAGCTGGACAAGAAGAGGGCCGAGTCGAACGAGCGTGCCGACGAGTGGCGCGCGAAGCGCGACCGGCTGAACGCGGAGGCCCGGACCATCGCGGACGCTCGTGGGGCGCTCTTGGACGCGATTCACGAGAAGAGCGCCGAGGCGCAGGAGCATCGGCGTCACCGCGACGCCCTCAACGCGGACGTCCGCGAGGCGAAGCGGCTCCGCGAGGAGTGGAACGGGCGTCTCCAGGAGCTCGGCGAGAAGGTCCAGGAGATGAAGCGGGCCCGGCCGCCGCCGACCGGCGCGGTGCCCGTATGGCGCCTACGGAAGGACCTCAAAGAGCTCGAGTTCCGCCACATGACGACCGCGCTCACCGGCGAGCAGGAGAAGCGGCTGGTGGAGGAGATGAAGCGCCTCGAGGCGGCGCTCCGGGAGCAGGACGACGCAACTCCGGAGCGACCCCGAGGTCGGCGGTACGCTGCAGGCGTTCGCCGAGGCCCGCATCGAGGCCGAGAAGCATCACGCGGCGGTCGGCCAGCTCGCCGAGGACGCCCAGAAGGCCCACGAGGCGATGGTCGCGCTCTACGAATCCGTGGACGACCTGAGGCGCCAGGCCGAGGAGATCCAGGCGAAGCTGATCGAGGTCAAGGCGCAGGCCGACGAGGCGCACCGGTCCCACATCGCCTCCATCGAGGAGGTCCGCGACATCGAGAAGCTCCTCTACGCCGCCCGCGGCGGACGCGTTCCGTCCGGCTGGGCCGCGGCGGAGGCGCCGCGCGAGGAGGACTTCCTCGCCCGGCTCAAGAAGGGCGAGAAGGTCTCGACCGAGGACCTCCTCGAACTCCAGAAGAGCGGCCGAGCCTAGTCTCGGAGCGACATGTCCCCCGAGACCGACCTCGACGCGGTCCTGTTCGACCTGGACGACGTCCTCGTACCGTTCCAGACCGTCGGAGCGTGGCAGTGGGCGTGGCGCCCGCAGGGCCCGATCCTCGGGGCACGGCACGCGCACGCGATGATCCGCCGCTCGCAGCGCAGCTGGGACCGCCGGCGCTGGCAGGGCGCGATCGGCAAAGCGCCCCCCGCGGACGTCGCCGCGCTGCGCGAACACCTGACCGAGACCCTCTGGGCGATCGCGGGGCATCCGCTGCCGCCTGTCGAGACCGAGGCCGTCGTGCGACGCATCCTGCGACCGCAGGGCGAGATCGAGCGGTACCCGGACGTCGCCCCGACGCTCGAGAAGCTCCGGGCGCGCGGGCTCAAGGTCGGCGTGGCCACCCCGCTCCCCCTCGAGTCCGCCCGGTGGCTCTTCCGGCGGGCGGGGCTGCCCGAGGCGATCCTTCTCCTCGCCGGGGACGATCCCGGCCCCGCGGTCCCCGCCGGCGCCGCGTTCCGGGCCGCCGTGGAGAAGCTGGCGAGCTCGCCGGGCCGCGTTGCGTTCGTCGGGGATTTGTTCTGGAGCGACGCGCGCGCCGCGCACCGCGCGGGCTTGCGCGGGATCCTCCTCGACCGGACCGGCGCGTGGCCCAGCGTCCACGGCGCCCGTATCGCCGGGCTCGATGGGCTGGAGGCGGCTCTCGAGGCCCCGGCGCCCCCGGAAGAGGGCGACGAAATCGACGCGGCCGAGGGCCCGTGAATCGCTCGCGCGCGTCTGCCGGGCAACTTATATAGAAGGGTCCCCCGTGACGGCCGTGCCGATGGCCGGTCGCTTTGTCAAGATCGACCAGACGGAGTTGCGTAAGATCAAGGACCTCTACGAGGGGGTCATGTCCCACGCCTGCCACGGTCTCTTCTTCAAGGAAGGGTCGGTGATGGGCACGGCGATGGCGGAGGAGGCCCTCAAGGACAAGCCGCACTTCTTCGAGCGGGCCTCGAAGATCCTGGTCGAGCGGGGGTGGGTCGAGGAGATCCGTTTCACCGACCACGAGGTGGTCGCGAAGGGGTCGATCGAGGTCGCTCCGAGCGATATTCCGACCTGCCACCGCCTCCGGGGCATGCTTCGCGAGTTCTACGAACGTTTTAAGGGGGGGCGCGTTAAATGCACAGAAGAGGCGTGCGCAAGCACCGGGCAACGAGAGTGCCGCTTCCGGGTCGAAGAGGTCTGAGGAGAGATGAACGAATGATGGCCACCGGGAACGTAGGCTCCGTCATCAAGGACCTGAAGAGCCGCATCGGCGGCATCGCCACCGCGCTCGTGTCGCGCGACGGCCTGGTCCTGTACGCCGACGTCCCCGCCGGCGTATACACCGAGACGTTCGCGATCATGTGCGCCACGATCCTCGGCGCCGCCGCGACCGCGAACACCGAGCTCAACCGCGCCGCGCCCGAGCGGATCGTGGTCGAGGGTAACGATTCGAAGACGATCATCGTCGGGAGCGGCAAGAAGGCGCTCCTCGTCGCGGTCGTCGACCAGACGGCCGACGTGACCAAGGTCCTCGCCGAGGTCGCCAAGGTCGCCGACCTCCTGAAGGCGAACTGAGGCCGCCGCGCGCGCGGCGAGTCCGTCAGCTCCGTAGGTCCCGGTTCCGAGGCGCGACCCACCGCCCGTCAGCATGCGGGTCGCGTAGCCCCCGAACGCCGCCGCGAGGCGCGCCCAGGCGATCGGCCCTTGCTGGCCGTGCATGAGCCGGCGCATCCGGTAGCGGCCCCAGAGGTTTCCGTGCTTCTCCGTGAGCTGCTTTCTCCCGTAGCCGTTCCAGAACGCCTGGTAGAGGAAGCGGACGAACGAGCCGCGCATGTGGTGGTAGACGACCGCGCGCGACTCGAAGACGATCGAGGCGCCGGCCTGGACCGCCCGCAGGTTGAGGTCGATGTCCTCCGCGGTGATGAACCGGGGGTCGAACCCGTCGAGGCGAAGGAACGCGGCGCGCTCGTAGACGAGATTGCACGACGGGTACGTGACGTCGTACCCCCCTGGAACAGCTCGACCCGCTCCAGCTCACCGAACCGCGGCTTGCCGACGGTCACGGTCTTCCCGGCGACGACGATCCCCGGCGCGAACCGCTCCCGGAGCTGGTGGAGCCACTGGGAGTCGGCGAAGCAGTCGCCGTCGATGAAGGCGACATACTCGCCGCGGGCGTTCTCCACGCCCACGTTGCGGCCGACCCCTCGTGAGCCGGGGCGGACCACGATCCGGATCACGCCCGGGGCGCGTGCGGCGACCGATTCGGCGATCGCGACGGTGCGGTCCCGGCTCTCGGCGTCGACGAGAACGACCTCGAACGGAGCCTCCTGGACGAGGAGGCTTTCGAGGAGTTGGGCGATGTGCCGCTCCTCGTTGCGGACGGTGACGACGACGGATACGTAAGGGGGTTGGGGGGCGTTACTTCCCAAGGTCCATCACGACGACGTCCTTCACCGCGCGCATGCTCTTGAAAGGGAGCACGAGGCGGCCGGTCGTATCGCTCTGGAACAGTCGCTGCTCAACGTCCTCGCTGGGGGTAACGAGCAGGTGGGCTATGCCACCCGACGTGGTGTCCACGACGAAATTGTCGATCATGCCGAGGATCTGTCCGTCGTTGGTCATCACGGTCTTGCCGCGAAGCTCGGTGAGGAACTTACGCATTGGGAGGGCCTCGAGCGCTGAAGACGGGGGGGCCGTATTTAATCGTTCTCGGCTATCGGAAGCGTTCCCGGCGAGTTCGTGACGGTCGACGTCGTCGCGCGGCGAACGCCGACCGGTCGGCGGCGGCAATGCTTATATCGCGCACCCGGGTCGAGGGCCCTCCGCCCATGGCCCGTCGTTTTCGTAAGGGGAATCCCGAACTGCTCCGGGTGCTGGTCGAGCTCCGGCGCGCGGCCCGGGCGCATCACGCGCCCGTCTGGGCGTCGGTGGCGGATCGGCTCGAACGGTCGCGTCATTCCCTCGTTCCTCTCAACGTCGGCCAGCTCGAACGCCTCGCGGTGGCCGACGAGACGATCGCCGTGGCGGGGAAGCTCCTCTCCGAGGGTCCGCTGTCGAAGCGGCTCACGGTCGGAGCGTTCTCCTACTCGGCCGAGGCGCGAGCGAAGGTCCACGCGGCCGGCGGCTCGGCGCTCTCGCTGGGCGAGCTCGTGAAGGCGAAGCCCGACGGCAAGGGGGTACGCTTCCTTGCCTGACGCTCCGGCCCCGCCCGCCCGCCCTCCGACGGTCGTGGACGCGAGCGGCCTCGTGCTCGGCCGTGCGGCGAGCGTGATCGCGAAGCGCCTCCTGAAGGGCGAGTCGATCGTCGTCGTCAACGCCGAGAAGAGCATCGTCACCGGCGCGCGCGCGATGGTCATCGCGAACTACACCGCCGCCCGCGCCCGCGGCTCGGTCCGCAAGGGCCCGCACTTTCCGCGGTACCCCGACCGCATCTTCCGGCGCACCGTGCGCGGCATGCTCCCGCACCAGAAGACGCTCGGCTGGAAGGCGTTCGAGCGGCTCCAGGTCCACATCGGGGTCCCCGAGGAGCTGAAGGGGGCGCCCGCGGAGACCCTCGAGGCCGCCAAGGCCCGCCCCGCTCTCCGAACGCCCATGACCCTCGCCGACATCACCCGCCTCCTGGGAGCCCACGTGTGAAGGCCCCGGTGGTGGTCCTGGCCACAGGCAAGCGCAAGTCGGCCGTCGCCCGGGCGAGCATCCGCAAGGGCGTGGGCCTCGTGCGGTTCAACGACCGGCCGCTCGAATTCGTCGAGCCCGAGCTCGCCCGCCAGAAGATCCAGGAACCGCTCCTGATGGTCGGGGAGCGCGCGAAGAACCTTGACATCACGGTCACCGCCCGCGGCGGCGGGATCGTGGGGCAGGCCTCCGCGGCGCGCACGGCGGTCGCACGCGGACTCCTCGAGTGGCTGAAGGACGCCTCGCTCCGCGAGACGTTCAAGCGCTACGACCGTTCGCTGATCGTGAACGACCCCCGGCGCAAGCTCCCGAAGCGGCCCGGTGGCCGCGGCGCGCGGGCGCGTCGCCAGAAGTCCTACCGTTAAGGGGAGGTCGACGCGCGATGACGATGATGGTGCCGGTCCGCTGCTTCACCTGCGGCGCGGTGATCGGCCAGCACTGGGACGAGTACCGCGAGCGCACGACGCGCGGCGAGCCCGCCGGCGCCGTGATGGACGCCCTCGGGCTGCGGCGGTACTGCTGCCGCCGGATGCTCCTCTCGCACGTTGACCTCCTGGACGAGGTCGGCCCGTACCGGCTGATCCTCGGTCGAGCGGCCGGGTCCCCGGAGCGGGGGTTCGGCGGTCCGAGGCCCGACCCCGTGACGGGGCCGTGGCCCCTACGTCCTACGAATCGTCGTCGTCTTCGGGCTCGGCCTTCTTCGAGCCGCGCTCGAGGCCGCCCTTACCGGTCGTAGGCTTGGACACGCCCCCGCGAGGGGTTCCACGTCGGCGGTACCACCAGACGAGCACGAGCAGGACGACCACGACCGCCGCGGCGATCCCGCCGTACTCGAGCAGCTCCGTCGTGGTGCTCGGGTGGATGGAGACCGCGAGCGACGCGATGTTCACGGTCCCGTAATCGGCCGGGAACTCGTTGTCGCACGTGGCGTTCGCGTAGACGATGAAGTTCCCCGTGACCGGCGGGCTCCACGTGATGACCGCGCGGATCGTCTTGTTGTAAGCGACTTCTGGGAGCTTGCCACCCACGCTCACCAAGGCGGTCGAGTTGGGCACGCCCTTCGAGGTGTAGTTGTAGAACAGCACCGAGCCGGGGAGCCGGAGAAGAAGGTCTTCGAGCCGGTCCCCGACGAGCCGAGGATGTACCAGCTCACCGTCACATTCTTCGCGACCGCCTTCGAGCCGCCGCCGATGGTGACGTTCACGTAGAACGTGGAGGTCGTGCCCTGCGTGAGGGACGTCGGGCCGGTCAGGTTGGTGGCCTCCAAGATCGGGCGCGTGGTCGCGTTCGGAGAGACGCTGAGCGTCTGCGTCGAGTTGGAGTAGTTGCCGTTCTCGTCAGTGACGTTGAGGTTGATGGAGTAGACCGTCGTCTGGGGCGGCAGCCAGAGCACGGGGAACGGCTTCTTCGCCGTGGTGAACGGTCCGAGGGTCTTGTTGGTCCAGTTGCTCGCCGTGTTGTTGATCTTCCAGACGAATTTCACGATCTGGCTTCCGTTCGGGTTGTTCGACGCCGAAGCGTTCAGGACGACCGCGGCGGTCCCGTTCGAGGCTTCGGTGAGGCCCGTGGACGGCACGACCTTCCCGGACAACGTTTGCAGCCGGAAGGCGGCGGTCGGGATCTGCGTGTCGTTCACCAGGATGACGAGGGTGGTGTTCGCCGACTTGCCGGTCGCGGTCCAGACCGTCAGTGTGAGGTTGTACTGCCAGCCACCCTTGAAAGGCACGGAGTGGCCCCCGACGTTCCCGGCGGTGATGTAGCTGCCTGCGCCCGTGACACCGTTGAACTGGAAGCTCCAGTTCGAGCTCCAGTTGGCGCCCTTGCTGACCGAGAAATTCTGGGAGGTGTTGAACCCCTTCGCGCCCACGAGCTTGTAGTAGGCGATCGAGAGGACGTTCGGCGGGGCGATCGTGCTCAAGGACGCGTTGAACGAGAGCGTATCGCTCCAGTTCACGATGAGGTAGGGGTGGCCCCCGACCGAATAGTTCGCGGACGCGTTGCTCGAGATGTTCGCGACGGGCGCGGTGGCGTTCACCACGTAGACGTGGAAGGCGGTCGAATTCACGGTCCCGCCCGAGGCGTGGATCGTGAGACTTCCGGTGCAGTTGCCCGTCCCGGTCGACTTCGTGTAGGTGTGGTTCGCGCTCGTGTTGTTGGTCGTGGTGCTGTTGCCGTCGCCGAAGTTCCACGTGAAGCTGGTCGCGTTCGTTCCGACCGGATAGGTGGAGTTGATCGCGCTAAAGGTCACGTTCTGGCCCTTGCCGACCACGACCGAGTAGTTGCCCTCGCTCGAGTTGAGGACGTTCGCCTTCGAGAACGCGAAGTTGTTGACCGAGACGTTGACGATCGGGGTCGGAGTTCCGAGCTTGACGACCTTGAACTTCGCGTCGGCGGAGGCGGTCGAGCTCACCTTGGAGACCAGGGTGAAGTGGGTCCAGGTCCCGTTCGGCCCGACGCCGACCAAGCTGGTCTGAGCGGGGGCAGTGGTGGGCGAAGCGAGGACGTACCCCTTCGGCAGCACCACGCTGTAGTTGAACAGGTCCGACGGGCTCGTCGGGTGCTTGAAGGCGAACGAGATCGTGTAGTACGAGGCGTTCAGGGGGACCGTCCCGTTGAGCGCGTAGAGGTGGTTCCACGAGTAAGAGATGTTCGCGTTGCTCCCGAGTCCGCACGAGGTCGTGCACTGCGAGGCGAAGCTCGCGGGCGCCTGGGTGGCGTTCGGGGCCACGAACCCGGTGCCGTTGACGGTGGTCATTGCCTGGGTCGCGGGGAAGAACGGCCCGGTCGAAGCGATCCAGCTCTGGAGGGCCGCGTTGTCGGCCGACGGGAAGACAAGCGAGTTGTTGAAGTCGAGGCCCAGCTGGGCCCAAAGCTGTCCCACCGATCCGTTCGGCAGGTTCGGGACGGACGAGTCGTTCCCGAGCGTTACGTTGGTCGTCACGCTAAGGTTCCCGCTACCGTTCAGCACGTTGAGCGCGGAGAAGTTGAGCGTCGTGTCGAACAACCCGAGCTCGGCGTGGGTGATGGGCGACACGAGGACGTTACGCGTCAGCGCGGAAGCGGTCGTGACGTTGGCGATGTACGCCGCGGTCTGGTAGCCGCCGGCCGCGAGGATCACGTTGAACGCCTGCTTGGCGCTGCCGGTGAAGCCCGCGGGGTAGGTGGCGAAGCCGTAGTACCCGCCCGGGGCGGTCGCGGTCGAGTAGATGTAGTGGTTCGTCGGGTCGTAGAGGGTCGCGTTGCCGGCGGTCGGGACGAACCCGGCCGTGACGTTCATCCGGCCCGAGAGGAAGTAGCTCTTCAGGACGGGGTTGAACAGCGGCGGGGTCCGGGAGGCGATCGTGAGGTTCGTGCTGTTCGTGTAGGTGCTACCCCCCGACGCTTGGACCGTCTGGATGACCCAGGTCCCTTCGGGGACGTGCATCGGTCCGTAGATGCCCGTGGCGTTGGAGGTAGCGTTCGAGAGAACGAGCCCGTTGAACTCGGGGGCGAGCAGCGAGACGATCGCGCCCTGATCCGGGGCGCCGCCCGACATGACCGTGCCGTTCAGCGTGGCGTTGTAGGGGAGGACGGCGACGTTCGGGAGCGCGACGGAGTAGTTCGCGTCCGTCAGCTCCGAGCCGTTGTAGAAGGCGAACGTCGGGTTCTGGCTCTGCGGGAGGACAGCGCACTGGCCGCAGTGCGTAAGGCTGATGTTCGCCTCCGCGGGAACCCAGAGACCCCAATATCCGGGACCCAAGGCCCCGGCGGTGCTCGCGGTGGTGAACGTGAACTGGCCGCCGTTGCCGGTGACCGTGGCCGTGTAGACCGTCGCGGTGCCCCGCGAGACGAGATCTACCTGCACGCCCGCCGGCACCGGCGGGGCGCCCGCGCCCCCCGGCTGGGTCACGTATCCGGTCAGACGGTAGCTCGTCGATGCGGCCGGAGTGGCTCCGACGATCGATGCCAGCGAACTCGCCAGCAGAACGACCACCAGGGCCATCAGGGCCACGCGCGGCAGATGCGACGCCAACTGTTTCACTACTCCCGGTCTGCTTCGTCCTCTCTCGAGGGCGGCGGCCGAACCTAGCCCCATTACTTATAGCTTGCTCGCGCGCCGGGCGACGCGCCCGCTCGTCAGCGGTAGATCGCTTCGACCGGCTCTTCCCGGCGGCGCGCGACCCGCTCGCGGAAGAGGTGTTTCTCGAACTCTTCGTAGAACCGGAGGGTCTCGGGATCGCACGACGCGCGGACCTGTTTCAGCGCGGCTTCAAAGTGCGCGCGGGTGACCTTCGACGCTTTCAGGTTCTCCCGGATCGCCGTCAGCCCGGCCTCCCGGCATAGCGCGGCCAGGTCGCTCCCGACGTACCCCTCGGTGTGCGCGGCCAGCTGGGCCAGGTCGACGTCGTCCGCGAGCGGCATCTTGCTCGTATGGACCGTCAGGATCTCGATGCGCCCCGCGACGTCGGGCGGCTCGACGAACAGCATCCGGTCGAACCGGCCGGTCCGGAGGAGCGCCTCGTCGATGATGTCGGGGCGGTTCGTCGCCGCGATCACGAGCACCCGCTCGAGGGACTCGAGACCGTCGATCGACGTGAGCAGCTGGTTGACGATCCGCTCCGTGACGCCGCTCGACGTCTGGAGGCCGCGTCGGGGCGCGATCGAATCCATCTCGTCGATGAAGACGATCGAGGGGGAGGCCTGGCGGGCCTTCTTGAAGATCATCCGGATCGCCTTCTCGCTGTCGCCGACCCACTTGCTCATCACCTCGGGTCCTTTCACGGAGATGAAGTTCGCCTGGCTCTGGGTCGCGACCGCCTTTGCGAGGAGGGTCTTTCCGACGCCGGGCGGCCCGTAGAGCAGGATGCCGCGGGGCGGCTCGATCCCGATGTGCCGGTAGACCTGCGGGTTCTTGAACGGCAGCTCGACCGACTCTTCCAGGATCCTCCGGACCCGGTCGACGCCGCCGACCTCGTCCCACCGGGTCGAGGGGACCTCGACCGTGACGTCCCGGAGGCTGGAGGGCTCGATCTGCTTCAGCGCCTCCTTGAAGTCGTTCTCGGTGACCTTCATCTTCTCGAGGAGGGAGAGCGGGATCGGCTGGTCGAAGTCGATCTCGGGCAGGTAGCGCCGCAGGGCGCGCATCGCCGCCTCGCGGGCCAGCGACGAAAGGTCCGCGCCGACGAAGCCGTGGCTCTGGGCCGCGAGCTCCTTGAGCGTCCGCTCGCGGTCCTTCTCGCTCCCTTCGATCGGCATGCCACGGGTGTGGATCTGAAGGATCTCCAGGCGTCCTTCCTGCGTCGGGACGCCGATCTCGATCTCGCGGTCGAACCGGCCGGGTCGGCGCAGCGCGGGGTCGATCGCCTCCTCCCGGTTGGTCGCCGCGATGACGATGACGTTCCCCCGTCCCGAGAGGCCGTCCATCAGGGTGAGCAGCTGGGCGACGACCCGACGCTCGACCTCGCCGACGACCTCGTCCCGTCGCGGCGCGATGGAGTCGAGCTCGTCGATGAAGATCACGCTGGGCGCGTTCTTCTCGGCGTCCTCGAACTTCTCCCGTAGCTCCTTCTCGCTCTCCCCGTAGTACTTCGAGATGATCTCGGGTCCCTGGATCCCGATGAAGTGGGCCCCGGCCTCGTTCGCGACGGCCTTGGCGATGAGGGTCTTCCCGGTACCGGGGGGCCGTACAGCAGCACGCCCTTCGGCGGGGTGATCGCCAGGCGGTCGAACAGCTCGGGGTGCTTCAGCGGGAGCTCGATCATCTCCCGGACGCGGCCGAGCTTCTCCTGGAGGCCGCCGATGTCCTCGTACGAGACGCGCGGCGCGGCGACCTCGGCTTCGCTGACCGTGTCCTCGCGGATCGTGATCTGGGTGGAGGGGGCGACCTGGACGGTCCCCTTCGGCTGGGTCGAGACGACCATGAACGGCAGCGAGCCGCCCATCAGGAAGACGCCCGGGATCACGAATACGTCGCCGCGAACGAACGGCCGCCGGGAGAGGGCCTTCGCGACGAAGCTCTCGAGACCGGGTCCGAGGTCCATCCGTGCCGATCCGGCGTAGATCGGCGCGATCGTGATCGCGTCGGCGTTCGGGCAGTCCGCGCGGTGGACCGCCACGCGATCCCCGATGCTGACGCCGGCGTTCCGGCGGACGACCGCCTCGATCCGAACCAGTCCCTTGCCCTCGTCGTCGGGCTGGGCCCGGCTCGACGATTGCCGGGGTGGCCTTCCGGCCGCGTATCTCGACGATGTCCCCGAGGCCGACCTTGAGCCGTTGCCGCGTCTGGACGTCGAGACGGGCGGTCCCCAAGCCGATATCCTGCTGGAACGCCTCGGCGACGCGCAGGGTGGCAGCCTCTCCCATCGTCTACGATTCGGACCCCTGCGCGGGCTATAATAACTTGGCCCGAACGGGAGTCGCCGAGGGGACGTTCCGGTCGGACGACGCCGACTAGCTACCGGGTCCGCCGCCGTCCGGCAGGTCGTCCAGCGTCGCCTGCCCTTGCCGGCCGGACGCCCGGGACAGCCGCGGAGCGGCTCGTGCAGGACCTCCGCGAGCTCGCGGACGGTGGCCGGCGCGAACCCCATGAAGTGGTTGTTGGAGTAGGCGTAGACCGCGCTCGCCGTGAGTCCCTCCTCGTCGAACCGGCCGCGCATCGCCTCGAGGGCGGGCCGACCCTCCCGTTGGACACGGTCGAACCGGTCCAGGGCGCGGTCGCCGATGAAGCGCGCGTACACGACGTCCGCGGTCCGCCACGCGGGCGGCTGGGTGCCCGGAAGGACCGACCAGACGAGCGCGGCTCCGCGCGACTCCAGTTCGCGACGGGTCGCCTCCACCCACCACGAGTCGTGCCGCAGCTCGACGGCGAGCGCGTACCGGCGGGGAACCCTCTCGAGGAGGCTTGCGAACTGGGCAGCCTGGCGTCCGCGGCGGAACGAGGCCGGAAACTGGAGCACGACGGGGCCGAGCTTCCCCGCTTGCTCGAGGGGAGCGAGGCTCGCGAGGAACGTCTGGAGGACGCCGGGCGAGTCCGCGGCCCCCGGTCCGTGGGTCACGTCCTTCGGGATCTTCAACGAGAATCGGAATCCTGGCGGGGTCCGGTCCGCCCAGCGTCGCACGAGGAACGGGCTCGGGGCACGGTAGAAGCTCGAATCGACCTCCACCGTCCGGAAGACGCGGGCGTACCGCTCCAAGAACTCCGACGGCGGCGTCCCTCGGGGGTAGAACGGGCCGACCCAGTCGTCGTACGCCCAACCGGAGCACCCGAGCCAGTATCGCGACACGTGGGGTCCACCGGGGAGGCGTCGGCTCCGAACGGCACCGCCCCAGGAGCGGAACGAACATATCATGGGCGGCGCACCTTCCGGCGATGGTTCCCCCGATACCCCGCTCCTCCACCCTCGTGCGCCTCCTCGAGGCGGCCGGGTATCGACTGGAGGCCCGGGCCGGGGTCACGATCGCGGTGCGGCCCCGGGACCACCGCTCGGTCGTGATCGCCCCGACCGCCCGGCCCCCGGCCGAGATCGAGCGGCTGTTCCCGGTCGACTCGGTGCGTCGAACGATCGTCTACGACGACGACCCCGGCCCGAACACCCGGGGCCTGGCGGCCGACCACGGCATCGAGGTGCTGGACCCGACCACCCTCGGCCCGGCGCTGGGGGAGATTTTGCTCCCGTCGCCGACCGAAGCGGACGCGGCGCTCGATGGTTCGGAGGACCCCGGTTTCTTCGACCTCCCGTTCCCGATGGTCCGTCCCGGGGACCGGACGATCCGGCCCCGCATCGGCCGAGCCGAGGCCGAAGCTCTCTCTGGGGTCGACCACCCCCGCTACACCCTCCGCCTCGTCCCGTACTACGTGGCGGCCTACCACGTCCGACCCGCGTCGGTCGACGGGGGTCGCGGCGCGGTGTTGCACCGGGTGGTCGCGGTGAACGCTGCGAACCGTCGGGCCGAGGTCTGGGAAGAAGGCGAGCGCGAGCTGGTCGGCGAGGTCGCGGAGCCGCACCAGCGTCTCTCCCCCCAGTTCGCGGAGTCGGTCGCCACGCCGCTGGCCATCGAGGCGATCCGGCGCGAGCACACGGTCCGCGTCGACCACTCGGAGCAGCACGGTGGGGCGCTCGTGATCGAGACGCGCCGCGTGCCGCCGTCGGTGGACGACGTCCGGCTCGGCCCGTTCGTCCTGCTGTACGTACCCCACTGGTACGCGGAAGGCGCGGAAGGGCGGGTCGTGATCGACGCGGTGACGGGCCGGCGCGATCCGTAGCGCCCGCCCCGTCCCCGGCGCGCCGAGGCCGCGCCCGCGCTCCCTCCACTGTAAAATACGCTGCCCCGCTCGACGCGTCGTGCTCCTCGAGCAGTTCCGCATCGGCCCGTACCTGAACTTCACCTACCTGGTGGCGGAGTCCGAAGGGGGCGATGCGGTCGTGATCGACCCGTCGTATGGCATTGAGCCGGTGCTGGAGGCGATCGACGAGCGACGTGTGAAGGTCGGCTACGTCCTCAACACGCACAGCCATCGCGACCACGTCGCGGGCAACGACGAGGTCCGGTCCCGCACGGGGGCGAAGGTCGTGGCGCACCGGTCGGCCCCGCTGGGCCAGGACGTCTCCGTGGAGGACGGCGACGCGATCTCGGTCGGGCGGCTGAAGGTCCAGGTACTCCACACGCCCGGCCACACGAAGGACAGCGTGCTCTACTTGTTCGAGGGCCACCTCGCGACGGGCGACACCCTCTTCGTGGGCGAATGCGGCCGCACGGACCTGCCCGGCGGCGACCCGTCCGAGATGTACGACAGCCTCCTCCACCGGGTCGTCCGGCTGGACGATGCGCTGGTCGTGCTGCCGGGCCACGATTACGGGCCGACGCCGACCTCCACGATCGGTCGGGAAAAGAAGGAGAACTACACTCTGAAACCCCGGACGCGCGAGGAATTCTTGAAGTTCCTCGCCGAATGAATTACCGTGCCGCCCCTTCCCCCTCCAGAGGAACGCGCCCTGCGTGCCGTCGGTGCCCGGCGACGAGCGCCCGGCGCGCCCAAGACCAAGGACGTGATCCTGGCGTTGCGGACCCTCTCCCAAGAGTCTCCCGCGCTCGTCGCCCTCTTCGATGCGGACGCGATCGCGGGCGAGCGCCACCTACTCTCGGCGTGGGCGCATCTGGGCCGGTCGCGCGGCCGCGGCGAGTCCCGCCTTCGGGACCGGTCGGCCGAGCTCGCCCTTTACGTCGCCGGGGACGATCAGCTGCCGCGGGCGCTGGCCAAGGTCGGGGTGGCGGATGCCACGACCCATTTCGTGCTCGTGGCCGAACGGCCGCACGACCCCGCCGCGCTCCTGGTCCGGTTCGGCTTGGAGCCGGACCCGTCGGCCTACCCCCGTCCGGTCGACGCGGCAATGCTGGAGCGGTTGGGGATCACGGCGGCCGAGCGCGCGGCGGTCCCCGAGACGGCGTGGGAAGGACTGGTGCTGGAGCGCGTCGCCCTCGTTGACCTCGCCGCGCCGTCCGGCCACGAGCCGACCCCAAAACATTAACGGCCGAACCCGGTCGCCCGCCGTTCGCGGGCAGGCGTGCAGGTGTAATCTAGTGGTAGGATGTCAGCCTTCCAAGCTGACTACCCGGGTTCGAAACGACGGACCGGCGCTCGGTCCGTGGCGAAGCTCCCGGCACCTGCATACCGGGCCCGCGAACCCCGGAGCACCGACGCTTTAATCGGGGGCCGGCCGCTCCGGTCGCCCGCGCTGAGGTAGCCTAGCCCGGCAAGGCGCCAGCCTTGAGAGCTGGTGGCGGCAACGCCACGGGAGTTCAAATCTCCCCCTCAGCGGCGCCGGGCGCGGGCGCGCCGAGCGGCGAAGCTCGGGACGCTGTCGGCACAACGCGACCGCCTACCGGGCGCCGGTCCCGCGCGACGGTGGAACGTCCACTTGCGCCGGATTATAAGCGATATCTCGCTCGCCGAGTCGTCGATGCCCGACGCGAGCGTCGCCTCACCGCTTCTCGACCAGTACGAGAGCGTGAAGTCACGCTACCCGGGCCACCTGGTCCTGTTCCGCGTCGGCGATTTCTACGAAACGTTCGGGGACGACGCCAAGCTGCTCGCGCGCGAGCTGGACGTGGTCCTCACCGCCCGGGGGGCGGACGCCCACGGCGTCCGGATGCCCATGGCCGGCGTGCCGCACCACGCGGTCGAAACGTATCTGGGGCGCCTCGTCCGGAAAGGGTACAAGGTCGCTCTGTGCGACCAGGTCGAGGACGCCCGACAGGCGAAGGGTCTGGTCCGGCGCGACGTGACCCGCGTGGTGACGCCCGGCACGGTCGTGGAGGACCAGATCCTCGGCGGGTCGGACCACAGCTTCCTCGTCACGGCCGTCCTGCGGCGAAACGGGGCCGGCGCCTACTCGGCGGTGGACGTCTCGACCGGCGAATGGTTGCGGGGCGAGGCCGACGGGCCGGGGGCGGAAGGGCTGGTGTCGGCGCTCGCGCCGTTCCAGCCCCGCGAGATCCTCTGGGTCGAGGAGCGGGGCGACGCACCCGCGCTGGTCGGCGTGCTTCGTCGCGAATTCCCGGGCGCCCGGCTGGAAGGGGCCCCGTCGCCGCTTCTTGAGAGCGAGCTCCCGCCCGCCCTGCGCGCGGCCAGTGGGGTTCCCGAGCTCGTGTCGGAATCCGATCGACGGCTTGGGTCGTATCTTCGGGCCACGCAGCCTCGCCTGCTGCCGCATCTGGCCGTCGTCGAGCGCGGCGCCGCCGGACGGCGCCTCGTGCTGGACTCGAAGACGCTGCGTCACCTCGAGATCAACCGACCGATGAATCCGGACGACACGGAGGGCACGACGCTGCTCGATGTCTGGGACGAGACGATGACGGCCCCCGGGCGGCGGACAATGTCGTTCTGGCTGACGAACCCTCTCGCGGACGTCGACCCGATTGTCGCCCGTCACGAAGCGGTCGCGAACCTTGTCGAACGCGGGGCCTCTCTCGAGGACCTTCGGGAGCGACTCAAGGGCGTGGCGGACCTCAGCCGGATCGCCACCCGGGTTGCCGGCCGAAGGGTCCGTCCCGAGGAGCTGGTCTCCTTGCGATCGAGCCTGCGGACCGTGAGCGCCGTGCGGGTCCGGCTGGAGACCGAGGGGCTCGGCGGACGGCTCGCGGAACTTCGGGACGAACTCACCGTGCCCCTCGAACTCGGGGCGCAGCTCGACGCTGCGCTGCCGGACGCCATCGCCCCCGGCGCGGAGCCGCAGGACCTGTTCCGGTCGGGTCACGCGCCCGACGTCGACCGCTGGAAGTCGGCGGAGGACGCGGCCCTCGCGGAGCTCTCGGCGCTCGAACGCCGCGAGCAGGAGGCGACCGGGATCAAGGGGCTCAAGGTCGGATACAACCAGGTGTTCGGCTACTACATCGAGGTCACACGACCCCATCTCGCCCGGGTCCCGCCGCATTTCCACCGCCGGCAGACGGTCGCCCAGGCGGAGCGTTTCATCACGGAGGAGCTCGAGGTCATCGAGCACAAGATCCTCGAGGCGCGCGAAGCGGCCCGGACCGCGGCCGAGTCCCGGTGGGAGGAGCTGCTCGGCCGGATCGATCCCCACGTGGTCGCGGTGCATCGCCTCGCCCGCGCCGTGGGGGAGGTCGACACGCTGGCGACGTTCGCGCACCTCGCGCAGACCCGCGGCTACGTCCGGCCCCAGGTGGATGCGTCCGGAAGCCTCGTCGTGCGCGAGGGCCGGCATCCGGTGCTCGAGCGGTCCCTTGCCGAACGGTTCGTGCCGAACGATACCGACCTCGATACCGCGTCGGACCGTCTCCTCGTGCTCACCGGGCCGAACATGTCCGGCAAGTCGACGTACATGCGCCAGGTCGGACTGCTCGTGGTCCTGGCCCAGGCGGGGTCGTTCGTCCCGGCGCGGTTCGCCCGCGTCGGGTGCATCACCCAGCTGTTCACCCGGATGGGATTCACCGACGAGATCGGACGAGGGAAGTCGAGCTTCATGGTGGAGATGAGCGAGGTCGCGGAGATCCTCCGGTCCGCCGACGAGCACTCGCTCGTCCTGCTGGACGAGGTGGGCCGGGGGACCAGCACGTTCGACGGCCTCGCGATCGCGTGGGCGACATTGCGCCACCTCCACGACACTGCCCAAGCCCGGACGATCGTCGCGACGCACTACCATCAGCTCACCGACCTCGTGCGCGCCCTGAAGGCGGCGCGCAACGCCCATTTCGCGGTCCAGGACCGTCCGGACGGGATCGTCCTGTTGCACCGCCTCGTCCCGGGTTCCACGGACCGAAGCTACGGGGTCCACGTGGCCCGCCTTGCCGGCCTGCCGCCGTCGGTGCTCGCGGAGGCCGAGCGGTTGCTCCGCGAGCTGGAGGCGGGCGGGGTCGGCCTCTCGGTCCCGGCCCCGGCCGGGGCCGGCAGCGGACCCCGCGGTACACCCAGGCCGTCCTCCTCGGCGGAGGGTCGGAGGGGGAGGAACCGTTGGCCGACGAGCTCCGCCGGCTGGATCTCGATCGGCTCACCCCCGAGGAGGCGCTGGAGCGGCTTCGCACCCTCCGCCGCCGGGTCGAAGAATCGACCGACGGGGACCGATGAGCGACGAACGCCCGCCCTCGCGCCCGATACGCCGTCTCCTTCCCTCGACCATCGAGCGGATCGCCGCGGGCGAGGTGGTCGAACGACCGGCCTCGGTCGTGAAGGAGCTCGTGGAGAACGCGGTCGACGCCGGCGCCGCGAACGTGTCGGTGCGCGTCGAGGAAGGCGGGACCGCGCGCATCGAGGTCGCGGACGACGGTCAGGGGATCGCCCCCGACGAGCTCGAGCTCGCCGTCGAGCGCCATGCGACCAGCAAACTGTCCCCCGAGGGCCCGATCGAGCGGATCGACTCGCTCGGGTTCCGGGGCGAGGCGCTCGCCGCGATCGGCGCCGTTTCCCGGCTGCGCCTCCTCTCCCGAACCCCCGGCCGCGAAGCGGCCGAAGGGATCTCGGTCGTCGGGGGCGCGGTCGCCGGCCGGTTCGTCGCCTCGCGCGCGCACGGAACGACCGTCGAAGTGGAGGATTTGTTCTTCAACACCCCGGCCCGACGCAAGTTCCAACGGAGTCCCGCGAGCGAGCAGGTGGAGGTGGTGCGGGTCGTCGAGCGGCTGTACCTTGCTCGCCCCTCGGTCGGGATGCGGGTGGAGAGCGAGGGCCGGGAGATCGCGGTCTATCCCCCGACCACCGCGCTCCGCGACGCCGCGGCCCGCGTGCTGGGCCCGAACTTCCTGAGCGCCTCGTTCCCCGTGCGGGGGGAGGTTCCGGGCGGTCGGCTGTACGGGTTCTGTGGCCTCCCACCGCTGGCCGCATCGAACCCGAGTTCGCTCTACCTCGCCGTGAACGGTCGACCGATCGCGTCGCGCCCGCTGGCCCAAGCGGTCCGCGTCGCGTTCCGGGACGCGCTTCCCCGGACCCGGTATCCGGTCGGCGTTCTCCACCTGGAGATGGACGCCGACGCGCTCGACGTGAACGTGCACCCCACGAAGTGCGAGGTGCGGTTCGCCCGCGAGCGCGACCTCGCGGAGTCGATCCTCCGACTCGTTCGGGAGGCCCTGCTCGCCGCCCCCGCCGTGGCCGACGTCGCGACACCCCTTCGCGCCGGTGGTCCCGCGTCCGCTCGAGAGCCCCCTCGACCGCCGTTCGAGTCGGCCCGATACCTGGGGAACCCCTCCCCGCCACTCGCGCAACGCACCTTGGAGGGGTCCCTGCCGGAAGGTCCGAGAGCGGTCGTGGAGGAGAGCGCGAACCGTCCGCGGCTCGAGCTGCTCGGGTCCTTCGCTGCCCTGTACTGGGTCGCGGCGGCCGAGGACGGGCTCGTGGTCATCGACCAGCACGCCGTGAGCGAACGCCTGCTCTTCGAGTCCTTGCGGCGCGACCGGGCCCTCGGCCGGCAGATCCTCGTCGACCCCGTGCCCCTCACCCTCTCGGGAGGTCAGCGGGCCGCGCTCGCCGCGCACGCGGACACGATCCGCGCCGCGGGCTTCGAGGTAGAGCCGTTCGGCCCCGACCGGTTCCGGGTCGGCTCCGTCCCCTCGTTCCGCGGCCGCCGCGCGCGCGCCGAGGGAGTTCGCGAGCTGCTGGACGAGCTGGCCGCGGGCGCCCGCCCGACGCTGCCGGATGACCTTGCCGACCGGACGGCCGCGACCATCGCGTGCCATGCGGCGGTCCGCGCAGGCGACGCGGTCACCCGGGAGGAGATCTCGGACCTCCTCCGCGCGCTGGACACGTTGCCCGAGCGGCCCAAGACCTGCCCGCACGGCCGACCGATCTTCGTCCGCATCGCCCGCTCGCAGCTCGACCGTTGGTTCCTTCGGACCGGACCGTGACGCCAACGGCGGGCGTTCGCCCTCCCCGTCCGTCCGAACGGTCGATCGTCGAGGTCGCGGCCGCCTACCTCCAGGCCCAAGGGTACCGGACCTACCGCGACGTGGACGGGACCGACTACTTCGACCTGGTCGCCCAGCGGGCGACGAGGTCGGGCTGATCGAAGGGAAGGTCTCGGACAGTCGGGGGGTTCTCGTGCAGGCACTGCGGCGGCGGGCGTGGGGAAACTGGGTCGCGGTCGTCCTCGGGTCCCACCGGTCTGCCGAACGGCTGGCCGAAAGGACTGCCGCGGGCCGCGCGGCTCCCGTGGGCGTCTGGTCGGTCAAGGACGGGCGGCTCTCCGTGGTCCGCGCCGCGGCCCCCTGGACCGGTCGCGAAGGACCCGATCCGTTCCTCGAACTGAAGCTCCGCTTCCGCCGCATCCTCGACTCGGTCGACCGGGGGGAGATGCCCGCGAACGTCCGGTGGAGCGACGTGAACCGGGAGGTCCGCCGGGCCGCGGGAGGGCGTGGGTTCTCCGAGTGGCGGTTGGACGAGGGCGGAACCGGCCCGGGCTAGGGCCCGGGAGCACGCCCGCCCGCTCGAGCTCGGCGATCACCCGCGCCGGTTCGAACCGCGCGGCGTACTCGCGGCCCCGGTTCGCGAGCTCGCGCCGCTGGGCCGGGTCGGCCATCAGCTCCGCGACCGCGGAGGCGAGATCGCCGGGGTCGTCGTTCGCGAGGGTCCGGACGGCGGGGCCGGGGTCGAGGGGGAACCGGACGGTCGGCAGCGTGACGACCGCGACGCCCTGTCGCAGGGCCAGGACGGCCCCCGGGTCGAACCCGGCGACGCGGGGCGCGAAGACGGCCAGGTCGGCGGCCGCGAGGGCGGCGAGGAAGGACTCGGCGTCGCGACGTGGCGAGGAGACGACGCCCGGGGTGACGGGAACGGTCGACCCCGCGACGACCAAGCGGGCGCCGGGGAAGAACGGTCGAACGCGGACGAAAGCCTCCCGGACCCGGTCGGCGCCGGACGGTCCTACCGCCTCGGAAGAGCAGAGTGCGGCGACCACGGGAACGTCGGTGGGGAGCCCGAGCGCGCCGCGGGCCTTCGCGCGCGGCGGCGGGACCGGCCCGTGGGCCACCGCCCGGGCGACCGCGATCATACGCCCCTTCGGAACGGCGTACTCCCGGGCGAGCGTCGCGCCGACCTCGGGGTCGTCGTAGAGCAATCGATCGGCCTCTCCGATCGCCGCCTTTTCGAGACGTCGGATCGTTCGCCCCTCACGCCACGAATCAAGGCGTGTGGCCACGCCGCGAAGGCCAGTGGCCGAGCGACCGCGGCCGAGCTCGCTGATCCCGAGCGACCGGACGAAACCCACGACCCGCGGACGGGCGGAGCCCCGGTGGGAGTCGAGCAGACCGAGCCCGACGGGGTCCCGCACTACGGACTCCGCCTCCGGTCGTAGGTGCGCGCCGGCTTCGTGCGCGAAATCGGCCGGGTCGGTCGCGGAACCGGGTCGCCGGAGGCGCACTTCGACCGGTACCGCCGTCACGCCTGCCGGCGGCGGGGGATGCGGCGCCTTCGGGGCCGAAGCGTACACGACCCGCACCGAGCGGCCGCCCGTCGCCAGCCCCTCGGCGAGCGCCCACGCGGGGGCGCCCGGCTCGGTACGGGTCGACCGGGGGAGGCCCGCCCGCTACGATGTCGATTGCGTGGGGGGCCATCGGGACGGTTCCCGACCGGGGCTCTCCGTAAGAGCGTTCTGCTCGAGTTCCGTCAGGCGGAGGCCGAGAGCTCGGGGCCGAACGAGTATCCCGTTCCGCCCGGAACGCCCATCCCGTCCAGTATGGTCGGGCCGACGTCCAGGAGGTTCAGCCGGGCGGGTCGGGCCCCGGGTCGGATCCCGTCGCCGGCGGCGATCAGGATCCCGTCCATCCGGTGGCAGCCGGTCCCGTAGAAGAACTCCGGCCGGTCGCGGATCAGCGGCTCGTGGTAGCTCAGGTCCATGCGCGGCTCGGTGGTCATCCCGTCGACCCGGATGAGCAGCGACGGCGCCCGGGCGAGGTTCCGGCCGCGGTAGATCTCCTCGGGCTGGAACACCTCGATCCGGGCCTCGCCGTACGACTCGAGACGTCGGCGGAGGTCCCGAAGCACCTCGGTGCGCCGCTCGGGGGTGAGATCGGGGTTGAACGGGTTCAGGTAGATCCCTTCGGGCACGGGGTAGGAGTAGGCTACGGTGCGGCGCCAGTCGACGCGGCCTGCCATCTCCTCGAAGGAAGCGCCACCGCCTAGCAGGGCGGCGAGTTCGGTGAAGTGGCCGTCGCGCAACAGGTCGGCCAGCCGGCGCGTGACCCGACGGCCCATCGGAAGCCGCTGCGAGGCCATGATGAGACGGGAGACGAGCTTCCGCCGGTCCGCCTCGCTCGGCTTGTGGAAGACGAGGAGCTTCTCGCGGGCGAGCCAGCGGTTGGTAAGGAAGTCCGACCGGACCGCGCCGTGCCCGTGGTCGGAGATCACCAGGGTGACCGCCGCGCCGCCCCCCGAGCGGAACGCCGTGTCGACCTCCTGGCAGGCCCGGTCCACGGCCCGCCAGAACGCAAGGAGGTCGGCGGGGATGGAGCGCACCGGCTGGCCGAGCTCGGCCCAGTGCTGGTGCTCGATCCGGTCGGTCTCTCGGAAGAGCGCGAACAGGAAATCCGGTCGGTGGCGCTCGGCGAGGGCGGCCGCCGCCTTCGCCCGCTGGACGACCGCCTCGGTCGCCTGGGCGATCCATGCGTCCCGGTCCGAGGCGTGGAACGTGGGCAGCTCGCCCGGATACCGGCCGCCGATCGCCGTCTCAATCTCCTCGCGGAGGCCGACCGGGTAGGTCGTGGGCTGTTCCGAGAGCATCCCCGGCAGCACGAACCCGTGGAGCGGGTAGGCGTTGGCGATCGGGAAGTTCAGGACCCCGACCTTCTTCCCGATCCGCGAGAGCCGGTCCCAGAACGCCTCCTGCGGACGGAACGATTGGACGAGGTTCGAACGCCCGGGCCGGTCGCCGGGTTCGGTGAAGCCGAACACCCCGAGCTCGCCCGGGTCCTTGCCCGTGGCGAAGGAGTACCACGCGGGGATCGTCTTCGCCGGATAGACGGAACGGAGGGGGGCGCGCGCGCCCCGCTGGACCAACGACTTGAGGAACGGGAGCTCCCCCGCCTCCATCAGCGGGTCAAGGAGGTCGAACGTTCCCCCGTCTAGCCCTGAGTACCAGGTACCGACGCGAGGACTTTACCATCGTAGACACCCGGGTCGGGTCAGGGTCAACCAGCCGCCCGGGCCTATTTAGAGTACCGTCCATGCGTTGCGGCCGCGGCCGCCGAGCGTCACAGGACGCGGATCGATTCGAGGTTGTACGGGAGGCGGGATTCGAGGCCGAACCGCTTGTGGAGGCTCGAGCAGAGGTCCAGTGCCTTCGACTCCTCGCCGTGGTTCAGGATGACGCGCTGCGGACGGGGGTCGAGGGAGGCGACGTAGTTCATCAGCTGGGTCCGGTCGGAGTGGCCCGAGAACCCCTCGATGGTGGCGATGTCGATCTTCACCGCCACGGACGCTTGCCGAGGCCCGTCGAGGAACGTCGCCTCGTTCAGCCCCCGCTGAAGGCGACGACCGAACGTTCCGTCCGCCTGGTACCCGACGAACAGCAATCCGTTCTTTTCGTCGGAGGCCCACGACCGGAAGTACTCCATCACCGGTCCGCCGCTCATCATCCCGGACGTCGCGAGGACGATGCACGGCTCCTTTGAGTCGACGATCCCCATGCGCATCTGGGACGAATCGACGCGGCGGAAGATGTCGGAAAGGAACGGGTTGTCCCCCTGCTGGAAGATCTGGGTGCGGAGCATGCTGTTCAGGAACTCGGGGTAGGCGGTGTGGATCGCGGTCGCCTCGAAGATCATCCCGTCCAGATAGACCGGGACCTTCGGAATCTTCCCCTCCCGCATCTTCTCCTCGAGCACGAGCATGACCTCCTGGGACCGGCCGACGGCGAACACCGGGACGATCAGCTTCCCGCCCCGCCCGACGACCCGCGTGGCGAGGGCGCTGAACTCCTCCGTCGCCTGCTGCCGGCTCGGTTGGACGTCGCGGTAGCCTCCGTACGTCGACTCGAGGACGAGGGTCTCGAGCCGGGGAACCGGTTCGTCGCCGGGTTGAACAGCCAGCTCCGCTCGAACTTGATGTCGCCCGAATAGGCGAGGTTGTGGTCCCCCTCGCCCAGATGGAAGTGGCAGATCGAGGACCCGAGGATGTGGCCGGCGTTGTGCATCGTCAGCCGGATGTCCGGCGCGATGTCCGTCGTCTCGCCCCACCGGAGCGGGATCGTTCGCGTGACGAGGTCGCGCACGTGGGACGAATCGTAGAGCCCCTTCCGGGCCTCCTGGTTGACGACCTTGATGGCGTCGAGGAGCATGAGCGTCATGAGGTCCCGCGTCGGGGCGGTGCAGTAGATCGGGCCCTTGTACCCGTACTTGAGCAGCACCGGGATGAGCCCGCAATGGTCGAGGTGGGCGTGCGTCACGACCACCGCGTCCAGCGAGTCGAGCGGGAGCAGCTCGGGGGCGTTGAAGAACGGCGTGCGGTCCGACCCGGGATCGATCCCGCAGTCGATCAGGACCTTCGAGTTCTGGGTGCTGAGGAGGTGCGCGCTCCGGCCGACCTCGCGGTAGCCGCCGAGGGCGGTCGACCGCGCCCAGAGCTTCTCCGGGAGCGGGTCGCGCGCGATCCGGATGCCGACCTTCTTGAGGAAGGAGCGGCGGTCGTCGAACGAGTTCCGCAGGTGGATCCGAACCTCCTCCACGGTCTTCGAGGGGATCGGCGGCGTCCGGACGACAGTCGGGACCCAGCCGATGCGTCGCTTGAGGTCGTTCAGCACCGAGCCGCCCCGGCCGATCGCCGCCCCGGGGTTCGCGGCCTCGATGGCGACCTCGCCGGTCTCGGGCTCGAAGAACAGCTGGCTCAGCTCGGCCTCGGGAGGGAGGATCTCCCGGATGATCTTCTCGGCCTCCTTGGGGTCGATGAGCGACGCGGGGTCCGAGCGGACCAGCACGCGCCGGTGGAGCCGCTGCGCGATCTGGCGCAGGAGGTCGCCGCTCGAGAGAAAGGCGTCCAGCTGCTTCGTGTAGAGGACGATGTGCGGGCCTTCCAGCTCGATGTCCGTGACTTCGATGGTTTCCGGAAGGACCTCCTTGAGGGCTTCCCGGGTTTGCTCTAGGAGCGAGTCGAAACTCATTCACCGAGGAAAGGGTTGCGGGAAAAGGTTCGGCGGGGCCCACCGCCCGCGGTCTACGGGAGGGGCGCCGGTATCGGTATCTTGAGCGCCTTCAGGCGTTTATTGATTTCGTCGTCGCTGAGCTCGCGGTATTCCTTCGGCGTGATGACGTGGACGATGTATCCGTCCCCGCTCGCGCTGTCCCGCTTCATCGCCGCGGTGAGGCCACGAAGCGCCAGGTCGATGGCGTCCGAGCTCGGGAGGTCCCGCGAGTAGCCGTCCTCGACGAGGCCGTAGGCGAACGGCGAGCCGGAGCCGACCGAGACGAACTTGTCCTCGATGCATCCGCCGGCCGGGTCGACCGAGAAGACGTGGCCGCCCTTTGCGTCGGTCCCGCCGACGATCAGCCAGGCGTAGTACGGGTAGTATCGATTGCCGCTCAGGATGTTGGCGAGCAGGGTCGCGGCGCCCTCCGCGCTCAGCGGGGCGCTCCGCCGCAGCCGGTAGAGCGAGACCTCCGCCTTGAGGTAGCGCGCGAGCACCTGGGCGTCCCCGACGAGGCCCGCGATCGTGATCCCGATGTTCTGGTCGATCTTGAACAACTTCTGCGCGGTCTTGTTCGAGATCATCGTTCCCGAGGTCACGCGGCGCTCGGTGGCCAGGACGACCCCGTCCTTCGTGACCATCCCGATCGTGGTCGTGCCCTTCATGAAGCGATCCTCGTCGATCGCGGCGAGTGGACCCTGCATCGTTCGACCTCCGTCCCCCCAGGAACGGCGGGCAACCGACCCGGGCTCGCTATATAAGGGCTCACGGAGCGATTACTCGCGCATCACCGAGGAACCTCGCGGGACCACGTGGCGCCAGGTCCGGAACCTCGGCGGGGCCATCGTGCGCGACACCGATTAATGCCCGACCTTGCTCGGGGCGCCGTCGCATTATGCTTCGTCACGAGGTCGTCGTGGTGGGGCCGGCCTGGCCGGCCAGCGGGCGGCGCTCGCCGCCATCGAGGCCGGCCGCGACGTCGCGATCGTCTCGAAGCTCCACCCGCTCCGCTCCCACTCCGGCGCCGCCCAGGGCGGGATCAACGCCGCGGTCGGCGCGGAGGACTCGGTCGAGACCCACATCTTCGACACGGTGAAGGGGTCCGACTACCTCGGGGACCAGGACGCGATCGAGTTCTTCTGCGGCGAGGCCGGCCCAACGGTCGTCGAGATGGAGCACTTCGGGACGATCTTCAGCCGCGCGCCCGACGGCTCGCTCGCGCGCCGTCCGTTCGGCGGGGCCCATTTTCCCCGGACGATCTACGCCGCCGACCGCACCGGGCTCGCGCTGCTGCAAGGGCTCTGGGAGCGCCTCGGCAGCGAACGGTTCACGCTTTACGACGAGTGGGACCTCACCGAACGTCGTCGTCCGCGACGGTCGGGTCCAGGGGATCGTCGCGTTCGACCGCAAGAAAGGCGACTTCGCGGAGATCGCCTCGAGCGCCGTCGTGCTCGCGACCGGGCCCGCCGGTCGGATCTACGCGCACACGACGAACGCGCACAGCTGCACCGGGGACGGGATCGCCGCCGCCTACGAGGTCGGGGCCGAGCTCAAGGACATGGAGTTCGTCCAGTTCCACCCGACCGCGCTGCTCGAGACGAGCATCCTGATCACCGAGGGCGCCCGCGGCGAGGGCGGGCTCCTGAAGAACGCCTCGGGCGAGCGGTTCATGGTCCGGTACGCCCCCCACGTGCTGGAGCTGGCGTCGCGCGACGTCGTCTCCCGCGCGATCGTGACCGAGGTCGCCGAGGGGCGCGGATTCACCGGCCCGTTCGGTCCGTACGTTCACCTCGAGCTGATGCACCTCGGCAAGGAGAAGATCGAGTCCCGCCTCCAGGAGATCTGCGACTACGCGCGTCGAGTTCGCCGGGATCGACCCCGTGACCCAGCCGATCCCGGTCTTTCCGGCCCAGCATTACATGATGGGCGGGATCGGCACGAACCGACGCGGCGAGACGAACCTCCCCGGCCTCTTCGCGGCGGGCGAGGCCGCCTGCGTCTCCATCCACGGGGCGAACCGGCTCGGGGGGAACTCCCTGCTCGAGACGCTCGTCTTCGGCAAGCAGGCCGGGATCGCCGCGGCCGCGTACGCTGCGACCGCGCCGGCCGCCGCGATGCACGCGACCGACCTGGACCACGCGATCGAGCCGCTGCGACGTTGGTCGAGCCGGACGGACGGCGAGGACCCGAGCACGTTGCGGACCGAGCTGCAGCGGACGATGGACCAGTACGTCGGCATCTACCGCAACGAGGCGGACCTGATGGAAGGGATCCGCCGCGTGCGCGCCCTCCGGGCGCGGTTCGAGCAGGTCCGGGTCGTGGACCAATCGCGGGTCTACAACCTCAACCTCACGGACGCGCTCGAGACCGGTCACATGCTCGAGCTCGCCGAGACGATCGTCGTCGGCGCGTACGCCCGGACGGAGAGCCGCGGGGGCCACGCGCGGACGGACTACCCGAAGCGCGACGACGCCCGCTGGATGCGCCACACGATCGCGCGCCGCGCGGCGGACGGGCCGACCCTGACCTACACCCCGGTGGCGTACACCCGATGGGAACCGAAGGAGCGGGTGCTACCGATGGCGGACGCGACGATCTCGGTCCCGCTCGACGTCTATCGGTTCGACCCCGCGCGCGACACGGTCCCGCGCTACCAGCGCTACACGCTCGATCTCGCACCCCACACCCCGGTTCTCTCGGCCCTCCTCAAGATCCGCGCCGAGGTCGACCCGACCCTCAGCCTCCGGTTCTCCTGCCGGAGCGCGATCTGCGGGTCGTGCGCGATGCAGGTGAACTCGAAGAGCCGCCTGGCCTGCGAGACCCCGTCGGGCCCGAGGTCGAGCTCCACGGCCGGATCGTCGTGGAGCCGATGCGCAACCAACCGGTCGTCCGCGACCTGGTGGTCGACCAGGCGCCGTTCTGGAAGCAGTACGAGGGGATCGAGCCGCACCTGAAGCTCGACCCGGCGAAACCGATGCCCGAGGGTCGGACCAATCCGATGACCCCGGAGCAGGTCGAGGAGTTCCACGACACCCCGCGGTGCATCGCGTGCGCCGCGTGCTTCTCGGCCTGCCCGGCGGTCGAGGCGGACCCGACGTTCCCCGGCCCGATGGCGCTCGCCAAGCTCTTCCGATTCGTGGTCGACCCGCGGGACACAGCCCGCCAGGACCGGCTCGTCCGGATCCAGACCGAGGGGCTCTGGCTCTGCCTTCGCTGCCACCTCTGCACCGACTCCTGCCCGAAGAACGTCCGCCCGTCCGAGCGGATCCGCGACCTCAAGGAGATGGCGGTGAACGCCCAGGGCGCCACCGAACCCGGGTCCCGGCACGCCGTCGGGTTCAAGGAGAACCTCCGTTCCACGGGAATCCTGAACGAGATGAAGCTCGTCCGGCAGACGTACGGGATCGTGGGGACGCTCGGCCAGGTCGGCCAGGGGATCCACGTCTGGCGGAAGAAACCCGAGATCACGAAGCGCCCGCACCCGATCGAGGGGGCGGAGGAGATCGAGAAGATCTACGAGGCGCTCGACCCGGAGGGGGACGGCCGATGAAGCTTGCGTACTATCCCGGATGCGTCGCGCAGGAGTCGGGCAAGGAGCTCGACATGGCGACCCGCTGGGTCTGCAAGGCGCTCGGGATCGAGCTGGCCGAGTTCCCGAACTTCTCCTGCTGCGGCTCGGGGTTCGTGGACGAGGCGAACGAGGTACTGAACGTCGCGATCAACGCCCGCAACCTCGCGATCGCCGAGCGGGCGGGCCTCGACCTGCTGACGATCTGCTCGACCTGCCAGGGGATGCTCACGCTCGCCAACCTCCGCTACGCCGACCCGAAGGTCCACGCGAAGGTCGACGGGGCGCTCCGCCCGCTCGGGATCGAGTACCGGGGGACGGTCCGCGTGAAGCACCTGCTCCGCGTCCTCGTCGAAGACGTCGGACTGCCCGCCCTCCGGTCGAAGGTGAAACGTCCCTTGGCGGGCCTCAAGGTCGGCGCGTTCTACGGCTGCCACCTGCTCCGGCCCTCGGACGAGACCGGGGCGAGCCGGGCGAGGAGCCGAAATCGTTCGAGGCGCTCCTGGACGCGCTGGGCGCCGAACCGGTCTACTACCGGGGCCGGGTGATGTGCTGCGGCTTCCCAATCCAGTTCGTGAAACCGGAGACCGCGAGCCGGATCGCGGGCAAGCAGATCGCCGACGCGAAGGACCACGGCGCGGACGCGATGGCGACCCCGTGCCCGCTCTGCCACCTCTCGCTCGACGCCTACCAGAACAAGGCCGAACGGTCGGCGGGACGCTCGCTCGACATGCCGGTTTTCCACCTCCCGCAGGTCGTCGGCCTCGCCCTGGGGGCGAGCCCTGAGGAGCTCGGACTCTCCCGCCACCTGGTGCCGACCGATGCCGCGCTCGCGAAGATCGGATCGACCGCACGCGCGTGAGCCCGCCCCGCCCTCCGGGTCCGGCGCTACGCGAGCGGTGCGCCGTGGGAGTCGCTGGTCGGCTACAGCCGCTCGGTGCGCGTGGGCCCGCGGATCTACGTCTCGGGGACGACCGCGACCGACGAGCGGGGGACCGTCGTCGGGCCCGGCGACCCGTACGCCCAGACCGTCCGGACGCTCGACAACGTGGAGCGCGCGCTGACGGCGCTCGGCGGTCGCATCGGGGACGTCACCCGGATCCGGGTGTTCGTCCGCGACTTCGCGGACTTCGGCGCGATCGCCCGGGCGCTCTCCGAGCGTTTCGACCGCGTGCGGCCGGCGGCGACCATGGTCGCCGTCGCGGCGTTGGTGGACCCCGCCATGCGGGTCGAGATCGAGGCGGATGCCGAGCTGGGCGCGCGCACCGCGCCGGCCCGGCGGGGCGGCCTCAGGCCGGGTCCGCGGGATCGGTCGCGTCGGGCGCGCCCAGGGCCCGGGCGCCGGCGCCCTTCGTGACGTACAGGTGGAGCCGGTCGCACGTCCGCGGAAGTAACCGGCCCCCTGAGGGCCGAAATCGCGCGCGAGGAGCGGCGCGAGCTCGTCGTCCGTGAGCCGCGGGTCGACCGCGGGGGTGAACATGCACCCGAAGACGAGGAACCGACGGTCCTCCAGGTCGAACCGGGCGGTCTCCGCGGCTCCGCAGAACGGGCAGGTCAGCACGGAACGGAAGCCTCGGGGCGGGAGAAATCGTTGGCGGGAACGCCTCAGTCGATGTACCCGAGGGAGCGGAGCCGCTCCTTGAGGGTCCGCTCGTCGGCCTCGGTGAGTCCGGGCCCGCCGGGGGACTCGAGCAGCCGGGCGAGGACGAACGCCACGAACGCATCGACCGACTCGAACGCCGACCCCTCGAGGCGCGCCTCGATCGCCCGCACCGTCTCCGCCGGAAGGCGGATCGTCCGGGACGTTCTCCGGCGATGAGGGACCCGGCGTCATGCTCGACGCCGTTCGATGCGTCGCGGTAGATAGAGGCTTCGTGTCGGGTTTGGTCATTTCATTCCCACTCGATGGTCGCCGGCGGCTTGTCGGTGATGTCGTACAGCACCCGCACAACCTCGCCGGCGAGGTCGCGGGTGATCCGCTCGGCGATCCTTCCGAGGACCGCGCGCGGCGGCGAGGCGGCCGTCGCGGTCATCGCGTCGATCGGAGTCGACGATGCGGACGCTGACCGCTTCCCCGAGCACCCGGTTGTCGCCGGTGACGCCCACGGTGTGCGTCCCGAGCAGGACGGCGAAGTACTGCCACGGTCGGGGCATCTCCTTCGCCTCGACCGCCCGCTCGACCTCCTCCTCGACGATCGCGTTCGCGACCCGGGCGCGGCGGACCCGTTCGGCCGTCACCGGGCCGTCGACCCGGACGGCCAGCCCCGGACCCGGGAACGGCTGGCGGTTCGGTTCCGGGATGCCGAGGTGGTGGGCGAGCGCTCGCACCTCGTCCTTGTAGAGGTCCCGGAGCGGCTCCACGAGGACGAGGCGGGTCCCCTTCGGAACGCCGCCGACGTTGTGGTGGGTCTTGATCGTGCTGCGGAGCTCGCCGCCGCTCTCGATCCAGTCCGGCGCGATCGTCCCCTGCACGAGGCGGTCCGCGCCGAACCGACCGGCCTCTTCCTCGAACAGCCGGATGAACTCGGCGCCGATCCGTCGGCGCTTCTCCTCGGGGTCGGTCACGCCGGCGAGGACGCCCAGGAACCGGGCGGAGGCTCGGACGACATCGTACCGGAGCCCGCTCGACCGGAACAGGGCGCCGACCCGATCGACCTCGCCCTGGCGCAGGAGACCGGTGTCGACGAACACCGCGCGCGCCCGGTCGCCCAGGGCCTTCTCCGTGAGGATCGCCGCCGCGGTGGAGTCGATACCGCCGGACGCGGCGACGATCGCCCGGCCCGGGACTTCCGTACGGAGGCGCTCGACGGCCTGTCGGGCGAACGCCGCCGGGTCGTTCACGGGCGGTCCCCGGCGGGCGCCGTCGGTTCCTCGCGCCACCGGGCCCGGTACTTCTCCAGCTTCGGGAGGAGCTCGGGGTGCTTCAGGGCGAGGATCGAGACCGCGAGCAGGGCGGCGTTCTCGGTCGCGTCCAGGCCGACCGCCGCCACCGGGATCCCGGGGGGCATCTGGACGACCGAGAGGAGGCTGTCGAGCCCGAGCCCGCGGTGGAGGGGCACGCCGATGACGGGCTTCAGCGTCCGCGCCGCGACCGTACCGGGAAGCGCGGCGGAGAGGCCGGCCATCGCGACGAACACGTCCGTCGTCGGGGTCGTGGGCCAGCCGGTCGACCTTCTCGGGGTCCGGTGGGCCGAGGCGACGTGGACCTCGCACGGGACCTCGAACTCCTCGAGCCGGGCGCGGACCTTCTCGGCGAGCTCGAGGTCGGACCGGCTCCCGACGAGGACGGTGACCTTCACGCCGCCGAGGACGCCCGGGTGGAGAAAACCTTTGGTGCGCAAGTCCAAGACGACCCTTCTTACCCCGCGGTGCGTGCGGCGCCTCGATGGAGTTTCGGCTGCACGGGGGCGGACGGTTCCGTCGCTGGCTCGGCGGCCAGTTCGGGGGCGACCTTGCCCTCGGGGACCGTGTGCTCCGCCGCATCCTCCACGTCTCGGGGGCCGCGGTCCTGCTCTACTTCGTCATCCCGAGCGGGTTCTTCGTGGTCGCCTCGACCGAGGAGATCCTGCTGGGGCTACTCGCCGCGGTCCTGGTCATCGAGGTCCTGCGTCTCGCCTACGGGCTCGAGCTCGCGACGGTCCGGGAGTACGAGACCCGTCGTATCGGGGGCTACGTCTACTACTCCGTCGCGCTCACGGCGGCGGTCCTCCTCTTCCCGGAGCCGATCGCGGCCGCGGTCGTCCTCGGCACGGCGCTGGTCGACCCCCTGATGGGCGAGATCCGCGAGCATCCCCGGCGCGCCGGCTCTACCCGTCGGTGCCGGTCGCGGTCTACGCGGGGCTTGCGTTCGTCGCCCTCGCGCGGGATCGGTCGCTGGCCGGTCGCGACGAGCGCGCTCCTCGCGGTCGCGGCCGCCGCCGTGGCGGTCGCCGCCGAGCGGCCCCGGCTCAACTGGGTCGACGACGACCTCGTGATGACGATCGTCCCGGCGCTGTTGCTCGCGGGCCTCGGGATCGTGGTGCTCGGCCTGCCCCGGTAGGGGGCGCCCTCAGACGATCGGGGTCAGGACCGCGTGGGGCGCGCCCTTCGACGTATCGACGCTGATCGCGTAGATGGTCGTCCGCGGGCGGATCCCGTAGATGCACGGGGCGTTGTCGATGTTGATGATCCGGAAGTACGTGTCCATCATGTTCAGGATCTCGCTCGAGACGAGCAGTCCGGGCTTGAGGAGCCCGATCCCCAGGTTGCCGACGTGCTTCGTGCGGGAGACGCCCTGGAAGTACATCCGGATCGCCACCTGGTCGCCCATCAGGCTCTCGAACGTGTCGAACGCCATGTACTCCATGAACGGCTTCCGGTCCGGGCCGGCGACCGTCTTCTCGGCCATGACCATCGCCCGCGCGGCCTCGTCGCGGCCGAACCGCGCCATCGGTAGGATGAACGGGTCCTCGGTCTCGTTCGCGGTGTAGTCGGGGATCCGGACCCGCGTGTCGAACTGCGTCGGCGGGACATGGCGGACGAGCGTCTCGCGCAGCTTGTCGGGCGACTCGCCCGCCGCGAGGACCGCGATGATCCCGCGGCCCTGGGCGAGGAAGTTCAGGAACGTCGGGACGAACAGCATGTAGTAGTCGTCGATGCCGACGTTCACGTCGACCTCGAACGCGTTGAAGCTGCCCCGTCGGAACCCTCCGCCCAGCAGTTCGTCGAACGTCGGGATGCCCGTCGAGTAGAACCGGTCCGGGTCGGTCACCGGCGTCCACGGGTCCTCGTTCGCCTTCCCGGTCGGCGCGGAGGAGAACCCGAGGGCCTCGAAGCGGCCGCCGGCGAGCGTGACGGCGTACCGGGCCTGGCCGATGTTCGTCGCGCGGAGCTTCTCGAGCCGCAGGTGCCGGACGCGGCGCTCGTCCAGCTCTTCGCGCTGGATCGAGATCAGCCCGTCCACGAGGTACTCGATGCCGCCCGCCTCGGGCTTCTCGAGGATCATCACGACGGCCGTGCTGGACCCCTCGACCAGGTCCTTCTGCAGGGCCATCACGAACTCTTCCATCTCGAGACCGTACTTGTGGGTCACACCCTCGAGGGAGTCGATCACGAGGAGCGACTTCTCCGGCAGGCCCTTCTCGATCCGGTTGTAGACGTTCTCCACTTCCGGCATCGGGCTCCGCTTGAGGAGCGCCACGAGGTGCGTGCGGTCGACGCGGGTCGGCGGGCCCCGTTCCTGGCCGAAGCTCCCGAGGACCTCCTTGCCCGCGCGGATCTTCCGCTGCTCGCTCTCGGGGAGCTCCGACTGGCGGCCCTTGCCGCCCGACTGGATCGCGTCGAGGAACAGTTTCGCGGCGTCCAGCACGCGCGACCGCATCTCGGCGGTCTTGAGCCACGGGAACTGCCGGTAGAGCGCCTCGTCGCCCACCCGGGTGGAGAGGTAGAACGACCGGTTCGGCTGGCCGATCCGCTCGAGGAGCTCGAGCCCGAACGTCGTCTTCCCGGTTCCGGCGCCGCCCTTCACGATCAGGGACCGGCCGCCCTTCCCGCTCAAGAACGACACCACTTCGGGCGGAACCCCCACGGTCGCACTCCCGTTGTCGCCACTCATGTTATCCTCGTAGTGCACGGGCGGAGCGAGGGTCCCGGAGCCCAGCGAACCATTCCGTGTCCTACCTCGAAATGGACACGGTCGGAAAGTAAAGCTTTCCCTCGCTCCGCAGAGCGGGGTCCTAGGGTCCCGCGGCCCGGCGCGCCGCCTGGCGGGCCTCTTCCAGCGCGCGTTCCAGGGGAGCGCCCGGCTCGCCGACGGCCGTCGCGGCCGCCGGATTGCCGCCGCCCTTGCCGGCGAACGCCCCCTTCGCCGATTCGACCACGGACGCCGCCGAGATGCCGGGCGCGGTCGAGCCGACGAACAGGATCCCCCGTCCGTCCTTCTCCCCCGCCAGGATCGCCACCCGACCGGCGACCCGTCCGAGGATCCGGGAGAGCTCCATCAACTGCGCCCGATCGAGCTCGAGCCGGGCGGTCACGACCGTCGTCCCTCCGACCGGCTGCGTCCTGGCCGGGTCGGCAAGCAGCTCCTCCGCGGTCGCGGAGAGGTCGCCCTTCTCCTTCGCGCGCGCGGCGTGCCGCGTCTCCTCGACCTCGGCCAGGAGCCGGTCGATCCCGTCGGGGAGATGGTCGACGGGCACGCCCAGTCGTCGCGCGGCCTCCGTCAGGATCGCCTCGTGCTCTTCCCGCAGCTCGAGCGCCCGCTCGCCGCTCGCGTAGGTGAGCCGGACGACGCCGTCCTGGATCCGGTCCACGCCCAGCAGCGAGATCGCGCCGACCTCGCTCGTGTGCGTGCAATGCGTTCCGCCGCACGCCTCCACATCGAACCCCTCGATCTCGACGATGCGTAGCTCCTTGCCCGGGACCGCACCGCCCTGGTAGAGCGTGAACCCGAACCGCCGCTCGGCCTCGTTGCGGCTCTCGAAGTAGCTCTTCACCGCTCGGTCCTCGCGAACGATCTCGTTGACCCGGCGATCGATCCGCCGCAGCTCCTCCTTCGAGAGCGGCTTGTAGTGCGTGACGTCGATCCGGGCCGACTCGGGCGCCTTGTACGCCCCGGCCTGCCAGACGTGCGGGCCGAGGATCTCCCGGAGCGCACCGTTGAGCAGGTGCGTCGCGGTGTGGTGCTGCATCAGTTGCGTCCGCCGCTTCGGGTCGACCTTGCCCCGGACCCGCTCGCCCGCCCGGAACGGGGCGTCGCGCTCGAGCCGGTGGAGCACCCAGGGCCCCTTCCGGGCGACGTCCACGACCTCGAGGTCCCCCAAGTGGCCCCGGTCGGCGACCTGCCCCCCGCCGGTCGGGTAGAAGTACGTCCGGTCGAGGACGACCCATGGGCCGGCCGCGTGGACGACATGCGCTTCGAACGACAGGGTGTGCGGGTCGAGATAGTACAGTACCTCGGTCGGCGGCACCGCCGCAGGGACCTCGGGGAGCCCTTCCGTCCGGTCGACGTAGTCGGTCGTCGGCCGCTCGGACTCGTGGCGCGCGGCGACCAGGGCGTAGAAGTTCTCCGGGATCGCCGGAGGCTTCTCCAGCTCCTCGACCGCGACGTCCGGCGGAACCCCCAGCGAATCGTACCACTCGAGCAGCTGCTCGCTGCCGATCTGGCCGCCCTCGGAGCGAACCCGCTCCTCCTGGCGGCGGATCGTCTGGCGGGCGCGCTGCGATCGCCTCCGCGTACCGTTCGACCTCCGACTCGACCACCCGGTGCATGTCGTCGCGATGTTCGCCGATCTCGGGGAAGTCCCGCGCGATCTCGCGGCCGGCGCGGTCGAGGATCGCGAGCAGCTCGGGCGCGTCCGGTACCTTCGAGAGGATCCGGATCGACCGTCGGAGCAGCAGCCGGGCGAAGTATCCCTCCTTGCTGTTCGAGGGAACGACGCCGTCCGTGAGGATGAAGTTCAGCGCTCGCGCGTGGTCGATCAGGATCGCCGCTTCGCGGGGAGGGAACGTTCGACGGAGCTCGTCGTACTCCGCGCCAAAGACCGCCTCGTAGGCCGTCCGCGAACCCTGGCTCGCCCAGACGAGCCGTTCGAGCCCGTAGCCGGTGTCGACCACCGTGAGCGGCATCGGCTTCAACGCCTCCCCGTCGCGAACGTACTCCATGAACACGAGCGTCGCCAGCTCGAGGCCCGAGGCTCCCACGCTCAGGGACGGCCCGAGGTTCCCGCCGCCTTCCCAGACCTCCTCCTTGTAGGTGATCGCCTTCGGGTCGGCGCCCAGCTCCTGCGAGAGGAGCTCGTGGCAGAGCTCGACCGTCCGCTCCTTGAAGTAGACCTCGTGGTCCGGCCGGTTGAACGCGTGGTGGGCCATCATCTCGAAGAGGGTCATGTGGCGCCCGCTCCGCCCGACCTCCTCGAGGTCGATGAACCGGAGGACCGGCTGCGAGATCGTCAGCGGGTTCGCGGGCGGCGGGATCGCCCCGCTCGTCACCCACGGTTGGAAGTCGTAGATCGAGGCCTGCGTGAAGAAGACGTCGTTCCGCCACCGGGCGACGGTCGGGTACCGGCGGATCCGCGTGTGGCCCCGACGCTCGAAGAAGCCCAGGAACGCCTCGCGCATGGCGCGCAGCTCGTACGACCGCGCGAACAGCGGTTTGCCGATGAATCCGTACTCGCGGCACGGGGCCTCCTGGCACCGGTCGTGGTCGCCCAGCGTCCAGAACGCCTGGCCGCAGCCGCCGCAGGTGCGTCGGTGGAACCCCTCGCGGTGGAAGAACGAGAGGTCGTACTCGGAGAGGTCCATGGTCGGTCGCGGACCTCCCTCGCCGCTTAAACTGTTTGTCAAATGGCGGGCTAACGCGCCGGGCTCGATTCGAGCCGGCGGGAAGGAGCGGTCGTGCGGGGAGCGAGCGGACCGGGAGAACCGACGCCTCCGCTCTCACCGCACGCGCGGACCCGCGCGACGTGGGTCCTCATCGCGGCCCGCGCGGGCTATTCCTACAACTGGTTCGATGTCGGCCCCGCGCTTCCCCGGATCGGGGCCACGTTCGGGGTCGGACCCGCGGACTGGGGACTCCTCGTGGCGGCGTTCCTCGTCGGGGCGGGCGCGTTCCAGGTCCCGGCGGGTTTCCTCGCCCGTCGGTACGGTGCCCGGTCGCTCTCCCTCGTCGGCCTCGCCCTCCTCTCCGCCGCCGGCGTCGGCGGAGCGTTCTCGCCCACGTTCGACTTCCTGCTCGCGTCCCGGGTCGTCGCCGGTGTCGGCGCGGGCCTGTTCTTCTCTCCCGCGATCGGGCTCGTCGCCTCCCTCTTCCCCGCCGGGCAACGCGGGGTACCGGTCGGCGCCTTTTCGTCGGCCTTCAGTGCCGGCGCGGCCGTCGGCCTTCTCGGGACCGCGCTCCTCGTTCCCGCGGTCGACTGGCGCGCCGCGCTCGCGATCGGCGGTCTTGGGCTGGCCGCGCTGACCGCCCTCGCGGCGTTCGTGATCCCGCGCTCCGCCGGCGCTTCGCCCCCCGGGCCGAGCGCCCCCGCTCGGGCATTCCCGCCGCGCTCCGGTTTCGAGGCGTCTGGGCGATCGGCTTCGCGTTCGTCGGGTTCGAGGGCGCGACGTTCGCGACCGGCCAGTTCATCGTTCCGTTCGGCGAGGCCGTGCGCGGTTGGACCGCGGCGGTGGCCGGCGGGGTCGGCATGATGTTCGTCCTGCCGAGCGTCCTGGGGGGTCCCATCGGTGGGAGCGTGGCCGAGCGGCACCCGAACCATCGTACCCAGATCGCTGGTCGTCACGCTGGCCGGGGCGGGCGTCCTCGCCCTGGTCCCGTTCGCCGGGCTCGCGGTGGCGATCCTGATCGGGTCGGTGTTCTCGTTCGCGTACGGGTTCGTCTACGCGGTCATGTACGTCGTGCCCCACTTCTGGCCGAACATCCCCGCCGGGGAGATCCCGCTCGCGATCGGGCTGTTCAACGCGATCCAGCTCGCCGGCGGCGCCGCCGTCTCGTTCGCGTTCGGATGGCTGGTCGCCGCCCGCTCCTACTCCTTCGCGTGGGAGGCGCTCGCCGCGCTGCAGGCGGCGACGCTCGTTGCCCTCCTCGCCCTGCCGCCCATGGCTTCGGTCGGTCGTCGGGACGAGGGGGCGCTCGTCCCTGGCGCAGGGCCGTCCCGGTAGCGCAGAGCGCCGCGATCGGGCACTCCGGGCAGAGCGGCCGGCGCGGGCGGCAGAGGTTCTGTCCGTGCTGCACCAGCAGCGGGTTGAGCGGAATCCAGTATCGGGCGTCGACCGTTGCGCGCAACCGGGCCTCGGTCTCTTCGGGGGTTCGGGTCCGGACGACGCCCAGCCGGTTCGCGATCCGATGGACATGGGTGTCGACGGGGATCGCCGGGATCCCGTAGCCGAAGACGAGGACGCAGTTCGCGGTCTTCGGGCCGACCCCCGGGAGCGACGTGAGCTCCTCCAGCGAGCGGGGGACCACGCCCCCGAACCGGTCGAGGAGATCGCGCGCGCATGCGCCGATCGTCCGCGACTTCGTCCGGTAGAAGCCGACCGGCCGGATGAGCGGCTCGATCGCCGCCGGTCGGGCGGCCGCGAGCAACCGCGCGTCGGGGAATCGGGCGAACAACCGAGCGGACGCAATGTCGGTCTTCTCGTCGCGGGTCCGCTGAGATAGGATCGTTCCGATGAGCACCTGGAACGGGTTGATCGCGTGGTCGCGCAAATACGGCGTTCGCCAATCCCCGGTGCGGTAGAGGGCCGACAGCCGGTCGAGGATCGTCTCCCAGTCGGCGGGCGCCAAGGCGCGAGGGCTCACGCCGTGCCCCCCGTCGCCGACCGGGAGGCGGGCCGGTCGCGCGGTGGCGGCGGACCGACCCCCGGGTCCGACAGGTCCGGACCGTCCTCCGGCGAGTCCCCGCGCAGCAGTTCGCCGATCAGGTAGTCGCTGCCCGTCACGATCGTGAGGCCGTCGGGGCCCGTGGCGGCCCGCGCGAGCCGGACCCCGTCGGCCGCCGTGGGCGCGAGCACGATCCGGGGGAAGCGACCGAACGCCGCGACGCGGAGGTCGGCCGGTGGCAGGCTGCGGTCGGAGCGGACCGGGACGAGAACGAGGGTCTTGGCGAGCGGCTCCAGGGCGTCCAGGATCCCCGCGACGTCCTTGCCTCGGAGGCATCCGAACACGATCGCGCTCTCCTCCGGGTCCGCGAGCGGCGAGATCTCGGCGACCCTCAGCGCGAGGGCCCGGGCGCTTCCGGGGTGTGGGCGACGTCGTAGAACATCTCGGGGTCGGACGCGATCCGCTCGAGCGGCCCGGCCAGCGGACCCGGGCCAGTCCCTGCCGAACGCGGACCGGCTCCGACGCACGTCCCGTCGCCTGAAGGAACCGGGCGGTCGCGGCGACCGCGAGCGCGGCGTTCCCGGCTTGGAAGCCGCCCAGGAGCGGTAGGCGCACCTTCTCGATCGTGGCCCCGGGGATCCGCACCGTCAGGGTCTGGCCCCGGGGCGAGAGCGTCCGGTCGTCGTACCGGATCTCCCGGCCGAGCCACCACAACGGAACCCCGCGACCGTCCGCTTCGCGCCGGACCGTAACGGCCGCCTCGGTCGGGAGCTCCCCCACGACACCGACCATCCCGGTGGCGAGGATCCCCGCCTTCTCCCGCGCGATCGCGTCGAGCGTCGCCCCGAGGATGTCGGTGTGCTCGAGCTCGACGGTCGTGATCACCCCGACGCGCGAGTCGAGCACGTTCGTGGAGTCCAGTCGACCTCCGATCCCGACCTCCACGACCGCCGCCTGGGCGCCGCGCCGGGCGAACCAGTCGAACGCGAGCGCCGTCGTCACTTCGAAGAACGTCGGCGCGCGGTCGATACGCCCCTCCCGCTCGAGCCGGTCCGCCGCGGCCTCGACCCGCGCCACGCCGTCCACCACCGCGGCGGGGTCGATCTCCTCGCCGTCGAGGCGGATCCGCTCGCGGTAGCTGACCAGGTGCGGGGAGGTGAACAGGCCCGTCGGGATGCCGTGCGCGGTCAGGATCGCCGCGGCCATGACGGCCACCGATCCTTTGCCCTTGCTCCCGGTGACGTGGATCGCGGGATACTTCCGCTCGGGGCGCCCGAGCTCATCGAGCAGCTCCCGGATGACCTCGAGGCCGGGGCGCATGCCGAAGCGGCGGCGTTGGAACAGGCGGTCCAGCGTCGAGCGGTACTCCGCCGTCGCCGCCGCGCGAGAGGAGGCGGGCGGCCGTCGGGTCTTCACCGTCGGGAAAACGGCCACGCCCCTAGTACGTCGAACGTTCCCGGAACGACCCGTAGACATCCTGGAACGCCCGGACGATCTCGCCGAGGGTCGCTTTCGCGCGAAGGGCGTCCAGCACGGCGGGCATGGTGTTGTCGCTCGGCGTCTCGGCGACCTTCTTCAGTCGGTCGAGCGCGGCTTCGTGGCGCCGCGGGTCGCGGCGCGCCCGTTCGGCCCTCAGTCGCTGGCTCTGGAGCCGCCGGGCGGTTTCGCCGATCTTCAGCCGGGGTACCCGGATCGGCTCGTCCACGGTGTAGGCGTTGACGCCGACGACCTTCGTCTCGCCGGCTTCCACCGCGCGCTGGTATCGGAACGACGCCTCCTGGATCTCGCGCTGGAAGAACCCCCGCTCGATGCCGGCGACGACCCCTCCCAGCTCGTCGATCCGGTCGAAGTACCGCTGGGTCTCCTCCTCCATCCGGTCGGTCAGCCACTCGACGTAGTAGCTGCCGCCGAACGGGTCGACCGTCTCCCCGACGCCGGTCTCGGACGCGAGGATCTGCTGGGTCCGCAGCGCGATCCGCACGGCGTCCTCGCTCGGCAGCTGGAGCGCCTCGTCGTAGGAGTTCGTGTGGAGCGACTGCGTCCCGCCCAGCACCGCCGCCAGCGCCTGGACGGTGGTGCGGACGATGTTCACCTCGGGCTGCTGCGCCGTGCAGGAGCAGCCCGCGGTCTGCGTGTGGAACCGCAACCAGAGCGACCGCTCCTTCTTCGCGCCGAACTCGTCGCGCATCACGCGTGCCCAGAGCCGTCGCGCCGCCCGGAACTTCGCGATCTCCTCGAAGAAGTCGTTGTGCGAGTTGAAGAAGAACGACAGCCGGGGGGCGAACTCGTCGACGTCGAGGCCGCGGCCGATCGCCTCCTGAACGTACGTGCGGCCGTCGGCGAGCGTGAACGCGAGCTCCTGCACGGCGGTCGAGCCGGCTTCGCGGATGTGGTACCCCGAGATCGAGACCGGGTTCCAGCGCGAGACCTCGCGCGTCGCGTACTCGATCGTGTCGATGACCAGGCGCAGCGCCGGCCGGGGCGGGTAGAGGAACTCCTTCTGCGCGATGTACTCCTTCAGGATGTCGTTCTGGGTCGTCCCGCCCATCCGTCCGAGGGGAACGCGGTGCGCGGTCCCGGTCAGGAGGTACATTCCCCAGACGATGTTCGCGGGCCCGTTGATCGTCATGCTGGTCGTCACGTCCCCGAGGGGAATACCGGCGAGCAGCCGTTGCATGTCGTTGAGGGAGCTCACGTTCACGCCGCACTTTCCGACCTCGCCGAGCGACTCCGGGTCGTCGGCGTCGAGCCCGTAGAGGGTCGGGTCGTCGAACGCGATCGACAGCCCCGACTCGCCGTGGGCCAGGAGGTAGCGGAACCGCCGGTTGGTGTCCTCGGGGGTGCCGAACCCCGAGAACATCCGCATCGACCAGACCCGCCCGCGGTACATGGTCGGGTGGATCCCGCGCGTGAACGGGAACTGGCCGGGGTACCCGATGTCGTCGAACGACGACCGGGGGGACCGGGGCGTGTAGACCCGGTCGACCGGGATCCCGCCCAGCGTCTCGAACGACGTCCGTCGTTCGGGGTTCTTCTCGATCGCCGGGCGGAGGACCTCCTCCTCCCAGCGCCGCCGGGCCTCCCGGACGGCGTCGCGCGATCGATCCGAACGGCTCGACGGAGGTTCCCGCCGGCGCCGTCGCCCGGGCGGCCGACATTCGGCCCAACGAGGGCGCGGGCCACTATTAACTGTGGGGGAGCGGAGGGAGGCGGAGTCCCACGAGATCGCCCCGGCCGCGTCGGACCACGGGGGCTCCGACGGACCGGGCGAACCGCGGGAACGCCTCGCCCGTCCAGATCGTGTTGTCCGCGAGAACGACCGCCTCGGGCGCGAGCTTCGGCCGCACCGTCTCCAGCTCGAAGGTCAGGTGCGCCGACGTGTGGAGGTCGTCGTGGAGGAACAGCCCGATGGAGTCCAGCTCCTCCACCAGGGCCGGTAGATGCTTCTGGCTGGGGCCGATCCGGAGGTCCCAGGAACCTCGAAGCCGCTCGGGAACCGCCCATCCGGTGCGGCGTCCCGGAGGTAGGGAAACCGGCGACTCGCCCCGACCGAGCGTGGGGCCCCGTTGGCGCGTCGGCAGGTCGATCGAGTGAAGCCGGCCGGTCCGGTTTCGCGCGAGCGCGGCCAGGAAATGGGCCGAGGAAACCCCGCTGCTCACGCCGGCCTCTACGATGTGGCCGGGTCGAAGGAGGCGGACGATCGCGTACAGATTCGAACGGGGCCCGGATCTGCGCGTAGCTCGTCCGACCCGCGGCAAAGTGGCGGTGCCGGATCTCCTCCTCGAGCGGGATCAGGTCCTCGAGCTCCTCCAGGACCTTGCCGATCTCCCGGCGGTTGCAGCCGGTGAGCGCGGCCACCCAGCCGAGGTTCGGGGTGGCGCGCCGGTCCCCGAGCGCGCGCCGGGCGCGTGCGACCGCGGCGACCGACTCGGCCGACAGGGAAGCGAGCCGCAGCGGCCTCGACCGTCGCGCCATCACGATGCTCCGGAAGCATCGAGCTGGGTTTTCCTCTTGAGGTGAGCGCTCGAGATGTTGAGCCGGAAGGTCGCGCCGGAGAGGACCCGCTCGGTCCGGTCAAACTCGATCCGCGAGGAGAAGAACGGCGCGTCCACGACCAGCGTTTCGTACTCGCCCCCTTCGCCCGCCACGTCCACGCGGCGCACGGACCGGCTGCGGCGCTCGAGGTCCGCGAGCGCGGGCCGGTCGAGGCGGGTTCCGAGCAGCTCGGGCGTAAGGGGTTCGGCCGCCAGGTGGACGAACCGGATGTCCAGGCCGGCGTCGATCTCCTCCTGTACGACCCGGGAGGACGCTTTCCTCCACAGCGGTGCGTACACGCGGCGGCCCACCCGGTCCCCGATCCGCAGGAGCCGGGACCACTGGAACGACGAGGCGATCGCACCGGCGACGATCGGACCCCGCCCGCCGCGGAGGGCGGACTCGAGCACCGCCAACTCTCCCTCGAGGTCCAGCGCCGGGGCGGAGACCGTCCGGTGGCGCTTCCCCCAGGCCTCGGCTTGGAGTGCCACCAGGTCGAGGTTCGGTGTGTGGAACATCATCGAGTCGGCGTCCGACGGGCGGACGGTCAGCAGCTCGTCCACCGGCCACCCCTGGGTATCGGCGAGGTAGGCCGCGTAGATCGAGTCCTTGCCTCCCGAAACGAGCGCCGTGGCGGTCATCGCCGTGCCTACGGGAGCGAGAGGCCCGAACGCCAGCGCGGATAGAGGGCCGTCGGGTCCACGGAGGCTACGGTCTCGCCTCCCCAATTGAATCGGCCGGACTCCTCCGTGACGGTCCCGACCACCGCGCACGGGACGCCGCGCATCGAACGCTCGAACGCCGGACGGTGTCGTGACGCGACCTCGACGACGAGTCGGGAGGAACCTTCCGCGACGAGCGCGAGGCCGGGTCCGGCAAGTCCGGTCGCTTTGAGCTCGACCCGAAACCCGAGCCCGCCGCCGAACGCCATCTCAGCGAGCGTGACCCCAAGGCCTCCGTCCGAGATGTCGTGGGCCGCGACGATCTGCCGCCGCGCGCCCGCCGCGAGGACCCGTTCGCCCCACCGACGCAGGGTCCGCGGGTCGTTCGGGGGCAGGTCGAGCTCCCGCACTCCGCCGAGCCGGGCCCACAGGGACCCGCCGAGCTCGGGAGCGGAACTTCCGAGAAGGTAGAGCGTGTCGCCGGATCGTTTCAGGTCGCTCGTGACCGCCCGCCCCACGTCCGGAACGAGGCCGGTCGCGAGGAGCACCGGGGTCGGAGGGATCTCGGACCCGAGGCCGCCGTTGTAGAGGCTCACGTTCCCGCCCGGAACCGCGAAGCCGAGCGCCTTCGCCGCCGCGCCGAGGCCCTCGGTGACTCGAGCGAAATCGGCGAGGACCCGCGGGTCCTCGGGGTTCCCGAAGTTGAGGCAGTTCGTGAACGCGTCCGGTCGCGCGCCGACCGCGTAGAGGTTCCGAGCCGCCTCCTCGACGACCCCGACCGCGCCCTCGTACGGGTCTTCCCGACACGCCCACGGCTGCGCGGCGGTCGCGACGGCGAGGCCGGCACGGCGCCGTGGGTCCGGCCGAACGATCGCGGCGTCGCCGTGCGACGGGGACTCGACCCGTCCGTGCAGGGGCTTGAGAACGGTCCGGCCCCCGACCTCGTGGTCGTAGACCCGGATCACCGGCTCGCGCGAGACGTTGTCGGGCGCGAGGAGAAGCCGCTCGACGAGCGCCGCGAGCCGATCGTTCGGGACCGCCGGGGGCGCGCGATGCCGACGGCCCCGGGCCTTGAGGCGGCGGGGCGCGGGCGGCGGCGCGACGCGGAACCCGACGCGCAGGCGCGCGGCAGGCCGACCGTGCCACTCAATCGTCTCGTACGGGCCCGGGGTGACCTCGCCGATATCCGTCGCCGGGACGTCGTGCCGCCGGAATATCTCGAGGAGCCGTGGCAGGTCGTTCGGTCGCACGTCGAACAGCATCCGCTCCTGGGACTCGGAGACCCAGATCTCCCACGGACGAAGGCCCGTCTCCCGGAGCGGGATGCGGGCGAGGTCGATCCGCGAGCCCAGCCCTCCGGCGTGGACCAGCTCCCCGGAGGCGCTGGCGATCCCGCCGCCTCCCAGGTCCTTCAGCCCTTGGACGAGTCCCAGCTCGAACGCCGCCAGCGAGGCACGGATGAGCGGCTCCTTCAGGATCGGGTTGCCCAGCTGGACCGCGCCGCGCGATTCGGTCTCGCTTGCGCCGGTCAACTCCTGCGAGGCGAACGCGACGCCGCCGATCCCGTCCCGGCCGGTTCGCCCTCCCGCGAGGACGAGCTGGTCCCCGACGGCCCGCGCCCGGTTCGGGAGCGGCTTGCCTCGGGGCAGCCAGCCCGACGCAGCCGACGTTGACGAGCGGGTTGACGATGTACGGCCGGGTCGAAGTAGATCGCCGCCGGAAACGGTCGGGACTCCGACTCGATTGCCGTAGTCGCGGATCCCCGCGATGACGCCCTCCGCGAGGTAGCGTGGGATCTTCACGCCGCGCGGAGTCGCCGCCGGATCGAGGTCGAGCGGGCCGAAGAAGAACGGGTCCGTGAGCGCGATCGGACGCGCGCCCACGGCCAGCACGTCCCGCAGGATGCCGCCGATGCCGGTCGCCGCGCCGCCGTACGGCTCGACCGCCGACGGGTGATTGTGCGACTCGATCCGCAGCGCGTAGGCCGTGCCCGGGTCGAAGCGGAGCACCCCCGCGTCGCCCGTCCCGAGCACCCGCGAACGGGGCTGCAGCGAACCGAACGCCTTCTTGAGGAACGGTCGGGAGCTCTTGTAGCTGCAATGCTCGCTCCAGCTCTGGGCGAGGCCCGCCAGCTCGACATCGCTGGGGTCGCGCCGCTCCGCCCGGAAGTAGGCTCGGATCCGCGCCAGCTCCCGTCGATCGAACCCGAGTCCGCGGCTCGCGGAGAGGACGTCCAGCTCGTCGGCCGACAGCGTGCGAACGGGGACCGCCTCGACCGCATCGGCCCAGCTCGAGCATCGGCTCAACCCAGGGCGGCCCGGACCGTTACGCGGTGGATGACCGGGTTCGCGAGGAGACGGTCGACAGCGTCGTGCGCGAGCCGGTCGGCCTCCTGAGGGGTTACGTTCTCGAACTCGAGGTCGTAGATGCGGGCGGTCGCGACGCGGCGGACGCGCGGCGATGCCGAGCAGGCGCGAGCGCTTTCGCGATACTTTCGGCCTCGGCGTCAAGAACGCCGGGCTTCAGCTCGACCCGAACTTCCCAGCGCATCGGCTCCGCACGGGGAACCGATCCTGCGCCCACGCCCGTCGTACGGGACGGGCCAAATAACGGTGCGCCGCCGGGCCCCGCGCGACGCTCCCCGGTGGGGCCCCTCGGACCCCGCGACATTCAAGACGCGCAAAACCCTATATAGAGGGACTTTTTCGGAAAATCCGGCTCGGTGGGGAGCCGGTATTCATGGAGGAGTTCATCTGCAGTGTGGAGTTCCTGCGGGGGCCGGCGGACATGTTGGCCCGCGTGTCGAGCGAGGCGGGCGGGGTTCGGGAATACCGGGGCCCCTCGGCCGGCTCGGTGATCGACCAGGTGATCAACGACCTTCAAGAGGAGTTCGAGTCCGCCCCGGCTTCGTAGGCCAGGTCTCGGGTCGGGCATTCGCTGTCGGGGAAGGGGAGACCGCACGCGGGGAGAAACCATGGAGAAGCCGACCGTCAACAAGGTCCCGGTCAGCCAGGCCGTGGAGAGCGGCGTTCACGAAGGTCTGGGGCGACGAGGACGTCGTGGCGCTGATCGCGCTCAAGGTCGAGACCTCCGAGGCCGACTCGGTCGCGCTCGAGGTCGCGAAGTTCACCGAGGTCGAGGACGTCTTCCTCGTCACGGGCGACACCGACATCTTCCTCAAGGTCCGGTTCCCGCACTACGGGGAGCTGAAGGAGTTCGTCCTGCACCGCCTTCCCGGCGTCAAGGGGATCCGCGAGACGAAGACGCTCCTCGTCGTCACGTCCTACAAGGAGGGCGGCGAGACCCACAATCCATGACGCCCTCCTCCGGCGGCGCTTCCACTCACCCCGTGACCCACCCGCCGATCGTCCGTCGGCGAACGGGCCCCGCCCGCGCTCGAGCGGATCGTCGCGTCGATCGCCGAGCTCGCGGAGGACGCCTCCGTTCCCCGCAACGTCCGACGCGGGGCGCAGTCCGCGAAGGAGGAGTTGACCAAGCCGCAGGTCGCCCTCGACGTGCGGATCGCCGGGCGCCGTTTACGTCCTCGACGATCTCGCGAACGACCCGAACCTTCCGACCCACGGTCGGACGGCGATCTGGTCGATCATATCGAGCTTGGAGAGCCTGCAGTGAGCTCGGCCCGGGCATAGCCTGAAATACGGCGTTCGAGTTCCGCGCCTCGGAGCGGAAGTGGGCCCGTAGCTCAGCTCCGGTAGACCGACCGGAAACCCCGGTGGCCCGAGCACAGAGCATCTGGCTTTTAACCAGTTGGTCGGGGGTTCGAACGAGCGACTCCGCTGAGCCGCTCGCGGACGCTCCGAATGTCCCCCCGGGCCCGTTCCGCTCCCCCGAGGTTCACATGAGTCCGCGTGCCGCACGCCGGACGAAGCGCCGCGCCGCCAGCGCCGAAGCCCGTCGACGCCGAAGCGACCGTTCGTCGCCCACCACCTCGCTCCCCCTCACGAGGTTCTGAGCGAGGAGGAGACGCGCACGGGTCCTCGAGACGCTCGGCACGCCGACCGAGCGCCTGCCCGCAAGATGCTCGCGAGCGACCCGGGGCTGAAGACCGACCCCCGGTTCAACGCGCTTGAAGGACGCCGGCGAGAACCTCACCGGCCGCCTCGTGCGCGATCCGCCGCCCGAGCGCGACCGCGGGCGAAGCGATCGCCTACCGGGTCGTCATCGCATCCCCGTTGAGGGGATTGAGGAGTCGAAACCATGCGCGAGATCGTGGACGCCTTTTTCCGAGAGCGGTCGATCGTCAACCACCACCTGGCCAGCTTCAACGACTTCCTCCCGACCCGCGATAACCCCAACTCGCGGATGCAACGGATCGTCGACGACGCGCGCGTCAGCGAGGATTCGACCGAGCGCGGGGTCATCCGGCTCGACGTCCAAAAGACGAAGAGCTCGATCTACGGTGCGGGTCGGGCGCCGGCGCGACAGCCGCGGGGCAACGTCAACCCCTCCGCCGAGCCGACGATCTTCATCGGCGCGCCGTTCGTCAAGGAACCGGTCGGGTCGAAGCCGACGCTCACCCCGATGGAGGCGCGCCTCCGCAACCTCACCTACCAGGCGCCCATCTACCTCAAGGTCACCGTCGTCGAGAACGGCGTCGAGCGCGCGCCCGAGGACGTCCACATCGGCGACCTGCCGATCATGGTCAAGAGCCGACCGTGCAACCTGAACCGCTACAAGATCACCGAGGACGACCAGATCTGGCTCTCGGACGAGGAGTACCGCGCGAAGCTGGTCGAGTACGGCGAGGACCCGCTCGACCCCGGCGGCTACTTCATCATCGGCGGCACGGAACGCGTCATCATCAGCCTCGAGGACCTCGCCCCGAACCGGATCTTCGCGGAGTACAACGAACGGTACGGCACGCCGGTCGAGAGCGCGAAGGTGTTCAGCCAGCGGGGCGGCTACCGCTCGCTCACGGTCGTGGAGAAGAAGAAGGACGGGATCCTCCAGGTCTCGGTCCCGACGGCGAGCGGCCAGATCCCGCTCGTGATCCTGATGAAGGCCCTCGGGATGAAGAACGACGAGGAGATCTTCCAGGCGGTCCTCGGGGAACTGCTCCCGCTGGACGAGCCGTTCGTCCAGACGATGAAGCATCTCCTCAACGTCAACCTCGAGGAGTGCGTCTCGAAGAAGCTCTACCCGCCCGAGGGGATCCTCACGACCGAGGACGCGCTCATCTTCCTCGAGAAGAAGTTCGCGACGGGGCAGGCGAAGGAGTACCGTCAGCGCAAGGTCGACGGGATCCTCGACCGCTCGCTCCTGCCGCACCTCGGCGACACGCGCGCGGACCGCCTCAAGAAGGCGCTCTACCTCGCGCGCATGGCCCGAACCGTCCTCGAGCTGCACCTCAAGGTCCGGGGCGAGGACGACAAGGACCACTACGCGAACAAGCGCCTCAAGCTCGCCGGCGACCTGATGGAGGACCTGTTCCGGGTCGCGTTCTCGCTCCTCCTCAAGGACCTCAAGTACCAGCTCGAACGCTCGTTCGCCCGGAAGAAGGACCTTCGGATCGCGAGCGCGATCCGCCCGGACCTCCTGACGCAGCGCCTCGTCCACGCGCTCGCGACCGGGAACTGGGTCGGCGGCCGGGCCGGGGTGAGCCAGGTGCTCGACCGGACGAGCCACATGTCGACGATCAGCCACCTGCGACGGGTCACGAGCCCGCTGACCCGCAGCCAGCCGCACTTCGAGGCGCGCGACCTGCACCCCACGCAATGGGGCCGTCTCTGCCCGAACGAGACGCCCGAAGGGCAGAACTGCGGGCTCGTCAAGAACTACGCCCTCTGCGTCGACGTCTCCGAAGGGGCGGACGAGGAGGAGGTCACCCTCATCCTCCGCGACCTCAACACGCGCGAGATCGGCCCCGAGGTGTTCCAGGAATGCGGCCCCGAAGGGGAAGCGCGCCGCGCGGGTCTACGTCAACGGGAACCTGGTCGGGCTCCACTCGCAGCCGCTCGACCTCGTCAAGGAGATCCGCGAGCGGCGCCGGACCGGCACGCTCTCGCCGACGCTCGGCGACAAGACCTACGAAATCAACGTCCGCTACGACAGCGAGATGAACGAGGTCATCGTCCACTCCGACTCCGGCCGGCTCCGCCGCCCGCTGGTCGTCGCGAAGAACGGCGTCCCGCGCGTCTCCCGCTCGGACCTCGACGAGCTCGGCCGCGGAACCCTCTCGTTCAGCGACCTCATCCGCCAGGGCAAGATCGAATGGATCGACGCCGAAGAGGAGGAGGACGCCCTCATCGCCCTCGACCCGTTCGCCCCGCCCGAGCGGTGCCCGAAGTGCGGCAGCGCGCTCAGCCGCTCCGACGTGCGCTGGATCTCGATGGGCGAGAAGCGGGAGCCGACGGTGGTCGAGTGCGGGCTCTGCCACGCGGAGTTCGCCGACCCTCAACCTGCTCACGGACCGCCACACGCACCTCGAGATCGACCCGAACCTGATGCTCGGCGTCTGCACCGGGCTCATCCCGTACCCCGGAGCACAACTCCGCGCCGCGGAACACGATGGGCTCGGGGATGGCGAAGCAGGCGCTCGGCGTCGAGTCGGTGAACTACCGCCGGCGGCCGGACACGCGCGGCCACCTCCTCCACTACCCGCAGGCGCCGCTGCTCCAGACGCAGACGATGCGCTACGTCCACTTCACCGAGCGGCCCGCCGGCCAGAATTTCGTGGTCGCGGTCCTCTCCTACGAGGGGTACAACATGCAGGACGCGCTCGTCTTCTCGAAGGGCGCGATCGAGCGCGGCCTCGGTCGCTCCTCGTTCTTCCGGACGTACCGCGGCGAGGAGCGGAAGTATCCCGGGCGGTCAGGAGGACCGCTTCGAGATCCCGCGCCCGGACGTCGCCGGCGCGCGCGTCGACACCGCCTACCGCAACCTCGGCGAGGACGGCCTGATCTATCCCGGAGCTCGAGGTGACCGAAGGGGACGTCCTCGTCGGCAAGACGAGCCCGCCCCGGTTCCTCGAGGAGAAGACCGACCTCCTGACGCCGCAGAAGCGGCGCGAGACGAGCGTCACGGTCCGTTTCGGCGAATCCGGCTGGGTCGACAACGTGATCCTCACCGAGGGCGAGAACATCTCGAAGCTCGTCAAGGTGAAGGTCCGCAACCAGCGCGTCCCCGAGCTCGGCGACAAGTTCGCGAGCCGCCACGGGCAGAAGGGGGTCATCGGCCTCATCGTGCCGCAGGAGGACCTACCCTACACGCGGGACGGCGTGACGCCGGACCTGCTGATCAATCCGCACGCCATCCCGTCGCGGATGACGGTCGCCCACGTCCTCGAGATGCTGGGCGGCAAGGTCGGGGCCCTCAAGGGCAAGAACGATCGACGGCACCGCGTTCTCGGGGACTCGGGAGGAGGCGCTTGCGCGAGGACCTGAAGGCGCTCGGCTTCCACCCGTCCGGCCGCGAGACGCTCTACGACGGCCTCACCGGTCGCCGCTACGAGGCGGAGATCTTCATCGGCGTGATCTACTACCAGAAGCTCCACCACATGGTCGCGGGCAAGATGCACATGCGCTCGCGCGGCCCCGTCCAGATCCTCACCCGCCAGCCGACCGAGGGGCGCTCGCGCCAGGGCGGTCTGCGGTTCGGAGAGATGGAGCGCGACTGCCTGATCGGCCACGGCGTCGCGATGGTGATCAAGGACCGTCTGCTCGACGAGTCGGACGGCACGATCCAGTACGTCTGCGGGAACGTCGACTGCGGCCACATCGCGATCCCCGACACGCGGGCGAGCTCGCTGCGCTGCCCGAGCTGCGGGAACACCTCGTCGATCTACCCGGTCGAGATGAGCTACTCGTTCAAGCTCCTGCTCGAGGAGCTGATCAGCCTCGGCGTGATCATGCGGCTCCAGCTCGAGGAGATGCGCTAGGAGGACGAACATGCCGCAGGGACTTTCCAAGAGGATCAAGAGCCTGCAGTTCGCCTTCCTGTCGCCGGACGAGATCCGCCGGATGAGCGGCGCGAAGATCATCACGGCCGACACCTACGACGACGACGGCTACCCGATCGAGATGGGGCTGATGGACCTCCACCTCGGGGTCATCGAGCCGAACCTGCGCTGCCGCACCTGCGGCGGCCGGGTCGAACGAGTGCCCCGGACACTTCGGGATCATCGAGCTCGCGATGCCGGTGATCCACGTCGGGTACGCGAAGGAGATCAAGCGCCTGCTCCAGTCGACGTGCCGCGCCTGCGGGCGGATGCTCCCCGACGCGCCCAACCCGCGCGCCGAGGCCGCTGCCGATTCGGAAGACCCCTTCCGCCCGCGCCCCGCGACCCGCGAATCGAAGGAGGAGCGCGCCTGCCCCTACTGCCACGAGATCCAGCACCGGATCGTCCTCGACAAGCCGACGACGTTCCGCGAGGACTCGCACAAGATCACGCCGAAGGAGGTCCGCGCCCGCCTCGAGCGGATCCCGGACGAGGACGTCCGGGTCCTCGGCCTCAACCCCCGGTTCGGCCGCCCGGAGTGGATGGTCCTGACCGTCCTGCCCGTGCCGCCGGTCCAGGTCCGCCCGTCGATCACCCTCGAGAGCGGCGAGCGCAGCGAGGACGATCTGACGCACAAGCTCGTCGACGTGCTGCGGATCAACCAACGGCTCCGCGAGAACCGAGACATGGGCGCTCCCCAGCTCGTCGTCGAGGACCTCTGGGAGCTCCTGCAGTACCACGTCACGACCTACTTCGACAACCAGACGAGCGGCATCCCGCCCGCTCGGCACCGCTCGGGCCGCCCGCTCAAGACCCTCGCCCAGCGGCTCAAGGGAAAGGACGGCCGGTTCCGCTCGAACCTCTCGGGAAAGCGGGTCAACTTCTCGGCGCGCACGGTGATCAGCCCCGATCCGTTCCTTTCGATCAACGAGGTCGGCGTCCCGGTCGAGGTCGCGCGGGGCCTCACCGTCCCGCTCGAGGTGACCCTGCACAACCAGGAGGTCGCCAAGGAGCTCGCGCGACGCGGGCCCGCGCCGCCGGCCGGAGGCGGAGGGGAAGTACCGCTGCGGCGTCAACTACCTCATCCGCGAGGACGGCCAGCGGATCAAGGTGATGGAGAAGAACGCCGAGGCGTGCGCGGAGCTCGTGACGCCCGGATCCGTCGTCGAGCGCCAGCTGATCGACGGCGACATCGTGCTGTTCAACCGGCAGCCCAGCCTGCACCGGATGAGCATGATGGCGCACTTCGTCCGGATCCTCCCGCACAAGACGTTCCGGTTCAACCTCTGCGACTGCCCGCCGTACAACGCGGATTTCGACGGCGACGAGATGAACCTGCACGTGCTCCAGAGCCAGGAGGCTCGGGCCGAGGCGAAGGTGCTGATGAAGGTCGAGGAGCACATCCTCTCGCCGCGGTACGGCGGCCCGATCATCGGGATGCTCCACGACCACATCACCGCGGCCTTCATGCTGACGTACCAGAACCCGTCGTTCACGCAGAGCGAGGTCGTTTACCTGCTCTCGAAGCTCCACTACCCGATGCCGCCGCCGGCGGGCAAGGACAAGGACGGCGAGCCGTTCTGGACGGGGAAGCAGCTGTTCTCCCTGACGCTCCCGAACGACCTCACGCTGGAGTTCCGCTCGAACATCTGGGCGCGGTGCGACTGCCCGCCGCTCAGCTGCAAGCACGACGCCTGCGTCGTGATCGAGAACGGCGTGCTCAAGGCCGGAGCGATCGACAAGAAGGCGATCGCCTTCGAGAAGGGCGCGATCCTGGACGCGATCGCGCGCACGAACGGCATGCCGCGGGCCCGCCAGTTCCTGGACGAGATGAGCCGGCTCGCGATCACGGCGATCGGTCTGAAGGGGCTCTCGACGGGGATCGACGACGAGGACGTTCCCGAGGGGGCGCGCAAGGAGATCGCCACGGCGCTCGAGACGCCGCCTGAGCAGGTCAACGAGCTTGTCGAGCAGTACCGCAAGGGCGAGCTCGAGCAGATGCCCGGCCGGTCGCTCGAGGAGACGCTCGAAGTGATGGTGCGGCGCGAGCTCGGCCAGGCGCGGGACACCGCGGGCGACATCGCGGGCCGCTACCTCGGTCTCGAGAACCCCGCCGTGATCCTGGCGAAGTCCGGGGCGCGCGGCTCGATGCTCAACCTGACGCAGATGGCCGGCGCCGTCGGGCAGCAGTCGGTGCGGGGCGAGCGGTTGTTCCGTGGCTACGTGCGCCGGACGCTCCCGCATTTCGAGCGGGGCGACCTCGGCTCGGACGCGCGCGGGTTCGTGCGCTCGAACTACAAGAGCGGCCTCTCGCCCACGGAGTATTTCTTCCACTCGATGGGCGGACGCGAGTCGCTCGTCGATACCGCGGTCCGGACGAGCCGTTCGGGTACATGCAGCGGCGGCTCGATCAACGCCCTCGAGGACCTGAAGGTCTCCGAGGACGGGACCGTCCGCAACACCGCCGGCACGATCATCGAGTTCCGGTACGGCGAGGACGGGATCGACCCGACCCGCTCCTTCCAGGGCCAGCCCGTCCCGATCGACGAGGTCGTGACCCAGGTGCTGGGCCGCCGCGTCCGCTCGAGCGACGAGCGGAAGCCCGAGGGGCCCGACGGCGCGCCCCCGGTCACCGAGGAGGAGATGGACCTCCAGGCCGAGGCCCAGCTCGAGGAAGAGGCCGAGGAAGAGGAGACCGAGGACATCGGCGCGCCCGAAGAGGGACCCGAGTTCGGAGGCGAGTAACGATGGCCGAAGCGAAGAAGGCGGCCGTCCGCGCGACACGAGCACGCGGATCCAGGAGATCGCGACGCAAGGAGATCGGCCGTCCGCTGCCGCCGCTCGCTCATCGCGGAGGTCAAGGACGAAGCTCCAGCGCCTGCGCCTCTGCCCGGCGCGATTCGACGAAGGTCGTCCGCGAGGTCGCCCGCCGGTTCCTGACGGGCCGAGGTCGACGCCCACGAGTCGGTCGGGATCATCGCCGCGCAATCGATCGGCGAACCCGGTACGCAGATGACCCTGCGGACGTTCCACTACGCGGGCGTCGCCGAGATGAACGTCACGCTCGGGCTGCCGCGTCTCATCGAGCTCGTGGACGCGCGCCGCGTCCCGTCCACGCCGATGATGACCGTCCACGTCGAGAAGAAGACCCGCGCGGACCGCAACGCGGTCCAGCGGATCGCGCTCCAGATCGAGGTCACGACCATCCCGGACGTTGCGTCGATCGGCACGGTCGTCGAGGACCTGAAGGTCGTCGTCTCGCCCCAGGCCGCGCTGCTCGAGTCGCGCGGGGTGAAGCGGGCCGACATCGAGGCCGCGCTCGCGGAGAACCTGGACCCGCGCCTCTTCGAGATCCAGTCCGGGATCCGGCAGCGGCGAGACCCGGCCCTTCGAGATCCACCTCAAGGAATCCGCCGCCGGCGCGACCAAGACGAAGAAGGAGGAGTCGGTCGAGGAGATGCCGTTCAAGAAGCTCCTCATCGCCAGCGAGGAGGCGAAGGCGATCCGGATCAAGGGCGTCGACCGGGATCCGCCGCGCGCTCATCCGCAAGGAGAAGGACGAGTACGTGATCTACACCGAGGGGTCGAACCTCGAGGGCGTCCTCGACATCCCCGGCGTGGACGGGGTCCGCACGACCACGAACTCGGTCTTCGAGATCTACCGCGTCTACGGGGTCGAGGCGGCGCGCGCCGCGCTCATCCACGAGGCGAACCGGACGCTCGCCGAGCAGGGTCTGGGCGTCGACATCCGCCACCTGATGCTCGTCTCCGACGTGATGACGAACGAAGGGGACATCCGCGCGATCGGCCGGCACGGGATCTCGGGCAAGAAGACGAGCGTCCTCGCCCGCGCGGCGTTCGAGATCACCGCCGCCCACCTCCTGCGCGCCGCGATCACCGGCGAGGTCGACGAGCTCAAGGGCGTGGCGGAGAACATCATCGTCGGCCAGCCGATCACGCTCGGGACCGGGGCCGTGAACCTCGTCTACCGGCCGCTCCCCGGCGCGGTCATACCCGCCCCGCCGCCGCCCGCCGAGCCGGTCGAGCCCGCCGAGGAGGCGACGTAGGCATGGATCTCGCGCACGCGCTCAAGGTCGCGCTCGAGACCGGGAAGGTGAAGGTCGGCCTGACGGAGACGCTCGAGGCCGCGAAGGGGAAGAAGGCGAGGCTCCTCATCGTCGCGCGCAGTTGCCCGGACCCGAAGCTTCGGACGGAGCGGGCGATCGGGAAGATCCCGATCTACCACTACGACGGGACCGCGGTCGAGCTCGGCCAGGCGTGCGGCCAGCCGTTCCCCATCAGCGCGATGGCGATCCTCGACCCCGGCTCGAGCGCGATCCTGACGCTCGAGACGTGAACCGGGCTCGGGAGCGGCTCGGATGTCCGAGATCGCGTTCGACACCGAGACGATCGGCTACATCCGCCTCTTCGAGGAGCGGACCGGCGCCCGCGTCAAGGACTGCCTCGAGGCCGAGGAGAAGCTCGTCTACCTCGTCCAGCCCGGCGAGATCCACAAGGCGGTCGGGCCCGGCGGGGTGCTGGTCGAGCGCCTGAAGGGGATGATGAAGAAGGAGATCCAGGTCGTCGAGTAGGCCGACGATCCCGAGACGCTCGTGCGGAACATCTTCTACTGGTACTCCCCCGTCCGCGTCGACCTCGTCCCGAAGGGGAAGGGCCGGCACGCGACCGTCACGGTCGACCCGGCCTGGAAGGCGCGCGCGATCGGAAAGGCCGGCAAGAACCTCAAGGTCGCCCGCGCGATCCTGGTCCGCCACACCGACATCGTCAGCGTGAACGTCGCGTAGGTACCTCCGCGAAACCCCCAAATCCCCCCGGCCCTCAGGCCGGGGCGGTCCGCGCATGCGCTTCCTCACCTACGACGAGCTGACGCCGGCCCTGGAGACGGATCGGAATCTGATCCACCTGGCGTCGTTCGGCGGGGCCTTTCCCCGCCGGGCGATTGACCTCTACCGCCGCCGGGGCAAGTCGTTCGCCGACTACGTGGCGGTCTTCGCGGTCGAGCGCGGGCGTCTCCTCGGGCAGACGTACGTGCTGCGGATCCCGTACACGTTCTCGGACGGCACGGAGCTCGTCAGCGGGATCGCGGGCGTCGGCACGCGTCCGGATCGCGGTCGGTCGGGGGTCGCGCGGGCGATCCTCACCGAGGTCCATCGCCGGGAGCGGGAGGCCGGGATCCGCTACTCGACCCTCTGGACCAACCGGTCGTGGGGCGCCCACAACCTCTACGAGGAGCTCGGGTACCGCGACGTCTACGCCTTTCCATGGGTCGCGCACGGGCCGACCTCCGGTGCGTCGCGAAGGCCCTCCGGCGTCCGACCCGCCCGGAAATCCGACCTCGGCGACATCGAGCGGCTGCACGCACGCCGCGCCCGGGGGCGGCGGGGGTTCCTCCGAGAAGCGAACGGCTACCTTTCGGTCGCCATGGCGGCCAGGGGGCTCGACCCCGCGAAGGAGTTCATCGTGCGGCGGGCAGGGCGCCGACTCGAGGGGTACGCCCTGGTCGACGCCAACCCGTACCGAACGATCTGCGGGGAGCTCGTCGCGACCTCGCCGGCAGCCCGCCGCGCGCTCATCGCCGAGGTCCAGCGCCGGGCGAAGCGGACGGCGTTCGCCTTCCAGCACGCGACCGTCCGCGACGCGCCCGAGCTGTTCCGGGACCGCGGGTACACGGCCGTCCGCACCGGTTGGTACGGGCTGACGGCGAACGCGCTCGACCGGACCTGGACCCGGCCGGTGGCGGTCGACCGGTCGGGACCGACGACCCCCGATTCCTCTGCATGGCGGTCGACCGGTTCTAGCGGAACGGGCCGTCGAGGACCCTCCGAGGAGGGGGCCCCGGCGGCTCCCGTGAACCTAAAAGACGTCGGAGCGCGTCGGCCGGACGATGCCGGCGTCCCGCGTGCGGATCCAGGCGGTCCTGTTCGACTTGGGAGGGACGCTGGTCGACGAGCGCGATTTCGGCGAGTGGGTCGACATCGCGCGCGAGTTGTTCCTGGACGTCCAGCCGGACGAGCTCGCCCACGCTCACACCGAGGTGGAGCACGCGGACGACCGGCGCCGATTTCGCGCCGAGCCGGGACGCCGTGGTCGTCGAGTTCTGGCGGCGGGTGCTCTCGCGGGCGAGCGGGACGGGAGGTCGAGTCGGCGACCGCGGAGCGGTTCTGGGCACGGGTGCGGGCGTCGCGGCAGGAACGCACCCTGCCGGTCTTCTCGGACGTGCGGCGGTGCCTGGACGCGCTCCGCGCCGAGCATCGGTCGCTCGGGATCGTCTCGAACTCCTCGAGCGAGGCGAGCGTCCGACGGATCCTCGACCGCGCCGGGATCCTCGACGACTTCGAGCGGGTCGTCTCCTCGGGGACCGAAGGGGTCGCCAAACCGAACCCGGAGATCTTCCGCCGGACCGTCCAGCGGCTCGGGCGTCCGTCCGGAGGAGGCGCTCTACGTCGGGAACCTGCCGCAGACCGACGCCGCCGCCGCGGCGGCCGCCGGGCCTGCACTCCGCCTGGCTGAACCGAGACGGCACCGGGCTCGGCGAGACCGCCCGAGATCACGTCGCTCCTCGAGGTGCCCGCTCATCGTCCGCGCGCTGGAGCGAGGGGTCGGCACCTCCCGAAGGATGGCGGAGGTCGACTCGTTAAATACGCGGACACTTCTCTTACGGTGGCCTGCGCCCCGCCGTCCTCGTGACGCGGACGCGGCGACGTCGCCACGGCGAGCCGGGGACTCCGTGAACCGGCCTCTTCCAAGGCGACGCCACAGATGGCCCGTTGGGGCGTGGAGCCCCGAGATCCCCTTCCTGGAGACGGGAAGTGACCTCTCGGGACTGACGGAGGAGACGATGCGAAAGATCGCGATTAGCTCAGTCGTAGCGAAGAGCCAAACCGCCAGTCGGCCTTCGATCGGTTCACGACCCATATGTATTCCCGAGCACACGAAGTGTGCTCAACAATCCGGTTGATCCTGCCGGCGGGCACCGCTATTGGAGTTCGCTTAAGCCATGCGAGTCGAGAGGGGTAAGCCCTCGGCGCACTGCTCAGTAACACGCGGACAATCTGCCCTCGAGACGGGGATAACCCCGGGAAACTGGGAATAATACCCGATAGACCTGGGATGATGGAAGGCTCCCAGATCGAAATCCTGCGGGGCTCGAGGATGGGTCTGCGGCCTATCAGGTAGTAGGGGGTTTCACGGACCCCCTAGCCCGAGACGGGTACGGGCTTTGGGAGAAGTCGCCCGGAGATGGATTCTGAGACACGAATCCAGGTCCTACGGGACGCAGCAGGCGCGAAACCTCCACAATGTGGGAAACCACGATGGGGGAACTCCAAGTGCCTACACTATGTGTAGGCTGTTCTCGAGCCTAAAAAGCTCGAGAAGTAAGGGCCGGGTAAGACGGGTGCCAGCCGCCGCGGTAATACCCGCGGCCCGAGTGGTGCTCATTATTATTGAGCCTAAAGCGTCCGTAGCTGGCCGGGCAAATCTCCGGGTAAATCGGGCCGCTCAACGGTCCGAATTCGGGAGACACTGCTCGGCTTGGGATCGGGAGAGGGTGAAGGTACTCCCGGGGTAGGGGTAAAATCCTGTAATCCGGGGGGACCACCAGTGGCGAAGGCGTTCACCTAGAACGAATCCGACAGTGAGGGACGAAGCCCTAGGGCGCAAACGGGATTAGATACCCCGGTAGTCTAGGGTGTAAACTCTGCAGACTTGGTGTTGGGGGTCCTGCGTGGGCTCCCAGTGCCGGAGCGAAGGTGTTAAGTCTGCCGCTTGGGGAGTACGGTCGCAAGACTGAAACTTAAAGGAATTGGCGGGAGAGCACCGCAACGGGAGGAGCGTGCGGTTCAATTGGATTCAACGCCGGAAAACTCACCGGGGGCGACGGAGGGATGAAAGCCAGGCCGAAGACCTTGCCCGATCCTCCGAGAGGTGGTGCATGGCCGTCGTCAGTTCGTACCGTAAGGCGTTCTGTTAAGTCAGATAACGAACGAGACCCTCGCCTTCAGTCGCAATCTCACGAGCGATCGTGAGAGCACACTGAGGGGATCGCTGCCGCTAAGGCAGAGGAAGGAGAGGTCTACGGTAGGTCCGTATGCCCCGAATCTCCCGGGCAACACGCGCGCTACAAAGGTGGGGACAATGGGATCCGACCCCGAAAGGGGAAGGCAATCCTGAAACCCCATCGTAGTCTGGATTGAGGGCTGTAACTCGCCCTCATGAAAATGGATTCCGTAGTAATCGCGGGTCAACATCCCGCGGTGAATGTGCCCCTGCTCTTTGCACACACCGCCCGTCAAGTCATCCGAGTTGGGTCGGAGTGAGGGTGACTCATCTGGGTCGCTCGAACTTCGGTTCAGCAAGGGGGACTAAGTCGTAACAAGGTATCTGTAGGGGAACCTGCAGATGGATCACCTCCTAAGAACGCCGATTCGTTCGGCGTACTCGGGTCGTGATCCCGGCTGAGCATCGCGATCGTCATCGTCTCCACCCCTGGGCCATCAACCCTTTTTTGAGTAGTTACGCCTTACTTATCTGCGCACCCGTCGCTCGACGGGGCGATGGTCGCAGCCCAGCTGGCGCGCTCGCTGCCGCCCGAGCTGGCCGCGGCCGGTCGCGCCCTCGCCCGCGGCGAGCCGGTGCTGATCTTCGACGCCGTGGACCGGGAGGGCGAGACCGACCTCGTCTATCCTGAGCGAGAGGGCGACCCCCGAGCTGGTCCGTCTCGCTCCGCACAGGACGCGGGCGGCCTCGATCTGCACCGCGATCTCCGACGAGCTGCGCCAGCGCCTGGGCCTCCCGTTCTACGCCGAGCTGCTGGCGACACGCGCGAGGGCGACTTCCCGATCGTCGGCCCGCCTCGCCCGCGAGCGAGCTGCGCTACGACCGGCGGAGCGCCGTTCGGCGTCCACCGTCAACCACCGCGCAACTTTCACCGGGGATCCCCGACAACGACCGGGCGCTCGCGATCCGAACGGTCGGCGAGCTCGCCCGGGACGCGGGTCGCCTCTCCGACGACGACGCTCCGCGCCCGGTTCACCTCGGAGTTCAGCGCGCCGGGTCACCTCCCGCTCCTCTACGCCGCTCCGGGGCTCCTTTCCGAGCGGAAGGGTCATACGGAACTCTCCGTCTCGCTCGCCCGCATGGCGGGTCTGTCGGAGTCGTGACCGTCTGCGAGATGCTCGGCGACTCCGGCGGGGCGCGTTCCCCGACGCGGCGCGGGCGTACGCCGAGGCGCACGGCTGGTCGTTCCTCGAGGGTCGGACGATCGTGGAGGCGTGGCGGGCATGGTCGTCCGCGTAATGGCCACGGGGGTCTTCGACCTCCTCCACCCGGGCCACGTCTACTTCCTCGAACGAGGCCCGTAAGCTCGGCGACGAGCTCGTGGTCGTGGTCGCCCGCGACCAGACCGCGCGGCGCCTGAAGCACGAGCCGTACGTCCCGGAGCACATGCGCCGCGAGATGGTCGAGGCGCTGAAGCCCGTCGACCGGGCGATCCTGGGGTCGACCACCGACATCTACGAGACCGTGGTGCGGGAGCGGCCCGCAGATCATCGCGCTCGGGTACGACCAGGTCTGGAACGAGAAGGAGGTCGAGCAGGAGTGCGCACGCCGCGGCGTTCCGGTCAAGGTCGTCCGCATCGGGCCCCTGCCGCACGACGAGCTCGCGACGCGCCGCATCGTCGACCGGATCCTCGAGCGCGCGAGCAAGAAGGCCGAGGTCGGCGCATGAAGCGGATCGGGGTCGCCGACACGACGTTCGCCCGCGTCGACATGGCGCGCTACGCGATCCAGTGCCCTCCAGGCCCGGGGCACGGGTACCGGATCGTGCGCCGGACGGTTCCCGGGATCAAGGACCTCCCGGTCGCCTGCCGCTCGATGTTCCTGGAGGACGGCGTGGACCTTTGCCTCGCGCTCGGGATGCCCGGTCGGGCCGAGTACGACAAGACCTGTGCCCACGAAGCGTCGCTCGGGCTCCTGTTCGCGTCCGTTCTCGAAGCGAAACCGATCGTCGAGTGCTTCGTCTTCGAGGGCGAGGCGGATTCGGCGAAGGAGCTCGAGCGGCTCGCCCGACGGCGGGCCGAGGAGCACGCCGAGAACGCCTGGTCGATGCTGTTCCGCCCCGAGAACCTGGCGCGCGAGGCCGGCCACGGCCTCCGCCAGGGGTTCGCGGACGCGGGGCCGGTGCGCCGGGCGCGCTGAGTCGGACGGAACGGAGGGTGACGAACCATGCCTAAAACAACGAACGAAGGGAAGGGGATCCGGATCGGACTGGTGGCGAGCGAGTTCAACTTCGACGTGACGCTGCTCATGCTCGAGCGAGCCAAGGAGGAGGTCGAGTTTCTCGGCGCCGAGCTGGGCCCGGTCCTGAAGACGCCCGGGGTGTTCGACATCCCGCTCGGCGCCCGGGCCGTCCTCGAGAGGCGGGACGTGGACGCGGTGGTCGCGCTGGGAGCGGTCATCGAGGGCGAGACGCAGCACGACGAGGTCGTGATGAACCAGGCCGCGCGCAAGCTCGCGGACCTGTCGGTGGAGTTTGGAAAGCCGGTGGGCCTCGGGATCTCGGGCCCGGGGGAGACCCGGCTCCAGGCGCAGGACCGGATCGAGAACGCCGCGAACGCGGTGCGCGCCGCCGTGAAGATGGTGCGCCGGCTCCGCGAGCTGCGCGCGTCGGGCTAGAACCCGAGCCGTCCCTTCAGGTAGTCGAACGCCGTCCTCCCCTTCGCCGTGTGCGGGGTGACGGTGAGCGGCCCGGGCGGCACCGCCTCCTTGCGCCCCGACTTGAGCGCGGCGCGGAGCCGGTCGTGCGGGATCTCGACGGTCACGTCCGGGTGGGGCGCGGCGCCCGTCGTCACCTTCGCGTGGCCTTCCTGGTCGATGGCGAGGGAAACGGTTCCGTCGTCCGTCCGGAACACCCAGACCTGCGGAAGGTACGCCCGGACGATCGACCCGAGGAAACCGTGCAGGCGGGTCTGGAGCTCGCCCTCGAACGATCGCGCGGCCTTGGTCAGCAGCTCCTCGAGGCAGCTCATCGCGACCCTCAGACGGGCGGGACGATTCAGCTCGTCGTCCCTGCGCGACGGCGGGCGCGGAGGTGCCCGCGCCCCAACCGTTAAGCGACCGTCCCCCTCGCCCCGTTCGAGGTGGTCTCGGTGGGGCCCCGCGAGTTCCACGAAGCGATTCCCTCGACCCAGCTCCGGGCGATCGAGCTCGCCCGCGACGGTGCGGAGGAAGGAACACGCGTGGTGGCCCGACGTCAGACCGCGGGTCGGGGCCGGCTCGACCGGACCTGGTCCTCCCCGCCGGGGGGCCTCTACGCCTCCGTCGTGCTCGCGAGCCCGCCGGAGCCGGGGACGCTCCTTCCCCTCGGGATCGGCGCCTACCTGGCCCGGGCGTTGCACGAGCGGTTCGACGCGCCGCTTCGTGTGAAATGGCCTAACGACGTGCTGGCCCTCGGTCCCGGGCCGACCTCCGCGCAAGCTCGCGGGGATCCTTGTGGATTCCGTTCCCTCCCCGACGCTGGTCCGGGCCATGGTCGCGGGGATAGGCATCAACGTCCGGACCGCTCCGATCTCGCTGTCGGGCGCGGCGGCCCTGCGGGCCGCTGCGCTCGAGGAGTTCACCGCGCCCGCGCCCTCCCTTGACGAGGTCGAGGCGATCGCGGTCGAGGCGGCGCTCGCCGCCCGGCGCGGGCTCGCGGAGGAGGACGGCGCGCGGCGGGTCCGTGCGCTCTGCCAAGAGCTCCTCTACGGGGTCGGACGTCCCGTGACGATCGACGGCGTGCCCTCGGGCCGCATCGATTCCCTCGGTGACGGCGGCGAGCTCGTTCTGGAAGCGGGGGAACAGCACCGGTCGGTGCTTGCCGGGGACGTTCGGGTCATGGAGGAAGCGTGAGCGAGGCGTTCGACCGATGGGCTGTGCTCAAGCGGAAGACGCGCGAGGGCGGCGGCGCCGAGCGCGTCGAGCGCCACCGGGCGTCGGGGAAGCTGACCGCCCGCGAACGGCTGGAGGAGTTCTTCGACCCCGGGACGTTCACGGAGATCGACCCGTACGTCGTGCACCGCGTGGAAAAGTTCGGGCTCGACAAGCGGCGCATCCCGGGCGATGGGGTCGTGACCGGATGGGGCGAGGTCGACGGGCGCCCGGTGTGCGCCTTCGCGCAGGACGCGACCGTGTTCGGCGGCGCTCTAGGCGAGGCGCACGCGATGAAGATCGTGAAGGTCATGGAGACGGCACGGAAGGCCGGCGTGCCGATCGTCGGGCTCAACGACTCCGGCGGCGCGCGCATCCAGGAAGGGGTCCAGAGCCTCGGAGGGTACGGCGAGGTGTTCTACCGGAACGTCCTCCTCTCGGGCGTCGTCCCGCAGATCTCGCTGGTCCTCGGCCCGTGCGCCGGGGGCGCGGTCTACTCGCCGGCGATCACGGACTTCGTGGTCATCGCGCGCGGCACGGGGGAGATGTTCATCACCGGACCGGACGTCGTCCGCGCGGTGACCGGCGAGGACGTCTCGATGGAAGCGCTCGGCGGCGCCGACGTTCACGCGCAGGTCTCCGGCGTGTCGCACTTCACCGTCGGGTCCGACCGAGAAGCGGTCGCGCTCGCCCGCCGGCTGCTCGGCTACCTGCCGCTGAACAACCTCGAGGACGCGCCCACGGCCGCGTCCGCGCCCCCGCCCGAGTCGGCCGCGAAGGAGCTCGCGCGGGTCGTCCCCGAGGAGGCGAACGCCCCCTACGACGCGCACGAGGTGATCGACCGGGTCCTGGACACGGAGTCGTTCCTCGAGGTGCACGCGGGGTGGGCGACCAACCTCCTCGTCGGACTCGCCCGGCTCGAGGGCCGGCCCGTGGGCGTGGTCGCCAACAATCCGGCCCGGCTCGCGGGGACGCTCGACATCGACGCGTCGACCAAGGGCGCGCGGTTCGTCCGGTTCTGCGACGCGTTCAACCTTCCGCTCATCACGTTCGTCGACGTCCGGGGTTCCTCCCCGGGACGAGCCAGGAGCACGGCGGCATCATCCGCCACGGCGCGAAACTGCTCTACGCCTACGCCGAGGCGACGGTGCCGATGCTGACGGTGATCCTCCGCAAGGCGTACGGGGGAGCGTACGACGTCATGTGCTCCAAGCACCTCGGCGCCGACCTGAACCTCGCCTGGCCGACGGCGGAGATCGCCGTGATGGGGGCGGAGGGCGCGGTCAACATCCTCTACCGCCGCGAGCTGGAGGCGGGCACCGGGGCCGAGCAGGCGGCGCTCCGCGCGCGCCTGTCGGACGAGTACCGGCGGGAGTTCCTGAACCCGTACCTCGCCGCGGAGCGCGGGTACGTGGACGACGTGGTCGACCCGTCCGAGACGCGGGCACGCCTCGTCGCCGGCCTCAAGGTCTTCTCCTCCAAGCGGGACGAGCGGCCGTCGCGCAAGCACGGGAACATCCCGCTCTGACGGTCGGGAGGGAATCCCCGTGGTCGGCATCACCGAGACGGTCCTGCGCGACGGGCACCAGTCGCTGATCGCGACGCGGATGCGGACGCGCTACATGCTGCCCGCCGCCGAGCGGCTCGACGCGATCGGCTATCGCTCGCTCGAGGTCTGGGGCGGCGCGACGTTCGACGTCTGCCTCCGGTTCCTGAACGAGGACCCGTGGGAGCGGCTCCGCACGCTCAAGCGGGCGATGCCCCGGACCCCGCTCCAGATGCTTCTGCGGGGGCAGAACCTGGTGGGGTACCGACACTACGCGGACGACCTCGTCACGAAGTTCGTGGAGGAGGCGGCCCGCCAGGGCGTCGACATCTTCCGGGTCTTTGACGCGCTCAACGACGCGCGCAACATGGAGGTCGCGATCGCCGCGGTGAAGAAGACCGGCGCGCGCGCCCAGGGGACAATCTGCTACACGAGCTCGCCCGTGCACACCCTCGAATCGTTCGTCGAGCTCGGGCGCAAGCTGGCCGCGATGGACGTGGACGAGCTCTGCGTGAAGGACATGGCCGGGTTCCTCCCGCCGGCCGAGGCCGGCGCGCTCGTGCGCGCGCTGATCAAAGAGGTCGGTCTCCCGGTCGTCGTTCATACGCACTCCGCCGGGGGGCTCTCCACGCTCACGTGCCTCGCGGCCGCGGAGGCGGGGGCGACGGCGGTCGACGGGGCGCTCAGCCCGTTCGCCGGCGGCGCGAGCCAGCCGCCCACCGAGACGTTGGTGAGCGCGCTGCGCGGCACGCCGCTCGACCCGAAGCTCGACCTGGGCGCGCTCGCCGAGCTCGCCGACCATTTCCGCGGGGTGCTCGACCACTATCGCGGGCTTATCGACATTCGCTCGCTCCAGACCGACCCGCTGATCCTGACGCACCAGGTTCCGGGAGGGATGCTGTCGAACCTCCTCTCGCAGCTGAAGGAGCAGGACGCGATGGGCCGCCTCGGGGAGGTGCTTGCCGAGGTGCCGCGGGTCCGGGCGGACCTGGGGTACCCCCCGCTCGTGACGCCCACGAGCCAGATCGTCGGCATCCAGGCGGTCCTGAACGTCCTCACCGGTGGGCGGTACCGGCAGATCACGCAGGAGGTCCGGGACTACGTGCGCGGCCTGTACGGCACGCCGCCCGGGCCGCTCGACCCGGCGCTGCGCGCCCGGGTCACGGCGGACGCGCCGGCCATTGCCGGCCGGCCCGCCGACCTCCTGCCCCCCGAGCTCGAGAAGAGCATCGCGGAGGTTCGCGCGCTCGTTCCGGCGGCGGACACCGCCGAGGCGCTCTCCTACGCGCTCTTCCCGGCGGTGTACCGCGCCTACCGGCAGCGGGTCGACCACGGGCTCACGCCGGAGGTCCTCACGACCGCCGCGTTGGGCGTGGTCGCCGCGCTCCGCGCCCCTCGCCCGGCCCCGGCCGTGTCCTCCCCCCACCGCGAGGGCGGGCGTACGAGCGCTTGGGCGCTCGAGGGGCGGGTCCACCAGCAGGCGCAACGGAGGTGGATCGATGCGGCTCACGCTCGTCCGCGAGGGTAAGCGCCGTGCCGTCGAGGTCGCGGACGACGGGTCGACCGTCACGATCGACGGCCACACCTATCCGGTCCGGGTCGTCGCCCGGACCCCGCGCGCGTGGAGCTCGAGATCGCCGGTGAGAGATCGGTCGTGGAAGGCTGGCCAGAGCCGTTCGCCCCTCCTCCGACCGAGGCGATCGTCGACGGGGAGCGCTGGGACGTCGAAGCGATCGTGGAAAGGTCGTCGGCCCCGCCGCGAACGGCCGCCCGTCCGTCCGCGCCGAGCCCGACGGGCCACCCTGCCCCGCCGCCGCCCGCCGTCGGTTCGGGCACCGCCGATCGTCCCGCCGATGCCCGGGCGGGTCGTCGAGCTCAAGGTGCACGAAGGAGACCGGGTCCGCCAGGGCACCGTCCTCCTGGTCCTCGAGGCGATGAAGATGCGGAACGAGGTGACCAGCCCCCTCGACGGGACCGTCCGCGATCTCAAGGTCTCCGAGGGGTCCAGCGTCCGCGCGCGCGAGGCCATGTTGTACATCGCGCCGGGGTGACGGGCGAAACCGATCCCGGCTACAGCGGCATCACGGCGCGGTGGCACGCCGGGCAGTGGGTGGCACCCGGGGGAAGGTCCGTAGCGCAGTAGACGCAGAATCCGACCGGCGCGGGGGCGTGGGCGGTGGACCCCGCCCCGGAGGGGAGCGGCGCCCCGCCGGGCGCGGTGGCGCTGCCGGGGCCGCGCGATCCGGCCCCCACGGCCCGGCTCCCCCACGACGACGTCAGCACGATGAACCCCACCACCATCCACGCGATGAACGCGTAGAGGATGTACACGGCGTACTGGGGTAGGGTGAACCACGCCACGATCGTGACCACCATCGCGACGAGGTTGAGCAGCGAGAAGAGCGTCCTCGCGATCACGGGTCCCCTCCCGCCGGTCGAACCCACCCGCCCCTACTTGGGGGTTTGTCTTGCGGTGGGCGGAAGGACGCCGCACCCCACCGCCGGGGGGGCCCTCTAATAGCCACCGGCGCTGGGCGCGCCCCGTGACGAAGGTCCCCGCGCTCGTCCAGCGGGACGAGTTCACCTACGAGATCCCGGTGACGGAAGTCCCCGGTATGAAGGTCCCCGGCGTCCTGTTCTCCAACCAGGCGCTGCTGCAGGGGGTTTCGGGAGACCCGTCGCTCATGCAGCTCGCGAACGTCGCCACGCTGCCCGGCATCGAGCGCAACGCGCTCGCGATGCCGGACATCCATTTCGGCTACGGATTTCCCGTCGGTGGCGTGGCCGCGTTCGACCTGGCCGAAGGGGTCGTCTCCCCGGCGGGATCGGCTACGACATCAACTGCGGCGTACCGGCTGCTCCGCACCGGGCTCACGGTCGACGAGGTCCGTCCCCGCCTGGCTGGACTGGTCGACCGGCTCTACCGCGAGGTTCCCAGCGGGGTCGGCTCGAAGGGGGGCCGGACGCTCAGCGCCGGGGAGATCGACGAGGTCCTCGCCGGGGGCGCCGCCTGGGCGGTCGGCGCACGGGCTCGGTCGGCCGGACGATCTCGTCGTCCAGGAGGAGGGTGGATGCCTCGCCGGCGCGCTGCCCGCCGAGGTCAGCGAGAACGCGCACCGTCGCGGCTTGCGGCAGCTCGGGACCCTCGGGTCCGGCAATCACTTCCTCGAGGTCCAGGCCGTCGACGAGCTGTTCTATCCCGAGTTCGCGAACGCGCTCGGGCTCGAGCCGGGCCACGTCGTCGTCATGCTCCACACCGGCTCGCGGGGGCTCGGGCACCAGGTCGCGACCGACTTCATCCAGCGAATGGACCAGCGCCTGGCACGGGAGGGCGTGCAGCTCGTCGACCGGCAGCTCTCCTGCGCCCCGGTCGCCTCGGACGACGGCGCGCGGTACCTCGGCGCGATGGCGGCCGCGGCGAACTTCGCCTGGGCGAACCGGCAGGCGATCACCGCCGGCGTCCGCCGCTCGTTCTCCGCGGTGTTCGGCGAGGACGCCGGCGACGCGGGGGTCGAGGTGGTCTACGACATCGCGCACAACATGGCGAAGGTCGAGGAGCACCGGACCAACGGGACCTCGAAGAAGGTCCTCGTTCACCGGAAGGGGGCGACGCGCGCATTCCCCGCGGGACGCGAGGAGGTCCCGGCCGCGTACCGACCGTACGGCCAACCGGTCCTGATCCCCGGCGACATGGGCACCGCGAGCTACGTGCTCGCGGGGCTCCCGACCTCGATGGAGCGGTCGTTCGGATCCTCCTGCCACGGCGCGGGCGTCGGCTCAGCCGGCACGCCGCCGTCCGCACGTTCCGCTACGAGGAGGTCACCAAGGCCCTGGCCAGCCGCGGGATCCTCGTGCGCTCCGCGTCGCGGGAGGGCGTCACCGAGGAGGCCCCGGGCGCCTACAAGGACGTCGAAGAGGTCGTTCGGGTCGCCGAGGGCGCGGGGCTCACCCGTCGCGTGGCTCGGCTCCTGCCCATGGCGGTCGTCAAGGGGTAGGCGGCGACCGGCGCGGGCGCAGGCCGACTCCCAGGATCACCGCAAGGACCCCCACCGCCGCCCCGATCGACAGGATCTCCGCGGTGGAGAGGAGCGGTACGGGGGCGACCGATATCGTCCACGACCGTGCGAACTCCGTTCCGTTGGCGTCCGTCACGGTGAGCGTGACCGCGTACGACCCGACCTGCGACAGGGTCAGGTTGAGGTCGGGCCCGGTCGTGTGGGTTCCGTTGGGAAGGGTCCAGGAGTACGAGTACGGCGGGCCCTTCCCACCGTAGGCGCTGACCGTGAAGTTGACGGTCAGCGGAGGGGTTCCGCTCGTGGTGGTGGGACCGCCCGTGACGTCCAGGGCCAGGTTCGCCGCGATGGCGGTCTCCGCGATGGCCGTGTCGCCGAACGGATCCGTGGCGACGGCCTCGGCGGTGTACCCCCCGGCGTCCCGTAGGTGTACGATGCGTGGCCCCCGGCGATCGGGGGCCCGGCGTCGAACCGCCACCCTAGCGTGGCTCCCCCGGGTCCTTCGGCGCTGCCGCTCGCGTCCACTATGAGCGGCGTGACGCCGACGGTCGGGCTCGCGCTCGCGTTGAGCGTGAGCGCGTCCGAGGCCGGCACGAACCCGCCGGCCTGGGTTGCGAAGAACCCTGGTAGGGCGAGCGGGACCGTGAGCTCGGCCGTGAGGTAGGCGTTCTGTATCGTGAGGGTCGGGGTGAGCGTGTTGTCGGTCAACGGCGGAGGGAGCGCGAAGTACGTCTCCTCGACCGAGAGGCCGTAGCCCGAGTGGCCCTGGGTGAGGTTCCACAGGACGGTCGCGTTGTCGATCTCGCTCGCCGGGCCGACCGGCTGCGCGGTGAAGGAGACCGTGGTGCCGGATTCGACGTTCTCAGCCGGGGCGATCGAGCCGGTGGCCCCGAGCGGGGGTGCGCCGCTGCTCGGTTCCGCGTCGATCAGGAACGCCTCGCTCGCGTTCCCGTAGCCGAGGTCCGAGAGGGAGGCGATCGCGAGATACTCGCCCGGGGCGTCGTAGGTCGCGTTGGCGGTGGCGCCCACGGCGCTCATACTGTTGCCGAACGACCACCGTGTGTCGGCGGCGTTCGCCCCGTCGCCCCCCGTTACCTGTACCGTGGAGAACTCGACCTTCAGCGGCGCGGGCCCCGAGTAGGTCGAGGGGAGCCAGGATGCGACGAGCGGCGGGGCAACGGTGACGTTGACCGACGCGTTCGCGAGCACCCCCGCCGAGTCGTTGATCCACTCGCCGACGTCATAGGTTCCCGCCGTGGGCAGCACGGTGCATCCGCACGCCTTGGTGTACGGGTCGCTCGACGCGAGGACCGTGGTCGTCGGCGGGGTCGACCCCGGGGAACCGCCGGTCGTGACGAACAGGGCCGGGAAGTCGGCCGGCGCATCGCGGATCCCCTCCGAGCCGTTCGCCGTGACCGTCAGGGGCGCGCTGCCGTTCTCGCATCCTGGGGTTGTTGCACCACCGACGGCGATCGCCGTCGTGGCGCTCGCCCCGCCGTCCACTGGGACGGCGCTGTCGTTGACGACCACCTCGGCGCAGTAGACGCCCGCGGCGTCGTACGTGTGCGCGACGCTCGCGGACGACTCGTTCGCATCGGTGGCGCCGTCGCCGAAGAAGAAGGATACGTGTAGGGGGCCGTGCCCCCGCTGACGAGGGCCGTGAACCCGACCCCGGCCCCCACGGACGGCGTCGTGGGGGTGACCCGAAGCTGGACCGAGAGCTCGCCGCCGCCCCCGACGACGACCAGGACCGGTGAGGAGATCGCTCCGAACCCCCGGCTATCGTAGACGAACGATTGGGCCGCGTAGACCCCCGCCGCCGGGAAGGTGTGCTCCACGGTTCCGCCGGTGACGAGGGAGGCGTTCCCGTCGCCGAAGTAGACCCCCTCGAGCGGGTACTGGCCCGAGCCTCCGCTCGCGGTGAGGTTGAAGGTCGTCGTGAGGGGGGCCTTGCCGAACATCGGGGAGGCGGAGAGGTCCGTCGTCAGGTTGGGCTCGGTCACGTTGGTCGACCGGGCCAGGCTCGCGACGAGCTCCGAAACGATCGGGGTGCCGATGCCGGTGACGGGGTCCCAACCGGACCCGGCCTTGTAGCCGTTGTTCCCCGTAACGATGTCGTGGAAGTCGGTCGAGTAGTTCGAGCTGTTGAGGACCCGGTAGAGACTGGGGTTCAGGAAGCCGAGGTCGGACCCGACGGAGGAGTCCATGTCGGCGGTGATTCCGGCCCAGATCGGCGTGGCGACGCTCGTCCCCTCGACCCCTTCGGTGGTCTCGCCGGAGTCGATGTACACGAGCACCGGGGTCTGGGCGTCGGCGGAGACGTCGGGGACACCGCGGGTCTTTCCCGCGAACCCCGGTCCCACCTGCCACCACGGCGTTGGAAACGGCGAGTAGCCGCCGCCGGACCCACCCGGGTTCTCCGAGCACCCGGGCGCGGTCTTCCCCGAGGCGTTGCCATCCCAGCCGATCTCGCCCTTGTAGGTCCCGTTCGGGTTGACGTCGAGCTCGGTCCCTCCCACACCCGTGACGTACGGGTCGGATGCCGGAAAGAACGTCGAATCCCCGGCGGTGCCTCCGGAGGCGCCGCAGTCCCCGCTCGCGGCGAAGACGGTGATCCCCTCCACCGCGGCCAGTTCGAGGACCGGCCCGAGCACCGCGTACGACCCGTCCGTGGAAGCATTGCACTCGGAGGAGCAGGGCCCGCTGTACGGGTCGAAGACCCCGACGTCCGGTTCGCCCCAGCTGAGGGAGATGACGTTCGCCCGGTCCTGGCCGACGAGCGAGTCGATTGCGGCGTAGAGCCCGGGGCCGGGGTTCGGTGAGAAGGTCATCTCGATCGACGCGCCCGGCGAAAGGGCCCGGGTCCATTCAAGGTCGAGGGAGTCCTCGAGCGCCCAGCCGCTGTTGGTGGAGCTGGCGTTCAGGTCGATCGAGGTCGGGACCGGGTAGAGGTACGAGACATTCCCGAGCGGCTCGCCTTCGGCTTCCGTGAAGGCCTCGAGGTCTCCTTCGAGCTGGTCCTGAGTCTGTTGTCCGGAGTAGGTGTCCACGACCGCGAGCCGGACCCCCGTGCCGTTCGAGCCGTTCGCCAGGAGCGGCATCACCGAGTACGCTGTTTGGACCTGGCACGGTACGAGGTATCCGGTGGCCGAGCAGGCCGCGGAAGGGACGACGCCCGGGGTTGACGTAGCGACCGCGGGCGCGAACTGGGTCTCGTTGCCGAGCCCGAACGCCCCCGTCCAGGGTACGATCGCCGGAAGGTTCGCCGCCGTGGGGTGGCTAACGAACGTGCGGCCGGCCGCGGACCGGGTACTCTTCGAACGTCGTGCCGAACGCCCGCGCAACGGCGCCGGTGGCGCCGTCAACGTACAGCGGCAGCCCGTCCGGAGAACGAGAGACGTTGAGCCCATACCCTTCGAAGTAGGTTGTCGCGACCTGGACGTCGGAGGTCGCGGCGCCGAATCGGGACGCTGCCTCGGCCCCCGTCAGGTGGGTCCGGTACACCGGAGTGCCGGGAAGGTTCTCCGCCGCGACCAGCCCCGCGAGCCCGCTCGGGTCCTTCGACGCGAGGCCGACGACCAGGCCCATCGACGTGTTCGACGGCGCGGGCCCCAGCGCCTCGACTCCGGTCGAAGCGGTGAACGCGGGCGCGATCGCGACGCTCGACGGCGAAGGCGATGCCGACGGGATCGGATCCGCGGCGAGCGCGGCGGCGAAATGATCGGGGGCGGCTGCCGAGGCCAGCCCGGTGGGCATGGCGAGGCACAGGGTCGCCAGAACGGCGACGAGGAGCACCACCGGTACAGGAACGGACCGCACCCAGACCTCGCGAATCGATAGTGAAACGCGGTCGGTGGGATATGCCTCTTGCCTTCGGCCCCCCGGGGGGCACAAGACCTCATAACCCCGGCCCGAACTCTCCGCCGGGAGCACCGTGAACCCGTACCTCGGCTACGAGATCGCGCTCCTCGCGATCGCGGTCTACGCCGGAATCGTTTACGCGCTCTGGTCGACGGGACGGATCGGCGCGGACCGCACGTTCTCGCTGCTGGGTCCCGCGCTGATGATCAAGACGAAGAAGGGGCGCTCGGCGCTGGACCGGTGGGGCCGTTTCGTGCGGTTCTGGACCGCGGCCGGCGACATCGGCATTGCCCTGGCGGCGGCTGCGATGGCGGTCATCGTCGCGCTCCTGTTCCTCGGAGCGATCGAGTCGTTCCGCCTCACGCCGGCCACGGCCCCCAGCCCGACCGAGGCGTTGGGCCTGCCCGGGGATCAACCCTGTCATCCCGCTCGGTTACGGGATCGTCGCCCTCGTGGTCGGGGTCGTTCTCCACGAGCTGATGCACGGCGTGATCGCGCGGTCCCAGAAGATCGGCGTCAAGACGCTCGGCGTCCTGTGGTGCGTGGTACCCGTCGGGGCGTTCGTCGAGCAGGACGACGCGGACATGATGAAGGCCAGCCGACGGCGACGCGACCGCGTGGCGGCGGCCGGCATCCTCGCGAACTTTGCGATCGCGATCATCTTCTTCGCGCTATTGTCCGGTCTCGTCGCTTCGTCCGTTCAGCCGAACGCCTCGGGGGTTGGGGTGGCGTACGTTGAGTCGAACACGCCAGCGTGGAACCATTCGATCGCCGCCGGGGACATCATCACGTCGGTCAACGGGACGAACACCACCACGGTCGACCTGTTCGAGAGCGCGCTGGCCGCCACGCAACCGAGCGAAACGGTCGTCGTCGGGGTCTACATGCCCAACGTCAGCGCCGTTCGGAATCTTACGGTCCAACTCGCCCCCAGCCCGACCGTAAAGGGGCGGGGATTCCTGGGGGTCGCGGTCTACGCCCTCACGCCCGCTCAGATCAAGCAGGCACTCGTTTGGCCCGGAGGGTCCTCCTCGGGGCCGCTGGTCGGGACCATCGACTGGATCGTCCTTCCGCTCGCGACGATCGAGCCGTTGAGTGGTCCCACCGCCGGCTTCTTCCACCTCACGGGACCGCTGGCCCACACCAACCCGACCGCCTTCTGGGTCGGGGCGAACATTCTGTACTGGCTCTCCTGGATGAGCCTCCTGCTGGGGCTGTCGAACAGCCTTCCGCTCGTTCCCCTGGACGGGGGGCTCCTCTTCCGGGATTTCGCCCAGACGATCGCCGCGCGTTGGACGACCGGCTGGAACGAAGCCCGGCTGGAGCGATTCGGCGCGCAGGCCGTCGCGTTCTCGTCCGCCCTGGTCCTGGTCCTCCTGGTATGGCAGTTCGTGGTACCTCGTCTGCTGTAGGCCCGGACTCCCTGTTCGCGGAGTACCCGTTCCTCCCGGGCGCCGAGGCGTTGCTCGGCGGCGAGCCGGTCTCGGTCCGCTCGCTGCTGGAGGATCCGGCGTACGAGCGACCCCGCGCGATCGGCCGGGCGCGGGTCCTCGCGGCGGCCGACGACCCGCGCGCGCTCCGGGCTATCGACGAGCTGAACGCGGCGTCCGGTGACGTCCGGTACCTCTCGTTCCTGTTCGCGCGCCTCGTCCTCGCCGCGGCCCCGTCCCCCGCCGCGCTGCGCCGGTGGGCGGTGGCGGAGGCGAAGCGCAGCTACGGGCGGCTCGTGGGAGCCCCTTCGACGGAGCTGGAGGAGATCGCACGACGCCTGGGCTTCCCCGGGGAGACCGAGGGCGGCCGGGTCGAGCTCGGGGTCGCCGACTACGTCCGGCTCGCATCCCCGATCCGGGAGGCAGACTTCCGCCTCGCCAACCAGTCCGTGCGCGCGGGTCGCGTGACGGTGGAGCCGAAGCGGGCCGCGCGGCTGCTCCAGGAAGCGATCCGCCGCTCCCTCGCGACCCCCGTGGCGCTCGGGGAACCGGTCGTCGCGTTGGTGCGGGAGCGCGAGGCGGAGCTGTTCGGCGACCTGGCGCACCGGATGCCGCTCCCCGTCGGCCGCGCCGGCATCGTCCCCGGCGACCTGCGACGCGAGCGGTTCCCGCCGTGCATCCGTCGGATGCAACGAACCCTCGAGAAAGGCGAGAACCTCTCGCACGCGGGCCGGTTCTGCCTGGCCGCCTTCTTGCACCGCGTGGGGGCGGATTTCGAAACGATCGTCGACGCGTACCGCGGGGCCCCGGACTTTGACGAATCGGTCACCCGCTACCAGGTCGAGCACATCACCGCACGCAACGACGGCGTCGGCTACGAGCCGGCGCAGTGCGACACCCTGCGCAGCCACGGCCTGTGCGCGCGGGACGGCGACCCGGCCGCGCCGAACGCCGTCGACCGGGCGCGTGACGAGCGCTGCTTCGCTCCGACGCTCCGCCACCCGCTCCAGTACCTACCGGCTCAAGGGCGGCACGACGCTCGAACGCAACCCTGACGGGGACGGACTCGTCACGTCGGGGGAGCGCCCGATACGTCCGGCGGGCGCGGGCGAGGGCCGTCCACTGGCCCGCGATGACGAAGTAGACGAACGCGACGTCGATCACGGTGAACGCGATCCCCGCGACATGGAACCGGGACCACGGCTCGGTCGGAGCCCACGGCCACGGAAGCGACCAGTCGAACTCGAGGAAGGTCGCGATCGCGAGGACGACGAGCCGGTCCGCCCGGGAAAGAAGTCCGGCGTAGAGCCGCCCCTGGCCCACCGCCTGGGCCTGGGTGCCCATGTAGCTCGTGAGCAGCAGGCTCACGAGCGCGAGCAGCGCGAGGAGAGGATTTGCGTACGTCGAGACCGCGATCCCGAGGACGATCGCGAGGTCCGCGTACCGGTCGAACACGTGGTCGAGGAGGTCGCCGCGGGCGCTCGTCCGACCCGTCGACCGGGCCACCTCGCCGTCGAGCACGTCGAAGAGGCCGCTCAGGAAGATCAGGACGCTCACGGGGAGGAAGAGGAGAGGCGTGGTCCAGCGGACCGCCACGGCGAGCAACCCGGCGGCGATCGCGAAGGCGAGCGCGAGTACGGAGAGACGGTTCGGGGACCACCCGAGGAACGGTCGCGCGAGACGGGCGACGTACGGGGCGAACGCGGGCCCGATACCCCTCGAGAACCATCGCGGCCCTCTACGTCGGCCGGTCCAAAAGGTGCGCGGTCACGTGGGGGTCCGAGAGCCAGTCGACCGTTCCCGGGCCGGTGGGGCCGGGGTGGCGCAGCCACCGCGCGACCGCCCGTGCCACCGAGTCCGCCGTTCGCCCGGTGGTATCGATCTCGTGCACGCGGCGGCCTAGCGCTCGGGCCTCGATCACGATCGCGTCCGTCGCCTCGCAGACGAAGTTCGCCTGGCGGTCCGCGAGGGATCCCCGCCGGGCCCGGCGCAGCCGCGCGAGCAGCTCGCGCGGGTGGCACCGGAGGATCACGGCATCTCGGATCGGTAGCAGGTGCGCGAGGTGGCCGACGACCAGGTCGATGCCGTCCAGAGCGCCGGGCCGACGGAGCGCCCGGGCGAGGACGGTCATGTCGATCTTGACGTCTCGACCGGTGCCTCGGGCCGCCCCGAACCGCCGCGCGAGCTCGCCGACCTCGACCGACCGCCACCGCGGGGACAGCCGTCGCGCCACGGAGCTCTTCCCGGTGCCCGGAGTGCCGGTGAGGGCGACGGCGCGGTTCATCGCCCCCGCCGAGGACCGGTGTCGGAAGAAACCATCGCCTCGGCCGGGGCGCGGGAACGGACGGGTTCGGGTCAGAGGAATCGCAGCGACCGGTACGTCCGACGCCACGCCCGCACCTCGGCGCCGACCTTCTCGGACCGGAGGCCCCCGCGCACGATCAGGTCGGCGAGCCGCGGCATGTCGGCGGGGGTCAGGCCCAGGCGAGTCGCTTCGGCCGTGCCGATCCGGCCCACGAGGTCGATCAGGAGCGCCTGGCGTTCGAGCTTCCGGGCGAAGGCGCCGGCCCCCACGCCGCGCTCGGCCCGGAGCCGGGGGCGGTCGATATGGAGCTGGTGGGACCGCGTGTACCCTTCCGCCGCCGCGACCAGAGGAAGGCCCCCCGACTCGAGCGCGGGGGCGAGGGCCCGGGCGTTCGCGACGACGGTCCGCGCGTACTCCGGGGCAAACCGTTCGAGCTCGAGGATCGTCTGGGCGAGGCCCGCGATCCGGTTCCAGTGGGCATTGTCGAACACGCGCCACACCAGCGCCGGGTCGAGCTGGGCGAAGAGGTCCTCCCGGTTCGTGGCGATGATCCCGCCCTGCGGGCCGGGGAACGACTTGTGCGTGCTCCCGAAGAGGACGTCCACGCCGTCGCCGAGCGGGTCCTGGAACTCGCCGCCGGCGACGAGCCCGAGCACGTGGGACGCGTCGTACAGGACGAGGGCATCGACCGCGTGGGCCGCCTCCACGATCTCGCGGAGCGGATAGGGGAAGAGGAAGAAGCTCTGGCCCAGCATCACCGCCTTCGGGCGTTCCTGCTGGATCGTCCGCACGGGCCTCCTCGGCGTCGACCCGGAAGCCCGGCCCGCTCGCGGGGAGCGGCCGTACGCGTGTACCCCAAGACGGCGGGAACGAACCCCGGGGCGTATCCGTCGTACCCTCCCTGGTCGGGGGCGATCGCCAGGACGCGGGAGCGGGGCGGCAGGAGCGGCGCGAGCACCGAGAGCGCCGCGATGTGGCCGGACAGCGGGACGCGTGGTCGCCTTCTTGGCGTGGAAGAGCCGGGCCGCGGCCTCGTTGGCGAGCGTTTCGATCTGGTCGGTGTACCGGGTACCGGTGTAGCTGTTGTCGAGCGTCTCGCCTTCGATCGTGACGGTGCGATCGGCAGGGTGTAGCGGCCCGCGAGGTCGCTTCCGAGATACCGGCGGGCCGTCGGGGAGACCGCGTTCTCGCTCGCGAGGAGATTGAAGACGGTGCGGCCCCGCCAGCGGTCGTGCGACCGGACGAGGCGGGCGAGCTCCGCTTCGCCCTCAGTCAGTGGAGGAGTCATGGGCGCTCGGTCCGAGCGGTCGCGGCCCCTTCGCCAGCTTCCTTCGTTCGGTGTGCCCGCACCGCGGGCAGACGAGCTCCTTCGGGCCGATCGTCAGGAGGGCGTGGCAGGCCTGGCAGCGCGCCGACACGACCCCGAGCGTGGCGGCCGCCGTGGTGAGCTTGATGGACGGGTGCGACTGGAGGACCCGGGCGAGGAGGATGTCCCCGACGGCGAACTCGCCGGCGAGCGTCTCGGTGTAGCCGTCCTTCGCCTTCGAGATGTGGACCGTCGCCTCGGGCTTGCCGGGCACGGACCGCTTGCTGGTCGCGGTCGCGAGCACTTCCACGATCGCCATCGCCGTCTTGATCTCCTCCACGCGGGCGTAGACGAGGTCGTCCTCGCGAACCTCGGGCACGGCGTTGCGCGGCTCGATGCGGACCGTCCGGTCCTTGGGGTCGACCGCCGGCTCGGCCCAGCACGGACGCGTAGATGCGACCGCGGTCCTCGTAGGTCCCTCGGCCCGGAAGGAACTGCTCCGCCGCGCCCAGGTAGTCGCCCGGGAGGACCAGCTTCGGCAGCTCGGGATCGCTCATCGTTCCTGTTCCGTTCGGATCGCCCAGAGGTCGACGTCGATCGGGACCCGCCGCCGGGCATGGTGCGGAAACGTCCGCGGCAGCGCCCAGGGGACCGGCCCGACCTCGAGGACTTGAGCGGAGCGTGCGACCGCGCCCCGTGCTATAAAGCTTCGGGAATCGCCGAGGGCGAACGCGTAGATGCCGCGCGTCGCGCGCGCGTAGGCGGTCTCCCAGAACGGTCGGTCCGCGTGGCGCGTCTGCGCCCCGAACGGCGGGTTCATCACGACGAGCTCCACGCTCGAGTCGGCCGCCGTGACATCGCCCGCGTCGAACGTGGCCCGGACGTTCGCGGCCTCCGCCGCCGCCCGCGCGAGCGCCACCGCGGACTCGTCGACGTCGATGCCGCGCACCGGTCCCGCCCCCAGGAGGGCGGCGCCGATCGCCAGGCGACCCGTCCCGCATCCGAGGTCGAGGATTGACCGGCCGGCGAGCCCGTCGAGCCGGTCGGCGGTCGCGAGAAGCGTCGCGGCGGCCTCGGACGGCGTGACCACCTGCTCCAGCTCGGCCCGCGGTGCGGCGAACGGCGGGACCCGCTCGAGTTGGCGGATGAGCTCGGAGCGACGCACGATCCGGCTGAGCGGCGGGAAAGGATGACGGTGTGCCCCCGACCGTCCCGAGGAGCCGGGATGCGGGGAGCCGGATTCGAACCTGCGAACGCCTTACGCGACAGGATCTCTTCGGCGGGGATCTCCCGCGGTTTAAGTCCTGCGCCGTTTCCGGGCTTGGCTATCCCCGCGCCGGTCAGCGCGCGGGAACGGCGGATTCCTCTTGAGCGCCCGGTCGGGAGGGCGCCTTCTTCAGCGACACCCGCTTCGGGAAGTACTTGAGGAGAATCACGTCGTTCACGGCCGCGACCCAGCGGTACGGGACGTTGGTGGCGCGCGAGTCGTCTACTAACATCGGGCTCGTTTCGCCCACGTAGAGCCCATCGATCTTCGAGCCCTCGACGTCGACGACCACGTTGTCGACCTCGCCCAGGAGTCGTCCGTCCGGAGTGTAGATCTGGCGTCCCATGAGTTCGGTCATCTCGACCAGCATCGCCTGTTCCCGCAGCGCGCGACGGGGCAGGACCTTCTTATGCCTTTGGGCGGAGGGGTAGCTGTTTTTCGAGAGGGCGCCCCGCCGGCGGGGAACGCAGGCCCGAACTTCACGTCGAATCGGCGTCGGCGTCCGAGGCGGGGGTCGCCTGGCGAACCTGGCCCCGGTACATCTCGAGCAGTTCGTGCGCGGTGGTCGCCTCGGTCGGCCCCTTGTCGTCGCGGATCCGCCGGTGAATCGAGGGAACCGCAGCGCCAGTCCGGCCTCGGCGCGGACGGCGCCCCGGGCCGCGCGGTGGATCGGGCTCAGGGTCAGCTCCGCGCCCTGCACTTCGAGGACGAGCCCGGGCTTGAACCACCGGTCCGCCGTCAGGCCGGAATCGACCTCGGGGGGACGCTCCGCCACCGCGAACTTCTCGAGGCGCTTCGGCATCGCCGCGAGCTGCGCGTCGTCGAACCCGCTCCCGACCTTGCAGAACGACTCGAACCGGTCCCGCTTCGGGTCGTAGACCGCGAGAAGAAAGGCGCCGAAGACCCCGGCGCGCCGGCCGCGTCCCGCGAACCCCCCGACCACGACCCCGTCGACCGAGTCGGTGAGCCCCTCCGTGTAGTCCCGCTTGTACTTGATCCACCAGTAGCCGCGCGCGCCCGCGCGGTAGGCGCTGCCCGGCTTGAGCGACTTCGCCATCACGCCCTCGCCGCCTGCCGCGACGGCCTCCTCCAGGAACGCGGTCGCGTCCGCGACGTCCGAGACGACGCGCTGGGCGGCGAGCCGGACCCGCTCGGTCGGCCGAACGGCCGCCTCGAGCCGCCGCCGACGCGCGGGGAACTCCTCGGCGTAGACAGGAACCCCGTCGGCGAGCAGAATGTCGAACAGGAACAGGCAGACGGGGATCTCCGCCTGGACCCGCGCGAGGTCGTGCTTGCGGCCGCGTCGACGGGAGACCTCCTGGAACGGCTGGATCTCGTCCGTGTCCGGGTCGATCGGGACGCATTCCCCTTCCACGATCGCCGGTGCTGCGACCACGGCGTGCGGCAGGTCGGCGACCAACTCCGGGAACTGGGCACTGATCTCCTCGAGACGACGGGAGAAGAGCCGGACCGTGCCGCTCTTCGCGATGTGCGCCTGGACCCGCAGTCCGTCGTACTTGTACTCCAGTGCCGCGCGCCCGCCCATTCGTTCGAGGACCTTGTCGAGGGTCGGCTCCCGCTCGGCCAGCATCGGACGAACCGGCCGGCCGACGGTGAGCCCGATGCGGTCGAGCCCGGAAAGTCCTTTGTCGGCCAGGGTCGTCGCGACCACCCCGAGGTCGCTCGACAGGTTGAACGCACCCTCGATCCGGGTCCGCGCCTCCTTCGTGCCGGCCGCGAACGCCTCGGCGAGCGCGTCCACGATCGTCATCTCGCGCACCCCCACCCGGAGCGTTCCCAGAACGAACCGGACGAGGAACTTCGCCTCCAGGGGCGTGGCGCGACCGAGCAACTCGACCAGGACCCGGACCTTCACTTCCTGGGATCCGTCGCCTTTCGCGGACGCGATCTTCTCGAGCTCGGAGTAGACCTCCGCCACCGTGAGCGTCGGCGGGGTCTCGGGCGCGCCGCGCACCCCGGCGAGTTCCTGCGCGGTCAGGCCGAGGTCGCCGGTCTCCTTCGTACGCCGCGCCACCACCGTCGCCTCGGTCCCGGTGGCCTGGGCGACCGCACGGCGCGCGAGCGAGTCGGCCACCCCCAGCTCGATCCCTTCGTACTCGGGGTGCAGGAGCCCTTGGGAAAGGTACACGACCCTCTCGAGGTCGCCCGCGCTCAGCGGCCGGAACAGCTCGGCGAGGATCGTCCGCATCTCGAGGCGTTTCGGCGTCGCCTCGAGTCGCTCGTAGGCCGCGGCGAGATCAGCGAACCGCACCGCGCGCCCCCTCCTCGACCGCCGCCCGGAGGCGATGCAGATTCTCGGCGACGGAACCCCGGCCGTAGACCGAGTTGCCGCACACGAAGAACGACGCACCGGCGCGGGCGGCGTCGACCGCGGTCTCCGGGGTGATCCCCCCGTCGATCGACACGTCCACGGCGCGCCCTTTCCGCGCGAGTCGCTCTCGGGCGGCCCGCACCTTGGGCAGCACCTCGGGGTGGAACTTCTGCCCCGAGAACCCCGGCTCGACGCTCATGACCAGGACCTGGTCAAGCCGGTCGAGGAACGGCTCCACCCGCTCGAACGGCGTGGACGGCTTGAGCGCGGCGCCCACCGCCCCGCCGAGCTTTTTCACCGCGCGGATCACTTCGGCGGGGTCGCACTTCGCCTCGAGATGGAAGACGAGGGTGTCCCCGCCCGCCCGGCGGAACGGCTCCGCGTACCGGAGCGGATCCTCGATCATGAGGTGGATGTCGAGCGGCAGCTTGGTCCGGGCCCTAACGGCCGCCACCAGCGCCGGCCCGAAGGAGATGTTCGGAACGAAGTGTCCGTCCATCACGTCCAGGTGGAACGCGTCCGCGCCACCGGTTTCCGCGGCCCGGATCGCCTGGGCGAGGTCGGCGAAGTCGGCGCTGAGGAGCGAGGGAGCAAGCCGTAAGGGCGGGTTCTCCGGCACCGCGGGCGTGACCCGGCGTCGCTATTTAGAGGACCCCGCGACGAGGGCGTCGGGCTACAGGAACTCGTTGGGATTGGGGGTTCCGTCGGCGGAGCGCGCGACCGGCAGGTACCCGGCGGCCTCGGGCGTCCAGCGGCCGATGGGGACGGGGCGGAGGAGCCGCGCGCGGAGCGAGCCGGGTGGGGATCGGGGTGCGGGGGCGTCCTCCAACGGTCGGTACCAGAGGAATCGGTACAGGAGGAACTCGCCGTACAGCGCCGCGGCGAGAGAGAGTCCGAGGCCGAGGAAGTTGCTGAGGTCGTACCAGTACGCGATAATCCACGCGTCGACGATGAGGTCGACAAGCCCGACCCACCACTTGGCCGCGTCGAAGAAGAACCAGTCGTGCCACGAGAGCCCCGGATGGCTGAGCGCCAACCGCTTCTCCTCGACGACCCGGTCGGTACCGGGACTGGAGCGCCGCCTCCTCCTGGGGGTCGGGCAGGTCCTTGTCGGCGTCCGGCTCGTCGGGCGAGGTGACGAGGGACCGCCACACGGTTCAGGTACCCGCGGTGGACGCCAGCGGCGGGGAGAGGGACAGCGGCGGCTCGGGCCCCGGCGCCGGTACGTCGAGAGTCGCGGCCCGCGCCGCCGCCGGACCGGTCCATTCCGCCGGGTACAGGTGACACGCGACGAAGTGGTCCGGCCGCACCTCGATCAGCGGAGGCTCGACCTTCGAGCAGACGGGCATGACGGCAGGGCATCGGGTGTGGAACCGGCACCCGGGGGGCGGGGCGGCGGGGCTGGGCACGTCGCCCTGGAGAACGATCCTCTCCCGCTTGAGGTCCGGGTCGGGGATCGGGATCGCGGACAGGAGCGCCTGCGTGTACGGGTGGAGCGGCGTGGAGAACAGCGCGTCCGTGGGGGACCGCTCCACGATCTTTCCCAGGTACATCACGACGACCCGCTGGCTCATCGCCCGCACGACCGAGAGGTGGTGCGAGATGAACAGGTAGGAGAGCCGCTGCTCGCTCTGGAGGTGCCGAAGGATGTTCAGGATCTGGGCCTGCACCGAGACGTCGAGCGCGCTGGTCGGTTCGTCCAGCACGATGAACTCTGGCCGCAGGGCGAGCGCCCGGGCGATCCCGATCCGCTGACGTTGGCCCCCCGAGAACTCGTGGGGGAACCGCCACTCGTGCTCCGGGTTGAGGCCGACCTGACCGAGGAGCTCGCTCACCCGGCGCCGTCGCTCGGCCCGGCTCCCCGCGTGATGGATCTCGAGCGGCTCGGCGATGATGTCGCGGACGAGCATGCGCGGGCTGAGCGACCCGAACGGGTCCTGGAACACGATCTGAAGCTTCCCGCGGAGCTCGCGCATCGCGCGGCCGTGCTTTCGGTAGAGGGAGTACCTGGTTCGCGATCTCGTCCAGCTCCCGGAGCGCGGCGACGGCGTTCGGCGGAAGCGCACTCCCGTTGTTCTGGGAACCCGCGTACGGGCTCAGCTGGCTGTACAGCGCATCGATCCGCGCCGACACCGGGGGCGGGGGACGGTAGAAGGTCTGACCGGACGTGGGCTCGATGAGTCGAAGGAGGAGCCGGCCGACGGTCGTCTTGCCGCACCCTGATTCCCCGACGAGGCCGACCGTCTCCCCTTCTCGGACGTCAAAACTGACGCCGTCCACGGCCCGGACGTCGCCGACGTGGGTCGAGAAGACCCCGCCTCGGATGGGGAAGTACTTCCGGACATTCCGAGCGGAGATGACAACCGGCGACTGCGCGGCGGCCACGGTGCCCTGAGCCCCCTATACCACCAGCCGAGGCTCCTTGTATAAGTAGCCGGCGACGCGGGCGGCCCCCGCGGGAGGGCCGGAATCGGACCGGCGCACGGTTTTCCCAACGTACATCCGCCGCTCCGGACCCCCCGGTTCCCCCCTACCGTTCCACGCTAAGGCATATACCCCCCTCGACGCATCAATTTAGTCGGAAGCGCGGCCTACGTCGGCCGGGCCGCCCACAAAGGGAACTCGCATGGAAGCAGAGCGGATACTGAAGTCGAAGGGATTCTGGGCGATCGCCGTGGTCGTAATCATGGGGCTTAGCGCCCTCCAGGCCAGCGTCGGTACTGACGCGGGCCGACGCTACGGCGTCCCCGGAGGCCGCGACGTCGAGCGCCACGATGGCGCCCCCCGCGGCGGCGGCTCCTGCGTCGACGGCCAGCAGTTCCCCGAGCGCGGCCGTGCCATCGAGCGCCGAGGGACCCCATCCGGGCACTCTCGATGTCTTCGAACCCGTACCGGGCGGAGCCACCACCCTGGACCCGGCGGCCGCGTACGACACAACCAGCTACGAGGTGATCCTGAACGTTTACCAGACCCTGGTGAGCTACAACGGCAGCACCACGGGAAGCTTCGTCCCGACGCTCGCGACGTGCGTCCCCGGTCAGGGGACCCAGTGCGCCACCGACTACGGAACGGGATTCACCGGGATCTTCAACGCGACCGGCGGCAACTTCACCGGTACGAACGGTGCGCCGGTGTACTGGACGTTCGTCATCGACCCCGCGGCCCACTTCTACGACCCGGGAACCGGGACTTCTTGGAAGGTATATCCTTCGGACGTGATGTTCTCGATCGCGCGCTCGCTGGCGTTCGCGGACGTGCCGTATGCGACCAAGACGGCGGGCTGGATCCTCGCTCAGGCGCTGCTTCCTCCGGGGAACGACAAGTGGGACAACTCGCTACACTCCCCGTACAACAACACGCCGGCGCAGATCTACGACTCGATGCTGGTCAACGACAGCGCCTACTGTCCGGCCAAGGCGATGAACGGCGTCCAAGGGAACGGATGCATCACCTTCGTCGCGGACGGCAGCAGCCAGGTCTGGCCCGAGTTCCTCGACTTCGTCGAGGACAACCTCGGGGCGAGCGTCGTACCGTGCGGCTGGTTCAGTGCCCAGGGCGCGAACATCACCGGCTGGTCCGGTTCCGCCGCCGCCCACGGGGACGGCTCGTGCAAGCTGCCGGACGGTGGCAGCACGACCAACAACTCCGCATGGTCCACCTATGTCGGGGGGCTCGGCGACACGTACTGGGACACCTACGAGGCGCTCGACAACAACTGGCCGGCGCCCAACCAGGGCGTGGAGAAGGCGCTGGTCGGCTCCGGCCCGTACTACGCCTCGGTCAACTGGGGGCTTTCGTACGACCTCGCCGCGAACCCCGGCTACGCGGAGCCTTCGGGCTGCTCGGGAGCAGCGAGCCTCGCGACGTACTCGGGGTATTGCGACCCCGCGCCGGGGGCTTACATCCCGAAGGTCGACGTCACCTGGGAAACCTCCAAGCAGGGCGACAGCCTCGGAACCGACGCGATCGAAGCCGGCACGGCCGACTTCGCGGGGATCTACACGACTCAGACCACCAGTCTGCTCGGATACGTCCACTCGGGACTCTGGCAGTACAACCTGTTCCCGACGCTCAGCACGGGATTCACCCCGATCAACCTCGGCATCAGCTACAGCGCGTTCGATACCGATTTCGCGGGGGTCTCCCCCTCGGGTTCCAACCCGATCAACGCGACGCTCCTGACCGACCTCGGAATTCGTAACTTCTACGTCCAGGCGTACCCGTACACCACGATCGAGGAAGACATCAACACGGTCGACGACATCCAGTTCTCGTTCAACGCAGGTGGCCCGATTCCGTTCGGGATGGGCAACTACTACCCCAGCAACGTATCGTGGCCGTCCCTGATGGGCGACCCGATCGGCGCGAACGCGACCCACGTCGGCAGCGCGCAGTGGTGGTGGAACCAGCTCGTCAACGAGACCACCGGCCCGTACTACAACGCGACCCTCGTGAAGGACTGCGTCGGCGCCTCGTCCCCGTGCTCCTGGTACGTAGGGTACTTCGACGGAGCCCCCGTCGGGGAGACCGTGATCAACGACTGGGCCGGGGAGATCTACAACATCAGCCAGCACGCGCTCGAGCCGGTTCCGCTGGCCGAGACGTTCACCCAGTTCCTGACCGCGTTCGCGGGCGCCTATGAGGTGCCGCTCGCGTCGTCGTTCGGATTCGGCTGGGCTCCCGACTATCCCGACCCGACGGACTACGCCGCCCCGATGTCGCAAGCCAACGGCGACTACACCGGACCGGACGCCTTCAGCGAGCAGCTGCTCACGGGCGGCGGCGGGCCGTGGAACGCCACGAACCCCTCGCCCTACGAGAACAACACCACGTGCGGCCACTCGGGCATCGGTCCGGGTTCCTACGGCAACCTGACCTACTGGGCGAACCAGGCGAATGTGACCAACCTGACCACGGGCAACTTCAGCTCGGAGTGCCAGGGTGTGGCGTACGCCGTCGCGAACTACTGGCTGGGCATCACGGGCGCCTTGGCCGCGGGCCCAACCCGTATCCTCCAGTACAACCTCGAGGAGCAGATCCTGAACCGACTCGCGATGTACATCTACAACGGCCAGACCAACGAGCTCGTCGGCTTCGCGCCATGGATCGACAAGACCTCGATCAACGAGAACCCGGTCATCGGTGGCGGCGGCGACTCGGTCTGGTTCCAGGTCCGCTACAACACGTCGTTCAGTGCGGGTTACTCAATCACCATGAAGGAATCGGGCCTGCCGTCCGGCACCAGCTGGTCGGCGACCGTCGGTCTCACGACCCTTACGGGGACCGGCACCTCGATCGCCTTCCCGGCGACGTTCGCGAACGGGTCGTACAACTACAGCGTCTCCTTCGAGACGGGCTACAGCGTGGCCCCATCGAGCGGGGCCGTGACGGTGGCCGGCGCGGACGCGACCCAGGACGTGGTCTACACCGCGTTCTCCACCGCGTCCTCGGACGTCTACTTCAACGAAACGGGACTCCCCTCGAACACCAGCTGGTCGGTCCTCATCCCGGGGTACGGTGCCGTCACCTCGGGGGAGCCGACCGAGACCTTCGCGCTCCCGAACCACGCGACGTACCCCTACACGGCCAGCCTGGTCGTCGGGTTCCTGACCCCCGCGGCCGGGGAACGTGAGCGTGGTCGCCGCACCGGTGTTCACCGTCCTGAACTACACCTGGATCGTCGCCCCGAACTTCGCGCTGACGTTCACGGAGAACGGCCTGCCGGCCGATACGAGCTGGTCGGCCACGATCGGCCCGACCGGATCCGCGTACACGGCCGCGGTCTCGAGCGTGAACCTCACCCTCTACGAGCCGAACGGCACCTACTCGGTGCAGATCACCTTCCCGTCGGGCTATGTTTCCCCAGCCGGGCCCGTCAAGGTGGTCGTGAGCGGCGCGAACGTGACGCTCCTGGTCGTGACCAGCCCGATCGAGACGCCTCCGGCGCCCGCCGCCGCGTCCCCGGCCTGGACGTACCTGAGCACGCTCGCCTACGCGTTGATCGGAATCCTCGCACTGCTCGTCATCGTGGGATTCCTGCTCGCCGCCCGCCGCAAGCCCCCCGCGTCCCCGCCGGAGTCGTGGATGCAGGGAGGGAAGCCGACGGATTCCCCGACCGGTGACACCTCGCCGGTCGACGAGGAGAACTCGCCCCCGACGAACTCGACCGCACGGAACGCCCCCGCGGGCGAATCCCCGCGGGGGCACCAACCCCTTCCCGGCCCTACAGCAGCGGCAGTTCTCCGGTGATCGGGTCGAGCCGTGAGCTCGGCGCGGGCCCCAGACCGAGGCACGTGCGGGTTCCCGCGGGCACCTCGGTGAAGCCGGCGTCCTCGATCCATACGGTCGGGATGCCGGCCGCCCGCGCTTGCCGTTGCACGGCTTCCATCTCGCCCAGCGTGGGGACCTCGAGCGCGACCTTCATTTGGCCTTCCGCGAGCCAGGTCTCGAGCTCCCGCGCGCCCCGCGTTTCGGCCTGCCGAACCAGCAGGACCGCGGCGTGCGCCGCCTGCACCGCCGCCTTGCCCGGGGTCAGGCGCAGCTCGCCCCGAAGGATCAGGACCATCTTGTGGGTCGCGGGGTTGCCGCGGCCGCGGTTAGAGGTCATACTCGGCCTCCCGACGGGACTCGAGGGCGCGGGTCTCCGTCCGCACCTCGCCCAGGCGCCGCTCGAGCTCCCCGGTCGCGGTCGGGTCGGTCTTCGAACGCGCCATGGCCCGGAGGATGCGCCGTTCCTCGCGGCCCAGGCGGTCGAGCTCCCGGGTGACCTCCCAGACCCCTTCCGAACCCGGTTCTGGGGCGGCGCGGGCGGAGGCGGCACCGCGGCGTACGACCCCTCCAGGAGGCCGACGACGAACGCGACCACGGCGATCGCGGCAAGGCACGCCTCGAGGACCGGGTCGGACCACGCCGCCGAGAACCCGCCCGGCGAGGCCGAGGAGCGCCGAAGCCGACGAGGACCGTGAGGACGATGCTCAGGGTGAAGGCGAGGGTGACCGTCTCGAGCGCGCCCCGCAAACCCGTCGGGGCCCCGGAACCGGAGGCGCGGGAAGGAGGCCCGGGCGACGCGTGAACCCCGGAACGAAGAACAGGAGGGCGCCCCCGACGATCGCTTCGGGGATGGTGAGCGGGTTCATCGGGTCCGGGCGCTCACTCCGGGGCGCCGCCCGGAGCCCCGAACTGGCGCTTTCGAGCTGGCGCCGTAGGCGGCGGTTCGAGACCAGGCCGTGGGCGGACTTGCGCGTCGAGCTCGTACTGCTTCAGCAGGGCCCGGACCTCCTGGGGCGGCTGGCCGCTCCCGCGCGCGATCCGGTGGATCCGGTCGGCCTTGATGATCGCGCGCGTCCGAGAGCTCGCCGGGGGTCAGCGAGTCCAGGATCGACGCGGAACCGTCGGAGTCGCCGCTGCGAGTCCTCGAGCTGCTTGTCGTCGAGCTTGGCCGCGCCGAACATCGGGAACATCGACATGAGCTTCGAGAACGGGCCCATCTGGCCGAGCGAATCGAGCTGCGAGCGCATGTCGCGCAGCGTGAACCGGCCCGGACATGAGGTGCTTGGCGGCCTTCTCGGCCGCCTCCTTGTTCGAGAGCTCCTCGAACCGCTCGAGGAGGGTCTGGATGTCCCCCATCCCGAGCAGCCGGGAGACGAACCGGGTCGGCTCGAACCGTTCGAGCTCGTCGAGGTGCTCGCCCGTTCCGAGGAAGACGATCGGCGCGCCGCTCACGGCGACGGCCGAGAGCGCGCCGCCGCCCTTCGCCGACCCGTCGAGCTTCGTGAGGATGACGCCCGTTGAGCCCGACCGCCTTGTGGAACGCCTCCGCGCTGCGGCCCGCCGCCTGGCCCATCGCCGCGTCCAGGACGAGGCAGCACCTCGTCCGGCTGGAGGACCGCCTTGACGCGCTTCAGCTCCTCGATCAGCTCGGCATCGATGCCGCTGCGGCCCGGCGGTGTCGACGATCACCGCGAGTGGGCGGGCAACGCCTCGAGCGCGTCCCGGACGATCTCCTCGGCCTTGCGTTCGGCGCGGTCCGCGTAGAAATCGGCCCCGATCTTCTTGGAGAGCTGTTCCAGCTGGTCGATCGCCGCGGGCCGGTGGACGTCCGCCGCCACGAGCGCGACACGGACCCCCTTCTTCTGGAGGTAGCGGGCCAGCTTCGCCGGCGGTGGTCGTCTTTCCCTGGCCGAACAGGCCGGCGAGGAGGATCCGCTTCGGCTTCGCGCTCGAACGGCCGGTCCTTGCCGAGGATCCCCCGGATCTCCTCGTAGATGATCCGGACGAGGAAGTCGCGGAGGCTCGCCCCCGCCGGCGGCTTCTCCTCGGTCGCCCGACGGCGGACCCGCTGCGTGAGGTCGATCGTCAGCTGGACGTTGACGTCGGCCTGGAGGAGCGCCCGCTGGATGTCGCGGACGACCTCGGCGAGGAGCGCCTCGTCGACGACGGAGCCGCGGGCGATCTTCTGGAGGACGCCGCGCAGGGATTTCCCAAGCGAATCGAGAACCATCCCGAACTCCCCGCGGGCGGCCGTCCGGCGAGACCGGCGCTCCTATATCTCGGGCACGGGCGAGGCGTCGCCGAGCCGTGCGGGCACCGGCGCGTCGGAGCCGACGCAAACCTCTTAACGAACCGCGCGGGGTCAAATCCTGCTGCTCATGCCGCCGGAGCCGACCGCTCCCGCTGCGGCGCCCGCCCCGCCGAAGCCGACGCCCCCGAAGCTCAACCCGGTGCGGGTCCCGGTCCCGGAAGAGCCGGTGGCCGAACGCGACGCCGGACTTCCGCGAGGTCCTCCACGCCTACTCGAAGGAGGAGGCGATCCTCGAGGCGAAGCGGTGCATCCAGTGCCGGCGCCCCTGGTGCGTCGAGGCGTGCCCGATCACCCAGGACTGCCGCGAGTACATCCGCCTCATCGCCGCCGACGATTTCGACGGCGCGGCCCGGGTGACCCTGCGGGAGAACCCGCTCTCGACCTGCCTGTGCAAGGTCTGCTACCACTACTGCGAGGAGTCGTGCGTGATCACGAAGAAGGGGGTCCCGATCGCGATCCGGCACCTGAAGCGCGCCGCGCTCGACTTCGGCAACGAGCGACCTCGTCTACGTCGCCGTCGAAGCCGAAGGGCCAGCGGGTCGCGGTCGTCGGCGGCGGACCGGCGGGGCTGATGGCCGCCTGGGAGCTCGGCGTGCGCGGCTACGCGGTCACCGTCTTCGAGCAGGAGCCGCGCGTCGGCGGCCTGATGCAGACGATCCCGGCGTACCGGATGACCGACGCCGATGTGCAGACCGACCGGGCGCGCCTCAAGGACCTGGACGTCACGTTCGTCGACGACACGAAGGTCGGCAGGGACCAGCGCCCTGGACCGGCTTCTCACGGACGGCTACCAGGCCGTGTTCGTACCGATCGGCACGCCAGCCCACCGGACCCTCGGCGTTCCCGGGCGAGGACCTTCCCGGCGTGCATTCCCGCGCTCCGAGTTCCTGAAGGAGACGAACGCGGGGCGACCGCCGAAGGTCGGCCAGGAGATCGTCGTCGTCGGCGGCGGGGACGTGGCGATGGACTCCGTCCGCACCGCGCTCCGAGAATCGAAGGGCGGCCGCGTCACGCTCGTCTACCGTCGCGGTCGCGAGGAGATGCCCGCCGACCCCGAGGAGGTGCACGGGGCCGAGACAGGAAGGGATCCGGTTCCTGTTCCAGCGCGCGCCGCTGCGGATCGTGGGCACGGCGCACGTGGAGGGCCTCGTCGTCCAGACGATGGAGCTCGGCCCGCCGGATGCGGGCGGCCGCCGGACCCCCGTTCCCGTCGCCGGGTCCGAGGCGACGATCCCCTGCGACACGGTGATCGTCGCGGTCGGGCCAGAAGGCGGACCTCACCGGGTTCGGCGCCGGACCTCGACCTCAAGGTGACCTCCCAGGGCTGGCCCGAAGGGCAAGAGAGCCGGGTTCGAGACCGCCGTCCCGGGCATCTTCGCCGCCGGGCGGCCGTTCGGTCGTCTACGCGATGGGCGCCGCGACCGAGGCGGCGAACGCGATCGACGCCTACCTCTCCGCGAAGCGGGGGGAAGCGACCGGGGCCGCCCGGATCCGTTCGGCGGCGCGGAGACCTTCAAGCTGCCGCCCGGGTACACTACGCCAATCCGGTCGTAATCGTCTCGCGGCCGCGGGGCCACGTGGGCCGAAGGTATTTGAGCCGCCAGCGGCCCGTACAGGACGTGCGGCGCTTGGGGCGGCCGTCGTTGCTCCGCACACTGGCCGTATTAGGCCTGGCCGGGGTCCTGTTGGGCGTTCTCGGCACCGCCGCTGGCTCTCCCGCGCACGGCGCGGGTGACGTCTCGACCGCGATCGTGTCGGTGCCGCCCGACTTCGCGGCGCGCGCCGGGTATCAGTCCGGATTGTCGTCCCAGATTACGGCGCCTCACGCCCCCTCCGGCCCCATCCCCGTCGACGTGGTCTTTGAGCCCGCGACGGCGGTGGCCGAGGCACGCACGGGTTTGCTCAGCGCCTCCGTGTACGCCGCGGAGTACGGCCCTTCGCCGTCGTCGGATGCTCGCGCCGCGCAGTATTTCCGGAACGAAGGCCTGGTCGTCACGCACGAATGGCCGGATCGGCTGGCGCTTTCGCTGGAGGGGAACGCCCCGGCGATCGACCGGGCGTTCGGAACGTCGTTGATCGCCGGCGCGTACTCGGCCGGAGGTGATGGCGCCCGCCACCGCTCCCTCGCTTCCCTCCACGATCCAGGCAGACGTGGCCGGGGTGGTCGGTCTTTCGACCGGTTTCGAGACCTTTTCGATCTCGCTTGCCCCCGTGCCCGGCGCCGGCTCGGCGTCGGCGGTGCCGTCGGAGGGGTCGGGCAACACGGTCTACCCGGGGGTCGCGCGGGAGTACTACGGCCTCTCGTCGTTCTACAACCTTACCGGATCCGTCGGTCTACCCCACCGACCAGTCGATCGCCCTCGTGCTGTGGGGTCAGGGTACTCTCCGAGCGACATCCAGACGTTCTTCGAGGACTACTACGGTTCGGGGTTTCCGGCCGCTCATGTCGTCCCCTACCCGGTGGACGGGGCACCGTACCCGGACGTCTCGGCACCCTCGTCGGAGGACCGCTCCGACGTGGAGGAGATGACGCTCGACATCGAATGGTCCGGGCCCGGCCGCACCGGGGGCGACCTTGGATGCCGTCTACGCGCCCAACGGCTCCGCCCCCGGCTACTCGCCCTCGACCGCGGACCTGACGGACGCCTTCGAGAAGGCCCTCTCCCTGTCGAACGTCAGCGTGATCTCGATGTCGTTCGGGGTCGCGGAAGCCGGCGATCAGTCGCTGCGGTCGGCCTGGACGTCGCTCCTGGGCGAGGCGGCGAGCCGGGGGATCACCGTTCTCGCCGCCTCCGGTGATTTGGGCGGGGCCTCCAACCCCAGTTGCACGGGCAGCACCTCGATCGAATACCCTTCCTCGTCACCGAACGTCCTGGCGGTCGGCGGGACCGATGTGTCGCTGACCCGGTCGGTCCTGGGCGAAGTGACGGGATTCAACGAAACCGGTTGGAACGGCAGCGGCGGCGGCTACTCGACCCAGTTCCCAGCGCCGAGCTGGCAGGAGGTCGGCAGCGCCGCCGCGCCCATCGAAGCGAACGGCAGCCATCGGGGGGTCCCGGACGTTGCCGCGACCGCCGGGGACAACTTCCTCTACTTCGATGGCGCCGAGATGCAGGCCGCGGGGACCAGCTTCGCGACGCCGTTCTGGGCCGGCCTGGTGGCGGAGATGAACCAGCAGTACGGGAAACCGCTCGGCTGGATGCTGCCCCAGATCTACCACGTCGGGGCGAGCCAGCCGTCGGGTCAGATCGGGATCGGACTGGTTCCCATCAGCGGCGGTGGGAACTGTATCGCCACGGCGAACGGAGGGTGGAGCGCGGTGACCGGTTGGGGCTCGCCCCGGGCCATTTCCCTCTACGAGGACCTCGTCGGGTCGTACGTCAACCTGTCGCTCGCGGTCGCGCCGTCCACGGTGGCCCCCGGGGGCTCCGTCTCCGTGATCACCCAGCTGACCAACCGCACGACCGGCGCTCCCATCGCCGACACTACCGTCCGGATCGAGGCGGTCGCGGACACGACGATAGGACCCTGCACCGGGACGTTCTCCTCGGCCGCGCCGGAGACGAACGCCACCGGGTGGGTCCAGGCGCAGCTCTCCGTGCCGTTCTGCTACCTCGGGTCCCACGCGAACGTCACGGTCATCGTAACGACCGACCGCCTGTACGGGACCAATCAAACGACGGTGGCGGTCAACCTGCTCGGACTTTTCCCGCCGCTCGAGGCGATCGAGCAGCCTCCGTGGTCTGTACGTCAGCTATCTTTCCATCATGGCGGCCGCGGTGATCGCGGGCTCGTTGCTTGGACGACGGGGCCCTCGCCTCCCGACGGCACCACCCGCCGGACCGGCTCGGGCCGGGACCGTCGGACCGGTCGGGACCGGCTCGCGCGCCGACACCGGTGCCCTCCAAACCGGCACCGCCCGCCGCGCCGGGCGGCCCTCCGACGAAGGCGCCCGCGCCTCCCCCTCCCGCCGTGCCGACCCCACCGACCTCACTACCCCCGACCGTTCGAACCGTGGCGAATCCGGGACCCTTGCCGATTCCCTCGGTGCCTCCGACGAGCCGGCCCTCGCCCACTCCAGCGCCCACGGGCGCGGCGACGGACCTGTCGCGCGTGGCCCAATCCGGCGCGATTCCTCGCGTGACCCAGCTGCCCTCTCGGGCTACACCGCGCGGGCCGGCTCGCCCCCTGCACACGGCATTCTCGCCCCGGTCGGCGTCCGCCAGCGTATCACCCTCGGGAGCGCCCCCTCCGGCTCCGGTCGTCGCAGGCTCCACGAATCGGGGCGGCGCCATGCCCCCGCTCGCGAAGTTGCCTCCCCCGTCGCACGGTGAGAGAAGGTCGATACGGGCCGCCTCGACGGGGTCATCCCCCCGACCCCGCCGTCCACCGCCCGGTCTGCTCCCGTGTCCCTCTCGGCCAGCCCGCCTCCCGTCGGGGGCGGCGCCGCCCCCGCCGCGGCGGCGGCTCCCGCCGAAAAACACCCAAAACCCTTAATCCGGGGCTCCCCTCGCGGCGTCGTGACCGGCGCATCGGGGGAATTCCCCGAGGGGGGGACCCCTGTCGCCCTCTCGGGTCCGGAACGATCCGTGCTCGCGGCGATCCGCGAGATCAAGGACCTTCCCGTCGAGGAGAACGAGCTGGCCAACCGGCTCGGGCTCGGGCTGGATGCGGTACGCGGCAGCCTTCAACGCCTCCGCTCGAAGCATCTCGTCTTCGTCGAGGAGGAGCACGAGAAGATCGTGAGCCTCACGCCGCGCGGCAAGGAGGTGCTCTCCGCGGGTCTACCCGAGCATCGCCTCCTCGACGCGATCCGCGCTCGCGGTCCGCTTACGATGGACGTGGTGAACACGTTGGGACTGCGCGACGAGGAGCGGTCCGCGGCGATCGGAATTCTGCGGCGGCGCGGCCTCCTCGCGGACGGGGTCCCGTTGCGATTCAAGGCGGACACCCCGCTCAAGGCCGGTCCCCTGCCGGAAGAGCTGGTCCTTCGACAGATATCGAACGGCGAGACCGAACTCGATGCCGCGGTCGTGGAAGGGCTCGAGCGCCGAGGGCTGGCCCGGACCGACCACCGGTCGATCAAGCGGTGGGCTCCCTCGGACGAGGGACGCCGGATCGCGCTCGTCGAAGAAGGGCGAGGCGCCCCTCGGCGCGCTTACTCCCGCGCTCCTGACGAGCGGCGGCTGGCGCGAACGGGTGTTCCGACCCGTACGACGTGCGGGCGCCGGTCCCCCTGGTCGGCGGCGCTCGGCCGAATGCCTACGTCGCGTGGCTCGAGGAGTTCGCGGAGATCCTCGTCGGCCTCGGGTTCGAGGAGGCGGAGGGCCCGCTGCTCGAGACCGAGTTCTGGAACAACGACGTCCTGTTCATGCCCCAGGACCATCCGGCGCGCTCGATCCACGACGCCCTCGCGGTCGAAGGGGTCGCCGGGCACCCGCCCCCCGGCGACCTCCTCGCCCGCGTCGGCCGCGGTCCACGAGGGGCGACCCCTCCCGGGGGACGCGATGCCCGTCGGGCCCGGATGGCCGCGCCGGTACAACCCGGCGATCGCCGCGCGGCCCGTGCTCCGCTCGCAGACGACCGCCGTGTCGGCCCGGTTCCTCGCCCGTCACCCTGCCCCGCCGTTCCGGATGTACTCGATCGACCGGAACTTCCGACGCGAGGAGGTCGACGCCCAGCACCACCTCGAGTTCCAGCAGGCCGAGGGAATCGTGGGCGCGGAGGGGATGACGATCCGACACCTGGTCGGCCTGTTCCGCTCGCTGGCGGAGGCGATCGGGATTCGGGAGCTCAAGATCCGGCCGAGCTACTTCCCGTTCACCGAGCCGTCGATCGAGGGGTATGTCCGCCACCCGCGCCTCGGCTGGATGGAGGTCTTCCCCGGGGGCCTGTTCCGGCCCGAGGTGCTCCGCCCGTTGGGGATCGATGTTCCCGTGCTCGCGTGGGGCGTCGGGATCACGCGCCTCGCGATGGTCGCGCTCGGTACGCAACGACATCCGCGACCTGTTCGCGGACGACCTGGACGCCCTCGCGGGCAGGCGAGGATAGGCCGTGCCGCGTTCGACGCCTCTCCGGGCCGACGCGTCCTCGAGCTCCTGCCCGAGGGGGTGACGGACGCGACCCTGGACGACCTGTTGTTCGCTTCGAAGGCCGAGGTCGAATCGACGCGTCGGGGACGAGCTGGAGATCTCCGTGACCCCGGACCGGCTCGACCTGCTCTCCGAGGGCGGCCTGGCCTTCTATCTCCAGGGGGCGCTGGGGACCGCGTTGGGCCTTCCGAAGACGCGCCGCGCCCGGGCGGTCGCCTCGCCGTGGTCGCTCCGGGTCGACGCTTCCGTCGACCCCGTTCGTCCGTGCATCGCCGGAGTCCGGGTGCGGGCTCCGGCGGCGGCCGCTGGACGAGGGAACCCTGGCCGAGGCCGTGCGATTCCAGGAGATACTACACGCTACGGTCGGGCGCGACCGCCGGGCGATGAGCCTAGGCATCTATCCGGCCAGTCGGATCCAGCCGCCGGTCCGATACGCGTTCGAGCCGGTCGATTCGATCCGATTCATGCCCCTCCGGGGGACGGACCCCGTGACGGGCGCCGAGTTCCTGGCCAGCGACCCGATGGCCGAGCGGTACGGTGCGCTGGGCGCGTCCGAAGGACGGTGCCTCACCCTCCGCGACGCGGCCGGGAACATCCTGAGCCTTCCGCCGATTCTCAACAGTCGGGGCGCGGGCGGGGCGCAGCCCAAGGACCGGGAGCTCCTTCTCGAAGCGACGGGGACCCGACCGCGGGCGGTGCGCGAGGGTCTGGGGCTGCTGCTGGTGGTGTTCGCGGCCCGGGGGTGGTCGGTCGCGCCGGTGCCGGTCGAGCGCGCCGACGGGTCCCGCGACGAGGGGAACTCGGTCGTGGAGCCGGTCGAGCTGGATCTGTCCGCGGAGCTGCTCGAGCAGATCACCGGGTACTCCCCTGACGTACCCCGAGGTCTCGGCGGCGTTCGCCCGGGCGCGTCTCACCGCCCGTCGCGTGCGGGGAGGATACCGCGTAGCCGCCCCCCCGTGGCGTCCCGACCTTCTCGCGGCGGTCGACCTGGCCGAAGAGGTCGTTCTGACGCGGGGCGTGCGGTCCGAGGACGGGATCGTGCCCCCCACGCCGACCCGTGGGCGACGCCGCGCGCAGACGGTGTTCCGCCACCGGATCGCCACCCTGCTCCTCGGGCTGGAGTTCGCGCAGCCGCACACGCCGCTCCTCGTCTCGGACGCGAGCGTCGGCACGGGTCGAGGGGAGCGCTACGATACGGCTCAAGAACCCCGTTTCGGCGGAGTTCGCACACCTGCGCGACCGCCTCCTCCTGTCGCACCTGGACGTCCTCGCCCACAACACACGGCGCAGCTACCCCCAGCGGTTCGGGGAAGTGGCGCCCGTCGTGGTGCGCCAACCGAGCGCGGAGTCCGGCGCCGAGACCCGCCATCACGCCGGGTTGATCGTCGCGAGCGAGCGGGCCGGCTTCGCGGACGCGGCCGCGCTGGTCGAGTATCTGCTCGGGAGCCTGGACGTCGGATCGGTTCGCGAGCCCGCGGAGCTTCCGGGGACGATCCCGGCCGGGCCGCGCGAACCCGGGTGGCAGGGGAGGTGGTCGCCGAGATGGGCGAGATCCACCCGCGGATCCTCGCACGAGATCGGGGTGCCCGTGCCGAGCGCGTGGGCCGAGCTGGACCTCACGGCGCTGTGGCCGCTGATCGCGCGCCGCGACACCGATTAATAGCGTCCCCCGGTCGGACGGCGATGGCGCGCTCCCGACGTGCGTCGCGCCCAGATCCTCGGCGGACCCGGTGGGAACGCGACGCCCGGGCCGCGATCGGTGACCGGGTCGACGGGGGCCGCCTGCCGCTCCTCGCGTCGCCACCCGATGCCCCGGACGAGGCGTTCCTTTCCAAGGTCGGGTTTCCCGGTGAGGCGCCGTTCACCCGGGGAATCCAGCCGACGATGTACCGGGGTCGGATCTGGACGTTCCGGCAGGTACTCGGGGTTCGGGAGCGCCCAGGCGACGAACCAGCGGTTCCGGTTCCTCCTGGACGGGGGGCAGACCGGGCTGTCGGTAGCGTTCGACCTCCCGACGCAGAACGGCTACGACTCGGACCACCCGCGCTCGCGCGGCGAGGTCGGCCGGTGCGGGGTCCCGATCGCCTCCCTCGGGGACATGCGGACGTTGTTCCACGGGATCTCGCTGGACGCGGCGACCGTCTCGATGACGATCAACGCCACCGCCCCGATCCTCGTTCCACTCCTCGTCGCGGTCGCCGAGGAGAACGGGGTGCCCCGGGCGCGCCTTTCGGGCACGGTCCAGAACGACGTGCTGAAGGAGTACGTCGCGCGCGGGACCTACATCTACCCACCCGCCGCGTCCCTGCGCCTCACGGTCGACCTGATCGAGTTCTCGACTGCGCGAGATGCCGCAGTGGAACTACATCAGCGTCTCGGGCTACCACATGCGCGAGGCCGGCGCGACCGCCCCCCAGGAGGTCGCGTTCACGCTCGCCAACGCGATCGCCTACGTGCGCGCCGTGCAGCAGCGGGGGCTCGACCTCGAGAGCTTCCTGCCCCGGCTGTCGTTCTTCTTCTCGTCCGACATCCACTTCCTCGAGGAGATCGCGAAATACCGCGCCGCGCGGCGGCTCTGGTCCCGGATCGTCGGGGAGACGTTCGGCGTGAAGAGCGCGCGCGCGCGTCAGCTGCGGTTCCACACCCAGACGGCGGGCTCCAGTCTCACGGCCCAGCAGCCCGAGTTGAACGTCATCCGCACCACGATCGAAGCGCTCGCCGCGACCCTCGGTGGGACCCAGTCGCTCCACACGAACGCCCTGGACGAGGCCCTCGGGCTCCCGACGGAGCCGGCGGCCCGGCTGGCGCTCCGAACCCAGCAGACCCTCGCGGAGGAATCCGGCGTGGCGAACACGGTCGATCCCCTCGGCGGGTCGTACGCTATCGAGGAAGCGACCGACCGCATCGAAGAGGCCGCCGGCGAGTATCTCGCGCGGATCGACGCGATGGGCGGCGCGATCGCGGCGATCGACCGGGGATTCTTCGCGGCGGAGATCGCCCGCGAAGCGTACCGCGTCGCCCGGGCGCGCGAGGCCCGCGAGGAGACGGTCGTGGGCGTCAATCAGAATCTCGAGGGCAATCCTTCGTTCTCGCTGTTCCCGAAGTCGGGCCGAGGCGTGGCGGGCCAGCGGATCTCCCCCGAGGACGAGGCGGCCCAAGTCGAATCGCCTGGTCCGCTGGCGGCGCGCGCGCGATCCGTGCGCTCGCCGGCGGCGCGATCGACCGCCTGCGCCGGACGACCGACTCGGGCGGGAACGTAATCCCGGACGTCCTCGCGGCGGTCGTCGCCGGCTGCACCCTGGGGGAGATCGCGGACGTATGGCGCGAGGCGTTCGGCGAGCAGCCCCCCTCGCGGGCGTTCTAGGGGGTCCCGTTCGTGCAGGTGGACCATGTCGGCATCGCCGTCGGCGACCTCGCGAGCGCGCTCGACCGATGGCGGCCCCTCCTGGGCGAGCCCGAGTCGCCGCCCGAAGTGGTCGCGACGCAGAGCGTCCGGGTCGCCTTCCTGCGGGCCGGGGAGACCCATATCGAGCTCCTCGAGCCCACCTCGCCCGACTCGCCGGTCGGCCGATTCCTCGCCTCCCGGGGCGAAGGAACGCACCATCTCGCGTTCCGCGTTCCGAGCGTGGACGCGGCGTTGGCCGAGGTCGTCGAACGCGGCGGTCGCGTGGTCGACCGGATCGGACGCATGGGAGCCCGGGGTCGCAGGGTCGGGTTCGCCCACCCCACCGCCTTCGGCGGGGTGCTGGTCGAGTTCGTGGAGGCACCGTGAGCCGGATCGTCTCGGCCGACTCGGCGGCGATCATCGACAGCCGCGGGCCAACCGACGGTCGAGGCGACCCTCCTGCTCGAGTCCGGCGCCGGGGCCGCGCGGGGGCGCCCAGCGGGGCGAGCACGGGGGTCCACGAGGTCCGGGCGTTCCCGGAAGGCGGTGCTCTGGAGGCCCTGAAGCGTTTCCCTCAGAAGGTGGCTCCCCGACTCGTGGGGGTCGACGCGGCCGACCGCAGCGCGGTCGACGCCGCCCTCCACGCGGCCGACGGAACCGCGGATTTCTCCGCAGATCGGCGGTAACACGGCGACTGCGGTCTCCGTGGCCAGCGCGATCGCGCACGCCTCGGAGCAGGGCGTCCCCCTCTGGAAGGTACTGGCCCGGCCGGGGGTCGACCGGCCCTCGTTTCCCGCGATCGTCGGCAACTGCCTGAACGGCGGCCGTCATGCGATCGGGGGACCGGACATGCAGGAGTTCATCGCCTTCGCCGAATCGCCCCGCCCGGAGGAGTCGGTGCGCGCGGCGGTCCGGGTGCACACCCTGCTCGGCCAGGAGCTCCACCGCCGGTATCCTACCCTCGCCCTCGGCCGGGGCGACGAGGGCGGCTGGGTCGCGCCGATCGGGAACGTCGAGGCGCTGGAACTCCTCCACGGCGCCTGCGCGCGGGCGCGGGACGAGCTGAAGACCGAGGTCCACCCCGGGTTCGACCTCGCGGCCAGCGAATTCTACCGCGAGGGGACGGTACCGCTACAAGGACCGGGTCCTGGACGCGGAGGGCCAGGTCGCGTTCGTGGCGGAGCTCGTCGACCAGTACGGGATCCGGTACGTCGAGGACCCGCTCGACCAGGAGGCGTTCGACGAGTTCGCGAGCTGACGCGCGCGATCGGCGACCGTGCGGTCGTGGTCGGCGACGACATCTACTGCACCCGACTCGCGCGCCTTGAGCGGGGCGTGGAACATCGGTCGAGCAACGCCGTCCTGATCAAAGTCAACCAGGTCGGCACCCTTTCGGATACGTTCGCGACCGTCGACCTCGCGCGGGAGAAGGGTCTCGCCACCATCACGTCGCACCGGTCGGGGGACCTCCCGGAAGGGTGGCTGGCCCACCTCGCGGTCGGGACCGCGGCCCGGGGCATCAAGTGCGGGCTTCTCGGTGGGGAGCGCGTGGCAAAGCTAAATGAACTCCTGCGGCTCGGCCGCGCCACCTGATGCCCGACGACGAGCCGATGGCCGAAGAGCCGGTGAGCGCCTCCGACGGGCAGGACATCCGCCCGGGGGAGCTTCTCGATCCCGGAGGACACCTACCTCACCTCCGGCGTACACATCGGCACCCAGCAGAAGTCGGCGTCGATGCGCCGGTTCGTCTACAAGATCCGCTTCGACGGGCTCCACGTCCTGGACGTCCGGGAGACCGACCGGCGGATCCGATTCGCCGCCAAGTTCCTCGCCCGACTTCCTTCCGAGCGCATCCTCACCGTTTCCCAGCGCCAGTACGGCCAGAAGCCGGTCCGGGTCTTCGCGAAGACCGTGGGCGCCGTCTCGTTCGCCGAGCGGTTCGTTCCCGGGTGCCTGACGAATCCCAACCTTCCCGAGTACTTCGAGCCGAAGGTGCTGGTGGTCACCGACCCCGCCACGGACCAGCAGGCGCTGAGCGAGGCGGTCTCGATCGGGATCCCGGTCGTGGGCCTGTGTGACGTCAACAACGAGACGCGGGACGTCGACCTCGTGATCCCCGCGAACAACAAGGGGCGGGTCGCGCTCGCCACGGTCTACTGGCTGCTCGCGCGCGAGGTTCTCCGCGCCCGGGCGGGCGGTTCCGAGCCCGAGTACACCCTGACGATCGAGGACTTCCAGGCCGCCCTGTAGGCGCCGGGAACGGCGTTCCGGCATCGTCTTATCGGCCCCCCGCCTTTCTCCGGCATGAGCCGGACCGGCTCGGGACTTCTCGAACTGCTCACCGAGCACGGGGTGCCGGAGAAGGGCGCCCGGCTCTACCTGGCCGCTTGCCGCGCGGGCCCCCAGACCGCGAGCGAGCTCGCCCGTCTCTCCGCCGTCAACCGCGTGGAGGCGTACCGGATCATCAAGCAGCTCGTGGCGGAAGGGCTCCTGAGCGCGACCGGCGCCCGACCGCACCGGTTCGCGGCGCTTCCGCCCGCCGAGCTGGTCGACCGTTGGATCCACCGGGCCTCCGAGCGGCTGCACCAGCTCGAGCAGGGGCGCCCGCGCATCCTCGCGGACTGGGAGGAGCAGCGGACCGACCTCGACGAGCGCGACCCCCGCAAGTTCGCGGTCCTCGACGGCCGGGAGGCGATCCGGAGCGTGCTCCGAAAGCGCATCGGGACCGCGAAGGAACAGATCCTCGTCAGCGCGAACGGCCCGATACTCCTCTCGATGATCGAGGGCGGGATCGACCGCGCGTTCCGCGAGGCGGTCGCCCGCGGGGTCAAGGTCCGTGTCGTGACGGAGGTCTATCCGTCCAACCTCCCCCAGGCCAAGCACTTCGCGGCGTTCTCCGAGCTTCGCCACACCGGCGGCCCGATCTCCAGCCGGGCGATCGTCATCGACCGCGTCGGCGCGGTGATCTCCGTCTCGGGCGAGGACGGACTTCCCCCCGCCGGGGGCGAAGAGGTCGCCCTCTGGTCGACCTCCCCGACGTTCGTCCGGCGTGTCCGGGACTACCATCGACGCCTGTGGGCCGCGTCGGTCCGTGCCGAGAGCCGTTTCGTCGAGCTTGAGAACCCGCCGGCCGCGGTGCTGCCGGTGGTCGGGGGCCGCGAGGCGATCCCGTTCCAGCGACTGAAGGAGATCACGAAGCTCGGCATGCGCGCTTCCGGGGTCCGGGAGTTCGAGCTGGCGCTCCCCGAAATGATCGAGACGATCGCCCGACAGCTGGGGCGGGAGATCGCCGAGCAGGTGGAGGGTGAGACCGTCGAAGAGGCTGCCCGCTCGCTGTCCCGTTACTACGAGACCCATACCATGGGCCACCTCGGCGTCGTGAAGGACCATCCGCTGACGCTGAGGGTCACGGGGTGCTTCGCCTGCACCACGGATTCGCCCGAGATCGGCCGGGTGATCTGCCCCCAGCTGTTCCGCGCCGTCCTCGAGGCGCGTGTCGGCGGCCGCTGGGAGGTCTCGAAGCCCGATCCCACGAAGCACGCCGCCCGAGGGTGCGTTTTCACCGCGACGGCCGCGTAACGGTCGGCACCATCGCCGCGAGATCGCCGGAATCTCAGACGCTCGCTGCCGGTCGGCTGCGTGAGCTTGTGCCGGCGCCGGATCTTCGGCGGTGTGCGGTCATGCTCTCTCCGCCGGTTGGTAGGCGTGCCCCAACCCGGGATGGTGGTCGACTCTGGCGGTGACGCACCGCTCCCCCGATTCGGGCCATCGGAAGGTGCACGGCGGCTCGTCTTCATCGGCCCTCGCCGCCCTTGCCGGTAGCCAGCCGGGTCGCCGCCGCTCCTCGTCGATGTAGCGCTGGATATCGCGCTTCAAAAGCCGCTCGAAGGAGCGGTTGAGCATCCACACACCCCACACGACCCAGAGCGCGGTGAGGGTCCTCGAGATTACGATCGCCTCGAGAAGCACATAGACGATATGGTGCGCCATGTTAGGCCCCCCCGATCAGGACTCTCGCGAGGGCCCGGTTCAGGACTTCCATTCGCCAGGCGTCCTCAGCACCGTCGGTCTGAATAGACCTCGGGACGGAGTGGGCCAGCGACTCCGACCTAGGTCCCAAAGCCGTGCTACACCTGCGCTCAGTGTAGCAACTGTATACTACAACCGCGACAAGGTTGGGATGAAGGTATAAATACGCCCCCCGGTTACGGAGGGGCAGAAGCTATGAAGCCCAATGTAGCGGCCCCGGCGAGCGTCCGCTCCCGCACACCCTCGAAGCCGGCCTCGAAGGCTACCCCCTTGCCCGGGGGCCAGGCCCACGCCGGTGGCCCCCACGTCGGACCTGTGTCCGAACTGCGGGTCTTCCCACCTCATCCGGGACGAGATCCGGGGTGAGATCGTCTGCGCCGACTGCGGACTCGTCGTCGACCAGAGCGCCCTCGTCAGCGACCGCGGACAGCGGGGTTCGAAGGAGGACACCGGTCGCGAGGCTCGCGGCTGGGGCCCGGTTATCTCCCCGCTCATGCCGGACAAGGGGCTGTTCAGCGAGATCGGGGTTCCGACTCGGGACTTCCAGGGCAACTCGCTCTCCCGCAACACCTCCCTCAAGTTCTACCATCTGAGGAAGCTCAACCACCGGCTCCGTGCGGCCCGCACCCACCAGCGCAACCTCGTGGTCGCCCTGGGCGAGCTGAACCGGCTCGCGGGCGTGCTCGGGTTGTCGCGCGAGGTGAAGGAGTCGGCGACGTACATCTACCGCCGGGCCCTGGAGCACAAGGCGACCCGCGGAAAGAAGATCGTCGCGCTCGTTGCCGCCAGCGTCTATGCGGCGTGCCGGCAGTGCCACGTTCCCCGGACGATGAAGGAGATCATCGCCCACTCGAAGGCGACCAAGATCGAGGTCGGCCGAGCCTACACGCTCCTCGCCCGCGAGCTCAAGCTCGGTCTCAAGCCGGTCGAGCCGCGCGACTACCTGGTCCGGTTCACGCAGGATCTGAACCTCTCGAAGGAGGTCCGGCAGAAGGTCCTCGAGCTCCTGGAGCAGGTGGAGCAGGTCTACTCGACCAGCGGGGTGCTGCCGAACGGCATCCTCGCGACCATCATCTACATCGCGTCGAACCTGATGGGGGAACCGCGGAGCCAGGACCGGATCGCGGCGGTCGCCAACGTTACGCCGGTGACGATCCGCAACCACTACAAGGAGCTCCTCGACCTCCTCGGGCTCCCGAAGAACCTCGCGAACCCCCAGGCCCGCGGGACGCTCCCGGCGGACACGGGCGAGAAACTGGCGGCCGACGCGGCCGCCGCCGGTCACTGAGCGGCCTCTCCGCCCCGGGGCCCGTCGCCCGGAAGGGAGATGAACCCGGGGCGGGCTCGCCGAACGTGCCAGCCGCCTCGGCGCTCAGCTACTCGTCGTACCACACGTACCTCGAGTGCCCGCTGCGCTGGAAGTTCCTTTACGTCGAGCACCGGCCGGAGCTCCCCCGCGGCTACTTCACCTTCGGACGGGTGATCCACTCCGTCCTCGAGGAGCTCGTCCGCCCGTTCGTGGTACCGGCGCCGAAGCGTCCCGGGTCCGGCGACGGGCAGAAGACCCTGGACGATTGGTCCGCGGGGTTGTCGGCGGCCACACCGCCCCGCCCCATGACGACCGAGGAGCTCGTGGCAGTGTACGACCGGGCCTGGTCGAGCGAAGGGTACACCGGACCCGACGAGGAAGCACGGTACCGGAACCTGGGCCGCGATCTGCTCGTACGGTTCCATGATCAGTTCGCCCGGCACCCCGTCGTGCCCGTTGCCGTGGAGGAGCACCTGGAGGCCCGGTGGGACGGCATCCCCATCCACGGCTACATCGATCGCATCGACCGGACCCCGACCGGGGGCCTCGAGATCGTGGATTACAAGACGTCGCGGGAGCTCTCCGCCGAGGACGCGCGGGATTCCGATCAGCTCAGCATTTACCAGGTCCTGGTCGAGAACAACTACACGGAACCGGTCGAGCGGCTGACGCTCCTCCATCTGCGGTCGCTGGTGCCACACCGTACCCCCGCGCGGAACCGGACCGCGCTCGACCCGCTGCACACGCGCCTCGGGATGGTCGCGGACGGCATCCGGGAGCAGGCGTTCGAGCCCACGCCCGGCCGCCACTGCGCTCGGTGCGACTTCCGGTCGATCTGCCCCGAGTTCCGGACCGTTCCGCCCTCCGAGGAAGCACGGCTGGCCGCGCTGGTCGACCGGTTCGAATCGTTGCGGGCGGACGAGCGTCGGCTCAACAGCGAGCTCGCCCGAACCGCCGAGGAGCTGCACCACGCGGCGGAGTCGTTGGGTCTCCACCGGGTCCCCGGGACCCGGGCCGTGGCGATCCGACTGCGGGAGGAGGCCTGGCGGTCCTCCCTCGACTCCGTCCGCCCCCTCCTCGAGACCGCGGGCGTCTCCGGCCGGCTTGGGCAGGAGACCTCGGACGACGTCCGCCGCCTCCTGAGGGACACCGACGTGCCGGCCGAGCTCCGCCGCAAGGTCGCGGAGACCGGGTCGCGGCGGGTGCGCTGGTACTGGGAGCTCGACACCGGGAGCGGCGACCCCCGTTGAAGGATCCGATCGACCCCGTTCGGCCGCGACGGCGCCGTTCCTGCGCCGGAATCGCGCAAACGCTATGATACGGTCCCGTTACTCCCCTCTATGGGGATTCCCCTCGCGACCGAGGCGCGCCTCGCCTCTCTCAAGGACCGGCTTCCGTCCGTCACCACCCTCTGCTCCCATTCGTCCCTCCAGATCTTTCACGGAGCGCGGGCGGAAGGGTTGCCGACGCTCGGGATCTCGGTGGGAAAGCCCCCCCGGTTCTACGACGCGTTCCCCTAGCGCGCCCGGACCGGTTCGTCTCCGTGCCCCGGGTGAAGGATCTTAGCGGGGCCGTCCCGGCCCTCCGCGACGCGGGGGCGATCCTCGTGCCCCACGGGTCGTTCGTGGAGTACCTGGGGTCGGAGGCGTTCGGGGCGCTGGACGTTCCGGTGTTCGGCAACCGCGCCGTGCTCGCGTGGGAGTCGGACCGGCGCAAGGAACGCGAGTGGCTCGACTCCGCCGGCGTCCCGATGCCCAAGCGGTACGACGACGCCTCGGAAGTCGACGGCCCGGCGATCGTGAAGTACTACGGAGCGAAGGGCGGCAAGGGGTTCTTCCTCGCCAAGAATCGCGAATCGCTCGCCGATTTCAAACCGACCGGACCGTACGTGATCCAGGAGTACGTCCTCGGCACGCGCTACTACATGCATTTCTTCTACTCGCCGCTCTCCGACCGCGGCTACCGGGTCGGCCACGGGTCGCTGGAGCTCCTCGGGATGGATCGCCGGGACGAGGCGAACATCGACGAGCTCTACAAGATGGGCGCGCAGGAGGAACTGTTGAAGGCGGGCATCCGGCCCACGTTCGTCGTCACGGGGAACGTACCGGTGATCCTGCGCGAGTCGCTGCTGGAGAAGGCGTTCGACGTGGCGGCCCGGATCGTGGAGCGGTCGATCGAGCTGTTCGGCGGGATGGTCGGGCCGTTCTGCGTCGAGGGGATCATGACGGAGGAGCTCGAGTTCAAGGTGTTCGAGATCTCCACGCGGATCGTGGCGGGCACGAACCTGTTCATCGCCGGCAGCCCGTACTCGGACCTGATCGAGCCCGGGCTCTCGACCGGCCGCCGGATCGCGAAGGAGATCCTGCGCGCCCGGTCCGAGGGACGCCTCGCGGAAGTGCTCAGCTAAGGGAACCTCGGCCGGCGCGGGTCGGACGCATTAAGAGCGCACCGCTTCTTCCCGCTTGATTTTCATGCCGGCGGCCATCGTCGCGAAGGGGCTCGGGAAGGTCTACCCCGGGTCCCGCTCCGTCCTCCCGGCCCTCGCGGACCTCTCGCTCGAGGTCCCCTCGGGCGGGGTCTACGGGCTGATCGGACGCAACGGCGCCGGGAAGACGACGTTCGTCCGCATCGCGGCCACGCAGCTCAACCCGACCTCGGGCGAAATCCGGGTCCTCGGCCACAACGTCGAGGGCGAGGAACGGGCGATCCGGGCCCGCATCGCCTGCGTTCCCCAGGAGTCCCGGCCCCTCTACTTTCTCCGGGTCGAGGAGGTCATCTACACCTACCTCAAGATGCGGGGGCTGCCCTCGGCGGACTCCCGGCGGCGGACGAACGACGTCCTCGAGGAGCTCTCGCTCACGGAGTACCGTCGTCGGCTCGTCAGCCGGCTTTCGGGGGGCCTGCGGCGGCGCACGATCTGCGCCATGGTCCTCGCGTCCGACGCGGACATCCTCTTCCTGGACGAGCCGACCACCGGGCTCGACCCCCTCGCGCGGCGGGAGGTCTGGGAGGCGATCCGCCGCGCCAGCCGGGAGAATCGGACCATCCTGCTGACGACCCATTATCTCGACGAGGCCGAGGCGCTCTCGCGGCGGCTCGCGCTGGTCGAGCGGGGGCGCCTGATGCTCGAAGGGTCGCCGGCCGACCTCCGGGGGCGGGTGCGATACCCCTACCGCGTCACCGTGCAGGGAAGGCTCGCCCGCGCGGACCTCGAGCCGTACGGCAAGGTCTCCGACATCGAGGGCGGGTACCTCGTCTTCACGGGCGAGTCGGAGGCGCGGGAGCTCGCCCGACGGGCGCTGGAGGCGGGGGCGCGCCTCACGATGGGCCCGGTGAGCCTGGAGGACATCTTCCTGGACGTCGTCGGCCGCTCGATCGAGGAGGAGACGTCACCGTCGGCGGAGAATGCCGAGGGCGAGGAGGCGAGCGCGTGAGCCAGCGCAACCGCCTCCGCTCGCTGTTCACCCTCGTCCTCGTGAACGGGGTGATCCCGATCCGGACGCAGCCGCTCTACCTCGTCAACCTCCTCGCGTCCCCGCTCTCGTTCCTGTTCTTCATCTACGTCATCTCGCACGGCACGCTGCTCGCCTTCGGGATCACCGGCGGCCTCGTGCTCACGATGCTGACGGCGGGGACGGGGCTCCAATCGGACCTCACCCACTACCGCCACGACATGAAGTTCCAGGACGTCGTCGTCGCCTCGCCGGTCGAGGCACCCGTCTACGTTGTCGGGATGGCGTTCAGCGAGCTCGTCTACTCGCTCCCCGCGATCGCCGTCTTCGTCTTCCTTTTCGTGGTGAAGGGGTACGCGTCGTTCAACAGCGTCCTGGTCGTGGGCGGCGTCCTCATCCTCGTCTGGGGGTTCGCCACGGCCCTCGCGTTCACGCTCGCGACCTACTTCGAGGACGTGCGCGAGACGTTCATGTTCAGCCCGCTGATCTCCCTCGATCCTGACCGTCCTGCCCCCGTCTACTACCCGCTCGCGTACCTTCCGCACTGGGCGCAGATCATCGCCCGGTTCTCACCGACGACCTACGCGGCGGCGCTCGTGCAGTGCTCGGTCGGCATCGCGCCGAGCGCGTGCGGGGCCTCCGTTCTCGACTGGGGCGTGCTCGGCGCGGTCACGGCGGGGCTCTTCCTCGTGGCTGCGTTCAAGGCACGCTGGAAGGATGCGTAGTAACCCGAAACGCACCGACCGCGCGGCCCGTCGCGCGAGCGCTTATGTACCGGGCTCATGGTGGCCCCTCCCCGATGCTTTCTTTCGCAGACCAACGGAGCTACGAGGCCTCCGACGAGCGGTTCGCGCGCTGTCTTTTTTGCGGCAAGGAAGTGGTCGTTCTCCCCGACGACCGCCGGCGCGGATCGTGCTTCGATTGCCTGTGCCTGTCCGTAGCGCCGCCGAGCTCGTGCCCCGACTGCGGCGAGTCGATCCCGGGCGAGGAGCGCGGTCTCGGCTGCCCGAACTGCCGCTGGTATCCCCTGCGCGATTGAGCGCGGCGCGTCCTTCCGCTAAGCTTATCGGTCACCGGGCCCCCGGCGGGGACGGGCGTGCCGAGGTGGCTCAGTCCGGTACGGCGCGAGCCTGGAAAGCTCGTGGCGGAATACGCCTCGGGAGTTCAAACGCCGCGGCCGGCCGTTCCGGCCCGGCGGAGATTCTCCCCCTCGGCGCTGCCTCCCTCGCTGGGAGCGCACTAGAACGGAGGCATCCCCGACCGTGACGGTCCCGCCCCGCGCCGTCGGCGCCACGATGCTCCAGGTGGACGCGGTCCTTACGCACCTTGCCGGGCGTGCGGCGCTCAACGAGGTCTGCCGGTTCCTGCGCGAATCGTTCCCGCACTTCCGCTGGGTCGGGATCTACCGGGTGGACGGGGAGACCCTCGTGCTCGAGTCGTGGAACGGGCCGGCGGCGACCGAGCACACCCGGATACCGGTGGGCGCCGGCATCTGCGGACGGGCCGCGCGGGAGGGCCGGACGGTGATCGTGGAGGACGTGCGCGCGGCGCCCGAGTACCTGGCGTGCTTCCTCGAGACCCGGTCGGAGATCGTCGTCCCGATCCGGGACGGCGACCGTGTGGCCGGCGAGATCGACATCGACGGCAACGAAGTGGGAGCGTTCAACGCGAGCGACCGCGACCTGCTCGAGAAGGTCGCACGCCGGCTCCCCGCCGCGCTCGCGAAGGCGGCGACCGAACCGCCGCCCGCGTGAGCCCGCGCTGCATCCTGCGCAGGGCGTCCCGGAGCGCTGCGGGCGCATCGAACGGGACGAACCGGGGCGTCGTGCCGCGTCGGCGCAGCCGTTGCGCCTCGGCCGCGATCGCGCGGAGCGCCCGCGAGAGGTCGTCCACGATCGGGAGGTCGGCGGCGCGGCTCGTTCGCGAGAGCGGGTTGAGGTCGATGGAGATGACCCGCTTCCCGAGCGCGCGAAGCGCGTCGGCGCGGTCTCCGTCCTCGAGCGGGACGAGGCAGACGTCGGCGGGATAGATGCCTCGGGCGTCGACGCGGGCACGGTCCGAGGGAAGTCCCGGGATCCGCCGGGTCGGCCGGACGCCCAGGACCTCCGTCACGCCCGCGCGCCGTAGGGCGCGGGCGATCCGGCGCACTCGGTCGGGGGTTCGGTGGAAGAGATTGACCTCCACGCCCAACCCGGGGATCGAACGCGCCAACCGCGCGACATCCTTGGCCGCGAGCGCCGCGACGTTCCCGTTCACGCTGACGACCGGTGCGCGCGCCGCCAGAAGCCACCGGGCCGCGGCGCGCTCCGCGCGCCGGGCGCTCGGGGTCGTGCGCTCCCCCAGAAAGTAATCGAACGACTCCCCGCGCCCGTGAGCGATCAGCCCCTCGGGGACGACCAGTCCCGCGCGGTGGGCCTTCGCGAGCCGGGACCGGACCACGAGGCTGCGGTACCGGGGATGCCGGGGAGAGAGCCGCATCGGGCCGTCGGGCGGTCTACCCGGAGCCAGGGGGCTCGCTCGCGGCGTGGTTCTCGGCCGTGCCCTCGGCGGCGCCGAGTCGGCTCTCGAGCGACGCGATCCGGTCGTCGAGCGACTGGAGGCCCTCCTCGAGCACCTTCGTGAGCGCCAGCTTCAGGCTCTCCTCGAGGGCGACGAGGTCCCGGCCGAGGTCGATCATGCGGCGGGAGTTCTCGTTCAGCAGGAGCCGGGTCTGCGTTGCGACGCGGTAGGTGTCGGAGAGGTCCTTCGTGAGCTGGTGCGACGAGCGGGCGAACGTCTCCACCGAATCGCCCACCGGCTTCCATTTCGTGTCCAGGTTCGCGGCGAGGGCCGCGATGAGCTTCAGGTCGAGCCGCTCGAACGCCGCGTCGACCTCCTTCGACACCTGCTCCGCGAGCGAGGTGCCGAACCCGTCCAGCCGGGTCTTGACCTCCTGGCCCAGCCCCTCCGCGGATCCCTCGACGCGCTGGACCCGGTCCTCGATCGACTGGAGCCGGGCGGTGAGGTTGGAGTACGCCGAACCGATCAGCGTCGTGAGCTGACCCTGGCCGAACTCCTGCGCCCGCAGGAGGAGGTGAAGTATCCAGTGCTCGCGGCCCTTCGTCTCCGCGAGCGGGCCCCGGTCGATCCGATCCCGGACCTCCCGGTCGTCGATCATCGCCTGAAGTTCCTTCAGGACCTCCACGCGGAGGGCGGGGGTCGAGGCAGCACCTGTCGTAGGACGACCGGCCATCGAGCGGCGATGGGTCCCGGGTGGCTATATAAGTTGGCGCGGCGGAGCGGGACTCGGCCTAGATTCGACGGCTTCGGTCGACGACGGTTCTCGCGTCGCGTCGGTGCACGACGCGTTGGCCACGGAAACTCGACCGTATAGTTCTTAAATCGGGTGCGCCCCTTTCTTGGGTGGCAGAAATGCCCCCCGGTGCCGGGTACCGGGGCATTGCGTCCCTCGACGGGACATAGGAGAAGAAGAAATCATGGCTCGACCACCGAAGAGCAAGGCGAAGCGACGAGTTGGACTGGCCGTATACCTCGAACCGGCGATCCTGCGGAAGCTGCGGGACGCGGCCGAAGGCGACCGCCGATCGACCTCGACTCAGGCGGCCCTCTACATCGAGGAAGGCCTCGGGCTGCGGAAGCCGCGGCCCCGCTGAGCGGTCCCCCGCCGGCGCCCCGGGTCAGCGGGGGGCGCCGGCCGCCGCTGCCGAATCGAAATCCGGGCCGAGCAGTTCGCGCGCGACGATTTGGCGGCGGATCTCCGACGTGCCGGCGCCGATCTCGAGCAGTTTCGCGTCCCGCGCAAGGCGCTCGAGCGGCAGGTCGCGCATGTAGCCGTACCCTCCGTGGATCTGGATCGCCTCCAGGGCGTGGCGCGTGGACGCCTCGGACGCGTAGGTGAGCGCCGCGGCGCACGCCTTGCGGCGCGCGGGGTCGGCCGCCACGTCCTCGAGCGCTTGCTGCATCAGGAGCCGCGACGCCGTGAGGTCGGCGTACATGTTCGCCAGTTTCGCCTGGATAAGCTGGAAGGCACCGATCTTGTGGCCGAACTGCTCCCGCTGCCGGGCGTACGCCACAGAGCGCTCGAGGCACTCGGCCAGGATGCCCACGGGAATGGCGGAAAGGACCGCGCGCTCGACGTTCAGCCCGCTCATCATGATCCGGACCCCTTCGTTCTCTCCGCCGACGCGGTGGCTCAGCGGCACGTGGACCTCCTGGAACGCGAGCTCGCCGGTCGGCGACCCGCGCATGCCCATCTTGTCGAGGCTCTTCGCGACCGAGAACCCGGGGGAGCCGGACTGGACCAGAAACGCGCTGATCCCGCGGCCGCCGAGCTCGGGGGCGGTCTTCGCGTACACCAGCACGAGGTCGGCGACGGGGCCGTTCGTGATGAACTGCTTCGTACCCGAGAGCTCGTAGTGGTCCCCCCGTCCGCTCGGCGCGGGTGCTCAGGGAGACGGCGTCCGAGCCGGCGCTCGGCTCGGTGAGCGCCAGCGCGCCGATCTCCTCGCCGCTCGCGATCCTCGGCAGGAATCGAGCCCGCTGCTCGTCGCTGCCGTTCCGGGCGAGGTTGTCGGCGAAGAGGTTCGAGTGGGCCCCCACGCTGAGGGCGAGCGCCGGGCTCACCCGCGCGATCTCCTCGAGAATGATCGCCTGAGCGCGGTAGGAAAGACCGAGGCCGCCGTACTCGGTGGGGATCGTGGGAGCGAGGAACCCCTGCTCGCCGAGGTGGCGGAAAAGGTCCCTCGGGAACCAGTCCTCCCGGTCCATCCGGTCGGCGACCGGGGCGACCTCCTTGCGGGCGAACTTTCGCGCGGCCTCGGTGAGGTCGCGCTCCTCCGCCGAGAGCTCGGGTGCCACGTCCCGGGCGAGAGCCCGGCGAGGATAACGGTTGTCGGCCGCCCTATCGCGCGCGGCGGTCGCCGGCGGCGCGGCGCAGCCCGATGTGCTTCACCCAGGCCGCCTTCGGACGCGGCCAATCCGACCGGTAGTGGGCGCCGCGACTCTCCGTCCGGCACGAGCGCCGCCCGAGCGATGAGCGAGGCGGTCAGCGCCGCGTTCGCGACCGGGCCCGGGCAGACGCGTCCGATCGGCCGGGCTCGACCCCTTCGGCGATCGCCTCGAACGCGCCGAGGGCCGAGCGCAGTCCCTCCGCCGAGCGTACGATGCCGACCTCCTCCCACAGCCGATTGCGCACCTCCTCGACCGCCTCGGGTTCCTCCGAACGCCCGGCCCCTCTGGGCGGAGCGAGGTCCAACACGCGCTCGGGGGTCGGGGGGCCTCCCGGTGCGGGGTGGAGCAGCTGGCGCGCCACGCGCTCCCCGAAGACCAGGCCCTCGAGGAGGGAGTTGCTCGCGAGGCGGTTCGCTCCGTGGACCCCGGTCGCGGCCACCTCTCCGGCCGCGTAGAGCCCGCGGATCGAGGAGCGACCCTCCAGGTCCGTCGTGACGCCGCCGATCATGTAGTGGGCGACCGGGGCGACGGGGATTCGGTCGCGGGACGGGTCGAGCCCGTACGTGAGGAGGAACCGGCAGACGGACGGAAAACGAGCGTAGAGGCGGTCGCGGGGGATCTCCGTGGCGTCCAGGTAGACCATCGGATGGCCGGACCGCTGCGTTTCCCGGTCGATCGCGCGCGCGACGACGTCGCGGGGCGCGAGCTCGGCGTCCCGGTGCTGGCCGACCAGGAACCGCTCCCCCGCGTCGTTGCGCAGCACCGCGCCCTCGCCGCGGAGCGCCTCGGAGATCAGGAACCTCGGCGCCCCCTCGCGATAGAACGCCGTCGGGTGGAACTGGATGAACTCCATGTCGCTGAGGAGCGCGCCCGCGCGGAACGCGATCGCGACGCCCTCGCCGGTGGCGACCGATGGGTTGGAGCTCTGGCGATAGAGGGCGCCGGCGCCCCCGGTCGCGAGCACGATCGGGCGCGCGTCCAGAACTTCCGTGCCCCGCCCCTCCGGATTCGCGACGGTCGCCTCGAGCCCGTCTCGCCCGCCGGCCGAAGGGCGCGCAGCACCCTGCGTTCGGTCATTTCGATCCCGGTGTCCACGGCGCGGTGGCGGAGGGTCTCCTCGATCGAGAGGCCCGTGGCGTCGCCGCCGGCGTGCAGAATGCGGGCCCGGGAATGGGCTCCTTCTCGGCCGAGCGCGATCCGGCCCTCCTCGGTATCGAACGGCACGCCGAGCCGAACCAGGTCGGCGATCCGGGCCGGCGCATCCCACGTCAGCGCCCGCGCCGCGGCGCGATCGACCAGCCCGTCGCCCGCACGGACCGTGTCTTCGAAGTGGAGGGCCCGGCTGATCGTCCGCACCGATCGCGGCGGCGATGCCGCCCTGCGCGTAGCGCGTGTTGGAGTCCTCGAGGCGCCCCTTGGTCAGGATCGTGGGGCGCAGCCCGAGCTCCCGCAATCGCAGCGCAACGTAGAGCCCGGCGATCCCGCTCCCGATCACGAGCGGGTGGTGGGCGGGATCCTTCACGGCCCCGAGAGCGGAGGCGGGGGTATAGCCCCTTTCGACGCCCGGCGCCCTCATCTCCCCCGAGCGGACTGGGCGGTCGTGCCGACCGCGGGACCGGGACTGACCGATCCGGACTGGCCCCGGTCGGTGGAGGTCCGGGACAATCCGGATCTCGCGCGGCAGCTGGTCGAACGCTACCGGCGGTCCGGCGCCCGCCGAAGCGTCAGCGTCACCGACCTGGTGGCCCTCCGTCGCGCATTCTGGCGACGGCGCGCCCCACCGCCTCCCCTGGCGCCCGAGCGGGCGGCGACGATGTCGCTGGGCCGAGCGTGGCACCGGGCCGTGGGGCAGGTACTCGGGAGCGAGGGATCGATGGAGGTTCGTCTGCGACGCGAGGGGATCTCGTGCCGGATCGATCTTCTCTCCGACGTGCCGGTCGAGATCAAAACCGGGACAGGGTCGCTGCCCGCCGACCTCAAGGTCGACCGCCCCGAACACGTCGAGCAGTTGGCGATGTACTGCGCGCTCACGGGCCAGCGGCCGGTCGCCTGATCCACATCCTGCTGGCCGAGGGGCAAGCGAAGGGGGTGCGCGCGACCGACGTCGCGTTCGGCGACCTCGACCGGGTCACGCACGAAATGCGCGCGCGAGAAACGGCCCTCCGGACCGCGCTGAACGCTGGCGTCGGAACCGGACTTCCGCGGTGCCGGTGGTTCGGGCGCGGCTGTGAGTTCCAAGCGTGCGGAGCCTGCGATTGCCGAGGCGAGGAACCCGCCGATTCCGACGTCCTTCTCGACGAGGCCCGGTCGCTGACCGCACGACCGGATATTTCGGACCGGTGGCAACGGTTGCTCGGTGCCGTCGTCAGCGCCGGGGTGCCTGGCGTCGCCGCTCGGTTCCGGGATCTCGTCTACCCCCGCCGTACCTACTTCGAGCGGACGCGGAGCCAACCGCCGGAGGCCGAGCCGCCGCCGACCGTCTCCCCCTCCCGCGACCTGTACGACCGCCTCGCCGAATCCGTGGAGAACGGGCCGACCGGCGAAGTGCGGCAGCTCCCGTCCGACCCCGACAGCCCGGAGGAAGAGGTCGTCGGGTTCCGAGGCAAACCGTTCCTGCTTCGGACCTCCCGGGCGGGAGCGAGGATCCGACCCGCGGAGGCGGTCGCGCGCTTTCCGCAGTACGCTCTCGAGCTCGGGTTTCGGTGCGCGGCGTCCGGCACCGCGGAAGCCCACGTGATCCTGGCGTACGAGCGGGCCAACGACGACGCGGACCGCGTGCACGTCCTCGACTACCGGTTCCGCCCGGCGGCGACGTTCTCGATCCTCGCGAAGGAGAGGGCGCGGCAGCTCGCCGACGCCCTCGCCCGTGGGTCGCCGAACGATCTCGCACCGTGCCCGGGGTGGATGTTCTCCGACTGCCCTTACCGGGCGGAGTGCGGCTGCGGCGGCGACGGTCCGCGATCCCAGCGGTAGATCATCGCCGACGCCACCGCCCGGAACCCCGCCGACTCGTACAGGGCCAACGCGGGCCGGTTCGCGACCGTGACCCAGAGGCGGACCCGTTCGTAACCGTACGCCCAGAGCGCCCGGATGCCCCACTTCAGCAAGTAGCGGCCCAGACCCTTGCGCCGGCGCTCGGGGTCGACCAGCAGGTCGACGAACACCGCCCTTCGGGCCGTCTGCTCGGTCGTGAGGATCGCCCCCACGAGGCGAGGCGGCTCCATCTCGACCAGCGCGATCGAGGCTTCGTCCAGGAATCGACCCACCCGGCCCTCGAGCATCGAGGCGAGCACGCGTCGGTACTCGTCGATCCCCGAACCGATCACCAGCCCATCGACCGTGCCGTGGAAAGCGCGCCAATCGAGATCGACCAGGGCATCCAGGGTGACCGACCGGATCGGTACGAGCCGGGCCGTTCCGGCGGTGTCGGTGAGCCGTTCCCCGTCCGCGGGGGACAGCTCGCGCTCCATCGCCTGGCGTTCGATGACGGTCGACCCGGCCCGGTGCGCGAGCCGTGCCGCGACGGTTCGCTCCTCCGCGGGGGCGAGCCCTGTGAACCCGAGGTCGATCGAGGCGATCTCGGAAGGTAACCCGTCGAGAAGCCCCTCCGAAAGAGCCCGGGCGCGCTCGTCGGCCCCCGGGCCCCCGGTGGCGTGAACGTGCCCGTAGGCCGCGCCGCCCCGACGCGTGTAGAAGGCGAGACCCCCTCCGCCCGGATAGTAGAGGCCCGGCTTCGATCCGGCGCGCAGCTCGGAGGCGGAATCCTCGACCCACTCGCCGCTCGGGAGCTCGGCCCGGGCGAGCAGTTCGCGGCGGATCGCCTGGAGGAGTTCCTCGAGTTCCTCGCGGGGAGCGCCGGTGGCCGTGCGCGGAGGCTCCACGGGCCGGCCCCTACTTCGAGGCGAGCTCGCGGATGAGGATCTGGGCGATGTCCGGGGCGACGGACGCCTTCTCGGCGGGGTTCTCGAGCGTGTCGGTGGAGTAGACCTCGTCCGTGACGGCCTTGATCCGCTCGAAGGCGTCGCGCAGGAAGAGACCGTGCGTGCACGCCACGCTCGTCGCGCCCACCCCGTGGCGCTTCAGCAGCTTCGCCGCCTCCACGATCGTCCCCCGGTCGTGATCACGTCGTCGATCAGCGCGACGTGCTTGCCCGAGAACGCGGGGTACTCGACGGGGAGGCTGAGCTCGACCTTGTCGCTGTCGATCCGTTTCTTCTCGAGGGCGAACCACGGCCGGTCCAGGAGCTGGGCCATGCGTCGCACGCGCTCGACACCCCCCTTGTCGGGGGAAACCAGGAGGTCGATCGGGCGCTCGCGCAGCAGGCGGGCGAGCGCCGGGATCCCGCTCGCCTCGAACGCCGGCTTCGAGAAATGGCCGAGGGTCGTCGGCGAGTGGAGGTCGACGGTGATGACCGCGTCCGCGTCCAACTCCACATGGCGGGAGAGCGACCGCGCGCTGACGGGTTCGCCAGGGAAGAACCGGCGGTCCTGGCGGGCGTAGCCGAAGTACGGGACGACGACGAACGTGCGTCGCGCGCCGGCCTCGTGGACCGCGTCCTCGAGGAGGAGCAGCTCCAGGAGGTCCTCGTCGCGCGGGGTCGATTGCACCACCACGACGTCGTCCCCCTCGAGGCGACCGCCGATCCGGATGTACATTTCTCCGTCCGGGAACCGCTTCACGAACGGGATCCCGAACGGCGCGTTGCCCAGCTCGCGCGAGATCCGTTCGGCGAGGGCGGTCGACGCCGTACCTCCGATAACGTGCACGTCGGCGGCCCCCCTCGGTCCGGACCGGGCCGGCGGTTAAAGGTTGGCGGACCGTGGAGGGGCCCGGACCACCGGTCGCGGCCTACAGGTCCTCGTCGCCTTCGTCCGGATCCTTCGTCGCCCGGTCGGCGCGCGTGCGGGCGGGGCCGTTCTCGATGGCTCACGAAATGTGATCGCCTCGCTTCGTCGTACGTCGGTCGCCGGCGCACGGGCTTCGGCGGGGGGGCGGCGCGTGTGGGCTCCGACTCCGGCTTCCAGGGCCGCACGGCGGTCGTGAACCGCGGAGGTCGGGGCGCTTCTTCGTCCTCTTCTTCCTCGGGCTCCGCGGACCGTCTCTCCGCCTCCTCGCGCTTTCGCAAGCGGCTCTCGACGCCCTCCCGACGCAGCAGGTAGTGGATCCCGAGCGCCAGGAACAGCACGGCGGCGATGGTCAGCCCGAGGAACTCCCACGACTGGGACGGCACGAGGCCGGCGTCGCCTTCGAACGAGAGCTTGATCGCTCCGAACCACGGGATCATCCCGCGGGCCACGCCGATGATCCAGGACGATTTCACGAGGGAGCTGATCTTCGCGCCTGTCCCATTGAGCCCGATGGACTGGTCGAACGAAGCCGAGTTGTTGTCTCCGAGGGTCAGGAATCCGGAATGTGTGCCCAGGCCCGGCGAATCGAGGTCGATCACAAGGTGGACGGACGACTGACCGACGTGGTAGAGTTCGATCGTATCCGCCAGTCGTCAGTCCCACGAGTCCGCAGTTGCCGGAGGTCCCGGGTGTGTAGTACGACACCGAGGAGGACGAGTCCGCGCAGAGGAGACCCCCGAGGTCGGTCGCGTTGTACGTGCTGTTCCCCGGGTTCCACTGGAGGAAGAAGATCGCCCGATGGATGATCGGGGTCTGCGATGTCTGGCCGTACGGATAGTAGAGGAGCACGTCCCCCGGTTCCCCGTACGTCGAGAAGCCGGTCTGCACCCCTATCACGTACGGGACGATCGAGTCGAGGGAGACCTTCTGGGCGAGGACGATGTCGCCGGCGTTGAGGAAGCCGACGTGGTCGCCGGACCCGTGTTGCATGCTGTTCGATTCGATCGCGTACACGGGCGGCCAGTTCGCCGTGTAGGCGTAGAGCGAGACGAGCAGGACCGCCACGATCGCGAGCGCCACGAGCGGTTCGAAGAACAGCGAGTCCCGGGCCCGCCAGTCCACCGGCCACTTCCGGTCCCGCGGTCGTCGCCGGGTAGGTCGAGGTCGTCCGCGTCCGTATCGTCCGGGTCCCAGCCGCGCACGGGCGCGGACCGGACGCTGGAGCCGCCGCTGCGGCGGGCGCGACGCGGGAGGCGCGACCGCTCCGGCTCGTCGTCCCCGAGGTCCAGGTCGCCGAGAGCCTCGTCGTCGGGGGGCGGCCGAGGCGAGGGGGTCATGGTGCCGACGTTCCGGTCCGCTCCCCTTAACCCTTGAGGTCAAAACGCACGGGGAGCGTCCGGGCCCTCGAGAGCGGACCAATCCTTAAACCGTAGGGCGACACCGTTCCCCTTCGAAGGGTCGAGGAGCGCGACAATGGACCGGATCGACGTTTCCATGCCGCTGTTCGAGGGGATGCCGGCGTTCCCCGGCGACCCGGCGTTCCGCAGCCGCCCCGAGCGGCGGATCGACCGGGGTGACCCCTACAACCTCTCCTCGCTCGCCCTGGGCTCGCATGCCGGCACGCACGTTGACCCACCCCGTCACTTTGCGGTGGGCGCGCCGGGTGCCGACCGGCTCGATCTCGAGGCTCTCAACGGACCCTGCCGCGTCCTGTCGGTCCCCGAGGATCGGACCCTCGTGGGTCCGTCCGAGGTCCGGTCCATTCCACCGGGCACGGCCCGTGTCCTTCTCAAGACCGCCAACTCGCGACGTTGGGCTGACCGTCTCGAGTTCTTCGAGGATTTTGTCGGGCTGACGGTGGACGGGGCCGCCGCTCTGAGGGAACGCGGGGCGCGGCTCGTGGGCATCGATTCGCTCTCGGTCGAGTCGGACCCCGCGGGGAACTTCCCCGTGCACCGCGACCTACTCGGCCACGGCGTGCTCATCCTGGAAGGACTCCTCCTGGCGGATGTCCCCCCGGGCGAGTATCGCCTCGACTGCCTACCGCTGCGGCTTCGGGACGGCGACGGCGGACCCGCGCGCGCGGTCCTGAGCCGCCCGTAGGACCCCGGGCGTGCTCGCCGCTCCGGGTCCCGGACCGAACCCGCTCTCCCTCTCGACGCCCGGATTCTACGTCCTCGTCGCCACGCTGGTACTGTTCGTAGCGATGCTGTTCGTCCTCCGAACCTACTACCCCAACCGAAAGCGGGGACTGGAGGGTTACCTGGAGGCCGCCGGGGTAAGCCTCGGTTTCCTGGTCGTCTCGGTGGTCGTGGTCGTGGCGATCGCACTCCACGATCCCGACGGCAATCGCACTTCCTACGCGCTCTTCGAGGCGATCATCAGCGGCTACTGGCTGGCCGTTGCGATCCCGGTCGTCACCGTCGGCAGTTCGGTGCAGGCCCGGTCGCGCGGAACGATCCGTTGGCTCCTCCCGTCGATGATCGTGGCGGCGGTCGTCTTTCTCGGAGTGTTCGCGTACTGTTCTGCCGCCTAGCGAGGCGGCGAACGGGACAGGGCGCGAGGGACGGCGTCGGCCTAGTCGCGCTCGTCCGGGGGCAGCAGGTCGGGGATCCCGTCGTCGATCGGGTAGCTCACGGCGCAGTGCGCGCAGCCGAGCGTGCCGATGACGATCTCCTCTCCCTCCTTCGAGCCGACGGTCAGCGCGAGCTCGCCCCGGCAGACCGGGCAGCGAAGGATGTCGAGCAGGTCCGGCCTCATTTCCCGCCGCCCTCGACGATCCCGTATCCGATGAGCCGCCAGGCATTGATCTTCCGCGAGATCGCGACGCGGCTCCCGGGAAAGACCGTCACCGGGCGCGCGAGCGACAGCTCGACCTCGTCCCCGCGCGCGCTCGTGACCTTGCCGGGGGCGATCGTCGTGCCGACGGTCACCGCGAGCAGCTCGCTGGTCCGGATCTTCTCGACCTTGATCTCCCGCTGGGCGCCCAGGACGCGGTCGAGGAGCGTCGCGCGCAGGCGGATCTTCTGGCTGACGGGCGGGAGCGTTCCCGCCGTCCCGATGAGCCGTCCGGTAAGGCCGTCGCCCTTTGCGAGCGACGGGTCCAGGGTCGTTCCCACCGCCCCGAGCCCGCCGGGGCGCAGCTCGTCGCGGGCCTCACCGCCCGACACGATCGAAGTGACCTTCGTCGTCAACGCTTCCGCGCGTCCGTCCCCCGCGCCCACGACGCCGGGCCGGATCTCGATCTCCTCGCCCATCTCGAGCCGTCCCTGGAGGAGCGAACCGCCGAGGACCCCGCCCTTGAGGTCCTTGGGCCGCGTCCCGGGCCGGTTCACGTCGAAGGAGCGCGCCACGTACATCAGCGGCGGCTTCTTCGGGTCGCGGACGGGCGTCGGGATCGTCTCCTCGATCGCTCCGATGAGCGAATCGATCCCCGCCTTGTGGTTCGCACTGATCGGGACGACCGGGGCCTTCGCGATCGGCGTGTCCTTCAGGAACTCCTCGATCTCGTGGTAACTCTTCTCCGCGTCCTCGGCGGAGAGGAGGTCGACCTTGTTCTGGACGACCACGACGTTCCGAACCCCGATGATGTCGAGCGCGTAGAGGTGTTCCCGGGTCTGCGGCTGAGGGGTGTGCTCGTTCGCCGCGATCAACAGGAGCGCGCCGTCCATGATCGCGGCTCCCGAGAGCATGGTCGCCATCAGGGTCTCGTGGCCCGGCGCGTCCACAAACGAGATCGCGCGCAGGAACTTCGCCTTCCCGCCGCAGTTGGGGCAGACCGGCTCGACGGAGTAGCCCGTCGGTTTCGGGCACTTGGGGCACTCGTAGAATGCCGCGTCGGCGTACCCGAGCTTGATCGAGATCCCGCGCTTCAACTCCTCGGAGTGACGGTCGGTCCATTCGCCCGTGAGGGCCTGGGTGAGGGTCGTCTTCCCGTGGTCGACGTGCCCCACCAGTCCGATGTTCACTTCGGGTTGGCGCGGTACCTTCATGTCGCGGCGAACAGCTCCGCGAGGGGCTTGGGTCCCTTCTGGTCGACGACGAGATTGATCTGGACCGTCTCCTCGCTGATCGTGTTGCCGCGGAACGTGCGTCGCCGGCGCATCCCCTCGCGGGGGGCGTGGAAGCCGAACCCGTCGCCTACGTAGAGGCGGGTCTGTCGAGCACCCGGGAGGTCCGGGCGCAACGGAAATCCGCTTTTGTCGGTCCCGCCCGTGATACGGAACGTGTAGCCGCCCGCTCCGAGGAGTTCTCCGCCGACCGACTCACCGATCCGCTTTCCCAGGAACCCGGCCGACTGCGGGTCGCCGACGGTCCGCGCGATCGACTTCTCCTTTTCGGAGATAACGAGCTTGAATTCGGCCATCCGCTCCCCGTGGTGCGAAGGCGCGCGAGGTAGGTGGGTTTAAAAGCGTTTTCGAGAGGCCTGCGCCGTCGCGGGGCCCGGTGGGAGGTGCGGCTGCGGCCGACGCGATCGGGCCGTGCGTCCGTCCGGTGGTCCGCGCCGCGCCGATTCCAGCGCGGCCCTGCCCTTATGAACGTCGAGCTTCGTCGACCGTTGCGGTGAGGCGCCGAACGTGACCGACTGGACGATTCCGTCGATCATCGGGCCGGCGATCCTCCTCGGAGGGTACGCCTGCGCCGCCGTGGCCGACGTGCGAACGCGGGAGGTCACGGACCGTCTCTGGCACCTCATGGGCGTTCCGGATTGATCCTCGGTGCCGTGCTCGTGGGCGGGGGAGGAGCGGTCCCGCTCCTCCTATGGATCCTGGTCGGGCTGCTGACCCTGGAGCATCTGGTCGCGTGGGACGACCTCCTTCCGGTGGCCTGGCGAAACCAGGCCGACCGGATCGAGCTGGGCGGATACGTTGCGGCCGTCGTGATCGTCGGCGTCGCGGCGGCCCGGTACGGCCTTGGCCCGTCGGGCGTTCCCGAGGCGGCGATCGCGGCCCTGGCCACCGTGCTCCTGGCCCGGGCACTTTTCGAGGTCGGCGCGCTCTACGGTGGCGCCGACGCGAAGGCCCTGATGGTCGCCGGCCTGCTCGTACCGGTCTTCGCGCAACCGTTGCTCAGCGTACCGCTGGTCGCGCCGGTGCTGGCGGTGATCCCGTTCTCGATCGACCTGCTCACCGATGCGGCTCTCTTTTCGCTGGCCGTGCCGTGCTACTTGGCGTTCCGGAATCTTCGACGGGGCGAGTTCTCGTTCCCGCGGGGTTTCAACGGCTACTCGATGCCCGTCGCCGAGCTCCCGACGAAGTACGTCTGGGTCCGGGATCCGGCCATCGAAGAACCGACCGACTCGGAGGAACCGGAAACCTCCGCCGAGGACGAACAGCTTCGGCGCGAGACGGCCCGGCGGCTGACCGAGCGAGGTGTTCTCCGCGTCTGGGTTTCCCCGCAGTTGCCGTTCCTGGTCCTGATGGCCGCGGGGGCCGTGACCGCGCTCCTCGCGGGAAACCTGATCCTGGACATCCTCGGTCTCGTCTGAGTCGCGAGACCCGGGCGTCCCCGGCGAGCCCTGCCCCGGTCGACTCCGGCCACGCTCCGGCTCTCGCGGCGCCGTCCGTTCCCGGCGGTACCGCCGGCGAAAGCTTTTGTCCGTGGCCCGGGTCGCGCGCCTGAGGGAAACGGTGGCGCCGAAGCGACGGACCACCCCGATCCGCGTGCTGATCGCCAAGCCCGGCCTCGACGGCCATGACCGCGGGGCCAAGGTCGTCGCCCGGGCGCTCCGGGACGCCGGAATGGAAGTGATCTACGCCGGGCTCCGACAGACGCCGGAAGAGATCGTCCGCGCCGCGGTCGAGGAGGATGTCGACCTGGTCGGCCTTTCGATCCTCTCGGGCGCCCACATGGCCCTCTTCCCGAAGGTCCTTCGACTTCTCAAGAAGGAGAGCCACCCGTCGATCCAGGTGTTCGCGGGCGGCATCATCCCGGACGAGGACGCACGCCGCCTGAAACGGATGGGCGTGCGCGCGATCTTCGGTCCGGGCGCCTCCCTTGAAGAGATCGTGCGAACCGCGGAGAAGCTCGCTCGCCCGTCGACATGACCCGCACGGCCCCGCTGCCTCCGGCGGCGCGCGCGATCCTGCGGGGCGACGCTCGTGCCCTGGCCCGGGCGATCAGCGCGGTCGAGAACGGCGACGCCTCCGCCGACCCGATCCTGCGGGCGATCTATCCCCGGACCGGCAAGGTGCCCGTGGTGGGGCTTACCGGCCCTCTCGGGGTCGGCAAATCGAGCCTCGTGAGCGCGCTGGTCGGCTACCTTCGGGGCCGGGGCCGCTCCGTCGGGGTCGTCGCGGTCGACCCGTCGAGCCCGTTCTCGGGAGGGTCCGTCCTCGGGGACCGGATCCGGCTCGAGCGCGCCCCCGGGGACGAGAAGGTCTTCTTCCGCTCGATGGCGAGCCGGGGCGCCGTCGGGGGCGTGGCGGCCGCCACCCGGGAGACCGCCCGCCTCCTCGACGCGGCAGGGTTCGACGTGGTGCTCGTGGAGACCGTCGGCAGCGGCCAGGTCGACCTGGCGATACGCCAGATCGCGAGCACCCGCGTGGTCGTGCTGGTCCCGCACCTGGGCGACGAGGTCCAGACGCTGAAGGCGGGCCTGTTCGAGATCGCCGACGTGTTCTGTGTCAACAAGTCCGACCTTCCCGGCGCCGAGCTCGCGCAGAAGGACCTCGCCGAGCTCGTGTCGTTGGGGGTGGGGCGCGACGGCTGGCGCCCGCCGATCGTCCCGACCTCGACCGTGACGCCCTTCGGGATCGACCGGCTCTGGGCGGCGATCGAGGCGCACCAGCAGTTCCTGGACTCCTCCGGGGTCCGCCTTTCGGCCGAACGGCTGCGGCTCAAGGAGGAGATCGTCGGTCGCGTGCGGGACGAGCTCGCGGCGGAGCTGGGCGACCGCCTCGACCGGGATCCGAAGCTGCGCGAGCTGATCGACCGCGTCGTGGCCCGAACCCTCGACCCGCGGTCCGCGGCGGAGAAGCTACTCCGGTCGTTGCGTGGCCGGTAGGGGCGCGATGCTCGACGCGGACCTCGAGATCGCGGGGGTCCTGCTCGGGATCGCCCTCGCGTTGGCGTACTTCGTCTTCGCCTCGTTCGCCTTCGGCGCGGGATACCAGCCGACGCCGCGCGCCGCCGTCAAGGCGATGCTCCGGTTCGCGGAATTGGGGCTCCAGGACCGGCTCATCGACCTGGGCGCCGGGACCGGGGCGATCGTGTTTCGGGCGGCCCGCATCTACCGGGCCCGGGTCGTGGGCGTCGAGGTCGAGCCGATCCGCGTGCTGGTCCTCCGGATCCGCCGCATGCTCGGCCCGTTCTCGGACCGTATCACGATCCTCTGGGGCAGCCTGTTCCATCTTGATTTCAGGGAGGCCACGGTCGTGACCGCGTTCCTTTGGCCGGGGGCGATGGCGCGGCTTCGCCCCAAGCTCGAAGCCGAACTGAAGGAGGGCGCTCGCGTCGTGAGCCATTGCCACGAGATCGTCGGCTGGACCGCCGCCGCCTACGACCCGAAGACGAAGGTCTACCTTTACCGATGGCCGGACGCCCGTAGCGCGGGAGGCGTCGCGCCGTAGCTCAGTGGTGGTAGGCGAACCAGAGCGCGGCCCCGATCAGCAGGACCGCCGCGACCAACCCGAACCCGATCCACCATCCGAGCATCGCGCCCCGATCCCCCTCGGCCCAAGTCCCGTCAGACACACCCCGGCACGGAACGGGTCGTTTATCGCGTCTCGATACGTACGCGCCCGGTCAGGGGATCCCGCCGCCGAGCTGGCCGTGGATCCCGAAGTAGGCCACGGCGACCCCTATCACGACCGACACCGCGAACGCCACGATCACGAAGCGCATCGGCACCTGCCTGTCGACGGACGGTTCGGACACCGGGACCCTCGAGCAAGGGGCCCTTCAAGAGCCCATGGTTGGAACCGGCGGAGGGGCCCGGCGACGCGTCAGTCGGACTTCGCCGCGGGGTGCTCCGCGTGCTTGGTGGCCGCGTGCTTGGCCGTTGCCTTCTCAGCATCCTCGGCGGGCTTCGCCTCGGCTTCGGCGACGCCCTTCTCCGACGCAGCCGCGGCGGCCTTGGCCTTCTTCGCCTCGGTCGGCTTCGTTTCGGGAGGTGTCGTGTACTCCTCGACGTACTTGATCGCCGTCGGGTGGAGCTGTGTGCGGAGCCGCTCGATCAGGCGTGCCTTGGCCGCGGAATGCCACGCGAGGTCGAACTTTGACCGGTCGGGCACCGTGATCGTAAGCACTTTTTCGTGGAAGTGGACGTCGAAATCCTTCCCCCGGCCGTAGGTGAGCTCGATCAGGGCGCGCGCCTTGGCCGTGGGATCGGTGATCGGTTCGTTGACGGTGAACTTGGCCTTGACCTTCCGGCCGGCGAAGGGGGGGTTGAAATCCACGCGCACACGCGCGGCGGTGTAGGTCACGACGCGGCCACGCCGTCCGCGGATCGTCAGGATCGTGCCGAGGTTGAGCTCGGCATCGTCCCGACGCATCTCGGGGAGCCGCTCGATCTCGTGCATGGAGAACAACTCGATGAGCCTCGGGTCCCTTTCGCCGAACGCCTCCGCCGGCGAGAACTCGCGTTCGACCTCCTTGGCGACCGGCGCGTTCTGGATCGCGGTCTCGAGGGCGCCGGGGAAGTCGTCGCCGCCCAGAAGGTGCGGTCGAGGACCGAACTCGAATCCCGCGGGAAGCTCGAACTCGGCGGCTTCGGCCACTTTCGCATGGGTCGTGTCGATGAGCTCCCACTTCCCGCCGGTCTCGGCCCACAGGTCGTAGTCTAGCTGGACGAGTTCGCCGGACTTCGACGGGGCGCTCGAGGCCGCCGGATGCTCCGCCATAGAGGCCGCGCAATCGAGGTGAGGTTTAAGTCTTTCTGGAGGACGCGGGCGCGCGCGGTGCCGCTTCGGCGGGAACCTTGGGGACGGGACGCCCAGCCTCGCCCCTCGCCCGGCCCCGTTCGCCCTCGGGCGAGCTCGGCCGCCCCGCTCGCGGCGGCCAAGCCTATATATGCGGGGGACCCCCTAAACTCGCTCCGCAGCCACTCACGGACGTGATGGAATGCGAACATACGTCCGGATGTCGTTTCATTCGGAGGGCGCGGGCCCTCTCAAGGTTCTCGAGGCCATGCGGACCCTCGGGTTCGAGGAGTCGATGGGGCTGCACGATTTCGTTTACAAATGGAAGGAACCGACAACGATCGAAGACGTCGTCAAGTTCACCACCAAGATGCACGAACGTCTGAAGGGTCTCGACGTCAGTTACGAGATCACGACCATCGCGTGAGCTAGGCTCGGTCCCATGGGCAGCCGGAACGTGGATCATCTCGAGCGGACACTGCTGCTCCACCTCTTGGAGCACCGCGGGCAGCAGGTCCGCTTCGAGGCGTCCCAGTGGACGACCGAGTTCGGCATCCTGCGGCGGTTCGCCGACCAGGACCCGTCGATCCTGAAGGCGTCCCTGCGATCGCTGGAGATGACCCGCATGATCTACCTCCGGACCCAGTACGTGGTCGGCTTCTCGGAACCGAAGCACGTCTACTCGCTCACGGCCGCCGGTCACCGCAAGGCGCTGGAGTACCGCCACGAGGACGGCGACGACCCCGCCCGGTCGGACGGGGAGTCGTCGCCTCCGCGCCGGGGGACCGAGTCGGGCGGAGGAAGCCGCCGCGCGAGATCGACCGCCTGAGCCCTCGATGGTCGTCCTCGAGGGCCCGACGGTCCGGCTGCGGCCGATCGCCCCGGCGGACTGCCCGATGCTGTTCGATTGGTACAACGACCCGGACCTCGTCGCCCCGTTCGACCGGTACACCACCGAACCGTACGACTCGTTCCTTCGCTCGGTCGAGACGGCGGACGGAGACCCCAACTCCCTGGCCCCGCGGTTCGCGATCGAGCGGAAGTCGGAACGGGATGTCGTGGGACTGGTCGGACACTACCGGGCCCACCCGGTGCTCGAGTACGTGGACGTCTGGTACATGCTCGGATCGCGCGAAGCCCGGGGGCACGGCGTCGGCCGCGAGTCGGTCGACCTCCTCGTGGACCACCTGCTGCGCACCGAGTCCGTCGAGCGGATCGGGGCGACCTGCGACGTCGAGAACGTTCCGTCGGTCAGGCTCCTCGAGCGGCTCGGGTTTCGCCGCGAGGGCACGATGCGCTCGGCCCTGTTCCACCACGGACGGTGGCACGACGTCCATGTCTACGGGATCACTCGGGCGGAGCGTTCGCCTCCAGCGTGAGGACGAGGCGCGAGGCGCCGTCCGATAGCGGCACCGGCGGGACGATCGTTACCGGGCCGAACTCCCGGGTCGAGCGCACGTGGGTCCCCCCGCACGGGCAGACGTCGGCGCCCTCGATCTCGACGACCCGGACGGGGTCGACCTGCGCGGGAAGCGGTACCAGGCCCGAACGCTCGGACGCCGGGTTCCGGTCCCATTCGGCGCGGGAGACGTACCGTATGGAGACGTCGTGCGGGTCCGTCGCGGCACGCGCCATGTCGCCGGTAAGGGGCTCGATCGCGTCCGGGGTGAGCACGCCGTCGAGGTCGAGCGTCGCCCGGTTCCCGGACAGGTTCGCCTTGCGCGTTCTGAGGCCCGTCCGCGTGAAGACACGTGCGCTCAGCAGGTGCTGGGCGCTGTGGAGCCGCATGTGGAGGTGCCGCCGTGGCCAGTCGATCGACCCCTCGACCTCCACCCCCAGGGAGAGGCGGGCGAGCGTGGCCGCCGGACCTTTGACGCGGTGGACGACCGACGGCCCCGACTTCGAGACGTCGACCACCTCGAGCGTTCCGTCCCCCTCGAAACCGATCGCGCCGCGGTCGCTTGGCTGGCCGCCGCCCGTGGGGTAGAAGTAGGTCCTATCGAGGACCACGGCGCCCGGTGGGAGCGCCACCACGCGGGCGCGGAACGAGCGCACGTACGCGTCGGAGATCGTGCCCAGGTACGCGAGTTCCGTCACCGGCGGAGCGAATGCGGCGAGAGGAAAACGGCTTTCGTTCTCCCGCGGAATCGGGCAACCTTTTTAGAGTGGACCAGTGTGTCGCGCTCCGAGGTTCATCGATGTTCAAGCTCCGGCTCAAGATGGAGACGCTCCGGGAGGTCGTGGAGGTGGTCTCCACCCTCGTGAGCGAGGTCAAGCTCACCGTCTCCAAGGACGGGCTGGAAGCGAAGGCCGTCGACCCGTCGCACGTCGCGATGCTCGTCCTGAAGCTGCAGAAGGGGGTCTTCGAGGAGTTCACCGGCGAACTCACCGAGATCGGCGTGGACGTGGAGAAGCTCAAGGAGGTCCTCCGGCTCTCGAAGCCCGGGGACGTCATCGACCTCCAGTTCGACGGGAAGAACCGGCTGGTCGCCTCCGTGGGGCGTATCACCCGCCAGATGGCGGTGGTCGACCCCGCGAGCATTACCGACCCGAAGGTCCCGAACGTGAGCCCTCCGGCGAGCGTGACGCTCAAGACGGAGGACATGCGGCAGGGGATCCGGGGGAGCGAGAGCTTCACCGACCACGTGACCCTCACGCTCGAGCCCGACGCCTTCACGATGCATTCCGAGGGGGACACGGACCGTCTCGATCTGCGCATCCCGAAGGACTCGCTGACCCGGCTCGACGTCAAGGAAGCGGTGAAGAGCATGTACCCGCTCGATTTCTTCTCCGCGATGGTCAAGTCGATCTCCGCCGAGGAGACGACCCTGCACGTCGGGAACGAGTACCCGCTCAAGATCGAGTTCGCGATGGGCGGCGGGCGCGGTGACGGCCGCTACCTGCTCGCGCCCCGGGTCGAAGAGGACTGACCTCGGGCTCCGGAGGGGGCCGCCGCGATCGCCGTCCCGCGACCTCTTAACCCGTCCCACCGTTCCAAGGGAAGATGACGCATTCCACTTCACCGGTAGCGATCCTCTCCGCGGCCAGGACACCGATCGGTCGCTTCGGCGGCTCGCTCCGCTCCGTCCGCGCGCCCGTGCTCGGCATCGTGGCCGCCCGCGCCGCCATCGAGCGGAGCGGGGTCCGCCCCGACGAGATCGAAGAGGTCCTGTTCGGCGAGGCGATCCAGGCCGGGGTCGGTCAGAACCCGGCGCGCCAGGTCCTCCGCGGCGTCTCGGTCCCCGATTCGATCGGGGCCGCGACCGTCAACATGGTCTGCGGCTCGGGCATGAAGTCCCTCCTCCTCGGCTTCACGGCGATCCGCGCCGGCGAGCACGACCGCATCCTCGTCGGCGGCATGGAGAGCATGTCGAACGCCCCCTACCTCGTGGAGGGGGCGATGCGCTGGGGCAGCCACCCCGGGCCTCACGTGCTGGACGACGCGATGCAGCGCGACTCTTTGATCGACGCGTACGACGAGCACGAGATCATGGGGCTCACCGGCGAGCGGATAGCCCGGAAGCTCGGGTTGGACCGCGCGGCGGTCGACACGTTCGGCCTGCGAAGCCACCTCCGAGCGTCCGCCGCGGTCGCCAACGGCACGTTCGCCAAGGAGCTCGCCCCCGTCCCGGCCGAGCTCACTCCGGGCGGAACCGGGCTCGACCACGACGAAGCCCCTCGCGCGGACACGACCCTCGAGAAGCTCGCGCGGCTCAAGCCCGCGTTCTCCCCCGACGGGGTACTGACCGCGGGCAGCTCCTCGAAGTTGTCCGACGGGGCTGCCGCGCTCGTCCTCGCGAGCGAGGAGGAGGTCCGGCGGCGCCACGCGACGCCCCTCGCGTGGGTTCATTCCGTCGGCGAGGGCGGCGTCCACCCGCGCGACGTCATGGAGGCGCCGATCCCGACCGTGCGCCGGCATCTCGAGAAGACCGGATTCAAGCCGTCCGACTTCGATCGCGTCGAGCACAACGAGGCGTACGCCTCCGCGTCGATCGCGGTCCAACGCGCCTTCGGCTTCACGGAGGACCAGTTCAACGTCCACGGCGGCGCCATCGCGCTGGGCCATCCCATCGGAGCGAGCGGGGCGAGGATCGTCGTCTCGCTCGTCCACGAGCTTGAGCGGTCGGGCGGGAAGCTCGGGCTCGCCACCCTGTGCATGGGCGGCGGCAACGGGCTGAGCGTGGTCGTCAGCCGGGAACGGCTCAGAGCAGCGGGATCCCGGTCCGCAGCTCGATCGCGTGGATCCAGCGGCGCGCGGCGGTCCGCTCGCCCCGCGCGACCCGACCGGTCCCGTTCCGATCCAGGTCCGCCGCGAACCGCGTCAATCGTTGCACGACCCGGTCCGTCCGCAGCCCCTGCGCCAGGTCCCGGCGCGCCCCTTCGGAGAGGTCCCGAGCCTTCGACGCGCCCCACGGACCCCCGGCGCCGGGTGAAACCCAGCGACGGATCGCCCCCCGGACCTTCCGATACTCCTCGCCCGAGCGCGCGAGCTCCTTCTCGCTCCAGCCGAGCCGGTCAGTATAGCGGGGTCGGAGCAGGAACCACCGGAGGGCGCCCGGACCGACGGCGGCCAGCGCCGTGCGGATCGGGACGAGGTTGCCGGTGGACTTCGACATCTTGGCGCCTTCCTGAAGGACGAAACCGGTGTGCAGGAAGGTGCGCGAGAACCGGGTCCCCCCCAGCGCGAGGGCGATCTCGTTGCCGGCGTAATGGTGCGGATAGATCAGGTCCCGCGCCCCGCCGTGGAGGTCGACCGGGATGCCGACCAGCCGACGGGCCATCGCGTAGCACTCGAGGTGCCAGCCCGGGACGCCACGACCCCAGGGGCTGGGCCACGTCGGGCCGGTCCCCCCTGGAGCTTCCACACGAGGAAGGCACGCTCGCCCCCGGCCTTCGAGGGGAAGGGGTGGCCCCGTTCGGGCACCGCGTGGCGCGCGAGCTCCCGGCCGGTGGGGAAGTTCTCTCCCTCGGGCCGCACCGGGGGCTCGTAGACCCACTCGTCGCCCGTCCGACGGACCCGTCCGGTTCGTTCGAGCGCCCGGGCGACGCGGACCATCTCCGGCACGTAGTCGCTCGCGCGGGGCCGGCACTGCGGAGCTCAGGATCCCGAGCGCGTCCAGGTCCCGGAAAAAGGCCCGCTCCTCACGACGGGCGAGCGCGATCGAGCTGAGGCCGAGCGCCTGGGCGCGGTGGTCGATCTTGTCCTCCACGTCCGTCACGTTCATCACGTGCCGCACCCGCAGGTGTTCCCCCTCCAGGAACCGTCGCGCCACGTCGAAGTAGAGGTACGTTCGCGCGTGTCCCACGTGGGCGGAATCGTAGACCGTCGGCCCGCAGACGTAGAGCGCCACGACGCCCTGGGGTCCGGGGCGGATCGTCCGCCATCCGCCCGAGAGGGAGTCCTCGAGGGCGAGGGCCATGCCGTCGAGCGGCGAACGGTCCCACTTAGCGCTTTGGGGAACGCCGGAACCCGGAGGCTCCGGTCGGCGGCGTCACCGAGGTCCGGGGGGCTCGGATCGCGGCCTCATCGGCAACGGTAATTACCCCGAGGGGTCCAGAGCGCGAGTCCGGCCGTTCGCGACCCGGGGCCCGGAACCAACCTCCATGGCCGAAGCGCGCTCCTCCCGCCCCGACGTACTTCTCGTGGTCCTCGACTGCGTGCGGTCGGACATCTTCGAGGCGGAAGTAGCCCGCCCCGACGCCCTACCGTTTCTGCACTCCCTCCGGAACCAGGTCGTCTCATTTCCCAGGGCGGCGAGCACTGCCAGCTGGACGATCCCGGGCCACGCGAGCCTGTTCACCGGGCTCTATCCTTGGGACCACGGAGCCCACTGCCGGCTTGGTCCTATCCTGACGCGCGAGCCCGAGACGATCGCGGAGTTCCTCCAGCGGGAGGGGTACACCACGGGATTCTACTCGGCGAACTCGTACGTGCAGCCGTCGACCGGCCTGGCCCGCGGCTTCCAGGAAACCCTCTGGGGTGGCGCGCGCGAGTTCTTTCTGCGGTTCGCGTTCGATCCAGAAGGCCGGGTGCCCCGACCTGGGGGGGCACCCGCTCACCCCTCTGCCGGCGTCGTCCCCCGGCGCGCGGCCGTCCCCTCTGCGGGACCTTGCGATGAGCTCCCTGCCCCGCCTGCCGGCGGTCTGGGACGCGATGAACCGGGCGGGGGGCAAGCTGCTCGGCACGTACGCGAAGGACATGCACGCCGTCGGCCCGTGGATCGAGCCCGAGCTCGATGGCTGGCTCGCCCGCCAGCGGACCGACCAGCCGGTGTTCGCGTTCGTCAATCTGGTCGAGGCGCACGAGCCGTACCTCGCCGACGGCGGCGACTCGGTGTCGGTCGGCCGCTGGCTCTCCTACGCACGCTCCGGGCAGGACTCGATCTCGTGGATCCGCGGCACGTGGAATCCCTCGGCCCGCGAGGTCGCTTCGGTACGGGAGGGGTACATCCGCTCGCTCCGCACCCTCGACCGGAGGGTCGAACGAGATCGTCGAGCGGTTCTCGTCCCGGCGGAACTGGGAGAACACGCTCTTCGTCCTGACGAGCGATCACGGCCAGGCATTTCTCGAGCAGGACCTGCTCTACCACCGGTTCCGGGTCGACGAACCGATCGCCCGGATCCCGCTCTGGATCCGGTCGCCCGACTCGACCGCCACCGGGACCCGATCCGACGAGTGGGCGAGCCTTGTGGATGTTCCTCGCACGATCGCCGCACGCCTGGGGCGAACGTCGTTCGGCGACGCGAACTCCCGTGACCTGCTCGATCCGGCCTCGGCCGCCGAGGGGAGTGCGATCTACTGCATGACCGACGGCATGCCCGCGGGCGAAGAGCACGGCGTAGCCGAGGGCCGACGGCACCTTCTCGACCGGCTCGAGATCGCGGCGTACCGCGGCAACGTCAAGGGGGTCGCGGGCGAGGGGGGCGAAACCTCGTCCTACCGTGTCTCGGCCGAGGCCCTCGGCGTCCCGACCCGTCTCGCAGGAGACGGATCGGAGTCCACCGCCGTGGTCGAACTCGCCCGGGGGGCGATGGAACTGGCCAAGGCTCGAATCTCTTCCCGAGCCTATCACGGCTCCGTGGAGCACCGGATCGCTGGTTGGGGCTACTGACCTCGTGGTCGGAGAACTCGGACACGCGACGAGCCCGCGGGGGCGAGCCGCCGCACCCGGGCGTGAGGGTTGCCGCCGCCACCCATCGCGCCAACTGGAAAGGCACCGGTGGTGGAACGCCGCCGACCCACGCGATATATAGACCCGAGGGAGAGAGGCCCCGCAATGCCGTCCGGAACGCAGGGACGCCCGGTCGTTGTGACCGGCGGCGCCGGCGCGATCGGCTCGTTCCTGGTGCGCGCCCTGCTGGAACGAGGGGACGAGGTTCGTGTCATCGACAACCTGTCGAGCGGTCAACGGGCGTTCCTCCCGAGCCCCGAGGCAGCCCCGCGGCTCTCGCTGACGGTCGCGGACGTTCGGGAACCGGAAAAGTACGCCGCGCAATTCCGCGGGGCGGCGGAGGTGTGGCATTTCGCCGCCATTCCCGACATCCGTCTCGGTACGGCCGACCCACGGGTGGACCTCGAATCGGGGACGATCGCGACGTTCCACGTTCTCGAGCAGGCCCGGCGCGCGGGAGTGCCCCGAGTGCTGTTCTCGTCGTCCAGCACCGTCTACGGCCGCCCCGATCGATTTCCCACTCCCGAGGAGTACGGCCCGCTCTTTCCGGAGTCGCTTTACGGCGCGGCCAAGCTCGCCGCGGAGGGGCTGATGAGCGCCTACGCCCACTCCTACGGCCTCAAGGTCTACCTCTTCCGGTTCGCCAACATCATCGGTCCGGCGATGACGCACGGGATCCTGCACGACTTCTTCGAGAAGCTTCGGGCCGACCCGCGACACCTCGAGGTTCTGGGCGATGGCCGTCAGGCGAAGAGCTACCTTAGGACGGAGGAGTGCGTGGACGGGATGCTGGCGGTGGCCGATCGGGCGACCGCCGCGGTCAACCTCTACAACCTCGGCACGCACGATCGGATCTCCGTCCGGGAGATCGCCGAGAAGGTCGTGGCCGCGCACGGCGGAAAGGCCCGCATCGAGTACACCGGCGGCGAGAAGGGCTGGGCGACGTGCCCCAGCAGCTCCTCTCGATCGAGACGGTGAAGCGACTCGGATGGACGCCGCGCCGGTCCAGCGCAGAGGCGATCGACTTCACGATCGCCGAGATGGTCAAGGCTCGGGGAGTGCACGCGTAGGCCGCCCGGGTCGGCCGCCGGAAGGGGGAAACGGTTGGGGACGATCTGCGTGGAGATCGCCGTCAAGGACGACCCACGCCTGCTCGCCGCGCTGGATTCGCTCGAGAAGCAGACGCGAAAGCCCGGACCGGGTCCTGATCGCGGGTTCCCCCGCGACCCCGGAGGCGCTCGCCTCGGCCGCGACCTCGCGGAACCCCGCCCTGAACGTGGAGCTCGTCCGGATCCCCGGCGGGCCGGTGGACGCCCGGGCGGAGTCGATCCGGATGCTGGCCGAGGACACCACGGCGTTCCTCGACTCCGACGAGGTGGCGCCGCCCGACTGGCTCGCGCGCCTGGTCGCTCCCGTGGAGAGCGGTGAGTTCGCCTTCACCGGCGGCCCCACGCGGCCGCTGCGGAAGGCCGAGAACCCGATCGAGCACTACTACGAGCTCCTCGAGGAGTCGATCTATGACGATCTCGTGCGGCAGAGCATCACCTACCTGCCGCTGCAGAACAGCGCGTGGCGGACGAGCGTGCTCAAGGAGTTCGGCTTCGACCCGCTCGTAACGGCCGAGGACCACGACCTCGAGACCCGGGTGATCCGCGCGGGGCTGAAGGGCACCTTCCTGCCGGACGCCTGGGTGTACCACGACAAGAGCAACGAGACGAGCTACGTGCGCTGGGCGCGGAAGCGCTACCTCTACCTGTACCAGATGGCGATGTCGATCTGGAAGAACGACGAGGTCGGCCACCGGTTCCGCGAGCACCGCCAGCCCGTGAGGCACCCGCTCCGGTACGTCGAGGCCACGATGAAGCCGGTCGCGTTCGTCCATGCCTGGATCCAGTGGTCGCGCAAGGGCGCGGCCGCTGCCGCCCCGTAACGACCTCTCGGGCCGCCGGGCCGCGCTCCCCGGCCCCGAGGCGCTAGGTTGATGAACCGAGCGTCCGTCCCCGGATCGGGTCCAGGATGGAGACGGTGTTCCTCCTCGTGGAGGTCGACGTGGGGCACCTCGACGAGGTGCACCGCCGCATCAAGGTGGTCCCGAACGTCACCGACGTGCAGGCCGTGACCGGGCCGTTCGACCTCATCGTCAAGGTCGAGGCACCCCAGATCAACCAGGCGCTTGACGTCGTCGTCCACAAAATCCGCAAGATACCGGGCATCAAGTCGACCGAGACCCTCGTGACGGTCTCGATGGCGTGACCGCCCCGGCTCGCCTCATATAGGCCGATTTCCGTGGCGGGACCGATGATCGCCGTCGGAGAACCCGCGCCCGATTTCGAAGCCCCGAACCAGGACGGAAAGCCGTTCCGACTCTCCTCCCTGAAGGGATCGCCCGGTCGTGCTCTACTTCTACCCGAAGGCGGACACGCCCGGCTGCACGATCGAGTCGAAGGGATTCCAGGAGCACCTGCCCGAGTTCACGAAGGGCGGCGTGCGGATCGTCGGGGTCAGCGTCGACGACTGCCCCGCGCAGCTCGCGTTCGCCCGGAAGTACGGCCTGGCGTTTCCGCTCATCGCCGACTCGAAGAAGGAGGTCTCGGAGCGGTACGGCGTCCTCGGACCGCGCGGCTCCGCCCGCCGCGTCTCGTTCCTGATCGACCGGGACGGAAAGGTCGCGGAGGTCGTCGACACTTCGTCCCCCGACCCGCACGTGGCCCGGGCCCGCGCCCGGTTCCTCGCCGCCTAGCGCCCTGGTTCAGGGCTCTCGCCGGCCGCTTCGGCGGGCGACGCGGGGGTGGCGGCCGGCGGGGACCGGCGACCGGAGAAATTCCACGCGCGGTCCCCGAGGAGCTGGAGGGTCGCCGGGCACGAGGTAGGTCCGGACGACCATCGCGTCTAGCAGGACCGCGGTCGCGACCGCGAAGCCGATGGCGCGGATCAGCGTGAACTCGCCGACCGTCAGCGAGGCGAACGCGCAGGCGAGGATCACGGCGGCCGCCGTGATGATCCCCCCGGTCCGGCCGAGGGACTCGGCCACCGCCGGACCGGCGGTCTTGCCCCGGAGCCGCTCCTCCCGGACCCGCGTGAGGAGGAAGATGTTGTAGTCGATCCCGAGCCCGAGGACGAGGACGACCAGGATCGTCCGGACGTAGAAGAACAGCGGGAAGCCGAGCAGGTCCCGGAACAGGAGGTCGGTCACCGCCCACGCCCAGCCGATCGACAGACCGATCGTGCCGACCGCCATCAGGGCGATGATCCACGACCGCAGGACCGCGAGCAGGACGCAGACCAGCCCGACCGTCACCGCCACGAGCATGATCTCGGTCGCGAACGTCGTTTCGGCCGCGAGGTCGCGGATCACCGGCGCGCCGCCGCCGAAGGAGAGCTGCTCGACCTCCGGGTGGCTTGACTGGTACGAGTCGAACGCGCCGGAGACCGCCTGGACCGCGTTCACGGCGCCCTCCGAGAGCCCCGTGTCGGTCGTCTGGAGGGAGAGCAGGACGGTCCTTCCGTCGATCCCGACGTAGGAGGCGAGGACCCCCAGCAGGTTCGTGCGGTTCGCCGGGAGGGCGCTCGCCAGGTCGAGCCACTGCGCGAGCGTCGCGCCGTACGGACCGACCGGCGAGAGCACCGACTGGATGCCCGAAGTCTTCGAGGCCATCGACGTGAGGGCCGCGATGTCGACGAACTCGGTCGCGTTCGAGGCGTTGTGGACGACCAGCGGAGAAGCGAAAGTGACGAGCGCAAAGGAGGGTACGGCGAAGCCCGGACCGAACTGCTCCCCGAGCTCGGCGAGGCCGTTCGTCGCGGGGTGGCCGCTCGGGAGCTGCCCGTAGAAGTCGTAGGAGACGGGCACCGTGAGGGCGACGGCCAGGAGCGGGACGGAAACGACCAGGATGACGGCGACCACGGCCGCCGGTCGCTTCCGGGTCAGCCGCGCCGCCCGGTAGAAGTACGTCCGGCCCCGACCGGGTCCGTTCCTCCACGGCCGCGGCCTGTCGCCGGAACCGGGGCCCGGTCATCGGCCAAAAGATCCTCGGCCCGATGAGCTTGAGGGCCGCGGGGACGAGGGTGAGCGAGAGCGTCATCGTGATCAGGATCGCGAGCGAGAGGACCATCCCCCACTCCGCGAGGAGCGCGACCCCGCAGAACGCGAGCGCGAGGGTCACGATGATCGCCGTCGATCCGCTGGTCGCGACCGATTGGCCGGCCCACGTGAGCGACGCGACGACGGCGTCGTCCGAGGTCTTTCCGGCGACGAGCTCCTCGCGGTAGCGGGCGACCAGGAAGATCGAATAATCGGTGCCCACGCCCAGGACGAACACCTCTTCGAGGGCGAGCGACGAGGAGTCGACGTGCGTGACCAGGGTGCCGACCAGGACCGTGCCGCCCAGGCCGAGGATGAGCGCGATCCCGAGGCCCGCGAACGTGACCAACGGGGTGAGCGGGGACCGGAAGTAGATCATCGAGATCCCGATGAGGAGCCCGACCGTGATCGGCAGGACAAGGGCGAGCGACGAGTTCGTCGCCTCCTGCGTGAGGAGGTCGAGCGGCGCCGGCCCGGTCTGGGCGTATGCTATCGCGCCGGACGGGTCGGACGCCGCGAGGGCGGCGCCCGTGTCGTTGGCGATCGTGCCCAGGTCGAGGTAGACGGGATCCGCCCCGCCCGCGGTCGTGTAGTCGTCCGCCACCGTGAACGATACCTGGACCAGGCTCGCCGTGCCGTTAGGGCTGACGAAGTCGTACCGGATCGCGCTCGGCACCGGTAGCGGCTCCGACCCGAGCGTGGACGCGTTCACGAGCGCGCCGGCGAACGAGGCGGCCTCGGCGGCGGTCGGGTCGGCGCCCGGGAAGGCCGTCCATACGGTGTCGACCCACGCGGCCGGGAGGCCGGACGCGACCGCGACGGCGAGGCTCGCCACCGACCGGACGAGCATGACGTTGGTGTAGTTGGCGACCCCCATCTCCGACAGCACCGCGGGCGCGATCGAGCGCGGCGCCGTCGGGAGCCCGAGGTACGGCAGGGCGAGCGCGATGTTCGCCCGTTCGACGCCCTGCGCGCACGCCACGACCCCGGCAGGAACCGTCTGGTTCGCGCAGTCGGCCGAGCCGTTGAAACCCGCGCCCGAGCTATCGTTGCCGTTGTAGAACGCCGAGAGCACGGCGCGGGAGGTGTTGTTCGATAGCCCGGAGTAGGTCGCGTGGTACGCCGGGTAGTTCGCCACCCAGGGCGTGCTCGCGTTGCCCGACTCGAACGACTCCCACGAGGCGAGGTAGGTCGCGGGAATCCCCCAGAGCAGTGTCGCGGTCTGGTTCACGAGCGTCGTCACCGGCGGGGCTCCGCCCTGCCCGGCCCGGATCGACGCGGCCGCGAGCTCGGCCTGCCCCGCGAGGTAGGCGGAGTAGGCGGTGTAGACATCCGCGATCGACCCGACGAACTTCAGCCGGGCGTCGGAGGTCAGGTTGGCCGTGACGTTCTGGACGACGTCCTGCGCGTGACGGTCGGTGAGATTGGTCCCGTAGAGCATGACGGTGGAGGAGGACCCCCCGGTGTCGTTCGGGAAGAGCGCGTCGAACCGCTGTTGCGCGAGCGAGCTGGGCGAGGACGTGGGGGCGCTGTCGGCCGAGTTCGTCGTGACGGAGCCGAGTCGGGAGAGGAACGGCACGGCGACGACGAGCAGGACGACCCAGAAGACGATCGGGTAGTACGGGTGGCGCACGATCCATCGGCCCAGCCCGCCGAAGAGCCGGACCCCGGCGTCCGACCCGGCCTTGCCGACGGCCGACACGGCCGGTTCCGAGAGGGGGCGGCAGATAACCCTAGCCCGCTTCCGGGGACGCGGGGGGCTCGTTCCCCCCTTTGCTCCGGTTCCACAGGACCGGGTACCTCTCGGGGTCGGCGAAGACCCGGGTCCGCGTCACGACCCAGCCGTGTTTCACCGGACCGGTCTCCGACGACCCGTAGGCGGCCACGCCGGTCGCGACCAGGTCTCCCGTGCGGGAGACGAGCGCGAGGTGCGCGCCGCGGGCGAACGGCCGCGAGGTCGATAGGATCCCGCCCTTCGCGAGTCCCGCGCCGTGGGCGACCGCGCTCGCGGCGCCGTCCTTGAGGACGAGCGTCGGGAACTCCTTCCAGACCTCGTCGATCGGGTGGAGGACCGCCAGGAGCGGCGCCGGGTCCCCGGCGCGGTAGCTCGCCTCGGCGTCCGCCAGCGCCGTGAGCGGCACGAGCGTCCGCTCGTCGAACGGACCGGTCGCCACGCGACGGAGCTCCTCGAGATGGGCGGCCACGCCGAGCGCCTCGCCGAGGTCGACGGCGAGCGTCCGGACGTAGGTGCCCGATTCGGCCACGATGTCGAGGAGGGCGTGCGTCCCCTCGGACTCGACCAGCTTGAGGCGATGGATCGTGCGGACCCGGCGCTCGCGCTTGACCGCCGAGCGTACGGGCGGGGTCTGGTAGACCGGGCCCGTGAACTCGACGAGGAGCTTCTCGAGCTCCTTCGCGCCGACCCGGGCATGGAAGGTGACCGCGCCGACGTACCGCTTGGGAAAGTCGAGGACGAGCGGCAGGAGCTTCAGCGCCGGTCCGACCCCGATCCAGAGCACCCCCGAGACGTTCGGGTCGAGGGTCCCCGCGTGGCCCGCGGTCTCCACGCCGAGAAGGTCCCGTGCCCACGCCGTGACCTGGTGGGACGAGGGGCCGCGCGGCTTGTCGATGAGGACGAACGCTCCCTCCGCGAGGCGCGCTCGTACCGGGTCCTCCGGCGGCGCGCTCATCGGGCCGGCTCCGCGTCGTGGGCCCGGACGTAGTCGACCACCGCGGCGGCGACCTCGGGCGGCGGGCGGCGGGTGGAATCGACGGTCAGGTCCGCCGGGGCGGCGTCCAGATCGATGCCGTAGAACCGGCGGTAGCGCGCCCGCTCGCTCACCTCGCGGGCGAGGACCTGGACCCGGGCGGACGCCACGCTCTCCCCGTCGCGCGACGCGACCCGGCGGATCCGCTCCTCCTCGGACGCCGTCACGACGACCGCGTGCACGGGGATCCCGTGGCGGCGGCACAGGACCCCCTGGATCCGGCCGTCCAGCAGCACGCCGGGCCGGGCGTGCTCCTGCATGCGCCGGTCAAGCTCGCGGTCGACCTCGGGGTGGGCTTCCGCGTACCGTCCGAACTCCTCGAGCGTGAACCCCCGCTGCTTCGCCTCGGCCCGGAAGACGTCGCCCGCGGCCCGGTACTCCAGGCCGAGCGCCTCGGCGACGAGGCGCCCCGCCGTGGATTTCCCGCTTCCCGGGGGGCCGCCGATCGCGACCACCCGGTGGATCACGCCGAACCCCCGACCGCTCCTGTCGACGGGTCGGTGGTGCCGAGGGGATGCTTCTCGAGGTACCGCCGGATCCACACATGCTTCAGGAGGCGCCGGAAGCCGAGCGAGAACGGGATCGTGTAGAGGCTGAAGATGAGGAACCACCACGGGATCGGAAGGCTCCCGACGTGGCCGATCAGGTTGATGGACGCCCCGTTGAGCGAGATCACCTGGTGCGTGGCGCCCGCGCCCGCGATGACGAGGCCCACCCAGGTGTAGATCAGGATGAGCAGGAAGTAGGTGATGGCCATCCCCTTGAACTGGGCGATCGTGACCTCGCCCGAGAGCCGCGTGAGCTTCTCCTGGTGGGGCTTCAGCGCGGCGATCCGGTCCTTCTTCCCCGAGCGGATCGCCTCCATCTGGACCTTGCGGAACGCGGCGCTCCACTTCTGGACCTTCGCCGCCTTCACCCAGTCGGTCGTGTAGTTGTACGCGATCGAGGTGACGAGCATCTCGATCATCGCGGCCACGGCCATGGTCGCGAGCAGGAACTGCCAGCCGAACCCGATCGCCACGTAGAGCGGGCCGGAGTGGCCCGCGCTCGTGCCGAGCGCGCCGGCGAACTGGTTCCGGAGCCTCGGGTCGATGATCATCCAGAGGCCGAGCAGGCCCAGGAAGACGTAGATCATGGTCGAGACCTTGAAGGTCGGCGCCGGCGGCCGGGGCCGCGGGTCGAGCGGCGCCGGGCCGTCGTCGTCCTCGTCCTCCTCGTCGTCCGGCCCGCCGAGGGGGGCCAGGTCGAGGGGTTTCGCGGCTCGGCCGGGCCCGTGTCGTCCAGGACCGATCGCAGCGGGGTCTGGTCGCCGGCCATCAGCTCTCGCCACCGAGGAACCGGCGGAGCAGCGGGTTCATCTCCATCAGCTGCTCGCGGCCCATCGCCTCGTAGAGGTTGATGATGATCCCGACGGTCAGCAGCACGCCCGTGCCGCTCGCGTTGCCCAGCGTACCGATCAGGTCGGCCCCGGCGGCGAGCGAGCCGACGGCGGCCCCGGAGATGACGGTGATGACGGGAATGTACCGTTCGAGCACGCGACGGAGCACGCGCGGTTCTCTACGGAACCCGGGGATCTGCATCCCCGTCGCCTCGATCTGCCGGGCGACCGCCTCCGGGCCCATGTTCGTCGTCTGGATCCAGAACTTCGCGAACAGGATCGAGCCGCCGACCATCGCGGAGAAGTAGACGAGCACGTGGATCAGCCCCTGCCACCACGTGTGCCCGTACAGGAACGACCCGTACTGCGAGAGTTGAGGATCGGCAGCAGCCACGATTCGAGCCCGTTCGGTGTCGAAAGGTAGTACGCCCCGCCGGTGAGCGGTTGGGTCTGGCTCACCCCCATCGCCTGCGCCGCCGCGGCGCTGGCCGGGTACGAGCCGATCCGCCAGTGGTGGCCCAGCAGCGGGAACGTCGAGAGCGCGGGGTTCGACCAGAGAAGGATCGTGACGATCGAGACGTTCGCGAGGAGCGCGCTCATCAGGATGACGGGGATGTTGGACGCGTAGATCAGACGCAGCGGGTAACGGCCGCGCGCGCCGCGCGCCTCGGCGTGCGAGAGCGGCAGCTCGATGCGCGTCGATTCGGTCCAGGCGACCAGGAAGAAGATCGCGGCGGTCCCGACCAGCGCCACCACGGGGTTCGGCTGACGCAAGAGCACCTGCTCCCAACCGCCGCCGGCCATCTGGGAGGCGCTGTAGTGGGTGAAGAACCAGAGGGTCTTCGGGATCGTGCCGCTCGGCGGGTTGGACGCGGAGATGACCGACCCCGCGCCGTTCTGGGGGATCCAGTTGAGCGTTCCCTGGATGATCTGCTGCGAGACCCCGGCGGCGATGAACAGCGAGATCCCGCTGCCGATCCCCCACTTCGAGACGACCTCGTCCATCAGGAAGACGAGGTAGCTGCCGAAGACGAGCTGGGCGATGATGATGGCGTTCGCGAGGAGGAGGCCGTTCCCGGGGGAGGCCGCCCCGAGGCTCGCGACGATCGAGGCGGACGGCGTCAGGTAGCCGAACACCTGGGGGACCGCTTCCACGAAGATCATCGCGATGACGAGGACCTTCTGGGTCCCCTGGTAGGTCCCCTTGTCCTGGTCGTCCGTCAGGTCGAGGTTGATGATCTTCGCGCCCGTGAACAGTTGCATGATGATCGACCCGGTGACGATCGGGCCGATCCCGAGGTGCATGAGCGTCCCTTGCGCTCCGGCGAGGATCGCGCGGTAGCTGGCGAACAGGTCGATGACGGTCGCCTGATTGACGCCGAACAGGTAGATGTTCGTGAGGAGGAAGTAGAGGAGCAGGACGGCGATCGTCCAGGACATCTTCGTCCGGAAGTGCACGTGTCCCTTCGGTTGCGAGACGGCGGGCATCCGGCTCGTGACCGGCTTCAGGCCGTACAGCTTCGAGCGGGGCCGTTGTAGGAGAGCCCGAGGTAGAGGAGGCCGAGGATCACCGCGACGGCGATCCCGACCAGGCCGAGCGCGAGGAGCGTCGGACGGTCCCAGAACCAGACGACGGAGAGGGCGAGCGCTCCCAGTGACGAGGAGCGGGACCGCCCACCGCGGATCGCGCGGGGTCTCCTCGTCCGCCATGCGTTCCGCCGCGGAGCCGACGGGCCAATTATATAGTCTTTGCCGCGGCGGGGCGCTCGCCGCCCGCGGGCGCCCAGGACCGTGACCTTCTCCCGGGCGTGGCGGGTGGCGTACTGGACCACGACCTTCCAGGGCGCGACCCGTCGAGCCGCCCCCGAGGAGGCGGTCGACGCCCGACTTCGTGAGGTCGGCGACGAACGTCTCGCCCTCGCGGGTCAGCGCGCCCGCCGCCTCGAGGAACGGAACGAGCGCGTCGAGCTCCCCGACGTTGACGGCGGTCGGCCGCGCGACCATCTGGCGGGGCCGCTTGAACCCGTGCCGGCCGAAGTGGTCCGGCGCGTAGATCAGCATCGACTTGAACTTGTACTTGTGCAGCCCGGCGTTCCCGCGGCCGCCCTGCTTGCCCGCGCCGCGGCCGGCCTTGATCCCCCGGCCGTGGTTCCTCAGGCCCCGGAACTTCTTCGTTCGACTCGGCATCGTTCCTCTACATCATCCGGCGGACGAGGTCGTTGATCGTCCGGCCGCGGTAGCCGAGCGCGCCGCCCAGCGCGAACGGCTTCTTCGTCGACCTCCACCCGCCGTTCGGCGCCCGCAGGCGGAACAGCGGCTTCAAGCCCGGGACCTTCGGAAGGCCCCGTTCGGTGACCGTCTTTGTGAGCTCGTCCAGGTCCTTCGCGCGGATCTCCTCCGCGAGGCTCGCGGGCGAGACCCGCTTGCCCTCGACGGTCTCTCCGCGCTCGGTCGAGCAGGAGGCCGACCGTCTGAGGGTCGGCCTCGCCCCAGGTGACGTACCCCTGGACCTTCGTGAGCATCCCCCGGTACGACGGCTCCTCGGGAAGGACCGTGACGTGGTTCGGTCGGGTCAGGTGCAGGAATCGGAGCGTGTCGACGATGTCCTCCCGGGCGTGGATCGAACCCCGGACGCGCACGACCATCCACGCCATCGAACTACCTCCCCGCCGGCCGCCCCGGGGGCGGCCCGCGGCCCGGTCCCCCGGTGGGCCGCCGCCGGTCGGTCGCCGGCCCGGAGGGCCTCCCGGTCGGGTCCCGCCGCGTCCCGGCGGGCCTCCGCGGCCACGGCCCCGGCCGCGCCCACGCATCGGCCGCGGGGCGCCCTCCTCCTTCGGAGGCAGGATCGAGGTACCGATCGGTCCGCGAACGATCTTGAGACGGGCGGCGTCCTCGGACGGTACCTTGACCTTGGACAGGGCGACCAGCGCTTGGAACGCGGCCTGGGCGTAGTTCACGGTCGTCTTCGTGTGGCCCTCCGTGAACCCCCACGCGTCGGTGAACCCCGCGAACCGAAGGATCGGCTTGGTGACATCGCCGACCGCGAGCCCCACGCCCCGGGGGGCGGGCCGGAACGACGCGACCACCGAGCCGGAGCGGCCCCGGGCGATGAACGGCACGGTGTGGGCGCGACCGCAGCCGCACTCCCAGCTGCCGCACCCGCGCAGCACTTCGACGATCTCGAGCTTCGCCCGGTCGATCGCCCGGCGGATCGTCGGCCCGACCTCGCGGCCCTTCGCCCGGCCGAGCCCGACGAACCCGTCGCCGTTCCCGACCACGACCGTAACCGCGAACTTGAACCGACGACCGGAGTCGGTCATCCGCTGGACCATGTTGACGTCCAGGACCTCGTCGTGGAGGCCCGGCAGGAGCTTGTCGACGATCGGGGACTCGCGGAGCGGCAGGCCGCTCGCGAGCGCGTCGCTCATCGTGGCGATCTCGCCGGAGGAGACCTTGCGGCCGAGCTCGGTCTTCGGCACCCACGGGGGGGTCGCCGGCGGACCGGGCGGGCCGCCCGTCGCGTTGCTGGGCCGCATCGGCCCCTGGATCGCCGCGCTCACGCCGTCGCCTCCGGCCTCGGTACGAGCTTCGGCAGCTTCAGTTTGTAGGCCTCGACCGGCTCGGGGAGCGGCTTCGGCAGGTGCGCCCCGTTGAGCCGTTCCGCGCTCGGGAACCCTTCCTCGCCGTGGGGCACCGCGACCCCGGCGTCCAGGAGGCCCTTCAACACGGCGGCGAGCCGGCCCGCCCGGTGGGGCGGCGGAGCCCGACGTCCAAGACCGCTTCCTCGGTCCCGTGCGACTTCGCGCGGAGGCCGGCCAGGTACCCCGTAAGATACGCGGCGGGTGTGGAGGCCAGGCTGGACGTGGGGAACGCGATCCCGCCGAGCTCCGCGCTGTCGGCGGCGGCCACGACCCGGTCGCCGACCGGATCGAACTCTACGATCGCGACGCGGACCCGGCGTCCGGAGCAGCGGACGACCGCGCGGGAGCGGTCGGACTTGAGGAGCCGCAGGCGGACCCGGTAGTCCGTCTTCCCTTCGCGACGGCGGCGGAAATGGACGCGGTAGCGCGGCCCCGTGCTCATGCCTTCTCTCCCGGCAGGTGGCCGGCGATGCGCAGGTTGACGAGCAGGTGCGCCCGGCTGCGGAACATGCCGCCCTTCGCGCGGCGGTAGAACTCGCGGTAGACCGCGGGCGGGATCTTCTTCGTCATGCGGAGCTCGGCGAGCAGCTTGCGCTGCGCGCGGATCCGTCGCATCCAGCGGGATTTGCGCGGCAGGCGCGACGACGGCGTCCCCCGGCGGGAGCCCGGACCGGCGTGCCGGCCCTTCGCGACCTCGAGCGCGTGGCAGTCGGGCGCGCACGCGCGAGGTGCCCTTCACCGCGAGGCGTCGGATGACGCCGGCCTTGACCGCCGTCCGGATGTCCGCGCGCGTGACCGCGTCCGCGAGCTCTTCCTGGCTGGCGGGGTCGATCCAGACGCGGCCCTCGCCGCACTTCAGGATCGCGGCGGCCATCCGCCGCTGGTTCGAGAGATCGGGCATCGACGCTACGCCTCCGAGTCGCCCTTGACGATGGGGTTCAAGACGTGAACGCCCCGCTTCCGGGCCTCTTCCTCGAGGACGAGCCGCCGGCGGGTGCCGACCGTGCGGGCGATGATCGCCGCCTCGCGCTGGACGTCGAGGCGTTCGAGGTCGGCGCTGGTGTTCACGATCACGGGCGCGAAGCCGCTGGGAACGAGGCCGCGCACGTCGGCGGGGGAGCCGTAGCCTATGCGGACGACCTCCGACCGGTATCCGTAGTGCCGGCGCTGCTTCGACTGGAGGCCCCGGGGCCGGCGCCACGCGCCGTCCCGGCCGATCCGATAGTACCGGTGGGCCGCTTGGCGCACGAACAGCGGCCGGCGGCGGTCGAGTCCACCACGGAGGCTCAGGTGCTTGGCGAGCTCGGGGGTCAGGGTGGCCCGCTTGGGCGCGATCGGCACCTTGGCGGCGGGTGCGGGCTTCTCCTCCTTCGGTTCCGGCGGCGCGGCCGGCTTCGGCTTCGCCGCGCGGGCCGTCCGGCGCCGGGCTCCGGTGTCGGGTCGGCCGTCGTCGGCTTCTCCGCCTCGTCCGACATCAGGCCGCCTCCTTGAGGTGGGCGCGCTCGATGAGGTAGATCCCGTCCTGGAAGACGCGCGGGTCGTAGTCGCGGATGCGGGTCGCACGCTCGACGTTCGCGGCGCTCTGGCCGACCTGCTCCATGTCGTCAGCCGGTGATCGTGACGATCTCGCCCTCCACGTTCGCCTTTGTGCCCGGCCGGAGATGGGTGGAGCGGGGGTGCTTCTCGCCCAGGAAGTTCTCGATCACGAGCTCCTCGCCCCGGACCTGGACCTTCATCGGGAAGTGCGCGGCCACGACCTTGAGCCGGGCCTCGACGCCCTGCGTGAGCCCGCCCGCGATGTTCGCGACGTGCGCGGCCCAGGTTCTCAGGAGCGCCTGGGACTGCCGCCGGTGCGACGGGAGCCGGAGCTCGAGCGCGACGGCCGTCCCCTGGACGTGGAGGGTGAGCGCGTCGGACGGGAACGGGCGGACGACGCTGCCGAGCTTGCCCTTCGCGTGCAGCGTGCGCCCGTCGAGGGTGAGGGTGACCCCCTTCGGGATCTCCAGCGTTGCGCGGCCGGTCTCGTCAGTAGACATACGCGAGGAGCTTCCCCCCGATCTTCAGTTCGCGCGCGTCCGAGTGCGCGAGGACGCCGCGGTTGGTGGAAAGGACGAGGAGACCGAAGTCCTGCGCCGGCAGGAACCGCGACTCGTACCGCTCGAGCCGGTCGTAGGCGACCGCGAGCCGGGGCTTCACGACCCCGCACGAGTTGATCCGGCGGGAGAGCGTGACGTCGTACTTCCCGCCGCGGCCGGTCGGGACGAACGTGAACTCCTCGATGTACTTGTGGTCGCGGAAGATGCGCAGCACCTCGCCGATGAGCTTCGAGGTGGGGGCGATCTCGACGTGCGGTCGTCCCTCCCGGTCGGCGTGGCGGATGGAAACGAGCGCATCGTTCAGCAGGTCCTGTCCCATGATCTTCCCTACCTCACTGGTACTTGCGGAACCCGAGGTCGTAGGCGACCTCGCGGAAGCATTGGCGGCAGAGGTGGAGGCCGTAGCGGCGGACGATCCCGCGCTTGCGGTCGCACCGGAGGCAGCCCTCCTTCCGTCCAAAGTTCTTCTTCGGCTTCATCGGTTCACTCGAGCACCGTCACTCCGAACGAGCTCGTCAGGAACGCCTTGGTCTCGTCGCGCGACGACCGAAGGGCCCTCGGCAGGGGCCGGGCTTGGATGCGTCGCTCCCGGATCCGGTATCCGGCGCGGCCGACCTCGACCGCGACGTCCATACCGTGGATCCCGATCGCCGGGTCGTACTTCATGCCCGAGAAGTCGGTGTAGTCGGCGACCCCGAACGAGAAGTTGCCGCTCCGGTCGATCGAGTCGACGTCCAGCTGCTTGTCGCGGGCCTCGAACGCCCGGGCGAGGAACTCCCGCGCGGACGTTCCGCGCAGCGTGACCTTCGCGCCGATCTCCTGGCCCTTGCGGATCCCGAAGTCGCGGTTGGTCGACCGGGCGCGGGTCGCGACCGGCTTCTGGTGCGTGAGCATCTGGAGGACCTTGACCGCCTTCGTGCGTGCCTCGCCGGATTCCCCGACCGCGGCGTTCACGACGACCTTGATGACCCGGAGCGCGCGGTACGGGTTGGCGTACGGGGTCGCGACCGCGGCCGGCACGGCGGTGTCGGGCGGGGCGCTCACCGGTCCACCCCCACGCCGAGCGTGACGCCCGGCGCCGTGTCGCCGACCACGTAGACGTACTCCTTCACGGTCGAGAAACCTTCCTTGAAATGAACGAGGTTCGGCTGGGACGAGTTGCGGACCTCGACGCGCTCGACCCGCGCGAGCTCGCCCACGTGGGAGCCGCCCGCGACGTAGGCGAGGACTCCGGGGCGGAGCGGAAAGTGCTCGACGACCTTCTGACCGGGGAGCTCGATCTTCACCGAATCCCCGACGTGGTAGGGGGTCGTGGCGGGAAGGAGCAGGTTCCGCCCGTCGTGGAGCGTCACCTCGACCATGCCGCCGCGCGCGGCGTGCTTGAACCGGACGCGCGCGATCTTGACGTTCGCCTCGGTGGACGGGATCGGAACGAGCGCGAGCTTCCCCCGCCGGTCGGTCACGACGCGGAAGTGCTGGTCGAGCGGGGCCGCCAGCGAGAGCGTGTCCATGAGGCCGAGGCCGCGCGCCAGGTCGCTCGCGACCTTGGCGTCCACGCGCACCGAGCCCGAGCCGAGCAGCATCCTCGCCTCGCGCGAGCTCGCGACCACGTGGCGGAGGTCGCGGAGGATCAGCAGCAGCGGGATCGACCGCTCCTGGGCGTGGGGGCCGGGCCTCGGCCGAAGGATCCACTTCGTCCCCTTCCGGGGAACTGTCCAGGCCCGCGGCATCGCGCGGCGCTTCAACCGGAACGTCACGGTTCCTCCTCGGTCGCGGTCGACCGGGCGCGGCGTCGCGTCGGCTTGGCCGGGGCGGGCGCCGCGTCGGCCCCCTCGTCCGCGTCCGCGACGTCGGGAACGTCCTCCGCCGGGTCTCCGCGACGTCGGTCGCCGGCGCAGGGGCCGCCTCGGCGGCGGTGGGCTCCTCCGGCTCGGGCGTCTCGCCGCGCTCCTCGGGCGTGACGTCCTCGTCCCGAAGGCGCAGCGACCGGCGGCGCCACGGGTCGGCGAGGTTGAGGTGCGTGATCACGAGGTGCGAGGTCCGGATCGACAGCGGCTTCAGTTTCTCCTCCGCCGTCTTGAGCGTCACGTTGTCGAGCGTCACGGAGTAGCCGCGGCGGTCGATCTTCGCGACCCGCTCCTCCCGGCCCGAGAAGCTGCCCGAGAGGACGCGGACCGTGTCGCCCTTGCGGACCGGGACCGCGCGCTTGTGGAAGCGCCCGCGCAGTTCGCGCGAGAGCGGGGTCGTCATGCGGCGCCGGCGTTCGGCGGTGTGGGCGTTGTAGAGCGCGCGCCGCTGGCGTCTCGGAGAACTGGACGTCACGCTCATGCTCCCCCCCTCAGATGATGATCGACGACGCGGCCGCGATGCGCGGCCAGCGTTCGGCAGCCTCTTTCGCCACGGGCCCCTTGATCTGGGAGCCCTTGATCTCGCCGGTCTCGGTCGTGATGACCGCGGCGTTGTCCTCGAACTGGAGGCGGGTGCCGTCCGGACGGCGCGTCGGAACGCGCGCGCGGACAATGACGGCGTGGAGCACCTGGCGTCGCATCTCGGGGGTACCCTTCTTCACGGAGACGATCACGAGGTCGGCGATCCCCGCGCGCGGGTAGCGGCGGTGCGTCCCGTGCCAGTTGCGGACCGCGATGATCTCGACGATCTTCGCCCCGGTGTTGTCGACGCACTCGAGGCGCGCGCCCTTCGGGAGCCCGCGGCTGCGACGGCCGGCGAGGCCCTTCATGCGGCCTCCGGCGGGGCGGCGGCGGCCCGCGCCGCGGCGGCCGCGCGCTTCGCGTCCTCGCCCCGGACGCGCCGCGCGGCGTCGCCGAGGTCGGCGATGATGCAGAACGAGACGACCTTGGAGAGCGGGCGGGTCTCGGCGATGCGGACCTTGTGGCCTACCTGCACGTTGAGGCAGGGAGGCGCGTGGGCGAGGTAGCGGCGCCGACGCTTCTCGTACCGCTCGAACTTGGGCGTGTAGTGGAGGAGCGTGCGTTCGACGACCGCGGTCCGCTGCATCGAGGTCGAAACGACCGTGCCTTCCAGGAGGAGCCCGCGTACGGGGAGGCGCCCGTGGAACGGGCAGTGCCGGTCGTCGCACCGGGCCTTCGGGGCCCGGACGTCCAGGCCGATGTCGTTGGCGCGGGGGGCGCTCGCCGTACGTGCCGGTGTCATCGGAACCTCCGAGGACCCCCGGCGAGAAGCCGCTTGGTCCGATCCTCGGGACGCACGCGAAGGACCTCGCCTCTTAACGGTAACTCTCCGGCGGGAAGGACGATCGTTCCCTCGAGCCCGGGCTTCGCGACGCAGACGGTGCCGGGGCGTCCCGGAACGCGGATCCGGAACGTCGAGAGCGTCTCGTCCACGATCGTGCCGCGCACCGGGGACCGCAGCGCGGGGGACGCGGGAAGGTCGACCGGAGCGCCGATCAGCTCACCGGCCAGAGCCTCCCGCTCGACGCGGGAAAGGCGAGGCGCGGACGTCGGATCGTTCGGCATCGGTTCACCTCGACGCCCCCTGCCGGTGCCGGCCGGTGTCCGGTTTCGCGGATCGCTCGTTGAGCACGGTGAGGGACCGGGCGACGTTCGTCCGGAGCGCCCGCATCCGCCCGGGGCTCGGCGGCGCACCGCCCATCGCCGCGACCCCGCGCTCCCGCAGGAGGTCGTTCTCGGCGTCCGCGATGCGGCGGCGCAGGTCCTCGTCGGGCAGCTCCCGCAATTCCTTCATGCGGAGCAGCGTCACGGGGCCTCCGGCACGTCGATCGCGGCCGCGGGAATGGCCGGGATGTCCTCGACCGGCGGCAGTTCGACGGGCACCGCCTTCGGGCGTGTCTCCACGCCTTTGACGGTGATCTCGTCCGGCAGCTTCGCCAGCGGGTTCATGATCCAGACATTGACGCCGATGACGCCCGGTTTCAGCCGGGCCTGGTAGAATCCCTTGTCGATCCAGAGGTGCACGGCCTCGCCGCAGTACTTGATCGTGCCGGCCTTGAACCGCTCGGTGCGGTGGCGCTCGCCGGTGAGCTTGCCGGAGAGGATCACCTGGCAACCCCGCGCGCCGGCCTCCATGATGCGCCGGACGGTCGAGTGGCCCGCGCGGCGGAAGTGCCAGCCGCGCTCGAGGGTGGAGGCGAGCTTCTCGCTCATCAGCTGCGCGTTCAGGCTCGGCTGGCGCTCCTCCTGGACCTCGATCTGCGGGTTGTCGAGCTTGAACCGGGCGTGGATGTCCTCGGTGAGGCGCTTGATGAGCTCGCCGCGGTGGCCGATCAGGATCCCCGGCCGCTCGCAGATGAGCGTCACGCGCGTGCCCATCGGGGTGCGCGTGATCGAAAGGCCCCCGAACCCGGCGCGCGCGCTCTCGCTGACGAGGAAGTCCTTGAGGAGGACGCGGCGCGTCGCTTCCTGGATGACCTTGCGCTCGGAGCTCATGCGGCCTCCTTGCGCTCGGCCAGGATGATCTCCACGTTGGTCGTCTGCTCGTTCCAGTTCGTCCCGCGGCCCTGGGCGCGGGGCATCATCGCCTTGCGGATCCGGCCGCGGGCGCAGGAGGCGACCTTGATGAACAGCCGGTCCGCGTCCAGACCCTCGTACTCGGCGTTCTCCTCGGCGTTCTGAAGGATCTGGAGGACGTTCTTCACGACCTTCACGACGTACCGCCCCGGTCCGACCCCCTTGTGATGGGCCGTCTCCTGGTTGTAGCGCCGGAACGGGATCGCCTTCCGGAGCGCCGCCGCGTCCTCGAGCACCGTCTTCGCGCGCGCGACGGGGAGGCCGCGGATCGCGTTCAGGACCTCGTAGGTCTTCTTCGGGGACATCGGCAGCTCGACGCCGCGGGCCCGGGCCACGCTGACCCCGGTCTCCGGGCGGTAGGTGTATCCCCGCATCGACCCCGAGCCCTCCCTCACTTGAGCGGCATGAACTTCGACGAGCGCGTCGCGCCGACGCCCGGACCCGAGTGCTTCTCGAACCGGCGGGTCAGGGAGAACTCGCCGTAGTAGTGCCCGATCATCTCCGGGCGGATCTCGATCTCCTTGAACTCCTTGCCGTTGTGGATCGCGACCCGCCGCCCGACGTGGTCGGGCAGGATGAGGGCGTCCCGGCAGTGCGTGCGCACGACCTTCTCCGCGGGCGTCGAGCGCATCCGCTCGAAGAACTGCGTCGTCTCGGTGTTGAACCCCCGGCGGATCGACCGACGGGCGCGGGCGTTGAGCAGATTCGCGAGCTCGGCGAGGTTGAGCGCCTTGAGGTCGGCGAGCGACTTCCCGCGGTAGCTGAACTCCCGCTTCCGCCGGGCCTCGACCTTCTTCGCGCGCCTCGCCTTCGGCATCGTTACGCCTTCCCCGGGCTGCCGCGCAGCCGCTTCTTACGCCGCTGGGAGCGCGAGAACCGGCCGACCTTCGCGCCGGGCCATGCCCCGCTCTTCACCGTGCTCGGACGGCCGACGTGCTGGTGCGCGCCGCCTCCGAACGGATGGTTGACCGGGTTCATGGCGACCCCGCGGACCTTGAACGGGGCCCGCGCGAGGGAGTGGGTCGTCCAGACCTTCTTCCCCGCCTTGATGATCGGCATCTCGGTGCGGCCCCCGCCGCCGACCGCGCCGACCGAGGCGCGACAGGTCGCGAGGAGCACCTTGAACGTTCCGGACGGGAGCTGGACCGTGACCTCGGAACCGGAGTGCGCGACGACGAGCGCGCTCGACCCCGCCGACCGGACGAGCCGTCCGCCGTCGAACGGGTTGACCTCGAGGTTGGAGACGAGCGTTCCGTCGGGGATGCCGCCGAGCGGAAGGATCGATCCGCGGTCGAGCTTGCCCGACTGGAACGCGACATGATCGCCCGTGGCGAGGCCCGCCGCCGCGAGGATCCGGACCCGGGTCCCTTCCGGCCCATCGACCTCGGCCACCGGCGCGCTGCGGCCGGGCGCGGGGACGATCGCGACGACCGTTCCCTCCCCGACCAGGCTGGGCGGAGGGTGCTGGATGGCGCCGTGGTGGCGGTGGCTGGGAGAGGTGTACGCCCCCGTGCCGGCGCCGCGGCGCCGCGAGCCGATGCGTTTCCCCATCAGAACACCCCGGCCCGGCTTCCGATGTCCTCCGACGAGTACTCCTTGGAGAACTTCACCGTCGCGATCTTACCCGAGCGCACGGTCTTGGTGTTGACCTTCACGACCTTGCACTGGTAGATCGCCTCTACCGCCCGGCGGATCTGCGCCCGGTTGGCCCGGCTGTCGACGACGAACTCGAGCTTGTTCTGCCGCTCCATCTCGTCCATCGACTTCTCGGTGACGTAGGCGTGGAGAATGATGCGGTGCTGGAGAGCGGTCACGGAGCGGCCTCGTGGAGGCGGGCCCGGAGCGATTCGACCGCCGGCCGGGAGTAGAGCGTCAGGCGGCCGGCGACGCCGCCGGGCGCGAGGTCCTCGGTCGCCAGCCGCGGCGCCGGGACCACGTCGACGCCCGAGAGGTTCTGGAATCCGATCGCCTTCCCGGCGGCGCTCGTCACGACCAGCACGCTGCGCGGGGTCCTCCGCACGCGGCCCCGCCGGCGGGCCCGGCCCGAGGCGCGCAGGTGCACTCCCGACCGGGAGCGCTCGATGTCGTCCCAGAGGTGGAGCCGGCGCAGCACGTCGCGGGCGTCCGACGCGGTTCGTACCTCCTCGATCGGGTCGTCGAGGACGAGCGGGAGGGCCACGCCGTGGGGCACCGTGTGTCCGCGCGCCGTGGCGAGCTTCGCCTCGCGCGTGGCGGCCAGGGCCGACGCGAACGCGAGCTGCCGCTCCTTGCGGTTGATCTTCTTCGCCCAGATGCGCTCGGGGAGGGGCGGATGGGCGGCGCCGCCACCGACCGTGTTGGGGGCCTGCGCGCCGCGCATCGACTCCATGAGTCGCGGCGTGCGGGCGACGCCCTTGCCCTTGCCCGACCACTCGACCGAATGCCGTCGACCGGCCGTGGGACTGGTTCCGTACGGCTGGCGGCGGTTCGACTGGGCGGCGACGACCGCGCGGGCGATCAGGTCCGGGCGGAACGGCTCGGAAAAAGCAAGAGGGAGGGGGACGGTCGAGCGCTGCTTCCCCTCGAGGTCGAGGACGTGCGCCCGGTGATGCGGGGTGCGATGCTCGGCCGGCGGAGCGGTGGCCGCGGGCGAGGGTTCCGGCGTCATGCTCCCTGCTTCGAGGCCGTGCTGAGGTAGCGGATGTCGACCTTCTCGACCGTGGCGACCTGGCTGCGGATGGGCGTGCGGAACCGGAGGAGACGCTTCGCCGGCCCGGGCAGCGACCCGTGCAGCACGACGCACGAGGTGCGGACCTCGCCGTAATGGGGGAAGCCGCCGGCGGGCGTGATCGGGTCCGCGCGAGGGTCCTTCACGATGCGGAGCACGCGCATGTTCAGCTGCGTGCGCCGGTGATACCCCTGCTGGCCGGCCTGAGGAATGCGATAGGAGACGAAGCTCGGGTTGTGCGGGCCGAGCGTCCCGATCATCCGTCGGTGCTTCGAGTTCTTCCGCGGCTGGAGCTTCACGCCCCACCGCTGGGTGTGCCCCTGGAAGCCGAATCCCTTCGTGACGCCGATGACGTCCACGAACTCGCCTTCCTTCGCGAGGTCCTGGATCGGGATCTCCTGGCCGAGGCGTTGGAGGGCGAACGCGCGGCGCTCGTCGAACTTCTCGCCCGATACCCGGATCTCGAACAGCGTCGGGGTCTTCGATGAGATCCCGGTGATGAGATCGGGCTGGGTGTGCACGATCACGCGCACCTCGTTCCCGGCGACGGCCCCGAAGTGCGTGCGCGCCTCGGGCGAACTGGCGGGGTGCGTCGGGATGCGCCGGCCGAGTTCCTCCTTCAGCCCGTCCGCCCAGACCTCCGCCACGACCCGGGAGCCGTACGGTCCCTCCGCGTAGATCCGCGCGGCGGCGACCCGGAGCGGCGGGACCTCGACCACCGTGACCGGGATCGCGACCTCCTGGCCGGCGGTCGTGGAACGCTTTCGATAATCCACGATGAAGGCGTGGGTCATGCCCACCTTGAAGCCCGCAAACCCCTCGATCGCCGGTTGCTTCGGCCCCGCGGCGTACGAGCGGATCCGGGGCAGCGGACGGGCCGACCGGGACCGTGGAGAAAAGCCGAGAGACCCCCGGCGTGGACGATGACGAGCCATGGGTCGATAGAGGGTCCCCTCCGCAGTGGGGACGGGGGAGAAACGTACCCTATATAACGGCTCGCGCGAAATTTGATTTTGCTCGAGAGAAAGTCGCTCGCGGCCCGCCGGAGAATGCGGGCCGCCCCTCCGAGTCCTCGAACGCGCGCGTAGAGGCGCGCAGGGACCAGTCGGTCGCGTGGCTCATATCGGCCGGAGCTCCCGTCCCGCCTTCTCGAACGCGGAGATGGCGAAGCCGACGTCGTCGTCCGAGAGGGCGGCGTTCATGATCGTACGGATGCGCGCCTTGTCCTTCGCGACCATCGGGAAGACGATCGGAAGGGCGAAGACCCCGAGCTCGAAGAGGCGCGCGCTCAGCCGCTTTGCCGCGGCGCTCTCGCCGACGATGATCGGCGTGATCGGCGTCTGACTGTGGCCCGATGTTGAAGCCCGAGCGACTGCATCGCCGACTTGAACCGGCGCGTGTGGCTCCAGAGCCGCGCCGACGTGCTGCGGCTCGCTCTCGAGGACGTCGATCGCGGCGGTGCAGGCGGCGGCGACCGCGGGCGGGTGGGACCCGCTGAGGAGCCAGGTCCGCGACTTGTTGTAGGCGAAGTTCGGACCAGGTCCTGCGAGCCGGAGATGTGGCCCCCGACGACGCCGAACGCCTTCGAGAACGTGCCCATCTCGACATGGACCGGTTGCCGCGCGAGGTGGAAGTGCGAGACGATCCCGCGCCCTCCCTCGCCGAGCACGCCCTCGCCGTGGGCGTCGTCGACGTAGACCATGGCCCCGTGATCCGCGCGCGAGGCGAGCGATCCGGTCGAGCGGCGCGATATCGCCGTCCATCGAGAAGACGCCGTCGGTGATGATGAGGACCCGTCGGTACGCGGGACGTGTGCTCTTCGGCCTTGCGAGAGCACCTGGGCCGAGGTCCGCCGATGTCGGCGTGCCGGTAGACGCGCGCGCTCCGCCCGGGAGAGCCGCACGCCGTCGATGATGCTCCCGTGGTTCAGCTCGTCGCTGACGACCAGGTCCCCCTCGCCGACGAGCTGCGGGATGAGGCCCGCGTTCGTCGCGAATCCGGTCTGGTAGACGAGCGAGGCCTCCGCGCCCTTGAATCGGGCGAGCCGCTGCTCGAGCTCGACGTGCAGGTCCATCGTCCCGGCGATCGGTCGCACCGAGCCGGACCCGACCCCGTGGGTGCGGACGGCCTCCAACGCCGCCTCCTTGAGCCGCGGATGGTTCGAGAGCCCGAGGTAGTTGTTCGAGCAGAACATCAGAACCTTCTTCCCGTCGATCGTGCACCACGGGGTGCTCGGGCCGTCGAGGTTCGCGCAGCTTCCAGTCGAGGTCGCTCGAAACTGCAGCTGGCCCGGTACTCCTCGCCGAGGAACGCGGTCGGGTCTCGCACGGTGCTCACCACTTCGGCCTCGAGGGAGACCTTCGCGGCCTGGCCGGATTGATCAGCTCCATCGCCTTCGCGACGTCGGGGATCGGAACGTGGTGCGTGATCACCGCCGCGACCTTCTCTCGGAACGCGGGCTCGGCGAGCAGCGCCCTTGCACCTGAAACCAGGTCTCGAACATGCGGCGGCCGAAGATCCCGTGGATCCGGGCGGCCTTCGATGACGACCGGCGGTGTCGAAGTCGAGCAGCGCGGCGCCGGTCGAAGAGGCCGAGCAGCGAGACGCGACCACCCGGGGTCAGCGCGTCGAAGACCAGCGTGAGCGAGTCCGGGTGGCCCGACATCTCGAGGGCGACGTCGACCCCGCGCCCGCCGGTGAGCTCTCGAGATCTCGGGGCACGAGCCCGTCCTTCTCGGCGACCGGGTCGAAGCACGACGTCGGCGCCCATCGCCTTCGCGAGGCTCGCGCGGATAGGGTTGACCTCGGTCGCGATCACCGTCTCGGCGCCGAAGCGTCGGTCGCGACCGCGATGGCCAGTCAGGCCGATCGGCCCGCAGCCGGTGACGAGGACGGACTTCCCGGCCAGGTCCTCGATGTTGTTTTCGGGGAGGAGCGAGTGGACCGCGTTCCCGAGAGGTTCCTGGACGGACGCGATCGCCGGGTCGAGGTCGGGTCGTTCTTCCAGGCGTTCATCTCCGGAAGCACCGCGTACTCCGCGAAGACCCCGTCCCGGTCGACGCCGAAGACCTCGACGTTCTCGCAGATGTGCATCCGGCCCGTCCGGCACTGGTAGCAGGTGCCGTCGGCGATGTGGGTCTCCGCCGAGACGTGGTCGCCGACGACGTGGGCTCTTCACCCTCGACCCGCCGCCGCACGACCTCGCCGCTGAGCTCGTGGCCGAGAATCATCGGGATATGCTTGCACCCGGTTCTTGGCCCACTCGTTCCACTTCCAGATGTGAACGTCCGTGCCGCAGATCGAGGAGGCCCGCACGCGCACGAGCACCTCGTCGTCCCCGGGCGTTGGGTCGGGGACCGTTTGGACCTCGCCGCCCGCCGCTCGGCGGGGCTTGACGACCGCCTGCACTTCGATCGTCGGCCCGAGAGGGGGCGCGACCTTAACGGTTGGGTGCCCGGCGCTGGGCGGCGTTGCCGAAATCTCGAGCCGGTGCCGGCGGCGACGGCCGCATGCCCGCCGGTTACCCCGGGCCCATCGCGCGCGTATATACGCCGCCTGCCATGTACGCGGGCACCGGGATGAGCCGAGAGTTCCGAGAGGCCGACACGGCCACGCCGTCGCCCCCGGCTGTGGACCGTCGAGGAAGCGAACCAGCGGATCGAGGCCCTGAGCGACCTCCTGCCCCAGCTCCGCAGCTGGGCGGTCCGACTCGGAGAGGTCCACGGCGAGCTGCGGCGGCTCGGCCAGTTCTGGGGTCACGACGTCGAAGCGTCCGACAACCCGGACCGGGAGCTGAAGGCACGGCTCGAGGCCGAGTGGAGGAACCTCTCGCTCCGGCTGGAGGAGGCCGTCGAGGCGCTCCGGTCCGAGGGGATCGAAGTGAAGGAGCTCGAAACCGGGCTCATCGACTTCTACGCGATGCGCGACGGCGAACTCGTTCTCCTCTGCTGGCGCCGCGGTGAGCCCGCCGTGGCGTTCTACCACACGCTCGAAGGTGGGTTCCGGAGCCGACAGCCGCTCCCGGACGAAAGCCCGAACACGGCCTCGCGGCCCCGCGGCCGAAGCTAGGCCGAGCGGACCGGCGCCCCGCGGCGTGCGAGCTCCAGCGTGTACCATCCGAGAGCGAACGCGCCCATCGCCCCGGCGAGCCCCGCGATGAGCCCCAGAGTAGGGAAGACGACGGTCAGCGAGAGGAAGTAGAGGGCGACGGGCGCGCAGACGCCGGCGCCTCCCGCCCACTACGCCGAGCGGGATTCGGTCCCGGCGGTACGTGAGGACCGCCGCGCCGACCGCGACTACCGCGATCAGGCCGAGGAGCGCCGCGCCGGCTCCGATCGAAGCGAGCAGCTGTCGAGGTCGGGGAACGGCGAGAGCAGGTAGGTCGTGCCGTTGGTGGCACTCCCCACGGCGAGCGCGATGGTCGAGCCCGGTGGTGCCGGGGTCGTAGACCGGCGAGGCGAACGTGTCCACGGTGACCGGTGCGTAACCGGCGAGCGTGACGTTGATCGAGATTCCGCCGGACGGAACGTTCGAAGAAGTAGAACGAGCCGTTGACGCCGACCGTCTGGGTCTGCGCGGCACCCCCTCCTCCGAGAGGACCACCTTCGCCCCGACCGTGCGGGGCGCTGTTGGGCTCGACGACGACCCCGTTCACGGGGTAGTGGGCTGGGGCGTTCGCCTCGACCCCGTACCCCGCGAGCGCCCCGAGCAGGGCGATCGCGACGATCGCGACGGCGACCAGGACGAAGGCGACGACCCGCTGGGCCCGCCACCGGGAGCGTCGCGGCGGGGGAAGCGGGGGATAAAGCTCCGGCAGCACCTCCCAGGAGTAGAGCGGAGGGGGGTCCCGGGGCACGACCACGGGGACCGGCGAACCGCAGTGCGGGCACGGAAACCATTGCGTGGAGGGCGCGGGGGCAAGGACGACCGCCATCGGCGTCCCGCACCGCGGGCAGACCATCCGGACCGTCGGCGGGCTCATCCCGTCCCCAGGACCGCCCGCAGGGTCTTAGCGTTGCGGCGCGCGCTCGGGAAAGTCGCATCCCCGCGTCGTCGGGATCGACGACGGCGCGTTCGACCGCCGGGACGGGTACGCGCCGCTCGCGGCGGTCGTGCTGACGTTGCCCGACCACCTCGAGGCCGCCCGGCTCGGGCGGGTCCGCGTCGACGGGCAGGACGGGACCGCCCGCGTCATCGCGTTGTTCCGGGCGATCGCGCCGCCCGAGGGCGTGCGCGCCATCCTGCTGGACGGCGCCGTCGTCGGCGGGTTCAACGTGCTCGACCTGGACGCGATTCACCGGGCCACCCAGCTCCCGGTGGTCGCCGTCACGCGGCGCCTACCGGATTTTGCCCGCATCCGCGCGGCGCTCGAGCGGTGGTTCCCCCGGACCGCGGCCCGACGCCTCGCGCTCCTACGGCGTCACCGCCTGTTCCGCGTCCCGACCGGGGCGAGTCCGATCTGGGCGACCGCCTGCGGATGCACGGCGGCGGACGCGGCCTGGCTCGTCCGTCGCGCGACCGTGGTCGGGTTCTGGCCGGAGCCGTTGCGCGTCGCGCACCTCGTCGCGTCTGCCGCCGCCGTGCCGGGCGACCGCCCGGACCGAACGCTTAAGGGGCGACGGACCCGTTCGTCCCGTGGGCCTGTAGCTTAGCTTGGATCAAGTACTGGCCTTCTAAGCCAGCACACTCGGGTTCAAAGGCCGCGGGGGCCGCCCCGGGGCGGAAAATCCCGACAGGCCCGCTCCCGGTCTCAGGTGAGCCCGACCTTCTCCGCGCACTCCTCGCAGAGGAGCGCATCGGGGCTGGACTGGATCGGCTTCCCGCAGAGCGGGCAGGTGGCGCGGGCGTCCGCGGCGTCGATCAGCTCCTTCACGCTCATGTGCAGCGTCGGGTCGCCGCCGGACGCTCCGTCGTCCTCCCCCGCGCCGCCGGCGGCCGGCAGGAACGCCTCGAGGCGGGGCCGGTAGATCCCGCTGCGGCGATCGAACGTCGCGAGCCGCTGCTGGACGAGCCCCTGGACCGCGGAGTCCGCGAGCTCCCGGACGCCCCCGAAGACGTGGGCGAGCTCGACGCTCGTGAGCCCGTTGGACTCGACGAGCACCTCGAGGCAACGTGTGGCGAGGAGCGAGACATGGCCCCGGCCGAGCTTGTGGTCGAGCCCCCACGAGAGCCGGGAGGTCCGGACCACCCGGCGGGAGGCGGAGAGCCGGCCGGCCCGGGGGTCCCCGGCGACGGTCGTGTGGACGAGGTCGAGCTCGAACCGGGTCCGTTCCTCCGCGAAGTACAGGAGCACGGCGACCTGGAACGGGATGACGGGGGCCGCGCGGCAGATCGCGACCCCCTGCTGGAGGGACCCGATGAGGCGTGGAAGGGGGGTCTCGCCGGCGCCGGTCGCCGACCGGTCCTCCTCCGCACGGCTCCGGGGCAGGAAATGCTCCCGCAAGAGCATGCGCGCGATCGCGCGACTGGGGACGGTGTTCTCCGGCGTGTAGACGTCGGCCGAGCCGTCGGGTCGGAACACCATCCGCGTGAACGGGACGAGGAACTCCCACGCCAGCCCGGGCGCGGCCGGGTCCTCGAGCCGGAGCTCCGCCTCCTCGAATCGCGCCTTGGGGTCGGCGAGCGCGGCGTAGAACGACGGGAACGGACGCCCGTCGGCGGCGAGCGTGAACGACCCGACCGGGCGGTGGCGCCGGGTCGCGAACTCCTCGTAGGCCCGCCCAAGCGAGCGCGCCGAGTACTCGTCGAAGCGGTCCTTCGCGAGACCGCGGACGATCCCCTCGAGCTCAGGCTGCGAAACGGTCGACACGGGGGGACCTCTCCTCGGCGAGCATCCGGTAAAGAGAGATAAAACGCTGGGCCACGGACTCGAGCGAGGCGTGGTTCCGGACCCACGCCGTGGCCTGGGTGCCGACCCGGCGCCGCTCCGTCGTGCGGTCGAGCAGTTCGGCGAGCGCGGCGGCGAGCTCCGTCGAGGAGAGCACGTTCGCGCGCACGCCCGTAACGTGATCGTCCACCATTTCCGAGGCTCCGCCGGTCGCCGGGGCCACGACGGCCGTGCCGCACGCCATCGCCTCTAGGAGAGCGATGCTGGACGTGTCGCTGGTCGACGGCAGGACAAAGACGTCGGTTTGCCCGAGCAGGGCGGCCTTTTCGACCTCCGCGACCGGGCCGACGTACCGCACGCGGGCGGCCAGCACGGGGCTCTCGGCGAGCCGAGCGCGGACGGCCGCCTCTTCGGGTCCCGTCCCCCCGACGATGCCGGCGAGGTCCGAGGTGCGGGCGGCGACCTCGAGCGCGTCCAGGAACCGGTGGACCCCCTTGTCGACGGTCAGTCGACCGAGGTAGGTGACGAGCGGAACGGACGGGAGGCCGCACCGGGCCCGCCAGTCGGGAACGGTGACCCCCGGGCGGAACCGTTCGACGTCGACCCCGTTCGGGACGACCTCGATCGGACGACGGAACGGCTTGCGCGCGAACGTGACGAGCGCGTCGCGAGCCGATTCGGACGGCGCCGTGGCGATATCGCAACGGTAGTAGGTGCCGAGATTGTACCACCACGCGATCCGGAAGAACAACGGGACGAGGAGCTTCCGCGGCACGCTCGAGCGCATCTCGTTGATGTTCGTGTGGAACGTGCCGACCAGCGGGCGGCGGAACCGGCGGGCCGTCAGGAACCCCATGCTCCCGATCGCGCCGGGAGAGTGCAGGTGGACGACGTCCGCATCGCCGGCGCCGTGCGCGGCTCGGATCAGCCCGAACGGGAACACGGGCCAACGGTACCTGGGAGTACAACGGTACGGGAACGGTGCGGATCCGGCGAACGCGGACGCCCTCCTCGATGTCGTCGCGCGACGCGGCGCCCACCCGGGTCGCGGGCGCGTAGACGCGGACCCCGTGACCCAGCCGGACGAGCGTGCGGGCGAGGCCGGCGGTGACGGAGGCGACCCCGTCGTGCATCGGCTCGTAGGAGTCGGTGAAGAACGCGACCTCCATTTTCGTCCCACTCCGTTTGCCCAGGGGGTTCCTATGCTTGCCGCTCGACTGGCCCGGAGGTCAGAGGACCTGGGGGAACGCGCGCTCGAGGCGGCTCGCGTCCTTGATGTCCAGCGACCGACTGTCGTACGAAACGAGGATCGCGGAGCCGGTCGACTTCGCCTGGCCCACCAGCCAGTGCGCGAACCGCACGGTGGTCTCGGGCCCGTCCTCGCTCAGGAAGTACTCGAGGCTGTCGACGTAGACGAGCGCCCCCCCGACGCTTCGGTCGGCTCGCGAAGGCGCCCGCCGAGCTCCGACAGATGAAGGCCGTCCCCGCCGGCGTCCCCGGGGACGTCCGTTCGGGGGGCGATGTCGATCCGTCGGTCTCGACGCGATCCCGGGGATCTCGGGCGGGTGCAGCGAAACGACGACCACGCGCGGGAAGGCGGGGGCGTTGGCGCGCAGGAGCTCGAGCGCCCGCAGGGGGCGCTCCTCGCGAACGATCACGCTCGACCCGGCCGCGATCGCGGCGACGGGGGGCGTGCCCCGAACCGGGGCCACCCAGGCGCGGGCGGATGGGTTCGGCGGCGGCCGGAGCAGGGCCCCCCACGCCGGACGGCGCGGCGGCGCGAGGAGGCTCCTCCGCTTGAGGTCGACCTCCTCCGAGAGCCGGGCGAGCCGGCTCTCCGCGAGCATCCTCAGCTCCTGCGCGGTGTGGCCCCGCGAGGAGTGCAGGAGGATCTCCCGGAGCGCGCTGCGGATCCCTTCCTCGAACCCCGCCGCATACGCCCGGGCGTACTCCTCGTCCGCCGGGGGGTTCCGCGCCGGGCGCGGCCGGCCGCGAGCGGGCGCCGGGTCGGTCACGCCGAAGCCCGGTCCCGGGACGGGACCTCCGACGGCGCGGGGACCGGAGGGCCGCGGGGCCGGGTCGCGAACGGAAGGTCTTCGATGGGGGTGAACTTGTAGCCGTAGTGGATCACGCCGGCCTTCCCTTCCTCGCGCAACTTGCGGAACGTGGCGCGGACCTTGAGGCCGATCGCGACTGCCTCCGGGGCTGACGTCCACGACCTGGCCCGTGAGGACCGGGCCTTCGATCGTCTTCACGAGCGCGAGCACGTACGGGATCTGCAGCTCGAACCCCTCGGCGGGCTCGTGCACGATCGTGTACGAGAGGACCTCGCCCTCACCGGAGAGCTGGAACGGGATCATCTTCTCGATCGATTGCCGGTGGCGGGTGCATTCCGGGCAGACGGACCGGGGTGGGAAGTACGCTCGTCCCGCAGTTCGTGCACTTCGAGCCACCGAGATTGTACCGGCGAGGCGTTTCGCGCCAGAATCGTGCGACCGACATCGTTCCTCCTTCAGTTCACCCGCTCGAGGAGGTGGACGACCGCGGTCGCGCCCGTCCCGCCCAGGTCGTGCGTGAGCCCGAGCGTCGCTCCCGCGACCTGCCGGCCCGTCGCCTCGCCGCGGAGCTGCCGAACGACCTCCACGACCTGCGCGACCCCGACGGCGCCGAACGGTCGGCCCTGCGCCTTGAAGCCGCCCGACGGGTTCACCGCCATCGCGCCGCCGGGGGCGAACCGTCCGCTCGCGAACTCGCTGCCCGCCCGCCCCTTCTCCACGAAACCCAGGTCCTCGAGGCCGACGAGGGCCGCAGATCGTGTAGGCGTCGTCGATCTCCGCGACCCCGACATCGGCGGGAGCCGCGCCGGGCCTGGCGGAAGGCGTTGCGCGCCGCCGCCACCGTCGACCCGACGGTCGTCGGGTCCTTGCGGTGCTGCAGCGCCATCGTGTCGCACGGCGACCTGGCTCGCGGCGATCCGGATCGGCGTGTCGGTGTGCCTCCGTGCCGTCTCGAGCGGGCCCAGGACGACGGCGGCGGCACCGTCGGAGAGCGGCGCGCAGTCGAACACGCCGAGCGGTTCCGCGACGGGACCGGCACCGATCGACCTGCGCGAGCGTGAGCTTGTTGCGATAATGCGCGTTCGGGTTCTTCGACCCCATCTCGTGCGCGTGGACCGCGACGCGGGCGAGGTCCTCGCGGGTCGTTCCGTAGAGGTGCATGTGCCGCCGGGCGACCAGCGCCCAGAGCGCCGGGAGGGTCGCGCCGAAGACGACCTCCCACTCGTGGTCGGCCGTCGCGTTCGTGATTTCGGTCGCCGTGGTGTCCGGGACGTCGGTCAGCTTCTCCGCCCCGCCCACGACCACGTAATCGTAGAGGCCGCTCGCCACCGCGAGGTAACCCTGGTGGAGCGCGAGCGCGCCCGAAGCGCCTCCGCCTTCCACGCGGACCGCGGGAAGGTACGCGACCCGCCAGCCCGGCGTAGTCGAGAATGAGGGGCGCGATGTGCTCCTGGGCGAGGAGCGAGCCCGACGCCATGTTGCCCAGGAAGAGGGCGCCCAGTTGCGCGGAGGAGAGCTTCGCGTCGACCAGGGCCTGCAGTCCCGCCTCGATCCCGATCTCGCGGAACGAACGGTCCCAGAGTTCGCCGAACTTGGTCTGGCCGATGCCGAGGACGGCAACGTCCCGCATCGGCGTAGCTGCTCCCCCATGTGGATCTTCCCGCGGAACTTCGCGTAGACCGCGTACGGGATCTCCGTGCCGCTGTCGAGGTACCACTGCACGAGGCGGCCGAACGATCGGTCGTAGCTCGCGATCTCGTCCGTCGTCTCGAGGTCGAACGCGTCCGAGCCGGCGCCGGAGCCGTATCCGATCATGAGGATCCGCTCCGTGGGGCTTCGCCCGGTCGAGGACGTTCGCGAGGCCGATGAGCGCGGCCGCCGAGTACGTGTTCCCGATGTCGGGCGTGACCAGTCCGTAGCGCATCTGCGGCTTCGGAGAATCCGAGCTGCTTTCCGACCCGCTGCGGAAACTTCCCGTTCGGTTGATGGAAGACGACATGCGCGTAGTCCTTCGGGCTCGTGCCCTGGACCTCCATCATCTTATGCGCGCATTCGGTCACGTGGCGGAAGTAGGCCGGCTCGCCGGTGAACCGACCCCCATGGCTCGGGATACTTCTGGCCCTCGCGGCGCCAGAAATCGGGGGTGTCGGTCGTGTAGGAGAGGGTGCGGGCGACCTGGCAGATGACCCGCTCCGAGCCCAGCACGAACGCCGCGCCGCCGGCGCTCGCCGAGTACTCGAGCGCATCGCCCGGCGCCCCCTGCGACGTGTCGGTGCCGATCGCGACGCCGTAGCGGATCATGTCCGCGCCGACGAGCCCGAGGCATGTCTGGATCGCGGCCGTGCCCGCCTTGCACGCGAACTCAAAGTCCGCGGCCGTGAGGAACGGCGTGGCGCCGACCGCCTGCGCGACCACGGTCGCCGTGGGCTTCACGGCGTACGGGTGCGATTCCGACCCGACGTAGACCGCGCCGATCTGCTGCGGGTCGATCGCGCCCCGAAGCAGGGCCGTGCGGAGCGCTTCGGTGGAGATCGTGATCGTGTCCTCGTCCGGCGCCGGAACGCTCTTGCGTCGGACGTTGAGCCCTTCGCCCATGGCTTCGCCGTCGGACCCCCAGACCCGTCCGATCTCGGCGGGCGTGATCCGAAATCTCGGAACGTAGACCCCGTAGCTCACGATGCCTGCTTTCATGTTGCCCCCGCCCTCAGAGCTCCTCGAGCCGTTCGAGAACGGCCGGCGCGTGCAGCGCCGTCGTGAGGAGCGGGATGTTCTCCACCTCGGAGAGACGGACCGCGAGAGAATCCACGCGGCCCGGGCTCGCGAAGATCACCGCGGCCGGCTTCAACGGGTGGGCTCGGATGGCGACCATCGGCGAGCGCCCGTACCGGACGTTGGAGAAGATCAGCGCACGCTGGGTCGTCCAGCCGTACACCTCCGCGAACCGGCTCGCGTCGATAGAAAGGATCGCGCGCGGCGCGTCCAACACCGTGAAGCCGTGGATGTCGCGGTGCAGGTCCACACGGCTGACGGCGTGCGCGTCCAACCGGTCGGCGACCGACTTGAGCGGCATCGCGACCGCGAACTCGCGCATCCCGAGGATGCCGTCGGAGTGGGCGGGAACGCCGCCGCGCAGGCTCATCCGCCCGCCGCGCGTGGTGTCCAAGGCCACCAGGCCGTCCACGTACCGTCGGATGAACCCGGCCCCGGGGCTGGCCCGCCGCTCGGACTCGTAGTCGCTGATGACCGACGGAACGGTCTCGAGCTGCTTCGCGAGGTCGCGCTGCGAGATCCGGAAATCCTCGCGCCACTTCCGTAGCGTGCGGCCCGGATGGGGCGAGAGGACGACCTCACCCGCGATCTTCTCGCGGATTACCGCCTCCACGAGCGGTGCGACGCGAGCGCGGTATAAATCCTCTAGGTTCCTGTCGTTCTAGGCCATCGACATTTGCCGATAGATGGCCGGTCCCCGGATGTGGACCGGGCGAGAGTTTCCGAGGGCGGTACGGTTCCCGCCGTCGTTTGAACTCGCGACCTCTACCTTGCCAAGGTAGCGATCTTCCGCTGATCTACCGGCCCACGTCGCCGCCGATGCCGGGCGCGCCATAACCTCTTCGCGCCGCGGCGGGAGGGCGGGTGGGGACCGGACGGGGATGCCCGCGTAACCGCGGCGGACCGTTCCCGAATCGCCGTACTCCAGCGGCCCAACCGTCGCACGACCCTCGCGTGGCGAGACCGGCGCGACCCGGCCCTATCGGGCCAAACCCTTATGGTCCCATTCCCGCTCGGCCGGCCGATGGCCGAGGACTCGTCTTCCGGCGAGCCGATCGATCTGCTCGTCAAGAGCACTCGGGACCTGTTGCGTCCGGAGGAGCTCCTCCGGGAGGCCACCCGCGACATCGTCAAGGACGAGATCCGCAAGCACCTCGAGAAGACCCTGCGCGAGGAGCCGAAGCTCGACAAGGCGCTCCGCGACGCGGTCCACGACCTCCTCACGGCGCGGGCCATGGAGTACGCGGCCCTGTTGCGAGTCGGCACGGCCACCGCGCGGCTGGGCCTCGCCGCGTTGCCCGCGGACGTCCGCCATGCGCTCACGAAGGACCTGGTCGAGCTGCTGTCGAAGGAACTGGGCCAGATCGTGGAGAGGTCGCTCTAACCGATGCCCCTCGCCGCCGACCAGGTCAAGATCTACGAGATCAAGCGGGTCGACGTCGAGGGGGCCATCGTCATCGACGGCTTTCCCTCGGTCGGGCTCGTGAGCTCGATCGTCGCGAACTATCTGATCGACACGCTCGAGATGGAACAGATCGGCATTGTCGAATCGCCGGCCTTCCCGACGGTCTCGCTGGTCCGAAACGGGATCCCGCAGCACCCGGTTCGGATCTACGCGGGTCGGCCCCCGGCCGACCGGGCGGGTCGCGGCGCCGACAAGCTCGTCGCGTTCGTCTCGGAGTTCCATCCGGCGCCCGCGATCATCCATTCGCTGGCCACGACGATCCTCGACTGGGTCGTCGAGCAGCGGTGCTCCCTGCTCGTCTCGCCCGAGGGGCTGGTGGTCGAGGCCGCGCCGACCGGACCGCGCAACACACGACCGCCCCGGCTCGGGGACATGAAGGTCTACGGCGTGGCGAGCACCAAGCGGGCCCGCGACCTCTACATCGAGCCCAACATGCTCCCGTTCACGGAGGGGGTCATCACCGGGATCGCCGGCGTCGTGCTCAACGAGGGTCGCCGCCGGGGCTTCGACGTCCTCACGTTCCTCGCCGAAGCCCAATCCGATTACCCGGACGCTCGGGCGGCGGCGAAGGTCATCGAGACGATCAACCGGATCCTGCTGCGGACCCCGCTCGACCCGATCCCGCTCTACGCCGAGGCCGAACGGATCGAGAAGCAGCTTCTCTCGATCCAGCGGCGCGCCGCCGAGCGAGGGCGCTCCGAGTCGACCCCGCCCTCGTCGCCTCCGATGTACCGGTAGAGCGCCGGTCGGGGACCCGCTCCAGCAGTTCCTCGACCCCCGCGACGAGCGCCTCCGCGTCCGCCCGGTCGTTGTAGAGGTAGAACGAGGCGCGCACGTTGCCGGGGAGGCCGCGCGCCGCGTAGTACGAGTGGACGCAGTGGAGGCCGGAGCGCACCATGACCCCGTGCCCCTCGTCGAGGAAGAGCGCGGCGTCGTGGGGGTCGATCCCGTCCAACGCGAAGGCGAAGATGCTCGGCCGGTCGGCGGGCGCCGCGGGGCCGAGAAGGTGCACGCGTGGCTCGGAAGCGAGCGCGCGGCTCACGATCGTGTTCATGGAGCGCTGCTGGGCTTCGATCGCCTCGAGACCGACCTCGGAGAGGTAGTCGAGGGCCGCGCGCGCGCCGAGGACGCCCGCGTAATTCTGGAGGCCGGCTTCGAAACGGTGCGGCGGCGGGCGAAGCTCGTGGCTGTCCAGCGTGGTCGCCTCGACCGTTTCGCCCCCGAGCAGGAGGGGGCGGAGCTGGATCAGCGCGGACGGGTCCGCCGCGAGCACCCCGGTGCCCGTCGGGCCGAGCATCTTGTGGCCCGAGACGGCGTAGAAATCGACGCCGAGGCGGTCCAGATCGACCGCTCGGTGCGGTGCGGCCTGACATCCGTCGATCATTACCATCGCGCCGCGGTCGTGGGCCCGCTCCGCGATCGCGCGGACGGGCAGCGTCGACCCGTCGAGGTTCGAGGTGTGGAAGAGGCTGACGAGGCGCACCCCGCCCCCGAGATGGTCCTCGAGCGCCGCGTCGTCGAACGGGTCGTGGTCGGGGAGCGGTACGACCTCGATCCGGATCCCCCGCTCCGCGGCCAGCCGCTGCCAGACCACGAGGTTCGAGTTGTGCTCCCGGTCCGAGATCACCACACGATCCCCCTTCTTCCACGGAAGGCCCTGTGCGACGAGGTTGATCGCTTCGGTCGCGTTCCGAAGGAAGACGACCCCGGACGGGTCCTTCCGCCCGAGGAACTTCGCGAACCGTTCCCTGGCCCCTTCGTATCGGGCGCCGACCTGCTCGGCGAACCGGTGCAGGCTGCGCCCGGCGCAGCCGGGGTACTGGGTGTAGTACTCTTCCATCGCCCGAAGCACCGGCCGAGGAACGAGCGACATGCACGCGGAATCGAGGTAGACCGGGGCGGGGCGGCCCCGGGTCGCGGTCAACACCGGGAAATCGGCGCGGACCCGCCGGAGGTTCATCGATCGCCCTGCTGGAGGCCGACCGCCGCGGTGGCGAGCGTCGCCGCGCCGAGGACCAGGGCTCGTTCGTCGGGCGCGAACGTCGCGCTGTGGAGGCTGGCCCGTCCGTTCTCCGTCCCGACGCCCAGGCGGAGGAACGTTCCCGGGACCCGTTCGAGATAGCGCGAAAAGTCCTCGGCACCCATGAGCGGTCGGGTCACTTCGACCACGTGGTCCCGTCCGAACTCGACCCCGAGCGCCTTCGCAACGGTCGCCGTCGCCTCGGACGGATTGATCAGGGCGGGGTACCCCCGCCGGTACGTTATCGAAGCGCGGGCCCCAAGGCTGGAGGCGATCGAACGGACCCGGCGGCGCAACGCCTTCTCGATCAGGTCGCGGGTCGCCGGCTCCACGGTCCTCACGGTTCCCTCGAGCGTGACTTCGTCCGGCAGGATGTTGTGACGGGTTCCCCCGTGGATCGAGCCTACACTGACGACGACGGGATCGCAGGGGTCGCGGACCCGGCTCACCAGGGCCTGCATCCCGGTGACGACCTCGCTCGCCACGAGCACGGCGTCCGGCCCCTGCTGCGGCGTCGAGGCGTGGCCGCCGCGACCGCGGACCACGATCTTGAATGAGTCGGCGGCGGCCATCGCCGAGCCGATCCGCCATCCGATGCGGCCCAGCGGAAGGCTGGGGTCCACGTGCAAGCCGGCCACGAAGTCGACCTTTGGGTGTTCGAGGCAGCCGCGTTCGATCAGGGGGAGGGCGCCGCCCTCGTGCCCTTCCTCCTCGGCGGGCTGAAAGAGCAGTTTCACGGGTCCCCGCAGCGCCCGGGGCGACCGGGTGAGCAGCGTGGCCGCTCCGAGAAGGCAGGCCATGTGGACATCGTGCCCGCACGCATGCATACGGCCGGGATAGCGGGATTCGAACGGGAGCTTCGTCGCCTCGGTGATCGGCAACGCATCCATGTCCGCCCGGAGGGCGACGACGGGTCCGCTTCGCTCTCCCCCGATCAAGCCTACGACCGCGGGGAAATCGCCGGTACGTCCGGTGCGGAATGCCCAGCTCGTCTAGGGCCCGGACTATCCGATCGCGCGTCTTCCGCTCCTCACCGGAGAGCTCCGGCTCCTGGTGGAATGCGGCTCGCCAGGTTCGCATCGCAGGTAGCGCCCGACGCGCTGCCGGTGTCCACGCCGCCGGGACGCTCGCCACGGCGCGCCATCGGTCGGTTCGTTATAATGCGCGCTCTTTCGCGTCCGAAGAGAGTAGGCCGGCGCGTGGCGCGCCGCCGTACAGGACCCGCTCCACGGAGCAGAACGGCCGCAGAGCGGTCAGCTCCTCGGCCGGGGTCGAGTCCGGCCGAGGGAGCCGGAAGCGGTTGAACCAGATCGGGCGGACACCCGCCCGGGTCGCCCCCAGCACGTCGTTCTCCCACGAGTCGCCAATCATTACGGACTCGGCCGGTCGTGCCCCGGCCCGCTCGAACGCGATGCGGAATATCCGGGGATCGGGCTTCGCGACTCCCTCGTTTCCGGAGACGACGAGGATATCGACGGACGGTCCGATGCCCAGGTGCCGGATCTTCTCCTCCTGCTCGACCCCTTCGTTGTTCGAGATAATCCCGATCGTGGCCGAACGGTGGAGACGGGCCAGGAGTTCGGGCGCCCCGGCGACCGGCCTACGCAGGGACTGGTAGTAGGTGCGGTACCGACGTGCCGCGGAAGACGCTTCGCCGGGCGTCAGAGTCGTCCCGCAAAACCGCCCCATCCGCTCCCACCGCTCGGTCCTCGCGTCCTCCGCGGAACGACGGCCAAGCGCCACCTCCGAATGCGTCAAGTCCACCAGGCGATGATACTCGTCCCAGAGGTCGCCAAGGGACCGCCGGCGCAGGAAGGTCCTCTCCGCGCGGAGCCGGGACAGGGCGGCCCGGCAGGTCGCCACATGATCGAAGATCGTATCGTCTAGGTCGAAAAGAAGGAGGCGCGGTTCGCGCATCGCGGCGGCGATCCGCGAAACGACCCGGTCTCCGGGGCCGGTGGCGCGCGAGGGCGGATCCGGCGGAAGGGCGGCGACGCGCCGGACGGTACGCGCTCAGCACGTCCCGCACCGGTCGCCCTCCTCACCGCTGCGAGTCTACCGGCTTGGCCATCAGCACGTTCGTCTCATGGAACCCGAGCCCGGGCGTACAGCGCCCGCGCGCCCGCGTTGTCGCCGAACACGTGCAACGCGACACGGTAGCAACCCGCCCGACGCGCCTCCTCTTCTAGCATTCTCAGTGCCTGGCCCGCGTATCCTCGCCGCCGATGCATCTCGTCGATCCCAATCCAGTAGACGAACAACTGGGGCCGGACGCCTTCTCGCTGGATGGCGTGCCAAACCTCCCCCACGCGCTCCCCCGTAGATCCCTCTCGGATCACGTTCAGGAATTGACCCGGTCGCCGGTCCGTTCGGAAGCAGCTTTTGCGTCTCGGCGTGGGCCCGCTCAAGCGCGTCGGCCTTGCCCCATGTTCCCGCCCGGACGTGCGCGTTAGCGTAGTCTTCGTCGAGCCAGGCTAGGAAGGCGCGGAACTCCTCGGGGTTCATCGGTACCAGGTGGATCATCGAGCCCCGAGCGGGCCCCGTCCCCATATCGCTTCCGGGCGCTCGCGCGCGAGACCTCACCGACCGGCCCGGTCACGAGGGCCGGCAGCGACGAAGGATCGTCCTCGGGGTCTCCTCGAGTACCTTGCGAAGTAGCGGTTCGGGAATCCCCGCCCCCAACGCAATCGTCCTTGCCCGCGGCGTCGGAACGAGCTGGTCCGGCGCGTGCGCATCGGAGTCCACGACCATGAGGGCCCCCGCTTCCTCCGCCCGCCGAGCCACGTGCCCGTTGGCGAGGGAGTGCCCGCGGCGGGCCGATATCTCCAGGACGACCGAGTTCGTCTTCGCCAACTCCGCCTCCTCCGGCGTGAGCAGCCCCGGATGGGCGAGGATGTCCACAAGGCCCGATTCAAGGGCCGCCCGATTCGTGCCCTCGGGAACGTTCTCCGCGACGGTCTCGCCGTGGACGAGCACGATCTCGGCGCCCAGACGACGAGCCGCACGGGCAGTGGCCGCGATCTTACGCGGTGGAAGCTTCGTCAGTTCGACGCCGACCAGCGGCACGAAAGGCTCGCCGTCCCAGGCCCGGGCCTCCCGGTGGAGGCGACGTAAGAGCGGAGCGGGGTCCTCAAGGGACAGGTGGTCGGTGAGCGCCAGCACCCGATGGCCCAAGCAGCGGGCTTCGTTCCACATGTCGGTCGCGGACGTCGTGCCGTCCGATAGGAAGGAATGCGAGTGAAAATCGAACCGGTCCCCGAGTGGTTCCGGCCTCCCGCTCGGTCGCGCTGTCACGGCGTCTCGAGTGAATCCGACAATTAAGAGCTTAGCCGCGGCGATGCTCTTGGCTTCGCCCGATGCGCCGCGCGAGTCCTCGGTCCACATCGCAAGCCGCCGGCGCGAGGCGCGAAGGTCCGCCCCTGGGGTCGGGTCGGGTTCGGCCTACGGAATTCCACGGCCGTTCGTCCTACCCAACGCCGGCTGGCGGAGGTGGGTGGGAGGAGATCCCGGCAAGCGGGATTGTCAGCCCTCCGCGATCTCGTTCCGTCGGAAGCAGCCCAGGGCGTGGTCGTTCACGATCCCGACCGCCTGCATCCACGCATACACGATAACCGGGCCGACAAACTTGAATCCACGAGACTTCAACGCCCCGGAGATCTTTACGGAGAGTGGAGACTGGGTCCGGCCGGGTCGCTTGGACCGAAGCGGAGCTCCGCCGGCCAGGCGCCAGACGAAGTTCGAGAAGTCAATGCCTGCAGTCTGCATCGCAAGGTAAGCCCGCGCCCCGTCAATCGTAGCTCCTACTTTGGCGCGGGATCGCACGATCCCAGGGTCGGCCAGCAGTCGTGCCACGTCCCGCGGGCCGTACCGGCCACTTCCTCCGGGTGGAACCCTCCAACGCGGCCCGAAACGCATCGCGCTTCCGAAGGATGATGGTCCAGGATAGGCCGGCCTGGAATCCTTCGAGCACCAGCATCTCCCACAGGGCGCGACTGTCCCGTTGGGGGACACCCCACTCCGAATCGTGGTACTCGGAGAGAAGGGGGTCGAGCTCGGCCCATCCACAACGCTGTACTTCGCCGCGATTCGGTCGGCGCACGCGGAGCCCCGTGGCGCTACGGCCGGGGGGGACAAAGCATCGCTCGACGTTCCCTAAGACCCCCGGAGCCTCTCCTCGCTCCGCACGCGTGCCGTGCCAACCCCTGAGGCGACCGAGGCAATCGTCGCGATCCGGAAGGTATGTATCCAGCACTCCGCTATACTGTAACCCACGGTACATGGGTTCGGACAACCCGACCTTCTGGTTTCACATGCCTTGGGTCCTGGGGTCGGACCTCCGGGCTGCTCCATTTCTCGCCGAACGGTGCCGGTGCGGGTCACGTCTGCTCGCCGGGGTCGAGCGGTTCGTGATCTCGGATGCCCCGGACACCGTGGAATATTTGGTGAAGGGGCGGGCCTTCTGTTCCTTGGCCTGTGTGAGGGCCTTCCTTCTCGAGTCACTTTCGGAAATGGAGTACTCTCCACCCCGGCGACGCATGATACGGTCAGCAATCTTCGGGAGGCTTACCTCGACCTGAGTCGCACTTTCGACGAGCTTCGATTCGACCTGAACAACCCGAACCGCTGAAGCCGTTCGACCGGGGGGCCGAGTCCCGTACGGCAGGCTGCCCCCTCCGACGGTCACACACACCGTCGCTCGTCGGCGAGTCCCGCCAACGAAACGTTCAAGTAGGACTCGGCAGCGTTCCAAATGGTGCGCATCTATGCGCATAAGAGTTACCGAAGAATGACCGCCATTCGAACTTCTCGTGCGCTGTCCCTCGTGGCTGTGATCGTCCTGGTCGCTACGACCACCCGGTTTTTCCATCGCGTCCGCTGCCGCGTTCGGCGGCTCGGGGTGGGCCCCCGGCGCCCGCGGCCGTACGGCCAAGATGCGACCCACTCGGTGGCGTTCTCCGAGACGGGCCTCGTCCCCGGGACGGTCTGGTGCGTCACGGTCGAGAGCCAACTCTGTTCGGCGAAGGGGACCATCTCGTTCCATGGTCTCGCAGCGACCCCACTCGTTCTCAATCTCCTCGGTCGCGGGCTACACGCTCGGCGTGGAGCAGGGCGGGGTGGCGGCGGGCGCTCACGGTTCCGCCAATCTTTCTTCCAAGAATGTTCTGTTTCATGTTCGGTTCTCGCCCGCTCTGTTCGCGGTTACCTTCAACGAGTCGGGCCTCGGCGGCGGCACGGTGTGGCATATCCGTGCGTTGTGCGCGGCGACGAAGGAGGAGCGCGCGGGATACGACGGGATGGCCGCGCACTCTCGCCCGACGGGCTCCAGAATCACCCTGTGGCTGCGGAACGGGACGTACCTCTCGAAGTCGGCGCTGTTCCCCAAGTACGAAGCCTGGGTGTACAACCCGGACATGATGCACCCCCCCAACCCGGCGAACGCGGGGAAGTGCACGATGCAACAAGCCATGGACTACGCCGCGTGCGAGGGTGGGCAGACCGCGAAGTGCAGCGAGTTCGGGGTGGGCCAACCCGCGCAAGACTGCGGCGAGTGCATCGAGACGCAGTACACCGACAAGACGTGGGGCGTGGTCGTCTTCCAAAACTCCATCGGCACCATCAACCGGGAGGGCTGCGTCGACGACGCTCTCAGCGAGGTGAGCGAAGAGCACGCCAGCGGCGGAAAGGGATCGTGCGGCGACTTGCTCTACGCATCCTACGGCTGCCAGGATGTTGTGTGCGGCACGTGCGTCGGCGACGACCTAACCACGTGCGACGAGACCGCCATCGAGACCCAGTGCGAGGGCTACGACAAGGCGGTCGAGAACACGAGCGGTCCGTGCGCGGAGCTCTTCGGGGATGCCGCCCCGCCCGCGTCCACCAGCTGCTTTCCGAACACCAGCATCACCGACCTCGCCAGCCAGCAGACCGACTACCTCACCCGCATCGTCCAGTACATGTGCGGGACAAACTGATGATACGGTGAACGTCATGGATTTTCTTTCACGGCGGGGGTTGGGGTTGGCGGGCGTCACGCTCGCTTTGGCGGGTGGGCTCGTGTTCGCGTGCTCGAGCAACCCCATGAACACGGATGGCGGGACCGACGCGTCGATGGATGCGACCGTCGATCAAAGCCAAGGCAACGAAGCGGGGAGCGACGCTCCCCAAGTGACGTGCGACGCGGGCGTCTCGGGGGCGTGTGACATCGTTCTCCAGAACTGCGGGAGCGGCAAGACATGCCTCCCCGCCCAGCTCGAAGCGGGCACGTGCAGTTACCAGCTCGAGTGCGCCTCGAACACGACGGGCGCGATCACCGAGGGCTACGCTTGCAACCCGCAACAGGTGAACCCGTGTGTCGCGGGTCTCGAGTGCATCAATGGGCGGTGCGCCAAGCACTGCTGCCTCGGAGACGACAGCACGTGTGGAACCTCGCAGCCCGAAGGGTTCGCGGGCAAATGCGCCGTGGACGTGAACCTTCCGAGCTGCCCCCAGTCGTTCATCGCATACTCGGTGTGTGATTACGCCAAGCCGTGCGAGCCGTTCCAGCTCCTTCCCTGCGGCTCCGGCCTCGCGTGCGTCGTCGAGAACAGCAGCGGAAATGCCACCTGCGAGAGCTACTCGAGCGGCACGGACGCGGGGAAAGCTGAGAAGGCTGCCTGCCAATACAGCAACGACTGCGAGGACGGCCTCGGTTGCTACGGCGCCCTCGATGGCGGCGCGTCGTCTTGCACCTGGCAGTGCTACGTCAAAGGGCAGGGCGGACCCTACGACAGCACGATCGCCGCGGACGCGGGCGCGGGTGTGGGCGGCTGCCCGAAAAACGAGACGTGCACGCCCATCATGTGGAGCGGCAACGCGCTTCCCGCCTGGCTCGGCCTCTGCGAGCCGTGACGGAGCAGGAGCTAGACACGGGCCTGCTTCGGGTGCTCCGTGACGATGGAAGCACGGACTTGGAGACGGACCCACGCTTGCCCGACGCGCTCGTCGTGCGCGGCTACCGCGAGATGCGCCGGCTGCGTCTGCTCGACGCGCGCATGATCGTCCTCCAGCGGCAAGGACGCGTCGGCTTCTACGGCGCGCGCACGGGCAGGAGGCGATCCCCATCGCGACCGGCGCTCGCGCTCGAGCCGCGACGACTGGGTGTTTCCCGCGCTCCGCGAGCAGAGCGTCATGCTCGTGCGCGGCTTTCCGCTCGACGAAGTTCATCGCGCAGGTCTTCGGCAACGCGGGCGACGTGCTCAAGGGCCGGCAGATGCCGAGCCATCAGTCGGGGCGCGCGGTGAACCAGGTCTCGTGGTCGTCGTGCATCGGGCCGCAGATCCCGCAGGCCGTCGGCGTGCGCGTGGGCGATGAAGATCCGAAGAAGGCCACGAGTCGATCGCCGTGGGCTTCTGGGCGACGGCGCGACGAGCCAGCCCGACTTCCACGCCGCGCTCAACTTCGCCGCCGTCTTCGAGACGCCGTGCGTCGTCATCTGCCAGAACAACCAGTGGTCGATCAGCGTGCCCGACCGCGCGCCAGACGGCGTCGCACGACGATCGCCATCAAGGGCCGGGCGTACGGCGTCCCGAGCGTGCGCGTCGACGGCAACGATCTGCTCGCCGTCTGCACGGTCGTCGCGACGCGGCTCGGCGCGCGCGCGCAGCGGCGAGGGCCCGACGTTCATCGAGGCGGTGACCTACCGCATCGGCGCCCACTCGACGAGCGACGATCCGACGCGCTACCGCACCGACGCCGAGGTCGAGGCGTGGAAGAAGAAGGACCCGCTCGACCGCCTGCGCAGGCACTCGTGGTGCACTCGGTCTGATCGACGACGCGCGCGACGCCGCCCTCGAGCAAGAGCTCCAAGACGAGATCTCCCCCGCCATCAAGAAAGTGGAGGAGCTGTCCACACCCGCACGCGACACGCTCTTCGACGACGTCTACGCGGAGCTCCCGTGGAACCTGGTCGAGCAACGCGCCGAGCTCGCGAAGCTCCCTCCCGCACCAACGCACTGAGCCTTGCGTCAGCGTCTGTTCCCCACCGCGATCGCGCCCGGACCTTGGGCTGTCTCCTCCACGAAGAGAAGCGGCAGACGTCGTTTGCCGATCGGTCCGGGCTCGACGTGGTCGCGAAGCTCGGTCACCTCGCGCAACGCTTCGAGCTTCGCGAGCCCTTTGACCTCGAGCTGACGAATCCGCTCGCGCGTGAGGTTCATCATCGCGCCGACATCCTCGAGTGTCGCCCCCCCTTGGTCGGCCACGTCGAGCACGCACGTCTCGTTCATCTCCCACACTTCGAGGTCCGGAAAGTTGAGCTTGATCGCACCGCTCCGCTCGGACACGTCGAGATAGAGGTGATACTTGCAAGACACGAACGGGCATGGACGCTCGCCCGTCTGGCAGTCCTCCCAGGCGGCCGGGCGCTCGATTCCTTCGAGGTCCGGATTCAGAACGCGCCCGATCTCCAGCGCGTGCTTGCCATCCTTTTCGTACTGATCGACCTGCCGCGTACGTTGCGCTTGCGCCGCGAGCGACGCTGCTCTCGGGTGACGACGATGTCGGAGGGCGATGGCGTCTGCCCCAATGCGAGCGCACCCTCGGTTGTAAGCGCCCCTTCGGGTCGGGAGCTCCGCTCGCAAGCGAGCTGGGATGTGAACGCCCCTTCGGGTCGGAGCTCCGCTCGCAAGCGAGCGTCGGATGTGAACGCCCCTTCGGGTCGGAGTTCCGCTCGCAAGCGAGCTCGGATGTGAACGCCCCTTCGGGTCGGCGGAGCTCCGCTCGCAAGCGAGCGTCGCTTCTCAGCCATGGGCAAAGACCTCCACCCCAGTCGATCGCACCGAACGTGCCTGAGCCTTTTTCCGCGCGCAAAGAGCTGGGCATGGGGGGACGGGCCCCACGTCTTCGGCCGAAGACGTGGGCAGTCTCGCCCCGGAGTGGGTACTCCGAGCCTCAGTCAAACTCGAGCCGAACACCGACGCGTTTCATCAAGCGGCGGAAGTTCGTTCAATCGAGGCCGGCGAGCCGGGCCGCCTGGGAGACGTTTCCGCCTGTCGCCTCAAGGAGCCCCATCACGAAGCGGCGGTCGAAGTCGTCGATGACTTCCTTCCGGGCCTCGGTGTACGTGCCGTCCAGGCTCGCCGGTCCCTCTTCGGCGCGGAGCGGTGCTCGGTCCGGCGATGGAGACGTCTTGCCTCTCGATGAAGCCGCCGCGCGACAGAGCACGAGGGCGCGCTCGATCACGTGCTCGAGCTCGCGGACGTTGCCGGGCCAGCGTACGCCGACGCAGCGCTCGCATGGCTCGGGTCAGCCGCGGGCGCGGCTCCTGCAGCGCGGCTCCGCGCGACTTCGTCGAGGAAGTGCTCGACGAGGAGCGGGATGTCCTCCCGCGCTCGCGCAGCGGCGGCAACGCGAGACGCGATGACGTTGAGGCGGTAGAAGAGGTCCTCGCGGAACGTCCCCGCCTCGACGCGCGACTCGAGGTCGCGGTTGGTCGCGGCGACCACGCGCACGTCGACCGGCGTCCGCGTCCGTCCGCCGACGCGGCTTGATCTCGCTCTCCTGGAGCGCGCGGAGGAGCTTCACCTGGAGCGGCGGCGGCAGGTCGCCGACCTCGTCGAGGAAGAGCGTGCCGCCGTCCGCCGTCTCGAAGAGACCCGCGCGGTGCGCGCTGGCGCCGGTGAAGGCGCCGCGCACGTGGCCGAAGAGCTCGCTCTCGACGAGGTCGTCCGGGATGGCGCCGCAGTTGACGGCGACGAAGGGCTCGTCGGCGCGCGCGGACGCGCTTGTGGATGGCGCGGGCGACGAGCTCCTTGCCCGTGCCGCTCTCGCCGAGGATGAGCACGGCCGAGGTGTGCTCGGCGACGCGCTCGATCATGTCGAACAGTGCACGCATCGGCGGCGAGACGGCCCGACGATCTCGCCGAAGCGCTCGTGCGCTTCGAGCCTCTGGGCTCGAGCGACCGCGACTGGTCGACGAGGCGGCCATGCTCCGCGGCCTTCAGCAGCGCGACGTGGACCGCCTCCATCGACTCGAACGGCTTGACGAGGAACTGATAGGCCGCCGACTTGATGGCCTCGACCACGAGCTCCACGCTGTCGCGGCGGTCATCATGACGACCTGACAGGAGGCGCGACGACGTCGGAGCTCGCGGAGCACGTCGAGGCCGCTCGAGCCTGGCATCATCACGTCCAGAAGCACCACGTCTGGATCGGCCGCGGCGATGCGCGCCGGGAGGTCTCGGCTGTTGCTCGTCGTCTCGATCGAGAGGTCGTCGAATCGCGCGAGCGCTTTGGACAAGAGGACGCAGAATCGCTCCTCGTCGTCGACGACCAGCACCTTCGCGCGGCTCCCGGGCTCGGGCAGACGTGCCGCGCCGGAATACCAGCAAGCACGTACTCGAACCCAGGCTGGCCACGCACACAACAT
>CAWDQP010000011.1:0-100782 GCA_963804505.1 uncultured Thermoplasmata archaeon
GTTTGCCCCAGATCCACGTGACCATCGCCGCCTGGCGGCCCATGTAGTCGATGTGGTACCTGGGTCGTGACGTCGGTTCCGGCGGCACGAAGCACGCGCGAGAGGGTGTCCCCGATGATCGCGTTTCGGACGCGGCCGATGTGGAACGGGCCGGTCGGGTTCGCGCTCGTGTGCTCGACGCACACCGCACCGACCTGGGGTGGTCCCCGACCGTAGGCATCCCCCCGCGCGAGCGCGATGGAGAGCGTCGCGCGGACCAGCTCCTGCGGATCGACTCGGAAGTTGAGGTAGGCCCCCTTCGCGACCGGAGGGCTGAGCGAGGGGATGGGCGGGAAGCCTTCGGCCAGAACGACGGGCGAGCTCCTCCGGCGGGGATTTTGCGAGCGCGGCGAACCGGTGGAGGGGGAACGCAAGGTCCCCTTCGGGCCCGCCGTCCGCGCTGAGATGGGCTCGGACCTCCGGCTCGGAGAGCGTAAGGCCGGCCGCGCTCGCGGCCCGAACGAGCCCGGACGCCGCGGCCGAGATCCACGGCGTCCACGGGTCGGTGGCGTCCGCCGCTCCCGAGTCCACGGTCGTCACGCCCTTCTACCCCGCCGCGAAGCCGCTTTACGGGAGCCGCCGTCTTAACGGTTCTCGATGTCGTCGCTCTTCCTCGTCCGGTACGGTGAGCTGGCGCTCAAGTCGCCGCCGGTACGCCGCGAGTTCGAGCGATCGCTCCGCCGGAACATCGTGGAGCAGTTCGTCCGCGAAGGGATCGCCGTCCGGCTTCGATCCGACCGGGGGCACCTGTACGCCGAGGCCGACAATCCAGACCGGGCCGTGCATCTCCTCCAGCGCGTGTTCGGGGTTACCTCGGTGAGCCGGGTGTTCGAAGTCCCGACCGACCGGGCCACGATCCGCGATCGATTGCTCGAGCACGCGGACGGCCGCCTACTCCCGAACTCGTCGTTCGCAGTCCGGGCCCGGAGGACCGGCAGCCACCCGTTCACGAGCCAGGAGCTGGCCCGGGAGCTCGGGTCGGACGTGATGGACCGCTTCGGGGATCGCGGGCTCCGGGTGAACCTCGGAACCCCGGACGTCGAGCTGTTCGTCGAGGTTCGAGGACCTCGAACGTACCTCTACTTCGACCGCACGCAGGGTCCCGGGGGCCTGCCGCTCGGGGTCGCCGGGCACCTCGTTGCTTTGGTGGACGGCCCGAGGGGCGCGCTGGGCGCCTACCTGATGATGAAGCGGGGATGCCGCGTTGGCCTGGTAACGGTCCCCGAGGGCGAGCCGCTCGCTCGGCAGGTCCTGAGCCGGTTCGATCCCGCCGCGCGGATCACCACCGCGAACCCGGACCCCGCGGAGCTCACAAAGGCCCTGGGCGGTCTCGCCGACACCGTGCGGGCGGACGGGGTGGTCCTGCCGATCGGCGTGGACGATTACCCGGCAGCGCGGGCCGCCTGGGGCGACCGCGTTCTCTTCTCGCCGACCGTGGGCCTGAGCGACGCGGAGGTGACGGAGCGGTGGAAGAACGTGGAGACTCTGGCGAGCTAGATCCGTCCCCCTCCGAAACGGTCGAGGAGAGCGGGCCCCTCGAGCCCGGCGCCGACGATCCGTCCCCTCCCGTACGACGTCCTGCCGCGGGACGAGTTCCGCCCGCCTGCGCCGACTCGGGCACGGAGCTGCGCGAGCGCGTGCGCGTCTGGACTCGGCTTCGGGGTCGTATCGAAGCGAATCAGGCCGCACAGCCTGCGTCCCCGCCCTCGGACGAACCACCGGAGGCCGAACGGGCGACCGGTCGCTGAGGCGTCGCGAGGGCTACGTTTATCAAGGGCGCCTGGGTTGCGCCGGCCGGGTTTGCTGAGAATATGCCGATGTACACCGTGCGCGGGGCGTTCTATGCCCGGCGCGGCTACTGGCAGCCGTTCTCGAAGCAGCACGACGCGGCGACCCCCGAGATCGCGCGCGAGTGGGCGCTCTCCGAGATCGGCGGTTGCCACTCCGTCAAGCGGTCCGCGGTCCGAATCGAATCGATCGCCGAGTCCCCAGGCATGAGCGCCGGACGGATGCCGAGTCCGGAGCGCCAGGTCCAGGAGGACCTCATGCGGCTGGAGGCCTACCGCGGCCAGCTGAACACGCTCCTCCAGCAGCATCAGATCCTGACCGCGTCGCGGCAAGACCACGCCCGGGCGCGCGAGAGCCTGGAAGGGATCGACCGGGCGGCGGCGGGGACCGAGTTCCTCCTTCCGCTGGGGGGCGAGTCGTTCGTCCGAGGCTCGGTCGCCCGCAACGCGCCGGTCCTGATCGGTATCGGCTCGGGCCTCGTGGTGGAGATGGACCGACCTAAGGTCGTCGAGCTCCTGGCCCAACGCCTCGGACGGATCGACACGGCCGTTCGTGATCTCGAGGGCAAGATGACCTCGCTTGACGAGCGGATCCAGCAGATCTCCTCGCGGCTCGAAGCCGCCGAGCGCTCGGCGGGGGCCCCGGCCGATGTGGGCCGCGCTTAAGGCCCGCCTGCGACGCGACCGGGACGAGCCCGGAGCGCCTTCTCCCACCCCCAACCCCGCCCCCAACCCCAACCCCGCCCCCGCGCGTCCGCCCACTCCTGCGCCGAAGGTTTCGGCGGCGCCGCGGTCGGGAACACCTCCGGCCCCCACGCCGAGGAGCCCGACGGCGCCACGGTCGGTATCGCCTCCGGTGCCCGCCCCGACGCCGGTGCCGGGCGACGCCTCGCTCTTCTCGGACGGCTTCTTCGGTCAGAAGCTCAAGGAGTCCACCATCGAGGACGTCCTCGACGACCTCGAGATCGTCCTCCTCCAGTCCGACGTCGCCCTACCCGTGGTCGAGCGTCTGCGACGCAGCCTCCGCAAGGAGCTCACCGGACGGAAGCTCCGCTCGGGCGTCGAGGCGGAGGACGCGATACGGACGTGCCTCGAGCGCTCGATCCGGGCGATCCTCGCGCAGCCGCCCATCGACCTGGTCGAGAAGATCCGAACGCACACGCCCAAGCCGTACATCGTCCTCTTTGTGGGCGTCAACGGGAGCGGCAAGACCACCACCGTCGCGAAGTTCGCCGGATGGCTCACGTCGAAGGGACTCCGCAGCGTCATCGCTGCGGGCGACACTTTCCGTGCCGGCGCCATCGAGCAGCTCCTGGTCCACGGCGAGCGGCTGGGGATCCGGGTCGTCCGGCAGCAGGAAGGGAGCGACCCCGCGGCCGTGGCCTACGACGCGGTCGAGCACGCCCGAGCGAAGGGCGTGGACGTCGTCCTGGTCGACACCGCCGGCCGCCAGCACACGAACGAGAACCTGATCGAGGAGGCGAAGAAGATCCGTCGGGTCGTCTCGCCGACACTGACGCTCTTCGTGGGGGACGCCCTGAGCGGCAACGACGTCACCGAACAGGCCCGCCTCTTCGAGCAGTCAATCGGCCTGGACGGGCTCGTCCTCACGAAGCTCGACGCCGACGTGAAGGGCGGGGCCGCGCTCAGCGCAACGTTCGTGATCAAGAAACCGATCCTTTTCGTGGGCGTCGGCCAAGGATACAAGGACCTGGTGCCGTTCGACCCCGACTGGATGGTCCGCCGCTTGTTCGCGGAGGGGACCGCCGGGTGAGCGCCCGGGTCGATGTCGTCCTCATCCGTCCGAAGGAGGACGGCAACGTGGGCGCGGTCGCGCGTGCGGCCCGCAACTTCGGCGCCACCCGCCTCGTGCTCGTGGCGCCGCGGGCGCCGTTGCGCGCCGAGGCCCGGCGCCGCGCGATGGGCGGTCTCGCCCTCCTTCGCTCGGCCGTTCGGTCTCCGACGTTCGAGAAGGCCGTCGCCGACTCGGACCTCGTGATCGGGACGACCGACCTCTCGACCGGACGGTCGATGGCCTACCACCGGCGGTCGGTGAGCCCCGAGCGGATGGGGGAGATCCTGCGCTCGGTCGAGGGGCGGGTATCCCTGGTCTTCGGCCCGGAGGACAACGGCCTCAGCCGCACCGAGCTCGAGCGGTGCGACCTGCTCGTGCACATCCCGGCCCGCCGTGAGTTCCCCACGCTCAACATGTCGCACGCCGTGGGGGTCGTCCTCTACGCCGTCCACCGGGCCCGTGGACCGACCGACCCCGAGACGACCCCGGCGCCCGAGGTCCTGGAGCTCAACGGCAAGGAGAAGGAGCTGTTCCTCGACCGGTTGGAGCGGTTGGTCGCGCGGACGCAGTACCGCTTCGCACAAACGACGGGGTTTAATCCTCCTGTTCCGTCGCGTGCTCGGCCGAGCGACGCCGACCGAGGCGGAGTATCGGATGATGCTCGGGCTCCTGAAGAGCCTCGAGCGGGCGTTGAAGAAGGAAGGTCGTCAGTGACGGTGGGGAACGGCGATTGGCTGAGGGTCCGCGGGATCGGACGGGAGCGGTTCGCCGGATATCTCGCCGATTACCTGGCCACGCTGGGCTACACGGTCGACCGCGAGGAGTCGACCGAGCCGTCCGAGAGCCGCGTGCGGGGTCGGCTCGAGCGCCAGAACCCGGCCGTTCCGCCGTCCGCCGCGAACGTGAGCTTCCGTTTCTACCCCACCAGCGGGGGCGCGGCCCTCGTCTGGGAAGGTCCGACCGAGATACCCACGGGGGAGATGCCCCGGATGGACCGGCTCGTGCGTGAGCTGTCGAGCCATCTCGAGCGGGCGATCGCCACGGAGAGCCACGCGACGGCGAAGGTCGTCCGCCCGTCCGAGCCCCGCCTGCCCTGGGTGCGCGCGGCCGGGTGAGCCCGCGGGCGACGCTACTCGGCGTAGGGGTCGGCCCGGCCGCCGAGGTACACGAGCCGGGATTTCACCGGGAAGTCGAGATTCGGCGCCGAGGAGGTGCAGGCGCACGGCTCGCGCAGGCAGCGGGCGGTCAGGATGTGACCGGCCGGCCAATGGGGCACCCCCCTCCGGCGGCTTCGTGTGATGTGGTGCGCCCAACCGTGCGCCGTCGCCGGCCGCGCCAACGCGATCTCGTGACCGCACCGGTTGCACCGCCCGTACTCGAGCCGTCCCAGAAGCGCCACGGTGACCCCGAGCGACCGCTTCGAGCGATTTCACCCTTCCGATGGAGGCGGCCGACCGGACCGGTGCGTCACGACCGGCACCGGTACGGCGCCGACCCAGTCCGGCTTGTCGGGGCCCTAGGCGCCGGCGCTCGGCTCTTCACTTGGGCTCGAATCGCGCGGTAAAATGCGGCAGACGCTCCGGGCGGTAGACCATGCGAACGCCGCGCACCGCGGCGCGCCGCGCGTAGACCCGGCCGACGACGTCGGCGACGTACGCGAGTTGACCGGCGGAGTAGACCCGACGGGGGATCGCGAGCCGGACCAGTTCGAGGGACCGGGATCCCGCACCCGAGCTGGTCCCGAACATCAGCGACCCGACCTCGACCGCACGCACCCCACCTTCCCGGTATAGCTCCACCACGAGGGCCTGACCGGGGAGGTCGTCCGCGGTGAGATGCGGCAGGAACCGACGGACATCGAGGTAGACTCCGTGTCCCCCGACCGGCGGAAGAACGGCACGCCGCTCCCGGCCAGAAGCTCCGCGAGGTACCGGACCTGCCCGATCCGGTGCTCGAGGTACTCGAGGTCCGTAGCCTCGACCAGACCGACCGCGGTCGCCTCGAGGTCCCGACGGGCGAGGCCCCCGTACGTCGGAAATCCTTCGAACAGGATCAGCGCTTCCTTCAGTTTCTCGGCGAGCCGCTCGTCCCGGGTCGCGACGAACCCGCCGATGTTGACGAGCCCGTCCTTCTTCGCGCTCATGGTCGCTCCGGCGGCCAGGTCGAAGAACGCGCGGCCGATCTCGGGGATGGTCCGGCCCCCCATGCCGGGCTCGCGCTCGCGAACGAGGAACGAGTTCTCAGCCCAGCGGCACATGTCGAGATACACGGGCACCCCGTGCGCGGCGGCGGTCTCCGCGACCTTGCGAAAGTTCTCGAGCGAGACCGGCTGGCCCCCGCCGGTGTTGTTCGTGATGGTCACCATCACGAGGGGGACCTTCTCCGGTCCGTTCTCCCGCAGCAGTCGCTCGAGGGCCGGCACGTCCACGTTCCCCTTGAACGGATAGTCGCTCTCCGGGTCGTACGCTTCGGCCACGGCGAGGTTCACCGGCGTGGCGCCCTGATGGAGAACGTGCGCTTGGGTCGTGTCGAAATGCATGTTGTTGGGCACGATCGAGCCGTGCCGGCAGAGGCTCGAGAACAGGAGGTTCTCCGCGGCCCGGCCCTGATGCGCCGGCACGACGTGCGGGAAGCCGGTAAGGGATCGGACGGTCTCCTCGAAGTGGGTGAAGTTGCGGCTCCCGGCGTACGATTCGTCGCCCAGCATCATCGCGGCCCATTGCCGGTCGCTCATCGCCCCCGTTCCGGAGTCGGTGAGGAGATCGATCCGAACCTCGTCCGACTTGAGGTTGAAGAGATTGTAATGGGCCCGCTCGAGCGCATGCTCCCGTTCCTCCCTCGTCGGGTTCGGGATCCGCTCCACTACTTTCGTCTTGTACGGCTCGAACGGAGGGCGTGGCGGGGTGGGAGAACTCACGGGTCGTGCGACCGGACCCGTCTATTTATCCCGCGCTCCCGGCAGTCAAGCCGACCTCCGGGCTCGCCGACGGTCCGCGGAGCGCCTGCCGCCAAAGCTCGACGAACAACGCGAGGAGCAGCGCGGTAAGGACTGCGTCGAGCACCGCGCTCGGCCAGGCGATCCCGTCGTCCCAGGCCCAGATACTGAGGGCCAGCGTGTAGTTGAGCGAACCCACCATAGCGATCGCCCAAAGCCACCATCGGGCACGGGTACCCACGAGGGCGATGGGCAGTAGCCAGATCAGGAAGTTGAACGAGAGGTACGGAGTCAGGAGCGCGATACCGGCGAGCACGATCCCCGAAGCGGCCACCGGGGAACGCACCTTCCAAAACACGATCAGGAGCAGGGCGACGGTCGCCGCCGCCTGACCCATTTCGAGCGCGGGCGAAGCGGGAAGCGCGTTGCCGAGCAAGAGAACGCCGTACAGATTGAGCGAGAACCAGCGGGGCCCCAGCTGGTTGGAGAAGACGGTGCGGGCGAACTCCGCGCCCCAAACCAGGTAGGAAAGGCCCGTGAACCCGGCGAACGAGGCGGCCGCGACGGCGAATGTCGCGAACCGTCGCCGAGCGTTTCCCGCGGCCCCCAGCACCGGGAACAGGGCCGGAAAACGGGCGGTGGCGAAGAAGCCTCCGAGTGCGGCCGCGAGCATCTCGTTCCGGGGCGCGAGGTACAGGAACAACAGCACGGTCACCGGAACGATCGCGCTCGTTGCCCCGTCGATCTGGGAGGAGATGATCGGAACGAAGAGTATCGACGTCCCCACGTACAGGAGTACCCGCCGGCGCTCGGCCGGCCACCGCCCAGGTCAGCGGTAGGATGGACAGCGCTACGGCGCCCCACACCAGATAGATCCCGGGGAGCCCACCCAAGCTGCCGAGCGCGCTGATCAGGACGGCGGAGAGACCGTACGGCACGTCGAGGTAGCCACCGCAGTTCGCGACCTCGAACGGGTCGGTCCCGGCCCAGAACGCCCGCCCCGAAGCGAGCAGTCCGAGCGGGTCGCTGACCACGATCGGGTGGCACGCGTACTGGCCAGTCAGAAGGCCGAAGGCCGTGACGGCCGCGAACGCCATTCCGGCGGCGGCCGTGACGGGCACCCAATCGAGCCAGTCGAGGTCCGATCGTCTCGAGAGAAGGGCCAGAGTGCGACGTATCCGTATCCGGAGCCAGGCCCCTGCGGTGGAGTCGGTCGCCGCGAGCAGAACGACGAGGTTGACCGCGGCGAGGCCTCCGAGAACCCCCCAGGTGACGGCGTTGAACCATCCTGCCATCGTCGGGCCGGCATCGCCCGGGGCGATCGAGCGGAACCCAGCTACGAGGGTAGCTTTATAATCGGTGCCCGGGTCCCCGCGCCGCGCTCCATGTCGACCTCCGCCTACCGCTACATGGCCAAGTCGTTCCGCCAGACCCTCGGTGACGAGGGGGCGGCGCTCCGGCACGAGCGGCTCCTCACGTGGCGGCAGGAAACGACCGTGATGCGCCTCGAGCACCCGACGCGACTCGACCGGGCACGCGCGGTCGGATACCGGGCGAAGGGCGGGTACTCCGTGGTCCGGGTCCGCGTCCGCCGGGGCGGTCAGCGCAAACGGGCGATCATCGCCGGGCGCCGGCCCAAGCACAAGGGTATCCTCCGCATGACGCTCGCGAAGAGCCTTCGGCGGATCGCCGAGGAACGGGCGCAGAAGCACTACCCCAACCTCGAGGTCCTGAACTCCTACTGGGTCGGCGAGGACGGGAAGCAGAAGTTCTTCGAGGTCATTCTGGTGGATCCGGTGCACCCCGAGATCGCCTCCGACCCGAAGATCGCCTGGATCGGCGCGCCGGCGAACAAGAACCGTGTGTATCGCGGGCTCACGAGCGCCGGCACCGAAGGGCGCGGACTCCGCTGGTCGGGCAAGGGCACCGAGCGATTCCGCCCGTCCCGCGCGCGCAACCGCCGGGATACGCGACGCACCCAGTCGAAGGTCATTCCGTAGGGAGGGTCCCCCCGGGGAGTTCCCGGAGGTCGAGCAGGGTTTCGATTGACGCTCCGCGCCGCGTCGCGTTGCGGCGGGCCCAGCCGGCCAAGCCCTCCACGTGCGCCAGTTCGCCGCGAAGTGCACGCGCGAGCCGGCGTCGATACTCGAGGTCGAGCACGAGCGCCTCCGGGGCGAGGAACTCCTTGAGACGGTGCGCAAGATGGCCGCCTTCCGTGTCCCAGTCGGTCAGTAGGATGACCCGACGGCTGCCAGCGGTCAGCTGCGCTGCGGTGCCCGAAAGGGTTCGGCCCCGGTGCACTGCGACTATCGGGCCCGTGGCGCCCAGCGCCCGGAGCGACTTGCGATCGCGCTCCCCCTCGACCACGACCACCGTACCGGGAGTCGAACTGTCGGCGAGAAATCGCTTCCATAGTTCGAGGAACTCCTCGAACGCTGTATCCGCATCGCGATCGCTGCTCACATCGTTCGACCGGCCTTGGGCGGACCGGGCGCCCCCGAGGCGAACTCAGCACAGAGTGCGTATAGTCCCTGCGTTGAACTGACCGGCAGGATCCGACGCACGAACCGTCGCGCGGCCGATGCCGGCGACTGAAGTTCTAGGGGGACAAGGCCGGGTCGGGCGATGCGGGCTCAAGTTAAATCCCGAGGCTGGTGTGCGAGCGGCCCCAATGCCGGACACGTTCACTCTGCTGCTCGAATGGCGAAGAAACGAGGCGGCCGGGCGGTCCCTCGCGAAGCTGCCGCCCGACTACTACCCGACCGTCGCGCAGTATCTGGTCGAGCTCAAGCGGTCGTACGAGGCCGATCTTCGGGAGAATCCTTCCTCGCGCAAGGGGGAGATCTCTCGTCAGACGTACCAGCGGGCGACCCAGGTCGCCCGGGACGTTCTGGAAGGTCGGATGCAAAAGGTGCTCTCCCTGGCGTTCCAGGCCAGCATCGGCGGGTCGAGGGACCTACCGAACGCGTTGGCCGAAGAGAAGGCGATGTTCGATCAGCTTCTGGGCACATTTCAAAACCTTCGCCGAACGGCCGCTCCGTATCTCGAGATCGCCGGGGCTCCGGCACCCGTGGCCGCAACGCCGGTCGTTCCCACGCGGTCCCCCGCCGCGAGTGCGGCCCCGAGAGCCCACGCTCCGGCAATGGACGCGACCCCCGGGCACTCCGCCGGCAGTCCTCTGACCTACGTGCGGGTCGTCAAGGACGGCCGCCCCCTCAGTATCGGTACTGAAACGGTCGACCTCCGGACCGACGACATCCTCTCGATCCCGCCGGAAACGGCGAAGATCCTGGTCGAGGGGAAGGTCGCGGAACCGATCACCGCCCGCCCCTTGGGCCCTCGGGCGTGACCGGGGCCCGCCGGGATTCGCCGACCGTCGGCGCGAGCTCGAGCGCCTGGAACCGGTCGAACCCAAAGAGCAGGTTCTTGGACGCCAGCCGCACGCGGACCTCCTCCTCGGGGGATTTCGCGCGACGGAGCTCCTCCGCCAAGACGTCGGGGTATCCCCAACGACCGAGCGCCTCGGCCTGACGGCCGAACGCGAGCTCGGACCATCCCGCGGCCCGAGCGGCCGCGCGGACGCGGGTGAAGTTCACGAAGGCGGAGAGATCGGTCTCTCCCGGGCGGTCGAGCGGATCGCTCAGCGATCGATGGGACCGGACGGCCGCGAGGGTCCCGGCCGGGTGGGCCCGCCGCAGCTCGTTCTCTTCCATGCCGTAGTCGAGAATCAGAAAGACACCGCGGACCAGGTGGTCCGCTACCTCGCGCACGATCGCCTCGGCGGAGGGGGAGATCTCGATGACCAGCCCGTCCGCATCGCCGGGGGGAGAGGTTCGCCTCCCACGGGGCGGGCGGTGCGGCTCTCCGCGGCGACCAGCCGAGATCCGTCCCATCGGACCCCCAGCTCGGCCCAGCCGGAGCCGGTCCAGCGGAGGCGACGCGTAGGCTGGGCATCGAGAAGCTCGTTGGCGAGGACCGCTCCTGAGAACAGGCCCTCGCTGCCGGCGCCCGCTTGCGACCGGACCCGGATGCCCGCCTCGCGCCCGGCGCGCTCGACGCGGTCGCGCGCAAGCGATCCGAGCGGCTCGGACCGGTCCACGAGCACGTACTCGACCGGTCCTCCCGACGTGGCGACGCCGGCCAGCGAACGGACGATGCCCTCGGCCAAGGCGCCGTCTCCGGGACCGAGCTCGACGATCGAGAACGGTCGCGCCTCCCCGAGCGATCGCCGGACTTCCTCGAGGTGCCGGGCGATCGTGGCCGCGAACAGGGGGTGAACGTGGCTCGCGGTGTAGAAGTCGCCCCGCGGACCCAACCGTGAGCCCTCGGCCGCGTAGAATCCGAGACCCTCCGCGTACAGCGCGAGGTCCATGAACCGGTCGAACGGGACGAACCCGTCCGGGTCCGCCGCGGCCCGGATGCGGGCGAGGAGCGGTTGCACGGCGGTGTCGTTCGCCGACAGGGCGCCACCTCCGCGCTTGGAAAGCGGTCCCCCGTGCGCGGGGTCCCGCTAGCCGATGTAGCCGAGGTCCTCGCGGCTCGCCGGCGGCAAGACCGAGGTTCCCTCGGCCGACCGCTGCTCGGCCTCGTGGATCTTCTGGGCGATCCGGTCGATCTCCTTCGCTTTCGCCTCGAGCGCCGTGAAGTCGACCTCAAGCCGCAGGACTTTGGCGAGCACCTTGAGCACCGCTTCCGCGCTGCGGGGGTCCACGAAGTAGCCGCTCGTCTCGCCCATCAGGCAGACCCCTTCCATCCCGAAGAGGCGGCCCAGGCCCAGGAACAGTCCGCTCGCCCCGATCAGTCCGCCACCGGGGTCGTTGCGGGAGAAATGGACGCCGAACTTCTTCATCGCCTCAACCTTGGCGGGGACGGTCGCGGCGCCGAGGACCCGGGGTTCCTCGATCACGCGGCCCTGAGCGAACCCGGCGAGCGTGTAGACCTCCCGGACCCCGAGCTTCGCGGAGTAGTCGAGGACCCGCTCGGTGATCTCGTACTGTCCCTCGGGGCTGATCCCCTGGAAGTCGCCGCCGAGGATGAGCAGGTCGTGGGCCGAGGAGGCCGGGGCCTTCCAGTAGGCGAGCTCGTTCGAGACGAGCCGGATGATGCCGGTCTCGTTCACGTAGACCTGCGGCGGAAAGAACTTCGAGTAGATCGTGGCGAGCGGTTTCGCGTGAAGTTGGTCGCGGAGATAGTCGGCGGCGAGCTTTCCGACGTTGCCGACGCCCGGCAGACCCTCGATCAGGACCGGGTCTCGCAGCTCGACTTTCTCGACCGCTCGGATCAGGACGTCTTCCACGGGGCGTCTCCGCCGAAACGAGCCGACCGACGGGGATAAGGGTTCGGTGGCGCGCGCGTAGGCCGCTATCGCGAGGTCGACGGGGGCGCCAGGACGCCCCAGCCGGCCTCCCCCAGCTCCGCCTTCCAGATCCGGGTGAGGTTCGGACGGTGCCCGACCTTCTCGACCGATAAGGTGTGGACGTACCGGTCCCGTTGGGGCTCGGCCCGGAGGTCCAGCACCACGTCCGCGAGGTCCTGGAGGATCGCCACCGTGGCGCGGTCGTAGACGGACGAGTGGAGCGTGATCATCGCCTGTCCGCCGACCGTCTGGCACCGGTGCCGGATCTGGCGCGCCACAGTCGTGACGTCGTGCGCGGGCAGGACCTCGAAGAAGAAGTCGATCGAATCGACGATCAGCCGGAACGGCGCGTCGATCCCGGCGAGGTCCGCGAGCATCCGGTCGGTCAGCCGAAAGCCGGTCGCCGGGCGTTCGCCCAGGTGCTCTCGGACGAGCCCTTCCACGCCGAGGCCGTGCTCCCGCGCCTTTGCGACCTCGAGACCCCGGACCAGGACCCGCTCGTAGTACTCGTCGGCCAGGTTGACGATCTTCACGGCCTCCGGGTCCCATCCGAAGTCCGTGAACGACCGGCGCACGTCCTCCGAGCGCTCGTACGTGGTGTAGAACAGGACCGGGACGGTGCCGACCCCGGCGTGCGCGAACTGCTTCGCCAGCACCGAGCTGCCGGCACCGGTCGACCCCTTCAGGAGGGCGAGCCACCCGACAGGGCAACGCGGTCCGGATCGGGTCGTCGATCTCGGGGATGCCCAGGACGGGGCCCTCGTCCGTCACGGTCAGGGCCCCAGACGAGCCATGTCGATCGTCTCGTCCACGACAAGGTTGAGCAACTGCTCGACGCTCGTTGCCTGTTCCTCGGTGGTCTCGAGGACGAGCGTGAGCACCTGGCGCGACTTGAGATTGTTCAGCAGGATGTGCAGGAACTCGGAGAGCAGCTCGGGCGGGTTGTGGATCGCGAGCGAGTTCACGCTGTCGATGATCACGGTCGAGCGCGGGCTGCGGGTCCGGCGAAGGAGATACTCCACCCGGAGCATGATCGACTCGAGCGCCCGCGGGCTTTCCACGTACGTGGCGTTCGGGAGCGGATTCTCGTAGTGCATCATGAGGTGGCTGATCGCGTCCACGAACGACACCCGGTCCGCCGGCACGTCCAACGCCTGGGCGAGGGACCAGACGAACGCGGCGGGGCTCGTGACCGCCACGTAGATCGTGTGCGTGTTCGCCCCGCTCCCAACGTCCCGGAGCGCGCGGTGAGGACCGAAAAGTACTGGTCGGCGTACTCGCGCGGGTCGAGCTTCAGGGTGACCGCGGTCCCGGGCGGCAGGGCCCGCAGCCTATCGCCGATGTCGGCCGCCAACCCTCAGCCCTCCTCGTCCGCGCGGGCGCCCTTCAAGTGGGGCGTCATCAGGATGCCGATCGGGGTGAGCTCGATCACGTACTGGGCGTGCGAATGCGCGGAACCGCGCATCTTCACGATCTGGAGCACCCGGTGGATGTCGCCGCGCCGTCGCGCGTTCCAGAGAAGGATGATCCCGTCCACGATCGCCTCCTCCACGCCCCGGGTCGAGTACCGGCCCTGGGTCGGCGTGATCTCGGAGACGAGCATCGAGGTGCAATCGCAGGCGCTCATCTCCTCTCCGAGGCGCAGCACGAACTCCCGGATCTGCTCGTCCTTGCGGATGCGGTAGCAGAGCGAGGTGAGGCTGTCGAGCACGAGCCGCTTGATTCCGAGCGAGCGGACCAGGTCACGGATCGTCCGGACGAGGATGTCGAGCTCCTCGGAGGAGAGCTCCTCCGACTCGAGGCCCAGCTTTTCGTAAAGAACCGGCAGGTCCACGAACACCAGCGAGCCGTCGACGACCAGATCGGTCCGGAAGAACTCGAACGTGGACAGGTTCTGCACGAGCTTGTCGGACGCCTCGGTGACGGAGAGGAACAGCGACCGCTCCCCCCGCTCCGCGCCGCGCAGGAGGAACTCGAGCGAGAGGGTGGTCTTCCCGGTGCCGACGCTCCCCGCGACCAGCACGGTGTTCCCCCGCGGGATCCCTCCGCCGAGAATGTTGTCCAGGCCTTCGATCCCGGTGACGCACCGCTCGAGGCCCACGGCCGGTTCCGTGCGGCGAGGGGGCTCGGGGCCGGCGGCGGATGGCCCGGGGGATTCCATCGAGAAAACGAGCCGTTCCGAGACTATGAGTGTTGTGGCCGAGAGGAACTACCGCCGACCGACCGGTCGCCGCGACCGTCCGGGCCCGCCCGGAATCCGACGCGGGTCGATCCGCCAAACGGTTCCCCCGGGCCCTCGCTCCGTTCGAACGATGGCGCCCGCTCGACCGAGCTCGGCTCCGACCCGACGAGCGAGGCCCTCCCCGGCCGAGCCACCTTTCGTGCGGAGCAGTTCGACCGAGACCGCGAGGAGCTCTCCCGGAGCGATGGAGGCACCCTGGGCCCGAAGCTCCCCCAGCACGGCGTTGTGATCCGAAGGTGCCGGCCCGGTGGGAGCACTGGGTTGGGCGGGGCAACCGTTGCCTAGTTGTCGACTGACGTCGGAGTCTCTTGGAGACGATTTCTCCACGGCCGGGGACGGTAGCCGTACCGTTCGGACTCGGAGGACGCGCTCGCCCTTCCCAAGGAAAACCACCGCTTGGCCGCGCGGCAGGGCGAGGAGTGCTTCGGCGGAAGCGCTGCCCGAGGTCCGCGCGAGCTCGCGCGCCTCCTCGGGAGAACCACGGAATGCGACGATGTCGGCGACGTTCGTCCAAACCGCGTCGCGCACCCCTTCCGGTAGCGAAGCGAGCGATTGGGTGGACAGCACGACGTGGACGTTCGACCGACGGGCCAGGCGGAGCATCTCGGAGAGGCTCTCGTGCGCGAACCATTGCGCTTCGTCCAGCACCACGAACGTCTTGGAGGTCGTTTCGCGGGCGAGCAACGCCGACCAGAGCAACGCGAGGTAAACGGCGAACAGATACCGGGTCGTGGATTCCCCGACCGCGGACGCATTTCCCGAGATGAGGACCACGCGCCCGGGCTCGACCAGCTCGCTCGCCGAAAGCGATGGCGTTCGCGCACACAGCATCCCCGACAGCGTCGGGTTACGGACAATGTCGTAGAGCAAGCGTCGGGCCCCGTCGGCGTCTTCGGGCCGCTCGCGGATGCGGTCGGTCAATTCGCGTAACGCTTCCACGGCCTGGGGCGAGGCGACCTGGCGGGTCCGCCCCGCCGTGGCCAGCAACGTGTGGGCATCCGCCAGCGTTCCGCCCGGCATCGCGGCTGCGGCGCGAACCGCCCGACCCAGCATTTCCTCCAGTCGCGGTCCCCAGAACGATGAGTCGGAGTATCGCCCAGACCGCACCCGCCGCAACGAATGTACCGATGTCGTCGATCCGCCGCTCAGCCAGGACAGGATCGGCTCCGCTCTCCGGCCCGATCCGTTCCAGGGCGTTGAGGGCCGGGGGATTCTCCCCGGAGCGATCCACACCACACGGTCGGAGCGGGATAAGAGTTCGGACCGGATGCGACGAGCGGTCTCTCCGAGGGGATCGAGCACGACGACTCCGCCGAGGCGGGAGGCGCGCGTTACCAAGTCGACCAGGAGCGAGCTCTTGCCCATGCCGGTCTCTCCGATCACCGCCAAGTGCCGGCCTTGATCCCCCTCGATCGGTACTCCGACGGGCGATCCGTCCTCCGAGCGCCCTAGCGACAACACCTCGCTGAAGGGCCCAGCCGGCCGCGGCCGCCCCGGGAATCCGTCTCAGCCGGCAGAAGTCCCAGCAGCTCGGACTCGGCCATCAGAACTCGAGAGTGCCACCCCGGGCGTGAACCAACCCGTCGATACCGGATTCCTACTCCGTCCAGCGGCCGCCACGCAGCCTCGGCCGCCGTCATCGCGCGGCGGACGGCCGCGGCGTCCGCGCTTCCAGGAGTGGCGAGGCGTACCTCGGCCCGCCAGATCGCGAGCGGCGCCGTGACGGGTTGGGGTCGAGTCGGATTCGGAGACCGGCCCCCGACCCGGGACGTGGACGGGCGCACACCCTCCGACGTGGGGGCGGACGACCGAGCGCCGAAAAGACCGGGCCTGGCCGCGGCGACGGGTTCCACACGGCACTCGCTGACGAACCCGGTAGGGAGGGCCGAAAGCGCGAGCGCCAGGGTTCGAGTGATGCTGCCGAGCTCGACCGGGGCCGCGGGAACCTCTCCCGGTAGAGCGAACCTACGGGCGCTAACCCATGCCTGGGTTTGCGACGGCTCCGGGCGAGCAACGCGATGCCATTGGCCCGGTTCGTACGCCGCATGCAGGGCACGTTCGACCCATCGCTCGCTCTGAAGGTCCTCCGTCGATACCGCGAGGCCATCCCGTCGCTCGCCCCCGATCCGCACCGTGAATCTGGCGCCAACGCCGTGACCCGCGCGGAGAGCCCCCTCGAGCCGAGCGCGAAAGCGCTGCGTCTCTTCGTGGTGGGCCGACGACTCGGGACGGGGAACGAACGCCCACGTCGTTCGGCGCGCGTCCTTATGGTCGTTCTGTCGGTCGTGCACCGTCGACCCGATCCCGTCGAGGGGGGTCGGGCGCTTTGCCCCTCGTGAAAGCTGAAACGAGGCCGCCGCGATACGCCTAAGTAAGGAGTCGACCCCGGAACCCCTCGGCGCGTACTGTTCGATGTCGTCCCTCGAAGAAGAGATCCTCGCGGTCGAAGACGAGATCCGCAACACCTCGTACAACAAGGCGACCCAGCTCCACATCGGTCGCCTCAAGGCGAAGCTCGCCGTCCTTCGCATCGAACGGGAGACCCGGGCCAAGGGGAAGGGAGGGGGCACCGGGTACGCCGTCCGCAAGAGCGGCCACGCGACCGTCGGCCTGGTCGGGTACCCGTCGGTGGGAAAGTCGACGCTGCTCAATCGGCTGACCGCCGCGGACAGCGAAACCGCTGCCTACGACTTCACCACCCTCACGATCATCCCCGGGATGCTCCGCTGGAGCGGCGCGTCGATCCAGATCCTCGACATGCCCGGACTCGTCCCCGGCGCCGCGCGCGGTCGTGGCCGTGGCCGCGAGGTGCTCTCGGTTGTCCGGTCGGTCGACCTCGTGCTGTTCCTGATCGACCCGGAGCACACCAACCTGAACGCCCTCGTTCGGGAACTGGAGGGTTCCGGGGTGCGGATCAACCAGCGGCCCCCGCGGGTAGTCGTGCAGCACGGGGACCGGGGCGGGCTGACGATCTCAAGCACCGTACGCCTCACCCACCTCGCGGGGGGCCTCGCGCTGCCGATCGCCCGGGAATTCAACCTGCACAACGGTTCGATCGTCTTCCGCGAGGATGCCACCGCAGACCAGCTCATCGACGTTCTCGCCGGGAACCGCGTGTACATCTCGGCGCTCCTGGCGGTCAACAAGGCCGAGCTCCTCGGCTCCGCCGACCGGGCGCGGTTGACGACGGAAGTGCGGCCGTTCGATCCCGCGTTCATCTCCGCGAAGACGGGGGGCGGCGTGGAGGATCTGGTCGATCGCATCGGCCGCGCGCTGAAGTTCATCCGTATCTACGTGAAGCCGCCCGGACAGCCCGCGGACATGGTCGAGCCGGTGATCCTCCGCCGGGGGACCGCGTGGCCGACCTCCTGCGTCGCCTGCCGTCGGACCTCGGGGGCTCGTTCAAGGCCGCTCAGGTCTGGGGACGCAGCGCTCGGTTCGCCGGCCAAACGGTGGGCCGCGAGCACGTGCTGGACGACGAGGACGTCGTTACGATCATGATCGCCCGCGGGGCGACCCGCGCGGTCGCGTGAACGGACGCGCGGGGGACGGCGACCCCTCCCGCGTGCGCTGGCGACCTCCGATCACGTAGTGCCCCTTGTGGAACGGGTCGAGCCGGACGTTCGCCGCCAGGTCGACCGATTCGGAGAGCTCGTCCTCCGCCCGCTCGAGGTGGCCGGCCGCGGTTCGATCCCGCCCCATGCTCGCGGTCTTGAGGGCGACCACGACGGCGGTGCCGGGACCCCGGAGGAACAGTCGCGCGTTCGCGCGGACGATCTCGACCTGATCTGGCTGCGCCACGTCGGCGTACAACCCGTCGCAGAGGCGGGCGAGGTCCGCGTACAGCACCGGATCCCGGGCATCGCCCAGGATCGGGTACAGGTTCGGCCACCGGCGCGCCACCGCGAGGAGGCGGGCGAACGGGCGCACGCTGCGCTCGACCGCGTAGACGCGCCCCGAAGGGCCGACGAGGTCGGCGACGTGCGAGGCGGTCGTCCCGCTGGCCGCGCCCAGGTAGAGCCAACGCTCGCCCGGCCCCGGCAACGGTCCGCGCCATCCCTTCACGATCGCGGCGGCGAGCTTCGACCGTGCCGGCTCGAAGGAGCGGATCGCCCCGTTCGCTTGCTCTTTCCATCGCTCGCCGTACACCGGCGGCAGGACGCCGACCGTCTCCGTCCACAGCTCCACGCGGTCCCCGAACCGCCGCTCGACCAGGCGCGTCGCCGGTCGGGGTGCTCGGTCGGGCCGACCCGGCATCAGCGACCCCCTCCACGGTTCAGTCTCTCGATCCGGCGGTCGCGACGGGCGCGCAGTTGAGGTCCGATGGTCGCCCGGGTCCATGCGTCCGCGCGCACGGCGATCGCGGCCATCGCGGCCAGGCTCCGGGCATACGCCGCCCTCCGTGGTGGAAGCACGTCCGAGAGTCGGTCGGCGCGGTAGAGAAGGCCGTACCGCGGACCGCGGTCCGGGTCGGGTCGCCGTCGCGTCCCGAGGAGTTGAATCCGCCCGGCGCTGAACCGGGCGAGCGGCACGACGCCGCCGGCCGCGGCGACCAGCCGGGCCGCCACCCGCGGTCCGACCAGGGCGGAAAGGTTCGGCACTACCTCGTTCGCCGTCGCCTCGAGCGATGCGAGGAGCTCGGCGTGGTGACGAGCGAGGGTCCCCCGCACGGCCTTCCCTCGATCGGCGTAGGTCGTCACTACGCGGACCGGGACCGCGAGGAGCGACTCGGCGGCGCGCTCTTCGCGCCCGACGACCCGCTCGAGCCGCTCTTCCTCGCGCGCAAGGGTGATCAGGACCTCCTCGGGGGATTCGAGGGCGTGTTCCAGCGCGGTCCCAGCCACCTCACGGAGGTACTCTCCCTCGGACTCGCCGTCGGTTTCCGGGATCAGTCGGAGCGCTCGACGCCACTCCGCCTCGCTCGCGGGGACGACCGCCCGTCCCAGTCTTTGGGAGAGCGCCTCGGTGAGCGGCGCGCCGCCAGCAACGACCCCGTGCCCCGCGGGCAACCGCTCCAGCTCCTGGAGAAGGGTCTTCGGCAGCGATTCCGGTCGAGAATCCGCCCCCGGTCGAGAGCCCGGGCCGGACGGCGAATCGGAGCGGAACGGGGTCGCCCGGTCGCGGTCGGGGAGGATGAGATAGAGCGTCGGTCCGTGCGCGACGACGAGCGCCGCGGGCACGACCTAGAACTCCGCGAAGGACTCAATCGTGACCATGATTCGCCAAGGTCCTGGTGCCGAGCTACCGGTCCAAGATGTCGCGAGGGGCGCGCCGGATGAGGTCGTCGAGCCGGGAGGTTACGTCCTTCGTCACGGGAACCCCATGACCGGGAAGCAGAATCTCCGTATCCAGTCCCCGGACCCGAGCGATGGACTCCACCGCTTGCTTCAGATTGGATGCGTATCTCGCGGCCGGAATGGTGAGCCGACCTTTCCGCTCGACCACGGCATCTCCCGAAAAGAGGATCTTCCGAGCCATGTGATAGAAGACGACCTCGCCCGGGGTATGGCCCGGCGCATGGACCACGAGCAAGGGTCCGATACGATCCCCGTCCTTCAAGGAGACCGCGACCGGTGCCGGATGGGTCCGCAGCAAGAGTCGCATGAGGAGGGGCATCGGCGCTTTCACCCGGCCGTCGACGAACGGGGCATCCTCGCCATGACAGGAGATGGGCGCCTTCGTGGTCTCGCGGAGATACGCCGCGCCCCCCATGTGATCGATATGATGGTGGGTCAGGAGGAGCTTGTTGACGGAGGCCAGAGGTACGTTGGCGGACTGGAACGCTCGCACGATCGGTCTGGCCCTACGAGCGAAGCCGGTGTCAATGAGGTACGTTTCGTTCCCCTCCCGGAACGTGTAGCAGTTCACAAATCCAGGAATCCGGCCCACTCCATCGGCCACGCGGTCCCCTGCGACCGCTTGGTTTCCGTCCGCCACTTCGTGCTCCGGGTCCCCCGTATGCTGCATCAGGGGGGAAAAAGTTCCCTCAGAACTCCGTCAGCGACTTCTGGAACCGGTGGCGCTCTTCGGGGACTTCTACCGGGTACTTCCCGGTGAGGCAGCCGAGGCAGAGGTCCCCCGCCGGGAGGCCGATCGACTCGACTAGGCCGTCGATCGATAGATAGTGAACGCTGTCGGCCCCGATGGCGGCCGCGACCCCGTTCTCGTCGCGGTCGAACGCGACCAATTCCTTGCGCTCCTTCATGTCGATCCCGAAGTAGCACGGGGCGCGGATCGGTGGGCAGCCGACACGGACGTCGACCCGGGTCGCCCCGGCAGAGCGGACCATGCCGACGATCTCGCGCAGCGTCGTCCCGCGGACGATCGAGTCGTCGAGGAGGACGATCCGCTTCCCGCGCAGGAGGCCCGGCACGGGGTGGAGCTTCACCCGCACCTCGGATTCGCGCCGCTTCTGGTCCGGGAGGATGAACGTCCGCTCTACGAACCGGTTCTTGATCAGTCCCTCGGCGTACGGTATCCCCGAGGTCGCCGAGAACCCGAGGCCCTGCGGACGGGCCGAATCGGGGACGGGGACGACGAGGTCCCCTTCCGCGGGGCTCTCCTTCGCGAGTCGCTGCCCGATCCGGTACCGTACGTCATAGACCGGCTGGCGCTCGACGACCGAGTCCGGTCGCGAGAAGTAGACCCACTCGAACATGCAGTGGGCGCGCTCGCCGGCGTTCGGGATGGAGGAGGTGTGCGCGACCTGGCCCCGCTCGAGGACCACGACCTCGCCGGGGGCGAGGTCGCGGAGCGTCTTCCCGCCCATCAGCTCGATCGCGACCGATTCGCTCGCGACCGCGACCCCGCCCTCCACCGTGCCGAGGACGAGGGGACGGATCCCGAGCGGGTCGCGGAAGCCGTAGACGCGGCTCCCGACAAGGAACACCACGGCGTACCCGCCGACCAGCTCGGCGCACGCGCGCCGGATGGCGGCGTCGAAGTCGCGCGTGCGGCCGTACTCGAGCGCGATCGTCTGCGCCATCGTCTCGGTGTCGGCATTCCCCAGCAGCTCGACGCCCTGGGATTGGAGCCGGTGGCGGATCCGCTCGAAGTTCACGATGTCGCCGTTGTGCGCGATCGCCGCGTCCTGGTCGCGGACCTTGACGAGGATGGGCTGTGCGTTCTCGAGGTCGCTCGTCCCGGTCGTGGAGTAACGGACGTGGCCCACGCCGACCGGTCCGCGGAGTACGTCCAGGAGCTCCTGGCCGAAGATCTCGTGGACGAGGCCCATGCCCCGCCGCTGGTAGAACGTCCCGTGGCTCGAGGTGACGATCCCGGCGGACTCCTGGCCGCGGTGCTGGAGGGCGCGCAAGCCCCGGAAGAGGTACGGTGCGGCGCCTTTCCCCTGCAGCGACACCCCCACGACGCCGCAGAATTCCCGCGCCGGCATCGCTCGTCCGGGGGGCGAGAGCCGCCTCCCGGTCGAGTTACCCGGCCGTGGGTCTTAAGGCGAGCGGAGGAAGGAACCCCGAGGTTACCCGAAGAGGGCGGAGAGACCCTCGGCCGCCTCTTCCTCGGTGACGCCCTTCTCTTCCTTCTTCTCCTCTTCCTTGGGACCGCCCTTGCCTCCCTTCTTCTCGGAAGGCTCGGCGGCTGCCGGCGCTGCGAACGTCTCGGCCTTCGTGAGCACCTCGGCGAGGTTGACCCCCTCGAGCGAGGCGAGCAGCGCCTTCACCCGCGCCGCGTCCGGCGCGATCCCCGCGGCGGAAAGCACTCCGCTCAGGGCCTTCTCGTCGATCGGCTTTCCCGCGGCGTTCAGCAACAGCGCACCGTACACGTACTCCATTTCGATCCCTCCGTGAACTTCGATCTCGTTAAGGACCCGTGAGTCGGCCGACGGCCGCGGCCTCGCGTATCGCCTGGGCGAACAGCGGGGCGATGGTCTCCTTCGTGGGGTATCCCGCGGTGATCGCCAGCCCGAGGGCTCGGCGGTGCGCCTTCGTGAGGATCATACGGATGCTGGACGGGGTCGTGTAGCCGATCTCGACCGCGAGCACGAGCCCCGCACGGACGGCGCGGGTCAGGTCGGCCCGCTTCGCGTCCAGGTCGACCGCGAGCACCTCCGGGGGGTAGTACGTGTCGCCGTCCACGACGGCGCGCAGGGTGAGCCCAACCTCGAGCGGCAGGATATCGAGTCGCGTCAGAAGCCCTGCGACCTCGCGCGAGATCGTCTGGCCCGCGTGCACGATCAGGGTGTCCTTCTTGAGGACGACCTTTCCCTTCTCGATGGCCGCGGGGAACCCGGCGTGCTGGAGCTCGCCGACGATCGGGCCCGGCTTGAAGCTGGTCGTCCCGGCCGGGACCAGGATGTCGTTGGGCGCGACCTCCCCGCCGCGCGCCGGAGTGGGCGTGCGGGTGCGCGTGAGCTCGTAGTGGAGCGAGAACGGATTCCCCTCGGCCGACAGGAGGGCCGTCTGGTCCTCGACCTTGTCGAGCAAGGGCTTCAGCGAGGCGCGCTTCGTCGACGCTCGCTCGAGGGCGTGCCGGATCGCGCTGTTGGGCGCGACCACGATCGGGTGCTTGCGGTCCCGCAGGCCCCGACGCATCGTCTGGAGTGCCGACGCCGGGAACGCCCCGGACGCCGACGAGGGCGGTGATCGGCCGCGCCAGGAGGCCGTCGGCGAGGGCCCCCACGCGGGCAATCTTCTCGTCCCGAACGGCTCCTCGACCCGGCATCGACGTTCCCTACCAGAGCCGAACGGACGGCCCCATGGTCGTCTTGAGGTAGACCGACTCGATGTTCGTGCGGCCCCGCTCGAGCTTCGCGATAATGCGGGCGAGCACGGCGTCCACGTTGTTCGGCGATCTCCTCGGGCTTCATGGAGCGCGTCCCGACAGGCGCGTGAAAGGTCCGGTTCCCCTTCGATCGGATCCGGACGGAGCGTTGGAGCGAGCGAATGAGGTTAGTCGGGTCGCTGCCCGGGCGGGAGCGGCCGGGGCATCTTTCCGCGCGGACCCAGGACGACGCCGAGCCGCTTACCGATCGCGGGCATGTAGGGCGCCTCGGCGAGGAAGAAGTCGATGCTGCTGACGACCTTCTTCGCGGCCTTCGAATCCTTGGAGAACTCGTCCAGCTCGGACGGGGTGACGACGACGTCCGCGACGCTGCTTCACTTTCTGGCACAGCTCGGGCGAGCCGATCACCGCGACCCGAGCCGGGCGGCCGCGGCCGCTCGGGAGGGGGACCTCGTCCTCGAGGCGGTTCTTCGGGACCGTCAGGTCGAGGTCCTTGAGGTTGACCGAGAGTTCGATGCGTCTCCGCGAACTTCCGCTCGGGAGCCTTCGCCGAGCGCTTCGGTGACTGACTTCCACGGACGGACGGTCGGCCATCGAGACCTCGAGGTGGGGACGCGGCGCGCCGAGAAGGCTTCGGTATATGAGGCTTCGCTCGCCGGACGGCGAGCGGGACGCGCCACCGGCCGGCGTTCCCGGGCGGTGCGCCGAGCGCCGGCCGGGCGCGACCCTCCGCCGACGCCCTCAGTCCCTATATACGCAATCGAGCCTCGGCACGCCGCCGATGCACTATCCAAAGGTCGTGTCCACGTACTGCCCTCGGTGCAAGGTGCACACCGACCACGAGGTCGAGAAGGGGAAGAAGCGGCCCGCCTCCGAGCTGAAGTGGGGGCAGCGCCGGTTCCGCCGGGCGACCCGGGGGTACGGGGGCTTTCCGCGTCCGAAGCCCGAGGGCCGGGCGAAGGCGGTGCGCCGGGTCTATCTCAAGTACAAATGCAAGAAATGCAAGTACACCGTCCAGCCCGCGCAGCTGGCGCGCCAGCTCCCTCGAGCTCGTGGAGCAGCACAATAGGTGGACCGATGCACGCCCCGTCTCCGTTCTGGGTCGTGAAGTGCCCCGACTGCTCCACCGAGCAGACGATCTTCAGCCGCCCGGCCACGGTCGTGAACTGCGGCGTCTGCGGCGCGACCCTGGCCACGCCGACCGGCGGCCAGGCGCAAGCTGCGGGGCGAGCTCGTCCGCCCGCTGGCGGCCTAAGCAGGGGACCGGTCGGTTCGGATGCCCCTGCGCGCGGAGTTCCCCGAGGAAGGCGAGCTCGTCGTCGGCACCGTCACCTCGATCCGGAACTTCGGCGCGTTCGTCACGCTCGACGAGTACGCGAGACCGCGAGGCGTTCATCCACCTCTCCGAGGTCGCCGCCGGGGTGGGTCAAGTACATCCGGGACCACATCCGCGAAGGGCCAGAAGATCGTCGCGCGGGTCCTGCGGATCGACACGGCGAAGAGCCAGATCGACCTCTCGCTCAAGCGGATCAACGACCACCAGCGCCGGGAGAAGATCCAGGCGTGGAAGAACGAGCAACGCGCGATGCGGCTCATCGAGCAGGTCGCGCCGGCGCTCGGCAAGACCGCCGACGAGGCCGTCGAGCAGTTCGGCCCGCGGCCTCATCGAGCGGTACGGCTCGCTGTTCACGGCGTTCGAGGTCGCCTCCGCCGACCCCGACGCGATTTGCGAAGGAGAACGAGAAGGCGGCCTGGACGACCGCGTTCCTCAAGGTCGCCCGCGAGAACATCGTACCGCCCCACGTCACGATCCTCGGAACCCTCGAGATCCACGACTCGGCCCCCGACGGGCTCGACCACGTCCGGAGCCGCGCTCGCGGCCGCGGAGCAGGTCGACCCGGCGTCGGTGGACGTCCAGTACGTCGGCGCGCCCCGCTACCGCATCCGGGTCCAGGCGACGCAGTACAAGTCGGCCGAGGAGACGATGAAGCGGGCGACCGAGGCGGCGCTCAAGTCGATCAAGTCGGTCGGCGGCGAGGGGTCGTTCGCGCGCGCATGACGGAGTCGCATCCTGCGCGTTTGTCGCGCCTGCGACCGCTACACCTTCCGGGCCAAGCGTGCCCGGAGTGCCGCGCCCCGACCCGCACGCCGCACCCTGCGCGGTTCGATTCGAGCGACCGGTACGGTGCCTACCGCCGCCAGCTCCTCGCCCGGCGCCCCCGGCCGGACGGGGTAATCACCATGGCCGCGGACGATCCATCGAATCAAGGTCGTGAACGACGTCAGCGACCTCGTCCCGATCCTCCGCGCGGTCGACACCCCGCTGAAACTGAAGCTCGTCCAGCGGCTCGGCGAGGAGTGGCTCACCCTCCAGGATATCGAAAAGGAGTTCGGGAAGGAAGGGGTCAAGGCGCTCGCGTTCTTCGAGAAGCTCCGGTCTGATCGACACGCGGTGGGTCGCCCGCGAGGGCCGGCAAGCAGCCCGACAAGGGCTACCACTTCTACTACTCGACCATCAACATGAGCACGACCAGCCCTCTCGCAGAAATCTCCGAGGTGCTCGCGATCGCCACCATGGGAGCGAAGGACTACGCGAAGCTCGAGGCAGCGGATCTACCAGGCGGTCGGGACCGAGGGCCGGTTCTTCTCGGACGTCGCGGAGGAACTGGGCATGAGCCCGACCCGGCTGAAGGGACTCGTCAAGCGCTCGGAGAAGTTGGAGTACCGTGGGCACCGGATCGAGCGGTTCCGCGCCGAGACCGAGATCGCGTAGGCCGCCGCCCGAGGTCTCGGTCCTTCGGGTCGGTCATCGACCCGGTCGCGACCCCCGTCTCACGACCCACCTCGCGCTCGCGGCCCGTGCACTCGGCGCGAGCCGTCTCTACCTGAACCCGCCGGACGACGCCATTCGCGAGCGCCTCGCGAAGGTCGCCGCCGACTGGGGCGGCACGTTCGCGGTCGTGCCGACACCCGAGTGGAAGGCGGTCGTCCGAGCGCACGATGGACCGGTCGTGCATCTCACGATGTACGGCCTCCCGCTCGAGCCGCTCCTCCCCGCGCTCCGGCGGGCGTCTCGCGTTCTGATTGTCGTCGGGGGTGCGAAGGTGCCCCCGGACCTGTACGGCCTCGCGACCCACAACGTCGCGATCGGCCACCAGCCGCACAGCGAGGTGGCGGCGCTCGCCGTCGCCCTCGACCGCATCCGTGGACCGCCGGGCCCGGAGCGGTTCCGCGGCGCGAAGCGGCGGGTCGTCCCCACGGCGCGAGGCAAGCGGGTCCGGCCCGGAAAGGGGGCGCTCCATGAGCCCGGCCGACGCGATCTCCGCGAGGAATTTCCCGGTCTCCGCTCGGGCGCCCGGGAAATGCATCCTGTTCGGCGAGCACGCGGTCGTGCACGGGTGCCCCGAGCTGGTCTTGGCCATCGATCTGGCGACGCAGGTGTTCGTCCGGGCCGCTCCGAGCTCATCGTTGAACGCGGACCCGAACGCCGCGACCACGAACCCGTACTTTCGGTGGGCGCTGGATATCGCCTGGCGGAACGGATCACCGGTCGAGGTCCGGTCGGTGACGCGCATCCCGCGCGCCGCCGGGCTCGGGTTCGTCCGCGAGCGTTCGTCGAGCGCGCTCGCGGCGGCGCTCGCGGCGAAGACCGGAGGGACTCGACCGCCCCCACTTGGCCCAACGGGCGTTCGAGATCGAGCGCGGGGCCCAGGGGGTCGGCAGCCCCGGCGACACCTCGGCGAGCGTCGCCGGTGGCTACGTCGCGCTCAACGGCGGGCCCGGGCGAGCCGCTCTGGACGGTCCACGCCCCCGAGAGCCAATGGCCGGTCCGTCGGGTCGAGGACCCGCGATGGATCTGGGTCGTCGCGTACAGCGGGGTCCCCCGATCCACGGCCGACGCGGTCCGCACGGTCGGGGAGCGGGTCGCCCGAGCGGACGGTCCCGCCCTCCTCGCCCAGTTCGAGGAGGTCGCCCGCTCCGGGATCGCCGCCGTCGGGCCGAGGGGACCGGGCCGAGACCGCGGAACTCCTGCGCCGCAACCAAGAGCTCTTGCGCGAAGTGGGGGTCTCGCACCCCCGAATCGAAGCGCTCCTCGCCACCGCCGCGCCCTTGGCAGAGGCGGCGAAGATCACCGGCGCCGGGGCCGGAGGTTCGATCGTGGCGCTGCCGAAGCCGGGTCGGGAGGCCGAGCTTGTCCGGGCCCTCGCGCGGGCGGGTGCCCTACCGTTCGCGGTACGATGCGAAGCCGAAGGGGCATCTCTGGTCGAAGCACCTGCCGACGGACTGATCGGTCGGTAGCCAGTCACTTCCGCGCGACGATACGGATCACGGAGTTCGGCTCGACCGGGTGGTCGGCCGCGAGCGCGCGGTGCGTGCGACCGTCGATCGCGCGGACGAAGTTTTTCCCGAGGTCGGTGTGGACCCGGTAGGCGACCGCCCGAACCGGGGTCCCGGCGCGGACCAGGAAGGCATCGGGCAGCACCCGGCCCCGGCTGTCGGTCCAACTCCCTTCGTCCTCGACGGGGTAGACCACGACCTGCTGCAGCCGTTCGTAGACCATCGACTCGAGGGCCCGCTGCACCCCCGTGGACCCCCACGTGGTCAGGATCCGCTGGATCTCCGCGAGGGCCGTCGATTGTGCGCTCGACAGTTTCCCCGGGTCACGGACCGTGAACTTCGGGTCCCCCGGGCGGTAGTCGACCATGCCGGCCCGGGCCGCCCGTCGAAGGGTCAGCTCCGCGTCCGCCGCCGTCGGGACCACGGGTATCGGGGAGATCTCCCCCTCGATCGCGGCCGCCGCCTCCTTGGCGGCGCGGTCGCACTTGTTCGCGGCCACGAGCCGGGGTTTGGCCGCCCGCAGGAGCTCGCGGGCCAGCGCCGTCCGCTCGTCCACGGTCCAGCGGGCGGGATGGGCGCGATCGACCGGACTGGTGCGCAGCGCGGCGAGGATCGCGGGCAGGCCGATCGAGAGCCCGGTGAGCCGCTCCGCGAGAAAATCCTCCACCTTGCGTCCGTCCAGTTCGGTGCTGCGCGCCTGCCGCTCGAATTCGCGCCCCAGGATCTCGGCGACCCATGCGACCAGCTCCTCCTCGAGCCACGCGACCTCGGCCGCGGGATCGTGGCTGCCCGGAGCCACGGCGCGGCCCTCGGCGTCGGTCGCCCCGGAGAGGTCGACGACCTGGACGAATCCGTCCGCCGCCCGAAGATCGTCCAGGAACCGGTGGCCGAGCCCTTTCCCTTCGTGCGCGCCGGGTACAAGCCCGGGAACGTCCACGAGGGCCACGGGGACCCAGCGTGTCCCGTCCACGCATTTAGCGTTCCCCGGAGTGCAGGCGACTCCCTTCTCGGTGTGCGGGCAGGGGGCGCGGACCGCGCCGATGCCCCGGTTCGGCTCCACCGTCGTGAACGGGTACGGAGCCATCGGCACGTCGAGCAGCGTGAGCGCGTTGAAGAACGTCGATTTTCCGACGTTCGGCTTTCCGACGACCCCGACTTCCATGATACTCCGGAGCGCGAAGATCGACTACACGGAATAGTCGGGGGGCGTCTCCGAGACGCCCGAGCGCGTGGTTCGTCGCGAGCGCGAGGGCGAAGAGGAGATCGCCCGAGCCGGTTCGCCCAGGCCAGCAGCTCCGGTGGGACCTCCTCGCTCCGATTGAGGGCGACGAGCTCGCGCTCGGCGCGTCGAGCGACGGTGCGGGCCACGTGGAGCGCGGCGGCCGCCGTGGTTCCCGTCGCCAGGACGAACGTCGAAAGCGGAGGGTGCATCGCGTCGAACCGGTCGATGTCGTGCTCGAGCCGCTCTACGTGGCGCGTCGTGATCCGGTGCTTCGGGCGGAGCCCCCTGGGCGACGTCGCCAGCTCGGATTGCGCGACGAAGAGCTCGTGCTCGAGCCGCCGAATGAGCTCCCGCAGCTCGCGCTGCTCGGGCGGGATCAGCGAGCCGGCGAGCCCGAGGAACGCCCCGAGCTCGTCGAACGAGCCATAGGCCCGGATGCGGGTGGAGTCCTTGTCTACGCGCGCACCGCCGGCGAGACCGGTCGTTCCATGGTCGCCCGTGCGGGTATAGAGACGCGCGATGTTCTCGCCTCCGGTCGTCCCGCGAGCTCGTCCAGCGGAGAGCTCAGCCCGTGGACGGGACAGAACGAGATGTGGAGCACCTCATTATGCTTGGCGTCCTGGCGGCACAGTCGGCAGATGAACCCACTCCGTTCGCTCCACGCGATACTCATCGCTTCCATGTTGCAACCCTACCCTGCACCCGGGGACTAGCGCTCGAGGAGTCCCCGACCCTCGCGGTCCGCGCGGCGTCGATTCGCGCGCCGGTCCCGCACGGCGCGCGCGTGCTCGCGCATCGCCGGCAAGCTCTCGGTGTGCGTGCGGACCATTTCTTTGAGCCCGAGCGCCACGATGGCGTCCAGGAGACCGTGCACGTCGTGTGCGTAGCCGTCCTCGACGAGCTCCTCGAGCTCGTTCAGCACGGTCGTGGGGAGATCGATCGCCGTTCGGCTCGGTGGTGCACCCTCGCGCACGAGAGCCCGGATCGCGTCGGACCGGTTCTCGAAGGAGCGGTCGTCCCGAAGCCGATCGAGGAGCGAAAGCTCCTCCTCGGAAAGGCGAACCCCGAGGAACCGCGTCGTGGCGCCCGGGGTCTTCGCGCTTTGCATCCGTTTTACAGGAGTAAAACAACTATTTAAGAAATGTGTAAGTGTGTTTTACGGGTGGGGGCAGGCGCGCCCACCGAACCCGAACGGGCCTCGAAGGAGCTTCGGCGTTGAAGGGGGAGGGATGAAAGGGAGGGGGTCCGCGCCGGGACGATCCTCTATATCCGGCCTCGCGGGGGAAGGGCTCCCCTTGCGTCCCGGTAGTTGCGAGGGGCCGAGGCGCCGGCCGGGGTGGTAGAGGGAGAGCTCTCTCACGCGCGCGGGGTCCACCGCGAAGCGGCCGACCGAGTTCTCGATTCACAAACGACGAAGCGCCGCAGATCACCAGGGGGTCCGTAGCTGACCATTATCCCCGGCCCTTACAGCCGGATGAGTGTCCCTGGGTTCGGAGACACCTTCCTCCCTGTTCATCCTGCAGGCAATAATTCGGTCAATCCTGGATTCAAGCCCACCGTCAAGGGGCATCATCACAACCTCTTGGATCTCACCGACTGCCCGACTTCATTCCGAGGTCCATGTCGGACGGAATCTCGACTCGCGAACGGTCCACTCTCCCAGCGTCGTACGGGTGGGTCGGGTTGCAACTCTTGGTCGTTGCGTCGAGGAATCGACGCCGGGGGCTCGCTGTTTCTTCTCCGAGGGACCGCCGGTCGCCGGTCAAGGGCTTATCGCGAGCAACGCGATACGGGTGCGGGGGGCAGATGTTCCCGACGCCTTGGCATTGGACCGTAGGTTCGACCACCGCCTGCGCCCTCTGCGTCGCGACGATAATCCTTGTTTCCGGCGCCATCGCCGCACCCCTCGCAGTCGGGGGATCCTCTGCTGCGCCCCAACCTGCACTCTTTTCCCCTCCTTCCCCCGCTGCTGCCCCGGCAACCTCAGGCGCCGGGACCGCGTCTCTGTGGGCCCGGACCAACGTCAGCTCCCAAGTCGGATCCTCCCCGTCCTCCCGTTCAATGCCGCAGGCAGCCTACTCTCCCGCCCTCGGCGCAGTGATCCTCTTCGGAGGTTACAACGGCCAGGGTGGGAACTTCGCCTACAACGACACCTGGGAGTTCGTCGGGAACACGTGGACCGAACTGTTCCCGGGCGTCAGCCCCCCGGCCCGCTTTGGGGGTGTCATGGTCTACGAGGCCGAAGCTCAGGCCCTCATCCTCTTCGGAGGACGCAACGACACCGGGTTCTTCAACGACACCTGGGAGTACAATGCCTCGGGTTGGCACAACATCTCCTCGCCCCACTCCCCGTCGGCGCGGGCGTGGTTCGGTATGTCCTACGACCCCGCGCTGGGCGAGATCGCGCTGTTCGGAGGGGGGATTGGCAACGTGCCGGCCGGGCACGTTCTCTTCCTGGGTGTACTACAACGACACCTGGACGTGGGCCAACGGGGTCTGGACGAACATCACCGCGACCGCCGGAACGGCACCGACCGCGGGCCAGCATCTGAGCGGCATGACGTATGACGCGGCGGACGGCTACCTCCTGCTCGTCGGACGGAGCCAGCGGTCCGAGACGTGCGGTCCGGACAGCCGGTCCTACTTCCCCGGGGGACCGTGGGTGTTCGAGAACGGGCAGTGGTCGGAACTCCCGAGCGCGGGGATCGCCCCGCCGCCCGGAGAGGGGGCCCTCTGGTTCGACAGCGAGGCGAACACCACGCTCTATTACGAGGGGGCGGAGAACCTCACCGGCACGGGCTGCCCGACGACCGGGAGCGAGCTTTGGTCGTACTCCAACGGGAGCTGGTCAGCCCTGAACTTCAGCTTGCTCGCTCCAACACCGCGGATCAACATGATCGTCGTCGACGACGAAGCCGACCAGGAGCAGGTCATCTTCGGCGGCGTGATCTCGCCCTCCTATCCCACGTACCTGAACGATACGTGGGGGCTTGCGATCGACGCAGGAACCGGCACCGTCACGTTCAGCACGACCGGCTTACCAACGGGCAAGGCCTGGACGGTCGCGGTGGGATCGACGGTGTTGAACGTTACCGGCGGCAACGCTGTGTTCCACGAGCCGGCCGGAACGTACCCCTATCTCGTAGCCGGCCCGGCCGGCTACCGCGTGTCCGGCCTCGCTCCGACGGGTTCCGTCACGATCGCCGGCGCGCCCGTCGAACTCGCCTTCCACCTCACGAAGGGCGCCACGTACAAACTTACCTTCCGCGAGAAGGGTCTGCCGCCGGGCCAGCCTTGGTGTTTGGTTCTGGGATGGCACACCTGCACGGCCTCGACGGCCCGAACGCTCACCGGGCTCACTCCCGGCATCTACCCGTACTCCGTCTCCCCGCTGCCCGGACAAGCGATCACCGTGAGCGCCGGGGGGTCGACCCTCCCGCCCTCGGGCTTCCTGAGGGTCTCGGGCCGGAGCATAACGGTGGTCGGCAGCTTCTCCTCACGGTACTCCGTGGTGTTCAGCGAGACCGGGCTCCCGTCCGGGACGTCGTGGAGCGTGAAGGTCGGAGCCACGACCGTCCATTCGAAGACGAACGAGATCGTTTTCGAACTTGCCAGCGGGACCTACAGATTCAAGGTCGGAACGGTCCGGGGCTATGAGCGCACCCCGACGAGCGGGATGATCGCCGTCAACGGAACCGGTCTCTACCGGTACGTCGACTTCTCCCCAGCGCCTCCGCGTGCCACCGGTCTCGGCTCGCCCGGGCTGCGGGTTGGCTCAGGATCGTTGGTCTTGGCCGTCGTTTCTCCAGGCCGGAGTGGCCCCCCCCTTGCGGGCGAGCCGTAGGTCGCGCTGGGGCCGATTTCCGCCCGCGCCGGTCGGCGGGCCGTACGACCCGCGAGTCGGCGCGGCGAGATGCCTCGTCCCATGGCCGCTTGGGGCCGAGCGAGCGCTCCGAACGGCACGGTGAGTTGATCAAACCAAGTGCATCTTGGGGGTGCCGTTACCCGGTAACACGGCTATTGAATCGTGGCCCGAGAATGACCAACCGTCGACCCGGGATCTATCCCTGCCCCGGCTCCTCGAGAGAAGGGAGGTCAGTCCGAAGTTCGGGGGAGCGAGCAAAGTGATCACCCTTCGCCCGATGGCAGTGCACTCCCGGATCGATTGAACCCCGGACCGAATGCCGTGTGTCCTCGCGGCGATTCCAACCGGCCCTTCGGCTCGTCATAGGTAGGCGGGGGGGCACGCGGCGGAATTCCGGCGGCATGTAGGGGCGACTGTCCGACTTGGCGGTTGGCGTTGCGGTGAAGCGTTCATTCGTCGAGCCGCGCGTAGCGGGCGAGACACCCGACAAATCCTGCCGCGCCCGCAATCGCCAGCGCGACCGGGAACAGGGCGTTCAGCCGACCCTGGATCAAGAACAGGCTTCCCACCCCGGCCGCGACGACGCCCGCGAGAACCCCCGCGACGAGCGCTTGCGATGCCGCGCGCGTGACGACGCCGGCTGCGGCCGTGACACCGGCGAGGAACAGGAGAAGACCGACCATTCCGAGGGCCAAGTGCGCCGGGATGAGGATCGGCGCCGCAGCGGTCGGCGAGGTCGAGACGACGGCGCGGGCGATCCAGTCGACCGCCACCGCGCCGACGCCGTAGACCGCGAGCGTTCCGGCTACGGTCACGACGAGCCGACCGCCAAGCGCGGGGGCCCGGGGCTGAGGAAGTGTGAAGGTCAGGAAGTGCGCTCGCAGCGAGAGGTCCTCCCCGACCGCCAGGGCGGTCAGGTCGAGGATCACCAGCGCCGCCAGTCCCCCGGTGATGAAGATGCCGAGGACGGCGGCCGTCGCGGACGACGACACGCGCAAGTACACGTCGGCGATGGCGCTCCCGATCGGCCCGGCGACGACGGGGATCAGCAGGAGCCAGAGCCGCCGCGAGCGGCGAAGGCGGGTGATCTCCCAGCGCGCGTTGTCCACAAAGGCGGTGAGGGCGCGGGTCACGAGTCGTCCTCCCGGCCGACCCGTTCGATGTACCGGCGAGCAAGGTCCGACTCGGGTGCCGCGGCGGTCAGCAGTGGCAGACCCGCTCGGACCACGGCGGCGAGCACTTCGGCCTGTTCCGGCTCGCCGCCCACGAACCCGACGGAGGCGGAGCGAGGACCGTCGAGCGCAACCTCCGAGCTCGGCCCGGCGGCACGACGGACCGCCTCCACGGACACGTCCGCGGCGAACCGAAGTCGAACCGTGCGACGAGCGGTGGGGTCGGTGCCCGCGGCGAGGTGCACGGGCTCGTCGCCCACGACCCGGCCGTTGCGGAGGAACAGGACGCGGTCGCAGACCTCCTCCACGTCCTCCAGCAGGTGCGTCGACAGCAGCAGGGTCACCCCCTTCCGCGAGAGAGTCCGCAGGAGGGCCCTCAAGTCATGCCGGGCGACCGGGTCCAGGCCGAGAGTCGGCTCGTCCAGGAGGAGGCACTCCGGTTCGCCGACAAGGACCGCCGCCAGCAACATCCGACGTGCAAGACCCGTCGAGAGCGACCCGTACGGGCGATCGATATGGTCTCGGACGCCGGCGCCGTCGGCCGCCGCACGGACCGCGGCGGGACGAGCCGCAGCGGCCACCCCGCGGACCCGGCCCACGTACTCCAGGAGGTCGCCCCCCGTCAAGTACGGCGGAAGTCCGGGAGTCTCCACGAGGACGCCCAGCCTCCCTAGGGCACGGCCGCGGTCACGATCCGGGTCGAGGCCGAAGACGCGGACCGAGCCACGTGTCGGACGAGAGAGCCCCGTCAGGAGCTTCAGCGTCGTGGTCTTCCCGGCGCCGTTCGGTCCGAGGTACCCGACCGCCTCCCCGGTTCGCAGCGAAAACCCGACGTCCCGAAGGACGTCTCGCTTGCCGTACCGCTTCCATACGCCTTGGGCGGCGACGACCTCGGACGGCACGCGGTGGACGTGGACCGGGGGGCGTTATCATCCTCGCGGTGGAGCGGCCCCCGCGGCCCGGGCGAACGGCCCCCCCGCTCCTCGGCCGGCGCTCGCCCGACGGCCGTCCCGCGCTCGGGAGTCGCAGGCCTTAACTCGCGCGCGAGCGCTCACCGGGCCCATGACCGGCAGCTCGCGTCGCCTCGCCGCGGTCATGTTCACCGACCTGGTCGGGTTCACCAAGCTCGGCGAACGCGACGAGGAGGCGGCTCTTCGATTGCGCCGCGAGCACCAGGCGCTGGTGCGACCGATCTTCGTGGCCCACGGGGGTCGCGAGGTCAAGTCGCTCGGCGACGGCTTCCTCGGGGAGTTCCCCAGCGCCGTCGAGTCGGTGCGGAGCGCGACGGCGATCCAGGAAGCGGTGCCGCGCGGAACACCGCGGCGAACACCGACGAGCCGATCGTACTGCGGATCGGGATCCATGTCGGCGATGTGGTCGAAGACGGGGACGACATCGTCGGCGACGCGGTCAACGTTGCCTCCCGGATCGAGCCGCGGGCCGACCCGGGCGGGATCTGCGTGTCCGGGTCCGTCTTCGACCAGGTCCGCAACAAGCTCCGGTTCCCGCTCGAGAAGATAGGCGCCCGGCAGCTCAAGAACGTCGAGTATCCGGTCGAAGTCTATCGTGTCCTGCTCTCGGGCGCGGCGGCCGCGGTCCCACGGGCAAAGGCCGACGGGGGACCCAACCTTCGTCTCGCGATTCTGCCGCTGGCCAACCTGAGCCCGGACTCGAACGACGAATTCTTCCCGGACGGGATGACCGACGAGCTCATCTCGCAGGTTTCCCGCGTGGCGAGCCTCCGGGTGATCGCGCGGACCTCGGTCCTCCAGTACAAGGGCACCACGAAGACCATCCGCGAGGTGGCCCAGGACCTGGGTGTCGGGCTGGCCCTCGAGGGGAGCGTTCGCAAGGCCGGAAACCAAGTACGGATCACGGTCCAACTGGTCGACGCTCGCTCGGAGGAACGGCTCTGGTCTGCTCGCTACGACCGACCGCTGGACGACATCTTTTCCATCCAGGACGACATCGCCGGCAAGGTGGCTTCGTCTCTCTCCGGCCACCTCGCCGCGATGGGGGTCACAACCCTCGTCCCCTTCGTTCGAAGCTCACCGGACACCCAGGTTATCGAGGCGTACACCGAGTTCCTGCAGGGGCGCAAGCTCCTCTCGGAAAAGGGTTCGGAGGAGACGCTCCAGCGCGTGTTTGCGCATTTCGAGGTGGCCCAACGCCTCGACCCGAAGTTCGCACGTGCGCGAGTGGGGATCGCTGAATGTCTCCTTTGGCTGGCGGGCGAGGGCGCGATCCCGTACGTCGAAGCCGTTCGCAGGTCCCGGCAGAGTCTGATGGATGCCCTCGAGCTGGACGCAGGGCTGGCCGACGCGCACTCCGTTCTTGCGGGACTCCTCCTGACCGAGGACGACATGGTGGGCGCCGAGCGGGAGGCCCGTCGGGCGATGGAGCTCAATCCCAGCCTTGCCGACCCGTACCGATGGATGGCGCAGCTGGCGGCCGGGGACGGTAGGATCGACGAGACGGTGCGTCTGTTGGAGGCCGCGCTCCAGCTCGACCCCGTGGACGTCAACGTCATCGCGTTCCTGGGCCGCGCGTACACCTACGCCGGACGGGACGTCGACGCGTTGGCCGATTGGAAGCGGACCGGGACGATGGTCCCGTTCCGGACAAACGCCCACCTGACGGAGTACCTACCTTGGCCTGCGGAACTTTGCCTCGGCGAAGGCGACCCTCCGGGAGATGGAGCGCCTACGACCCGACAGCGTCTGGTCGGAGACGTGCCGGGGGATGCTGGCCGCGCTGCAAGGGGACCCCGCAGCCGCGCGGGCGGCTCTCGACCGTCTCCGGAAGCGAGGCGAAACAGGGGAGCTCACGGTGTTCTTCGTCGGCTTCGTGCACTTCTCCCTGGGCGAGCAGGAGGCGTTCCTTGCGTGCCTGGAGCGGGCGTTCGAGCTCCACAGCCTGCCATTGTTGGAGCTGATGTGCCTCTCGCCTTTACGCGCCCGCGCGGACCGACCCTCGCCTCCTCGATCTATTGCGGCGGCAGTCCGAGCTCCGGCATCCGGGCGGATGATTCGGGGCCGAACCCTCGGTGGCGGTCAAATCGGACCGAGGCCGGCCCCCAATGCGCCGGCGACTCCCGCGCCCCGGAGCGGGCTCACGCCGCTCTACGGTCGGTTCTCGCCTCGCCGAGTACGGGAGCTGACGCGCAGCGCCGCTCCCAGCGATACGAGTGCCATCGCGACGAGGAGTCCGAGCTCCGTGCCCGCGGCGGCTTCCGAGCGACCGATCGACATCGAGTTCGAGAGGCCCGACACGGCCGGGGTGCCCTTCGCCGGCGGGTCCGTGAAGGTCACGTAGACGAGGGCCGACGAACCGCTCACCAGGAACGTTCCGCCCGACCCCGAGTACCCCGCCTTGGTGGTCGTGAGCGAGTAGGAGTACGAACCGTTCCCCTCACGGAAACTCACCGTCCGACCGGACGCGCAGTACGTCCCACCGCCGCTCACCACGACGCACCAATGCGACCCGCCCGGCAGTCCGCTCTCGCGGAACGACACACTGTAGGACGTCAGGTGGAAGTTGGCCCCGAACGACAGCGCCACGTGCGGCCGGAGGAGCGGCTGGTGCACCGTGAACGACTGCCCCTTCGCCGTGTAATCGTGGTTGGCCGCCGCGACCGTGTACGACCACGTCCCGGCGGGCACGTAGAAGTTCATCGTCTTCGCGGTCGTGGAGTACCGAGGGACCCCCGCCCGTGAAGTTCACCCACCACGTCATCCCCGACGGCAGGTTCTTCTCCGTGACGATCACGTCGCGGACTTGGACGAACGTCGCGCCGACCAGCTGCGGGCCGCCGTGAACGACGAGCGTCCCCGGCATCGCCGAGTACCACTTCGGGAACTGCAGGGTCGCCCCGAAGGTGTAGGCGTAGGTCCCGTTCGGCTCGGAGAAGGTGATCGACCCGGCCACTGCGCTGAACTTCTGGCCGTTCGAGAGGTTGAGGTACCAGGTCAAGCCGGTCGGAACCCCGGTCTCCGCGAACTCCACCTCGTAGGTGATCTGGGTGAACGTCACCGACCTTGACACGGGGCCGCCCAAGACCACGAACGCGCCGCCGGGCGCCTTGAAGGTCGTATTCGCGGTGCCGACGGTGTAGCTGTAGCTCCCGTTGAGGAGCAGGAAGCCGATCGTGTCGGTCATCGAGCTGTACGACGATCCCCCGGTGATGTTCACGAACCACTCCGTGTTCGCGGGGAGTCCCGACTCCGTGACCGTCACCAGGAACGTCGACGGCAGGATCTCAAGGAAGTCGATCGGCTGCGACACGGCGGAGCCGCTAACCGAGAAGGACCCGGAGGCTGGCGAAGCGATGTATCCGGGCACGGCGCCGACGCTGAACGCGTAGGGCGGGGTGCTGTTCTGCAGGTCCGACACGATTTCGCCGGGCGCGGTGGCCGAGGCGGGCGTGCCGTCCACGGTGACCGACCAGGTCGTCCCCGACGGTAGCCCCGTCTCGGAGAACGTCGCGAGCTCCCCGCACGACATGGTCGAACGGGACCCCACGAAGAAAGTCGAGCTGCAGTAGACGTGCGTGTCGACGAAGTCGTTCGCGTTCAACACGACCGTGTCGATCCCGGTCGTCCAGTAGTCGGTGGCCTCGACCGACGTCGTGGACAGCAACGGACCCCCGCCCTGGCCCTGGGTCGGGCCCTGGTTGCCGGTGGGTGACGTTCCGACGAAGACGTTGTTCGTGACGTCGAACGTCTCGGCCGGACAGGACCATCGCCGGGGCGCCGGTCTCGGAGTTGTTGAAGATGTTGTTGTTGATGTAGCTCGTCGGGGGGGTGCCGGGCGCGCTCCAGTCCATCTCGGTGAACAGTCCGTACCCTCCGCTCTCGTCGATCGCGTTGTTCGAGATCGTGATCGGGCCCGCGTTGTAGGCGGTCGAGAACGACGCGTTGGTCAACAGCACGACCACACCGATCGTATTGTGGTCGAGCGAGTTGCCCTCGATCACACACTCCGACGCCGTCGAGATCGTCGGGCAGCCCGCCATGATCCCGACGGACTCGCGTTACCTCCCACCAATCGTAGCCGAAACCGGACCGGTGACGTTGGTCGGGGTCGAGCCGTAGACGGCGGAGAATCCGTTCACAACGTTCCCGGTGATCGCCAGAGCGATCCCGCCGGCGACGATCCCCGCGCCGCCGGCCAGGGGGGAGTCGGTCGCCCCGCCCGGGCCCGTGACCGTGTTGTCGAGGAGGGTGAACGTTCCGGTGTTGTCGGCCGGTGAGTAGACCTGGTTGCCGGCCCAGATGCCGACCTCGGGTTCGCCGAGGGCGGGGGTCGACGTGACGGTCGAGAACGCAACGGTCGCCGACTCGGCGGTCGGGTTCACAAAGATCCCCACGGCGAACCCGGTGACGTGGCAGTTGTCGACCGAAGCGGTAGTCGCGTTGAGAAGGATCCCGTCCTGAATCCCCGAGGGAGCGGCGAGGGGGTTGGCGGTGAACGAGTCGGCGGAGAGCGCGTAGCTCCCGGCATCCTTCGGGAAGAAGCCGGGGGTCGGCTGGAACCCCGAGAGGTTCCCGAGGAGGGCCCCGCTTACGTTCGCATGGGCGGTCAGCGAATCCACGGTGATCGAGTAGGCGGAGGCGGCGTTGTCCACCATCGCCTCGACCGATACGTTGACGTTCGAGATCGTCCCGCCGGTGATCGTGACGTTGTCGTCGTAGGCGAGGATCCCGACGTTCGCGTTGTCGATCACGTTGGCGTCTGCGGTCGACGCCCGCGGCATATCGGTGCTGTAGACCGGGTAGCCCATCCAGTTGATCGACGTGTTGAGGTCGAACGTGATGCCGTAGGCGTACGCTTGCGTGATCGTGTTGTCCGAGACCGTGGCCGCCGCGGTTCCCGCGACGGCGATCCCGAGGTCGTTCCCGTGCAGGATGTTGTCGGCGACCTGGATCGTGTTGCCGCCGTCGTACACCAGGATGCCGGTGGCGGTGGCGGTCGACCCGAAGTAGTTCGCGTTCAGGGCCGGGATGTAGTGGTTACCGCTGACCGTGTCGTTCGTGATCGTGCCGCTGGCGCCGAACGCCACCTGGATGCCGTTCTGCGCGATCAGCGAGGTGGGTCCTGCCCCGGCGATGGTCGAGGAGCTTACGGTGCACGACTCGCCCAGATCGTCGCAGGTCACGCCGTTCTTGTCGTAGTTGGTGATCGTCGAGCCGGCGATCACGACGGCGACCGCGGGCAACGGCGCGACGTTGGTGAAGAAGTACCCGTTGTAGGCGTAAACGCCGACGCCCGGCTGGCAGCCAAAGAGGTCCGTCGGCAGAACGACGTTCGAGACCGTCGATCCCAGCAGCGCTCCGGAGGAGGCCTGGAAATCCACGCCGAAGTAGTCGTCCGCGCAGCTCGTGAACGTGGTCACCGCATCGTGTCCGTTGACCTGGAGATTCTCGATCGTGACGTCGGTGGTGTTCTCCACCAGCACGATCGTGGCCGCCGGGGTGAGATGGGAGTACGTCGACGCGCTGTCGTAGTCGAACGTGTTGAACGCGAGCGGGGCGTTGGGCTCGATGATCGTGCTGGCGTTGCCCGCGCCGAGCAGCGTGATGCCCGGGGTAGCGATGGTCAACTGTTCGGGGTAGGTCCCCGCACCGATGCAGATCGTGCTTCCGGAAGACGCGGAATTGATGGCGGTCTGGATGGCGTTATCGCCCACGTTCTCGCCGCTGACGGTCACCGTACAGGCCGGTGGGCCGTTGAGGGGGACGGTCGAGGAGAGGGATTCCGAGGGTGACGCGGCACCGACACCTTCCGCCCCCGCCCCGGCCCCTGCGGCCGGGTTGGCCGATGTAGGATGGGAACCCGCAGGCGCGGTTGGTGTCGCGCTCGCCTGGGTGGCTGCGACGCCGTTACCAAACCCTATACTGCCGGAAACGGCGACCAGAAAAGTTCCGGCGGCGAGTACGGCTACGAGCAAGACCACGACGGCGATCTGGCTTACACTACCCTTCTTCATTGTCTCCCCCGGTCGCCCCTCAACCCGAGTTTTGGGGCTATCGACCGCACCCGACATCTGCCATATAAACGATGCGTGGAGCCGCCCCGACACTGAGCGCAGGCTCCCCGGCATGCGCCGGGGTACAGATTCCTCTCGTGTCGACCCCTCCCGATGGTGCCCGAACGGGCTTGGGTTCTGTTTTCTCGGGCCTCCGCGGAGGTCCGAGACCCGGATTCTTGTGAACCATTAAATCGGGGGCGCGCGTCGGGCGAAATCTCCGCACCGTGATTCGATGACCGAACCGAACGCTCCCCACCAAGTCCGCGCCGAAGACGATCATTTTTCGACGAGTCGCGGATCGGATTGGTCGCGCGGCTTCGCGACTCCCCGGCACGGGCCGCATCGGACCCGGCTTTCGGTCGGGGTCGCGATCGCCTTCGCGGGCCTGATGGTCCTCTCCGCGCTGGGCGCGGCCACCGCCCTCGCTCCACGATTGGGCGGGTCCGGCTCGACGGTTACGTCCCCGGCGCGGGCCGGGGGGATGAGCGCGACCCCCTCTGTCACGCCGTCGCTGGGCGCGGCGGTCGGCGGAGCCTGCGAGCTGTACGTCGGGCCAGGGCGGAGCGGCCGCGCCTTCGGCGTCCGCGGCGGCCATCCAACCAAGCTTGACCGGGCCTTCTCCCCTCTACAATTCCCAGGTCGAACCGTACGCTCAGCTGACCGGTCCCTACGACTACGTCGCTGCGGGAGCGGCGCTGCGGGACCAGGGGTACGGAAAGATCAACCTCACGTGGCCGGGAGCTCCCTCGACCTCGCGGCTGGTGGCGGCGTACATGATCTGGTCGATCATGAACAACACGACGCCGCCGTCCTACGGTACCGTCAACGGCGTCAACGTGACCGGCAGTTGGACGGCGTACGCGACCCCGTCGCCGTGCTGGTCTCCCACGTACATCTACACGTTCGTCGCGGACGTCACGCCCGACGTCAAGAACGGGATCAACGTCCTTACCGGCTTCCCCTCGGGCATCACGACCGGCGCGGACCCGTGGTCGTCGGCCGAGGTCACCCCCATGGACGAGGGTGCCTCGTTGATCGCCGTATACGATTCGGATACATCGGCGACACGCGAGGTCACCGTGTACACGGGGGCCCTCACGACCGAAGGTTCCACGCTGGTCGCCCAGTTGAACTACTCGACCACGAACTCGCCGAACGCGACCACGACCTACATCATCGAGGACGGGCAGCTCCCCGGCAACACCGCGGTGTGGAACGGAACGATCCTTAGCTCGGACGCCTTCCCGGGAGGCGACCCCAAGGAGAGCACGGCGCCCTGGTCGTACGGAAATCTGTCCGACACCAAGACGTACAACGTGACCGTCACCAACGGCTCGAACAACACCACCGCGGAGACCTACCCTACCGATTCCGACTGCTTTACCTGGGTCGGTCAAGTAGTGAGCGTGGGCGTGCCGGCGATGGCGCCGCCCTACGTTGTGGACTTTGAAGAGCAGGGGCTGCCGAACGGCGTCGAATGGAACGTCACGACCGACAGCACGGAGCATTCCGGCACGGTTTCGGATTTCACAAGTTCGATCTCGTTCGACCTTCCGAACGGCAGCTACTCGTACACGGTCCCGTCCATCCCAGGATTCATCGCGACCGGTTCGGGCGCGTACTCTGTCCAGGGCGGGCCGGTGTTCCTCCGGGTGCTGTTCCACGAACTCCTCTACCCGATCACGTTCAACGAGACCGGCCTGCCGAGCGACAACTACTGGTTTTCCGACCTCGTCAACTCGACCCAGGCCCTCAACGAGAACCTGACCGAGTACACTCCGCAGGGCATGCTGTTCGAAGAGCCGAACGGCACCTACCAGTTCACCGCCGGTGAGAGCGGACTCTACCTCGCGGATCCCGCCCACGGAACAATCTCGGTGGACGGCGGTGCCGTCGAACAGACCGTGGCGTTCCGTGCCCCTCCGCTCTACAACGTCACGTTCGTCGAGCAGGGTCTCCCCAAGGGCATGTCGTGGGGCGGCGAGACGTATTCGAACTGGGGCGAGTTCGACAACTCGACGACCAACGCCTCGTTCGTTGTGCCGTTGCCGAACACGACCACGACCTACGACACGTTCTACGTGCGGAGCGTTCCGGATTACGCGGTCACGGACTACCTCTACTTTGAGGTGAAGGCAGCGGCCGAGATGATCGACGTGAATTTCACGGCCCAGTTTACGGTCAGCCTCGTCGAGACCGGGCTGCCTTCCGAGACGCTCTGGTACGCCAACCTGACGGGTACTTCGACGTCGGTCTACGGCTCGACCTACAACGGCACGGTCGCCTTCTCGGTGGTGAACGGTTCGTACACGTTCTCCGTGACCCACGTCTGGGGGTACGTTGCAAGCCCCATCACCGGGCCCGTCACCGTCGACGGCTCGAACGTGACCGTGGACATCGTGTTCGCTCCCGCCCCGACGTTCCCGATCACCTTCACCGAGACCGGGCTGGCTCCGGGGACCCTCTGGTCCGTCGAGTTGTTCCTCCCGTCCGACGGGACCTCGCTGCTCAACTCGACGACCGACTCGATCGTTTTCTCCGAGCCGAACGGCTCCTACGAGTACACGGTGCTGACCGTCTTGGGCTACACGGGTACCCCGGTCTACGGTTACCCGGAGATGGACGGTGCGGCCCTCGCCTACACGATCACGTTCTCCCAGCTCTTCTATGTCACGTTCGACGAGACGGGACTCCCGAGCGGCTACGACTGGTACGGCTACCTGAACGGGTCGTTCGGCGCCTCGGTGTCGAACACGATCGTCTTCCCGACCACGAACGGCTCCCAACCATTCTCGCTCGACACGGTCGACACGTTCGTGCCGACGCCGGCTCCGGGTCCATTCTGGTCGACGGGGCGAACGTCACGGAACCGATCACCTTCAACTCGTCGACCAACCCGGCCCACACCGTGACCTTCACGGAGACCGGCCTACCGAAGGGTACGAACTGGTCGACCTACCTCAACGGCTACCTGCAGTGGACGACCGGAACCTCCCTCAACTTCACGCAGATCAACGGTTCGTTCTACTTCCTGGTGGAAGGGGGAGGCGGGTACACGCCGGACCCGTCCTCGGGGTACGTCGACGTCGCCGGGGCGGCTGTCGTGCAGCCTATCGTGTTCAGCCTGTCCGTCGCGGAGTTCGACGTGACGTTCACGGAAACGGGACTCCCGGCGGAAACGATGTGGTGGGTGAACCTGACCTTGCCGCTCTCGCTCGGCTCCGGCGAGACCACGGTCTCCACCTCGCTTGCGAACGGCTCGTACCCCTACACGGTCGCCTCCGCGAACAAGGAGTACTCGGCGGAGGGTGGCTCGATCTCGGTCGACGGGTTCGCCATCGATCAATCCGTCGTGTTCTCGCCGGTCAACTATTCGGTCGCCTTCACCGAAGCGCCTCTGCCGACCGGAACCGTCTGGTGGGTCAACCTTTCCAACGGGGAGAGCATGCACGCGACGACCGGAGGGGAGGGCGACACGATCACGTTCTCCGAGCAGAACGGCTCCTACACCTTCGTCGTAGCTTCCGCGAACAAGACCTACTCCGCGCCCGGGGGCAGCCTCTCGGTGAGCGGAGCCCCCGTGGAGAAGGCGGTCTCGTTCGCGTTGGTCGAGTTCACCGTCACCTTCACCGAGACGGGACTGCCGTCGACCACGGAATGGTGGATCAATGTCACGGTCTACGGCGGGCCGATCCCGTCGCAGAGCGCGACGGGCACGACGATCGAGGAGTCGCTCGCGAACGCCTCCTACTCGTACACCGCCGTGTCCGCCAACAAGACGTTCTCCGCGTCGGGCGGGTCGGTCCTCGTGGACGGCAAGAACCTCGAGATCACCGTTTCGTTCGGAACCTCCAACGGTTCCCCGGCGAAGCTGTTCCTGGGCCTGCCCGGCCTGGAAGGTTACGGCGTTCTGGGCGGGATCGGCGGGCTCGCGATCATCCTTCTTTTCCTGTTGGCCTGGCGTCGGCGCAAGAAGAAGGACGGGGCGAGCGGGGCGCCGCCGCCCAACGCCGGCGGGGCGCCGCCGCCCCCCTGAGGGCGCCGGCGGGGGAGCCGGTCGCGAGCGGATCGCGCTCCGCCAGAGCGCGGGGACGGGCCCGCGGCTCGGTGCGCGTTATCTCGCGGGCATGCCTGCCGCACCAACGGGCGACGACCGATAGTCTCCGGGAGGACGACCGCCGCCGCCGTCGAGGATCGTAGGTGAGCGCAACCGTGCCGGCGGTGGAAGGTTCGGTGCTTCGCCGCATCCTGATTCACGGCCCGCGAGGCGCCTTCCGCTGGACCGCCTACGCCCTGGCGGTCACGGCGTTCGCGGCGGCGATACCGACCCCGCTCTACCCGCTCTACGAGGAACGGTTTCGATTCACCGCCGGCGTCCTGGGCCTGGCGTTCGCCGCGTACACTCCCGGGGTGCTGCTCGCTCTGTTCCTGCTCGCGCCGAGCGGGGAGCATGCCGGGCGCAAACGCCTGCTGTACGTCGGGATGGTGTTCACCGCCGTGGCGGCGGTCGCGTTCCAGTGGGCCCCCGATGTCCTATGGCTCGCCGTCGGGCGATTCATCACAGGGTTCGCCGTCGGGGCGACGACCAGCGTGGCCACGGCCGCGATGAGCGACCTCGAGCCGTACCGGGACGAGCACCATGTGGCCCGGGTGGCGGTCGCGGCGAATTTCGGTGGGTTCGCGGTTGGAGCGACCCTAAGCGGAGTGCTGGTCGAATGGGCCCCCGACCCCGTCCGCCTCGTCTACTTACTCCCTATCGCCGCGGCCGCCATCGGCCTTCTGGCCATCGCCGCCACGCCCGAAACGGCACCGGACCTCGGAGCGGTCGCCCGCCGGCGGGTCCAGCGCATCGCCGTGCCGGCCGGATCCGCCGACCGTTCTGGGTCGCGGCCGGTGGCCTCGCGGCCTGCTATGCGATCTACGGGCTGTTCGCGGCGCTGGGGCCGTCGTACGTCCGAACCGGCCTCGGGCTGACGAGCCCGCTCGCCGCCGCGACGGTCGTCGCCCTGATGTTCGGAACGGCGGCCGTGGTCCAGCTCGCCACGTCGCGAGATCCGGGACCGGAACGCTCTGCTGCTCGGGTTTCCGGTGATGATCGGCACCCTCGTCGCACTCGTGGTGATCCTGCCGCTCACCGCGTGGGGGCTCCTCGTGGTCGTCTCCACGGCCCTCGGCGCCGCGGTCGGGCTGACCTACATGGGCAGCGTCACGCTCGTCGACCGGGTCGCGCCGGAGGCGGGTCGGGGCGAGATCCTCGCCGGATTCTACGCCGTCGGTTACCTCGCCCTCGCGGTTCCTACGGTGGGGGTGGCGGAAGCCTCCGAACGGGTGGGGCTCGCGAGCGCGGGGGCCTTGCTCGGTGGGACCCTCGCGATCGCGGTCCTGGCCCTCTACGTGCTGATCATCCGAACCCCGACGCCCGCCGGGGGAGGGGGCCGCCCGCGTCCCCCGAAATCCGCCCGCTGAACGGCGGTGGGGCGACGAGCGCCCACCGTCCCGGAGCCGTCCTACTGGACCGGCCCGAGCTCGAGGCTTCGGAACGAGAGGACTGCGAGACCGAACGCGACCGCCGCCAGGCTCGCGAGGATCGCGCCCGCCACCAGATCGCCCGGCCCGAACCGGTGCGTGAACGCGTCGCGCACGGTGTTGGCCGCGTACGTGAGCGGGTTCGCGTAGACGATCAGCCCGGAGCACCTCGGGGGTCTTTCCGGAGACCGGGTAGTACACGGTGGAGATGAAGATCAGGAAGTACTGCAGCAGCGACTGGATCGTGAAGTAGAGGTTCGCCGAGCGGATCCGCCCGCCGATCGCGATCAGGAGCCCCCCGAAGAACAGGCTGCCGAGCGCGATCGTCCCGAGGATGACGCCGAGCTCGAACAGCGAGAGGCCCGGGATCCCGACCAGCGGCAGGGCGACCAGGACCATGATCCCGACCCCGACCAGCGAGAACAGGCAGGGCGGTGAGCAGCAGCGCCGCGAGGTACTCCGCGCGGAGGTACGGACCCGAGAAGATCTGCTCGACCATCGCCCAGCGGCGGTCGAGCCAGAAGACCCGACCCGCGAGCACGGCGCCGGTGATCATCTGCGAGGCGATCATCCCGGGTACCAGGAACGCGATATACGAGCCCGAGGCGCCGACGGTCGGGATGAGCTGGTTGAACATCGTCCCGAGGATCGACGATCAGGAACGCCGGCTGGCCGAACATCACGAGCAGCGTGATCGGGTCGAGGTTCGCCACGAAGTTGCGAACGACGAGGCGGAGGACGGGTGGGAGCTTCACGCGAGCTCCGAGCGGCCGTCCGGGCCGGCAGACGCATCGTCCGTGACGAGGTTCACGAACGCCTCCTCGAGGGTCGGCTTCGCGGACGCGAGATCCGCTCGAGCTCGAGATCCCGCGCGTGGCGCCCAGCCGGCGAGATCGCGCGACCAGGTCCTCCGCGTTGTCCGCGCGGAACTCGATGGAGCTGGACCCCGATCGCGACCTCGGACGAACCCCGCGCCCCTCGCGGGTGAGGACCTCCAGCAGGTCCGTGCTGCTCGGGGTCCGTCAGCACGCGCTCGAACTCCGCTTCGACCGTGCGGGCACCGCGGTACCTCCGCTTGATCTCGGCGGGCGGGCCGTGGGCCCGGAGCCGCCCGTTCTGCAGGACCCCGATCCGGTGGCAGAGCAGGTCGGCCTCCTGCAGGATGTGGGTCGTGAAGATGATCGAGAGCCCGTTGCGGGCGCGACGGGCGAGGTACTCGAGGATGCGCTTGCGCGTCAGCGCGTCCAGCCCGACGGTCGGCTCGTCGAGGAAGAGGAGCTCCATGTCGTGCATCAGCTCGCGCGCGACCTGGAACCGGCGCCGCTCCCCACCCGAGAGGCCCCACGGCTTGCGCCGGCGCACCTGCCCGAGCTCGAACAGCTCGAGCATCTCCTCGGCCCGGCTCTTCGCCACCTCGCGGGGCACGCCCCACAGGAACGCGTAGAGCGTGAGGTTCCGCTCCACCGAGACGAAGTCGAGGCTCTCGGCCTGAAGGACCACGCCCATGCGCGCCCGCTCGGCCCGTCCGCAGCGCCGGAGGTCGTTGCCGAACAGGAACGCGGTCCCCTCGGTCGGAGGGAGGAGCGTCGTCAGCACCCGGACCGTGGTCGTCTTGCCCGCGCCGTTCCGGCCCAGGAGACCGAACACCTCCCCGCGGCCGACCTCGAACTCGAGGTTGCGGATCGCGAACCGATCGGGGAGGTACGCGTACCCGAGCCGCTCGACCCGAAGGATCACTTCCCGGGACGAGCTCGTGAGGGCCGATGGTCCGGCCGTGTCGTTGCGGGCACTGCTAAGGATCGAATCCACCCCCGCGCGAGTTTATGTCTCAACGAGGACCAACGCGGGAAGAAGAGATTTTACCCGCCCAATTTCCGGGGGACCGAGGACGGCGCGGGCGCTCCGCCGTGCTACCCTCGTGGCGCAGCGAGCGAGCCCGGATCAGTGCCGGCGGCCCACGAGCCAGGCGATCCCGCCGAAGATGATCCCGCCCGCGATGCCCGCGACGATCAGCAGGATGATGCTGTTGAGGAAATCCGTGAGCGCCAGGTAGCCGAACTGTTGCAGCAGGAACACGATCGCGATCAGCAGCACCGCGCCCGAACCGCCCGCGCTGGTCGTGTCGCTCACGAGGTACCTCCGGAAGGCGGCGGAGGCGGAGATGGAGGCGGGGGCGGTGCCGGAGCGGGCGCGCCGGGCGGGGTGGTGCTTCCGGCGGGGCCGACCAGGGCGTGATCGGGGCGTCCGTCGGCGGCACGGTCCCTCCACCCGCTTTTCGGGCCGAGGGACCGGCTCGCCGCTGCTTGCGCGCGGTTCGGATCGCCGCGGCGATCCAGTATGCCTCGGCCAGCGCCAGGACGATCAGGAACGCCGGCAGCCCGGCCCCGAACCCGTAGGACGGTGCCTTAACGTCGATGTAGAACGTCTCGGTCCAGAGATTGGCGCCGGTCGTGTTGATGAACTTCGCCTGGAGCTGGTAGACCCCCGCCGTCAGTTCGACCAACTCCCCGAACGACCAATTGATGGTCGCGACGCCCGCTCCAAGGGTGTTGTGGAACGGCACCGTGTTCGTCGTGAGCGCGAGTCCGAGGTAGGTGAGCACGAGGCTCGCGTTGGCCATGAGAACGGTAACCTCGGAGGTCTGGTGATACTGGAACGTGACGTTCGAGGTCTGCCCGGAACTGACCGAGAACGCGGACGACACGGAACCGGCCTGAGTGACGTTCGCTCCGTTCCAGGTGACCGACGCCGTGAACGGTCCGTTCGAGCTCGGCGTAGCGGCCGTGGTCGGGCCCGAGACCGCGCGACCCCCGTCGGAGGACGCGAGGACCGAGGGCGCGAGGAAGAGGGCGACGAGAAGGAGGGCGAGAGCGAGGTGCGTTGCGTTCCGGACCTGCTTCGACGCACGCCGCGACCGCATTCTACCTCGAGCGGGAGGAGCCCTCGAAGATAAGCTTTGTTCGAGCGCGGAACGAACGCGGCCCCCGACTCATGCGGGGGGCGACGACGCCGGCGGCTCGGAGCCGGTGGGCGGCCCCCGACCGAGGCCGGAGAGAATGCGGCTCATGTCCGACTCGGGGAGAAGGCTCGGCGTCAGGTGCAGCCAGCCGCGAGCCTCGTGGGACTTCAGGTTCGAGTCGACGCTCTGAAGGAACTCGACGATCCGGTCGATCCCGTGGATCCGTACCAGATATTCAAAGCCCTCGAGAAACACCGCGGTGACGCTCTCGGTCTCGAGCGCCTTCGTGAGCCGGTCGGAGATCGCCGGCAGGTCGTTGGGCTTGAGGGTCCGGTCGCGCACGAGGTTGGAGAGCCAGTACACCGACACCGGCCGCGGACCGACGTGGGCGCGGATCCGGTCGGGCATCTCCCGGACGATCGCGACGCCATGGTGCCCGGCGGCGGTCTCCTCCAGGAACGGTTGCAGCGCGGGCAGGAGCGAATCCGAAAGGTCGACCTCGAGGCCCGTCGGCGGGGCCGGGGGTTCGGGCTCGGGGGGAGGAGCCGGCGGAGTTCCGGGGCGAGCGGCGCCGGGGCCGGTGGTTCGGCGACGGGGATGGCCGGCTCGGCGGCTTCCGGGCCGACCGAGATCGGAGCCTCGACCGCGATCCCCTCCCCGGACGACGCCGATGCGCCCGGAGGCTGGCCGCCCGACGGCGGCGCGGGGACCGGTTCGGGGATCACCCCGGGACGATCGGACGTGGATCGACTGGGGTGGTCGGAATCGGTGCGAGGCGGACTTCGACCGGAGGGGCCGATGTCGACACGATCGTGGCCCCACCGTTCGTGGGGGCGACGAGCGTTGTCGTCGGGGTCGAGACACTTTTTGCCGGCCGCGGGCGGGTGCGGACGATCGCCGGTGGTCGCGGCACCTCCTTGCCGAGTTTGGTCCACAGGGTCGACGCGACGGATCGGCCGAACCCGGGGATCGCCACGAGCTGGTCGAACGGCGCGTCGGTGAACTGCTGGACCGACTTGAGACCGGCCTCCCACGCGATCTCGACCTTGGAGGGGCCGAGCAGCGGCGCGGCGAGGAGCGAGTCGAGCTCCTCGCCCAGCGCACGGACCGCTTCGCCGTGGGCGACCACCGCATCGTCCGCGAAGTCGATGGCGCCCGGGCCCGGCTCGGAGGTCGTTCGCTCCGGGATACGGCTGCTCGGGGCCCGTGCGCTCCGATGCTTCGGAGGACGCAACGGGGCGGTGAGTCCCGGGACGCTGACCCACCAGGGCGAGCCCGTCCGCGTGCGGCCGGTGATCTGGCGGTGGGGGCGCGCCTCTTCCGCGCGGTCGACGACCCGGAACTCGGCGAGGCCGAGGTACCGGGCGATCGACGGGGCGTTGTCCCGCAGCTCCGACCCGAGCGGGTCGGAGGCGACCGCGAGGGCGACGCGCGGGGTCGCCCCGGCCGCCTGGGGGTCCCTGCGGAGGGCCCGGTCGATGCGGCGAAGGAGCCAAAAGGCGTCGGGGAAAGCGGGGGCGGCGCGGACCGCGACTCGTTGCCGGCGGCCGGCGCTTCGACGTACATCTCGCCCCGCGCGAACGGGACCGGGATCGTCCGGTCCGGGAGCAGGTCGACCGTGACGACCATCGCGGGAGTGATCGTGCGGGGTTGTCCCTGGACGACGACCGACAGGGCCTCGCCCTTCGATTCCTCCCCGGCTCGCCGGGGGCAACCGGTTGATGAGGTGGACGATCGGCTGGGCGAGGGAGGGGTACACCCGCGGATCTCGCTCTCGACCGCCACGAGCCGACGCCGGTGCCCGGGCCACGGCGCGGACGGGCTTCCGACCACGAGGTGACCGATGCGGGCGAGCTTCTCGATGACGACCCGGTCGGCCCGCAACTTCTCCGCCTCGTCGTCGTCGGCCAGGACGAGGACCACGGACGGGAGCACGGTGGTCGGTGGAACGCGCTGCGTGCGCCGGAACCGGTCGACCGCGGTCACGACATCGTGCCAGCGGTCCCAGGCGACGGCGAGCCGTTCGTCCGCCCCCGTGGTGTCCGAGCCGAGGTCGCCCCGCTCGAAGAGGCTGGCCGCCTCCACGGCGAGCATCCGTTGGATCGACTCCGCGGTGAACGGAGCGATGGGCGCGAGGACCACGGCGCCCGACCGGAGGATGTGGGCGATCGTCCGCAGGGCGCTCCGCTTCGGGGGCGGCATCCCCTCCAGCTCGAGTCGCGTCCGGGCGAGCTCCGGGTACTCTTCGAGCTCACCGGAGAAGAATCGGTAGATGAGGCGTTGGGCCGAGGCGGGGTTCCACTTGGTGTACTCCGCGATGACGAGAAGCTCCGTGCGTGCCCATCGGGCCAGCACCGACCGATCCTCGGACTCGAGGTCTCGGTCCCCGGTCGTCGGCTCGACCAGGTCGGCCACGCGCGCGGCCCCGCACCGGGCCAGGAGCTCGGTGCCCAGCGAATGCAGATGGGCGAGCCGGGCGGCCTCTTGACGGCACCGCTCCGCGAACGTGCCGCCCGCGCCCTCGCTCGCTTCGGCGCGGACGAACGCGGCCCGGACGGCGTCGGCGCCGTGGGCCTCGATCAGCGCGGCGAGGTCGATCCCGCCGACCGTCGGGACGACCGTGAGACCGACGTCCGCGACCGTGCCGCGGGCGCTGGCCAGCGCCAGCAGATGGTGCACCAGCGTGGGGGCGCGCCGCCGCTCGTTCGCGTAGATCCGGACCGTGTCGGCGGGGGAGAGGGGCTGGTTCCGCGCCCACGCCGCGAGCGTTCCGGCGACGGAGGGAAGGAGTCGCCGTCCGATGCGCCGACGGTTGCCCCCGCACGGGCATTTCATCGGCCCCTCCGGCGTGTCCAGCCGTTCGCACCGCGCGCACTCGAGGAGCGTGATGGAAGAGGGCGATACGGAGGTGACGGTCTCGCTCAGCGGCCAGGGGGTGATCTCGATCTGGCCGATCGGCCGGTCGTTCGGCAGGAGCCGCGCGTACCGCTGCAGGCTGTCCGACGGGAGGTTCTTGATCTCGAGGCACCACGCGCGCCCCGGCATCCAGACCAGCGTGTGCCCGCACGTCCCGCAGTAGGGAACGCCGCGCAGGACCCGGAGCCGCGCGAGCACGGCACCGCCTTCGCTCAGGTCGCGGGCGACGAACTCGTTCGCGGTCTCGACGTCCAGACCGGAGGTACTGGTGCATCAGCGTGGGGTCGAGCTCGCCGTGCGGGGTGAGGAGCGGCCACCCGGCGATGCCGAGCCGCTCGGCGATCTGGGCGTCCGTGCCTCCGTGCCCCGGTACGAGCGGGACGATCCCGTCCCGGTGTCGCCCACGTCGGCGACCGCCTGGATCGTGCCGGCGGGCGGGTTGAGCTCCCCGCCGATCGGGAACTCGTGTCGGAGCGGGTAGGCGTACCCGCGGCCCACGAGGTCGCGTCCCGGGTGCTCCTCGATCACCGTGAGCGTCGAGCCGGGGAGCCACGCGCGGATCCGATCCAGCGACGAGCGCGCGGTCAGGAGTCGCGCGGTGGCGTCCTTCCGCGCGTAGTCGGCGACCACGTACGGTACGTCGGGGTTCACGAGCAGCGCGCTGGTGCCCAGCAGGCGCCACGGGGCATCCACCCACGCCAGCGCATCGACCGGCGGATCGAACCCGCGCACCGGGAAGCGGACCAGGTAGGTGTCGCCCAGCTCCTGCTGGTAGATGATCCGCTCCGGGCTCCGCGGCGCGGCGCAGTTCGGGCAGATGCGCAGCGGGCCGTCCCGCGCGACCAGCGCGCCCCGCTGGGCGAGCCGGTTGACCATGGCCTGGAGCTCGGCGTGCCAGTCGGCCGACTCCCACGGCTGCCCGCGGGCCGCGCCGCCGGTCCAGACCCCGAGCGCGGAGAGCAGCGGCGACGCCTTCGGGTCGGTCTCCTCGGGAGCCCACCCCTCGCGCCGGAGCGTGCCGAGGACGCGCCGACCCGTCAGCGCGAGGTACCGGGCGTCCACGTCCGCGACGACCGCACGGTGCGCGACCAACGCGGCCGGGTCGCCGGGCGTGAACGTGCCGAGGAACTGCCTCAGCAGCGGGCCGTCCACGGCGCCGAGCGAACCGTCGGCGGGCGGCACCTGGCGCACCGTCCAGAGGCGGCGCGTCTCTTCCTCGACCTGGCGGGGCGTCGGGGCCGGGCGGGCCTCGGTCATCGTTCCGTCCGGCAGGTCCTCCCCGCCTTCCGATGGCACGGGGCCGCGAATAAACCCTCGGTCGACCGGCGCACGCGGTCCCACCGCGCGTCCGAGCAACCCTTATCACGGTCGGGCGATGGTCGCCGTTCGGGGAGGGTTTCCATGGCCTGGACGCAGGTCGAGGTTCGAGAACTGAAGGAGGGCCGGTACATGCTCATCGAGGAGGAGCCCTGCCGTATCATCAGCATCCAGACCTCGAAGCCGGGGAAGCACGGGGAAGCGAAGGCACGGATCGACGCCGTCGGCGTGTTCGACGGCTCGAAGCGGAGCGTCGTCTTTCCGGTGAAGCACAAGGTGCAGGTCCCGGTGATCGGCAAGAAGAACGCTCAGGTGCTCTCGCTCACGGACGCCGAGGTCCAGCTGATGGACCTCGAGACGTACGAGACCTTCAGCCTCCCGATCGACGCCGAGTCGAAGGGCCAGCTTGCCCCCGGCGGCGAGGTCCAGTACATCGATGCGATGGGTCGGCGCCGCATCACGCGCGCCTGAACGGCGGGCGTGAGCGTTCCGTCCCGCCGGCGACCTGACTTCTCCTTCGCTCTATTAATAAGGGGGGCGGCGCATGAAAGCGCTGCCCGACTCCCCCCTACAGGCATGTCGGGGGGGTCCGGCTAAGGGGGGAGAGGCACGTCCGGTCCGGGAGGCGTCGGACCTCTTTCTTCATCGCGGCTGACACGGATCCTCCAGGAAAAGGCCGAGGGGCTGCGCAAGAAGCGCCAGGTCGCGGAAGCGACGGAGAAGGAGGTCGAGGATCGGATCGCCGCGCTCGAGCGCCTCGGGATCGCGCCGCTCGGCGTCGCGGACCGCCAGCAAGAGCTGCGGGAGCTCGCGCGCCGGAGCGACTGGGAACTGCTCGAGGGCCAGGCGAACGCGCTGCTCGAGTACCTGGGCAAGACCGTCCCGGCGACCATCGAGGCCCGCCGCCATCGCACCGAGGAGTCGATGCGACGCCTGGTGTCGCTTGGCGTGCCGATCCCCGTCGGGCTCAGCACGGAGCTCCAGGCGTTGGCCCAGCCGGCCCGGAGTCCGGGTGGGCGGAGGCCGTGGGGCGGCTCGCCCGCATCGACACGGCCGTCCGCCAGGCGGCGACCGACCGGTTGGAGACGATCCGCCAACGGGCCCTCGGAATCGCTCGGGAGTCCGGCCTGACGGGCGAGCGGATCGCTTCGTTCCAGCGCCAGCTCCCGTCCCCGGACGAAGCGTCGACCGACGACCGGTTGGCCGCGGCCCTGGACCTCGTTCGTCGCGTGGTTGCGGACGGGCTTCCCGAGGCCCGCGAGCGCGCGCGAACGGTCCGCCGGGCCGCGGAGGAGCTGCGGACCACCGCCGAACTGCTCGGTGCTCCGACCGCGCAGCTCGACGGGGCGTTGAAGGAGGAATCCGAGCGCGGGGCCGAAGGATGGCCCGATACGCTCACCGCGGTCGAGACGGCGTCCCGCGACGTCGGCGAAGGGTTGCGGGGTCGCTGCGCCCAGGCGCTCGAGTCGCTCCGCGGCTCGCTCTCGGGGCTGGCGGAGTTCGGGGTCGACCCGGCGCCCGCCCGCGCCGCGGTCGAGGAAGCGCTCGCGCGGCTGCCGACCGCGGGGCCCGCCGAAATCGGGCCGATCCTCGCGGACGCGGCCCGGGCGGCGGAGGAGCCGATCGTCACGGTCGTCGCGGGGCTCCTGGACGAGGTCCGGCCCCGCATCGCCGGGGCCCGCCGTCTCGGTCGTGACACGACGGACGTCTTTGTCGCGATGAACCGGGCGCGCGAGGCGCTCCGTCTCAAGATCTATTCCGAGGCGCTCGCGGCCGCGCAGGAGGCGCTCGCGCGGGTCAGCCGGCTCACCGAGGACCTGGACGCCACCGGCAACGAGCTGGCCAGCCTCGAGGAGATGCTCGGCCAGTTCCGGGACGCCGGGTTCCCTACGGCCAACTTCGAACCCGCCCTGAAGAAGGTCCGGGAGCAGGTCAAACGCGCGGAGATCCAGGCCGCGTCCGACACGCTGCGCGATACGGTGCGCCAGCTCGGGCAGGAGGCGGTCAAGTTCTTCGTCGAACGGTGGAACGCGCTCGAGCGCGTCGCCGGGATTCCGCGCGACCGAGGGTTCCTGCCGACCGACGCCGGGGACGGGCTCGCGGAGGCGAAGGCGTCGCTCGACCGCGGCGACCTCGCGAACGCGGCCGAGAGGATGGCGCGGTTCGAGGTCGAGCTGCGCGCCGCGGCGCCCGTACGTTGCCCGCCGGGTCGAGGAGATGGAGCGCGGCTTCGCGGACATCCCCGACACGGCCCTGACCGAGCCGGTCCGTCGGCTCCTCGCGGACGCGGACGTGTCCCTCCGGGTGAAGCAGGACCTGGTCGGGTCGGTGGAGAGCCTCCACCGGGCCGAGCGCGAGTTCGCGTCCGTGTTCGCCGCCCACGCCTCGGCCCTGGTCGAGGCGCTCGAGGCGGAGGGCCACGTCCTCGAGTCGATGGGCGGGGCCGGTGACGAGATCCAGCGCCAGATCGACGAGGTCCAGCAGATCTTCAACATGGGGGACTTCGTCAAGGCGTCCAAGGCCTCCCAGGAGATCCGGACCCGGGCCCAGCAGCAGCAGCTCCTCCGCAGCGAGGAGGCGGTCTCGCACGCGAAGCTCTCCCTGGTCGAGCTCGAGACGACGGGACTGGACCTCGCGCCGCTCCACGCCCAGCTCGAGAAGGCCCAGGCCGACGCACGCGAGGGTCGTCACCTCGAGGCGTACCGGACGGCCACGCAGCTCGAGGAGACCGCGCTAAGGAACCGGACCGCCGCGCAGGCGGTGCTCGTCCGGTTCGCGGCGGTGGAGGAGCTCGTCGGCCGACTGCGCGGTGGCCCGGGCAAGATCGCCCCGTTCGAGCAGGCGCTCTCGAACGCCCAGACGGCCTTCCGCACGCTCGAGTTCGACCGGGCCCGCACGCTGCTGGACGACCTCGAGTCCCTGCTGGGCGCCGAGGAGGCGCGGGCGGATTCCGAACGTCGCCTCCACGAGCTGTCCCTGCTGGTGGAGGAGGGCCGTCGTCTCTCGGTCGCGATGGAGTCGTTCGAGACGCGCGCGGAACGGCTTCGGACGGAGCGGCCGACCGCGCCCCCCGAGGCGACCCGGGAGGGCGTGCGGCTCCTCCACGAGGAGCTCGTCAGCGTCCTCCGACCGGTCCTGGAGGAGAACCTCCGCTCCCTCGAGCGGGACCTGGACGTCGGTCGGGCGGCCGGCGTGCCGCTCGATCCGTTCCTGCCAGCGCTCGCGGAGGCCCGCCGTCGGATCGCCCTGCCCGGTCCCTACGGGGGCGGCGGCGCTCATGGACGAGGTCCGGTCGGCGCTCCTCTCCACCCGCGGGTTCGTCGACCAGGCCGAGCGCGTGGCCCGTCGTGTCCGCGACGCGATCGCCCAGGCCGAGCTGTTGCGCGTCGATCTCGGCGTGCTGCGGCCGAAGGTCGACGAGATCGAGCGGCTCCTCTCCGCCCGCGAGTACGCCCGTGTGGTCGACGTCGGCGGCACGGTCGAACGGGAGTTGATCCAATCCACGTTCCAGCACGTTTCGAAGACGCTCGCCGGATTCCAGGCGGCGGTCACCCAGCTCCGCCGCACCGGCGGGAACACCTCGGTCGCGGAGAACCTGCTCCACCAGGCGCGCATGGCGCTCGACGAGGGGAAGGCGATGGAGGCGGTCCAGTTCGCCGCACGGAGCGAAGCCGAGCTCGAGCGGGCGGACCTCCAGCGGCGCCTGGCGGAAGGGTCGATCCAGGCGGCGGGGCAGGCGCTCGGCCGCGCCCACGACGAAGGCACGGTCACCGAGGAGGCGGCCGACACCCTCAAAGCCGGCCAGGCATCCTTCGGCCGAGAGGACTACCTCGCGGCGCTCGAGCAGGCGCTGTGCGTCTCCGAGCTGATCGAGACCGCCCGCGACGGCCACCGTCGCGCCCGCGAGACGATCGCCGGCGCGGAGCGGCAGGTGTCGGAGGCGGGAGCGCTCGGCGCCGAGGCCCGGGACGCCACCCAGCGGCTGGCCGAGGCCCGCAACGAGGCGAAGGTCGGCCACTACGCGACCGCGATGAAGCTCGGCCGGGAGTCCACGGAGATGGGCCGCTGGGCGATCGAGCGGATGTTCGCGACCTCCCTCGGCGAACTGCGCCGGGAGGTCGACGCCGGGCGGACCGGCGGATTGACGGTGGAGGTCGAACCGCTGGACGCGGTCGTGACCGAGGCGGAGGCGGCGCTGCGCGGCGGGGCGTGGGCCCGCCTCCGGACCTCGCTCGCCCGCGCGGACGCGGCCAGCCGCCGCCTGTTCGACGAGGTCGTGGACGGCCAGTGGCGGAAACTCGAGGTCGAGGCGAGCCGCACCGGCGGCACCGCCCCGGGGGACGGTGTCCGGCGCGCGGAGCTTCGCGGCCAGCTCGACCGGTTCAAGGAACGTCGGGACCTCGGGGGCGCGCTCAAGCTGCTGAACGACGAGCTCGAGGTCTCCCGCGTCCAGCGGCGCGAGGAGATGGGCCGCTCGATGTCCGGGTTCCGCGACCGGCTCTGGGTCGGGGAACGGCTGGGGGTCGACACGACGCCGGTGATGCAGACCTACACCGAGGCGAAGGGTGCGCTCGACGCGAACCGGTTCGACGACGCCGTTCGCTCGCTCGAGCGGGCGACCGGGCTCCTGGAGGCCGCCGTCCGCCCCCCCTACACGCGCCGGCTGAAGGAGCTCCAGACCGAGGTGACGTTTGCGTCGGAGGGCCTCCACGTCGCCGCCGGCCCGGTCAAGGAGAGCCTGCGCGAGTCGGAGGAGCTCGCGTCGACCGGCAAGCTCCTGGACGCGGCCCGGCTCCTCCTCAAGTCCGAAGAAGAGCTCAACCTGAGAAAGTCCCTCCACCGCGAGCTCACGAACATCCATTTCCTGATCGACGCCGCGCTCGGCCGGGCGGCGGATCGCAAGGTCGACACCGCGGACGCCCGACGGCTCCTCGCGGAGTCGGTGGCGCTGCGGCAGACCGACTATCCGGCGGCGCTCGAGAAGGCGCGGGAATCGTTGAAGCGGCTCCAGCGCGACGGTCTCGCCACCGCGGAGGGCACTCCCCCGACCCCGGCGTCGGGGTCGCTCTGGCCGTTCCGGCGGGCCCCGTAGCGTCGCGGGGCCCCGCAGCTCACGCCGTGGTGAATCCGGTCGCAGTCCCGGGCGGCGGCATCCCCGGCACGCCCCGGACGGGCCCGAGCGGCAACCGGTCGGTACTCGACCGAGTGGCGGATCCCGCGCCGGCGCAGGAGCTGCGAGACGTGCTCCGTGATCTGGACGACCTCCTGGCAGCGGGACGGCTTCGCGAAGTAGAACTCCGCGCGACGGTCGTCGATGATCGGGAAGATCAGACGGAGCCCGAACGGGTCGGGGCGGTTGTACCCGACCGGTTTGCGGCCGCCCTTGAGGTCCCGGAGGTTCTCGTCCAGGAGGACCTGCGGAAGCAACGGGTCGGTCTCCTTCACGAACGGCCGGTTCATCTCCACGATCCGGCGGTGGATGTCCGGATAGACCCGGACCAGGTCGCGGTACGACCGCTTCGGGTCGAGAAGGATGTGGCCGCTGCGGGCCTTTACCGGCGGGCTCATGGCCTCAAGACCGCGAGCGCGCTCATAGGCTCTTCGCCGGGACGCCCGCCGGCGTCGAGGAATTATCCGTCTCGGGCGAGCGCTCGGGGGCAACGCTCAAAGAGGAGGTCCGCTACCGACCTGCGGCGCTCCCGTAGTCTAGTGGTCAAGGATAGAGGCCTCTCGAGCCTCTGACGCGGGTTCAAAGCGGGGCGGTCTCCGCCGTCCCGGGAGACTCCCGCCGGGAGCACCTTATCTTTGGGGAAATACCTACCCTGAATGTCGGGGGAAGCGACGGATGGCCTGTTCCGACGACCTCGCTTCGATCCGTCGTTTATGGATGAGGAGGTCCCTGTGCCGCTCGCGCCTTGGGCTGCGCTCGTCTCAAATCACTGCAGCCCCATTCACCGCTGCGTGTGGGGCCGTTCCGTTGAACGAGAGAGTGTCCCCGGTCACGTTCCAAGCACTTGGTACGACCACGTCCAAGCATTGGTTACTGGCGAAGGAAACGTTTGGAATCTCCCATGTGCTCGCGCCGTCCGAGGAAGGGTAGCTATCGAGCCAGGCACCGGTAGGAGACGTCAGAACCGCATACCAGCCCGAACTGTCCGCGCTACAATTCGCGACCGACGATACCCAGGTCGCACAACCTGGAGTGCCTGACTCCAACAGCTGTCCAGCACTGTCCGATAGGTTGAGGGTGGTCATCCAGCTTACGAGGCCACTCGCATCAGAGTTTCCGACCCCTTTCCCATAGGTCACCTGCATAGATTGGTTGATCCTGAGAGTGCCACTCTCAGATGAGACATTGGTCGTTGCGAAATCTAGATAGTATGAGCCATAAACTAGGGGGTTCAGCGTGATGACATCCCCGCACCCCTGCAGCCCGTCAAGATAGTTGCTCCAAGAGCCATCGCTGTTCAGAATCACGTCGAGAACCGGTTGGACGCTGGTGGCTCCAACCTCGCCGCAGCGCGCAAATTTCACAATCAACCCCTCGGGATTCGCAGAACCCCAGTAGCTAAAGCCCATGACAAAAACTTCGTACGCCGGCTCGTTCATCGTCATCCATAGGTCTCCGCGTGCATTCCAAGCCGACTGAGCCATGACAGGAGAGTTGGCCGGGAAGGGGGAGAAGCTGCCTGCCCATTCCCACGGTTCGCCCGAAAGACTCGTAGCTTCCGCGCAGGTGCTGGACATCGACATGGGCGGGTAGACGTGAGCGATACCGAGAACGTCGGTCGCGATCAGGATGCTCTGGCTCGCGTTCGAAAAGAAGGCGAATTGCCAGAACGGAGCGGTACCCGAATTAAAACTCCCGTTGAAGAGGGGAATCGTTCCATTCCACAGAGTCAGGCCGTTGAACTGTGCTTGGCAGGAGTTGACGGTTAGATTGTAGCTAGACCAGCCAAACGCGTTTGGACTAAACGCGAGGGGGGATGCAATTCCCCATACTGCGTAGAGGGTCCACGGCTCGCCCGATTGGCTCGCTACTGATCCATTGAGCGCAGAAAGCGCCTGGTAAAATGTGGGGCCATCGGCCTTGGATACGGTGACGGCACCGCTCGATCCGTGTTCCGCGAGATAGAGCCAGGCTCCCAGACCCCCCGCGGAAACAACAAGAATCGAAACGACTATGGCTAGCGATCTATTCGCGGAGAGCCAGTTCCTCTCAGGCATTAGCGGCACCGGGAGTAGTGTCGAGCGGACTAATGATGCTAGTAGTCATGACGATTAGACGGGCCGCATCCCATTGTTGGCGGTCAAAACTAGCCGCAGGGCCAAGCAGACCGGAAGACGGTCAGATAGTTACACGAACGACACGAAGTCTTGTGGCAGATTGCGGGCCAATCTTGCATGGGGTGTGCGACTTCCGCCGGGAGCACCTGCTTACAGGGGGCACAGATGCCGTTCTCCGGGCGACCCCCGCCGGGAGAACCACGGCCCCGGCGAACCTGCCGCTCGATCGCATAGGGACACGTGGTTGCCCCGGCCAGTAGCTCGCACAGGACCAGGGGCCGCGAACACCCAGGCAACTCTCGACGAACTATTGGTAGGATTGTTCGACGCTCGGGAGTTGGGTGGCGTTCGACGGCTCTTGGGTCTCTCGGCCGCCACGGGTTGTGGCTCAGCCCTCTAGGCTGACGGTTAATTCGTCGGAGTTCGGTATCGACCCCCACCGACCAAGTCGGGGTCGCTCGGCCTTCGCCGCCTGCGCCTTTGGACCAGCGCGGGAACCGATTGGGAGCTGACGCCGTACTTGTGTGAAACCGGGAGCCAACGCGACTCAGCGATGGTCGGTCTTCTAGTTCAGGTACCCAGGTACGTAGCCGGTTCAAACCAGTCGAGCCCGCTCTGGCGCGGCCATCGGTGCAGATCCCGACCCATCGTTCGGTCGGAACGGGGGCGTCGCGGTCCGGCTCGAGGTCGATTCCAGTTCCGGAGGTCACGCAAAAGTCTGCACCCGCCAAGGTTCAAATAGGGCTCCCGCTCTGCTACGGCGACCCATGGTGGGGGGAAGGTCGGAGAATTGAACGCAATAAGTTGGCGAAAGAGAACGCTGGTGATCGTGGCTTGCTCGGTGATGATTTTGGGCATCGGGCTCCCTATGGTCGCCAACGCGATGCCGCAGCACGCCGCTTCGGCGGCCACTGCGACGTCGGCGGCCCCGGCGACTGTAGCGGCACCCCAGGCGGTTCCGGCGGGCTCGTCCACGACGGGTTCGCCCCACAGCGGCACCCTCGACGTCTACGAGACGGTGCCCGGTGGAGCAACCACTTTGGACCCTGCTACGGCTTACGACACAACGAGCTACGAAGTTATCCTGAACGTCTACCAGACCCTGGTGAGCTACAACGGTAGCACCACCGCGAGCTTCGTCCCGACGATCGCGACGTGCGTCCCGGGTCAGGGAACCCAATGCGCCACGGACTACGGATCTGGGTTCACGGGTATCTTCAACGCGACGGGAGCGAACTTTACGGGTTCGAACGGCGCACCAGTGTACTGGACGTTCGTCATTGACCCCGCAGCGCACTTCTACGACCCCGCGACGAAGGCGTCCTGGCAGGTCTACCCGACGGACGTAATGTACTCGATCGCGCGGACGCTCGCGTTCGCGGACCAACCTGTACGCAACCAAGACGTCAGGCTGGATCGACTCTCAGGCGCTGCTCCCTCCGGGAACGGCAGCTGGGACAATTCGATCCACGCTCCGTTCAACAACACCCCCTCGCAGATTCTACAGCTCGATGCTGATCAACGACAGCTCGTACTGTCCGGCCAAGGCGATGAACGGCATCCAGGGTAACGGATGCATCACCTTCGTGGCGGACGGCAGCAACCAGGTCTGGCCCGAGTTCCTCGACTTCGTCGAGGACAACCTCGGCTCGAGCGTTGTGCCGTGCGGCTGGTTCGGGGCTCAGGGCGCGAACATCACCGGATGGCCGGTCCTTGCCGAAGGCCACCCACGGCGACGTCGCCGTGCAAGCTGCCCGACGGCGGCACCACGACCAACAACACCGCGTGGGACACCTACGTGGCGAACCTCCGCCCGAAGGACCGGGACACGTACCAGGCACTCGACAACGCCTGGCCCGCGACCAACCCTGGCGTCCAGAAGAAGGTTGTCGGCTCGGGCCCGTACTACGCCTCGGTCAACTGGGGACTCACCTACGACCTCGCGGGGAACCCTGCGTACCAGCAGCCCTCGGGATGCTCGGGCGCGGCGGGACTCGCGAAGTACACGGGGTACTGTGACCCGACCACGACCGGCTGACATCCCGAAGGTCGACGTCACGTGGGAGACCTCGAAAGAGGGCGACAGCCTGGGAACGGACGCGATCGAGGCCGGCACGGCCGACTTCGCGGGGATTTACTCGACGCAGACCACCAGTCTGCTCGGATACGTCCACTCTGGTCTCTGGCAGTGACGACATCTTCCCGACGCTCAGCACGGCGTTCACGCCGATCAACCTCGCGGTGAGCTACAGCGCGTTCGGCACCGATTTCGCGGGCACCCCGCCCTCGGGGTCCAACCCGATCAACCAGACGCTGTTGACTGACCTCGGAGTGCGGAGCTTCTACGTGCAGGCGTACCCGTACACCACGATCGAGGACGACATCAACACGGTCGACAACATCCAGTTCGCGTTCAACGCGGGTGGCCCGATTCCGTTCGGAATGGGCAACTACTACCCCAGCAACGTTTCGTGGCCGTCCCTGATGGGCGACCCGATCGGCGCGAACGCGAGCCACACGGGCAGCGCCCAGTGGTGGTGGAACCAGCTCGTCAACGTGACCCTCGGGCCGTACTACGACCCGTCCTTGGTCGCGAACTGCGTCGGCAACGTCAGCGGTCCGTGCTCGTGGTACATCGGGTACTTCGACGGTGCCCCGATCGACCTGACCCTGATCAACGACTGGGCCGGGGAGATCTACAACATCAGCCAGCACGCGCTCGAGCCGGTTCCGCTGGCCGAGACGTTCACCCAGTTCCTGACGGCGTTCGCGGGACCCTACGAGGTTCCGCTCGCGTCGTCCGTGGGATTCGGCTGGGCGCCCGACTATCCGGACCCGACCGACTACATCGCTCCGATGGCGCAGGCCAATGGGGACTACACCGGACCGGACGCCTTCAGTGAGCAGCTGCTCACGGGCGGCGGCGGACCGTGGAACACCTCGAACCCCTCGCCCTACGAGAACAACGCGTCGTGCGGCCACTCCGGAATCGGAGCCGGTTCGGTACGGCAACCTGACCTACTGGGCGAACCAGGCCAGCACGGCCAACCTGACGGCGGGAACGTTCACCTCGGAGTGCCAGGGTGTAGCGTATGACGTCGCGAACTACTGGATGGGCGTCACGGGCGCACTGGCCGCGGGCCCGACCCGTATCCTCCAGTACAACCTCGAGGAGCAGATCCTGAACCGACTGGCGGTCTACGTCTACAACGGCCAGTCGAACGAGCTCTTCGGCTTCGCGCCGTGGATCAACCCGGCCACGATCAACCAGAACCCGGTGCTCGGCGGTGGAGGCGATGCGGTCTGGTACCAGGTCCAGTATACGGGAGCGTTGTCCAAGGTGACGGTCAGCGTGAAGGGACTTCCGACCGACACTGCGTGGAACTTCACGCTGGGCGGCAAGACGTTCTCGAACACGACCTACAACAAGTCCGGGAAGAAGGCGATCACCGGTGTGATCGACATCTACTCGACGGCCGGAACCCAGTCCATCAACCCCTGCACGGGCGCGTCCCACACGTGCCCCGCGCTGCCTGCGGGCTATGGATTCGTCAAGGTGACCGGACCCGTTCCTCGGACACCACCTTTGGCTCGACCACAGTCACTGCGGGCAAGCCGCTCGCGTTGACGGTGACGTACGGGGCGACCCACAATATTTCCTTCGAGGCGGCGGCGCCCAGCAAGGGCTGGACCGGTCTCGCGGGTGGATCGTGGAGCGTCTCGATGACACCGACGACGAAGGGCGCGAACCTGAGTGACGTGCTCAGCGGGACCAACAACACGGCCGGCTTCGTGAACTTCACGGGAATACCGCAGGGATTGGCGTTCCACTACACCATCTCTGTGCCCATCGGGTTCAAGTCGGCGCCCGCGTCGGGAGGTATCTCGATGGGCGCTAAGAACATCGTGAAGCCGGTGAAGCTCGGGGTTGCGGGCGGCGGAGTGCCGGTCGCGACCCCGAGCGCCGGCTGACGCGGTGGCGAGCGCAGCCCCGACAGCGTACCCGGCGCGAGCCACGGTGCGCGGAGGCGCCTAGGTAGCGCGCGAGAGCCGTAGGGGGCCCCCTCCGCAAGGAGCGGGGTTCCCCGTCCGAGACGGCGTCCAACCCCTTCCTATTCTTCTTTTATTTTGAGAGACGAGCCCGACTCCGCAGAGAGCCATTCGGACTCCCAGGGGAACGGGCTCTGGCGGAGCGATGCCGGGGTCTACGGAACTGGGGCTCCGACCCGGGGAGCCCTTCGCCGCTCACGCCGGGGGCGGTGTCTCGGTCAGGACGAGGGGCGCGGTTCGCGGCTCGGTCGGAGCGGCGACCGCCGTGGGCTCGGCCGGGGCGTTGTCCACTTCGGTGTAAAGGTGGCAGGCGACGAAGTGGCCCGCTTCGTACGGGAGCGACTTCGGCCGGACCTCCCGGCAGATCGGCATCGCGTAGGGGCAGCGGGGATGGAAGCGACATCCGGGCGGAGGGTGGGTGAGGTTCGGCACCGATCCGGGGATGCTGTAAAGCTCCCGTCCGGCTGGTCGAACCGCGGGATCGAGGACAGGAGGCCGTTGGTGTACGGGTGGAGCGGGCGACGGAACACCTCGTGGACGGTACCGCTCTCCACGACGACCCCGGCGTACATCACGTTCACGCGGTCGCAGACCTCCGCCACGACGCCGAGGTCGTGGGTGATCAGCACGATCGCCGTCCCGACGCGCTCGCGGAGCTGGCGCATCAGCTCGAGGATCTGGGCCTGGATCGTGACGTCCAGCGCGGTCGTGGGCTCGTCGGCGAGCAGCAGCCCCGGCTCGCACGAGAGCGCCATCGCGATCATCGCCCGCTGGAGCATGCCGCCCGAGAGCTCGTGCGGGAAGCCGCGCGCCACCTGGGACGGGTTCGCGATGTTGACGCCTTCCAGGAGCTGCACCGCCCGCCAGAACAACTCGTTCTTGACCGGCCTCCTGGCCCGTCGGGAGAGCCCTGCGATCCCGAAGTACAGGTGGGACAGTTTCTCGGCCCGGATCTGCAGGTTGACCCGGCCGCGGGGGCCTCGGTAGAGTCGTCCGGCCTTCATCTCCTTGAGATAGAGGTCCTTCATTTTCTTCTGGAGGATCTCAAGCCGGCGCAGGTGGCGCAGGTACCGGCGCTGGAAGTTCGTCAGGTGGACCCGTCGCACGGCGTGGTATGCCTGGCGGCGGAGCCGAACGTTCGTCCGCCCCGCGTTGCGGGCGAGGTGGAACAGCTCGGTCTCGATGCTCGCGAGCCCCATCTTCGCCCCCGCGGCGCGCGCGGCCGCGCGCATCTCGTCCACCTTGCCTTCCGTGGCCGCCTTGACGAGCGCCTCGATCTCCTCGACGGGGGCGTGGGAACCCGCGGCGATCATCGCGTGCCCCTCCCCGGAAAAGTCGGCCTCGGTCATGTGGCTCGCGCCGGGGGTGCCCCGGTCGGCGTTGATCAGGCCGTCCACCACTTCGATCCCTCGGTGGATCATGACCGCCTCCCCCAGCTGGTCGGCGATGGAGAAGACCGGGTTCATCGCCTGGGTCGGTTCCTGGAAGATCATCCCCACCCCGCGGCCCCGGATGGCCGAGATCCGCTCGTTCGCCGCCTTGATCTGCCGGAAGCGGCGGATGACCTTCACCCGGCCGGTCCGGCCGATGCGTTTGTACTTCGCTTCCCGTTCGAGGCCCCACAGGAGGTCGATGCCGTTCAGGAGGATCTTGCCCGAGATGACGCGTCCCGGCTCTGAGACGAGCCGAGCGATGGAGAACGCCGTGACGCTCTTTCCGCAGCCGGTCTCCCCGACGACCCCGGTCGTTTCACCGGCCCGCGCCTGGAGGTCGATCCCCTCCAGGGCTCGCACGACCCCGTCGTAGGTGAAGAAGTAGGTCCGGAGGTTCTGTACGTCGAGCACGAGGTTGCCGACGTTCCGGTTCGCCGGAGCCTCGGTGCCGACGGGCCGCTCTGCCCGCTCGGGGCGGGGAGCCATGCTCGGGCGCGACGCCGGTCGACCGATCGTGCGGGGTCGGGGCGCCCCGCCCGCGCGGTGCCCCGGACGCCACCGGCTGCCTGCGGGAGCGGAGCTGGACGCCATGGAGTCAGCCTACCGCCTGAGCCGAGGGTCCAGCGCGTCGCGGACCCCGTCGGACAGGAGATTGACGCTGAGCGCGAAGAGGAAGAGCGCGAGACCGGGGATCAGGAGCTGCCACCACGGGATGACGCAGCCGGTGGCGGGCGTGTAGCAGGAGTTGAGGAAGTCGCCCTGAAGGTCGGTGACCGAGATCGCGGAGAACGCGCCCCACTCGGGGAACGGCGTGGAGGGGAAGAGGAGCGTGCCGAAACCCAGGAAGACCAGCGTCCCGATGAGGAGCGGGATCGTGCCGACGTCCAGGGAGAACTGGATGAAGATCGGGTAGAGGCTGTTCGGGATGATGTGGCGGAACAGGATGCGACGCGGCCGGCGCCCGAGGCGCGGGCCGCCTCGACGTACTTCTGCTCGCGGACCGTGAGAACCTGGCCTCGGACGATACGTGCGTAGAACGGCCACCAGACGAGCGTGAAACCGAGGATCATCGACAGGATCTTGATCTCCACGGCATCGTGGCCCGTGGTCGGCAGATCGACCGATAAGACCGCCACGACGACGATCACGAACAGGATCGTCGGAATCGAGAAGAAGACGTCGCAAATGCGCATGAGCGTTTCGTCGACGTAGCCGCCGTAGAAGCCGGCGATTGCGCCGATGAGGAGCCCGATCGTCGCGCCCAACCCCACGATGGAGACCGAGAACATGAGCGACCAGTCCGACCCTCTCTCGAGGCCGGTGAAGATGTCGTACATGGGAGTTCGGTCACCCGAGGAGAGTGTGAGCGCCCCGAGGGGCATCGGTCCGGCGGAGAGGGGGGAGAAGCTGAACGTGGGAGCGATGATGGACGGGAACGAGATGTTCGATCGGACCACGTCGGGATACCATCTACCGCCGCAGAACTCGGCGGCGTTCGGCGGCGGGTGCACCTCGTACGTGCAGATGATCGGGCCGGTCGCGGGGCAGAGCTGGGTGTAGTTCCCGGGGTAGCCCGAGAGCGTGTCGGCAGGCCCGTAATCCGTGGCGCACCAGACCGGCACGGTGGTCCACGGGAGCGGTAGCGTGGCGGAGTACAGGGCCACGGCGGCGATCGCGAGGATGATGCCGAGACCGACGAGCGCGAGCGTGTTCCGGCGGAAGAAGTACCACGTCCGCTTCATCTGGTCGAGGCGAGGGTGGGGGCGTCGGGTCCGGGCGGGAGGCTCGAGAACGCTCGCCATCGCTTCCTACCCTAGGCGGACCCTCGGGTCGAGATAGGCATAGAGCACGTCCACGATGAGGTTCGCGCTCACGATGAGGAACGTGAACAGGATCGTCGACCCGAAGATGACCCCGAAATCGAGACCGGGGTTCGGGTTGGCCGCGATCGCGAGCATTTCGCCGATCCCGTTGAGGTGGAAGACATCCTCGATGACGGGGAACCCGCCGAGGAAACCCGCGAACGTGAGTCCGAGAACCGTGATGGTGACGTTGAGCGAGTTCCGACCTGCGTGACGTCGGGTGACGACCGTCTCCGGGACTCCCTTCGCGCGCGCGGTGCGGACGAAGTCGAGGTTCATCACCTCGAGCATGCTGTTGCGGACGAACCGGAGCAGTCCCGCGACCGTCCCGTAGGCGATGACCAAGGCCGGCAGGATGATCCGGATAAGCGTGTCGAGGGAGAGCCACGGGTTGCCCGCGATCAGGGCATCGATCGTGACGAACCCCGTCGGCGACGATTGAACGCCGTTGGAGACCCAACTCGGGTAGGATGATCCGAACGCTAAACTCGTGTAACACGCAGTACTCTGGGGGATGGAGTAGGTGAACTCCTCGTCGATCGGTTCACCGCCACGGCACCAGGGCGTTTTCACGAGGAATCCCGTGTGGGGAAGGAACAGCAGGACGATCCCCGCCACGAGGAACGACCCCAGCAGGAACGCCGGCAGAGCGTACCCCGAGAACGACATGATGCGCGACGCCTGATCGACCGGTCGGTTCCGGTTCACGGCCGAAGCATTGCCCAGCGGGATCGCGACGGCGAGAACGATCGCGAGCGAAAGCCCGGCGAGCTCGAGAGTGTACGGGAGCTCCCAGGAGATCGCGGTCGCTACCGGAACGGCCTCTAACTGTGGGTAGTCTTGGGCGACGGTACTATGGTTCGAGACGTTCCCCCATTGGAAAGTGAAACTGTCGTAAACGTACGAGGCCCACTGGACCAGGATTGGTCGCTCTAAACCGAGCTTGTCAGACGTACTCACGATAGACGGGATTCGTACAGACCCCGTTCTTCGTGGTGACCGTGGGCGGCGCGAGGCAGGTACAGCTGTTCCCTCGCACCGAATCCGGGTTGAGCGTGATGCAGGTGCACGTCGGCTCGTAGCCGCACCGCTGCTTCGCCGTCGGAGACCCAAAGTGCGCGACCAGCTCGTACTGGATCGGGAGCGCGGAGAACAGGACAAACGTGATCGTCACGACGCCCACCACGACCGGTGGGATGAGGAGGGCTCGCCGCGCTACGTACGTGATCATCCGCACGGCCGGTTCCCGCTCCCGACCGCGGCTTCCCCCGCGCCGCGTGTCAACCCGGAACAGGGGGCCGCGGTATTTATGAGTATCAGATTTGAAGTTTCCGGTTTTAGATGTCTAACGACGCTCCTCGCCGCGGGCGCCGCATCATCGAACAGGCCGGGGAGCTTGCACCCCGGATTCGGGAGGCGGGCCCGGCGGGTTGCCTGGACCCGACCCGGGGCGTGTGCGAGCGTGTCTGAGAGGTCTTGCTCTGGACTCGCTCCGGTTGCGGGAGGGCGAATCTAAAGGAACTGCCTTCGTAGGGCCGAGAATCCGGCCCCAAGGCGCTAGGCGGACAGCTACGGTCCCGCGAGGTCCCCGAGCCCTCCGGTCCTAGCTCTATCGCTCGGGGCTCGGAGATGCCCCCGAACGCCCTAGGTGAAGGTGTCCGTTTCGCCGACCGGGCGGCGGGATGAACGCGCCGGGGGTGACTCGGTTTCGGGAGTAGATTCGTCGGCCGGTCCCCCGCCCTGGCGCTCCTCCTCACACTCATCCTCCGTAACCCACTCGAAATCAAGGTCCTCGGCGTGGTCGTGGGCTATGTAGGCACCGGCCTCGAAGGCGCTGGAGATGATCTCCTCCATCTTCTCGGCCTCGTGGGTGCCAAATGTGCCCACGAGACGCCAGAACCAGTCCGGAGCCTTTCCCGCCGCCTGAAGAAACTCCGTGACGAGGTCGTAGTAGGTCGCTCGGGGGTCGGTTACATGGACATGGAGGTGCCGGTCGTGATGGTCGTACCCGGCGTTGGACTCGGCTCGCGCCATGGAGGGCGATGGCCGGAGGTTCCTATAACCCTTAATCGGGCCACTCGGAGAGTGCGCGGGATGGCCCGACGGCCGAAACCGGGGGAAGACCGGTCCCGTCACGGCCGTCTGGGGCCCTCTCGAGCGAAATGGGACCCTTCTCGAGCCAGCGGGGAACGACCCCCCTTCGGCTTTGAAAATTAATCCACCCGGATAGGCAATTCTTTTTCACGCCCCCTCATTCTTTTTCACGAAGTTCGGAGCGATCCCACTCTCGAACATCTCGTGGACGACCACGGTCAAGTTGTAGCAGATCAGCTTCGCCAAAATCTCATTGACCTGAGCGACCGAGGTCCGGGATCGGACGTTCTCCCCGAACTTGCGCTTGAGCGCACTGAATACGGACTCCACGTTCGAGCGGTCGTGATACCGCCGGTCGAACTCGGGGCGGTCCGCCTGAAACAGGTGGTACGCCTTCCGCCAAGCCGGGGAGCCTTCCGCTCTGCCGACGGAGTTGGACTTGAACGGGATGAACGTCTCCAAGCCCATCTCGGTCGCTGCCGTGTAGTTGTCCCGCGAGAGGTATCCCTTGTCGGCCACGGCGGTCTTGGGGTGGAACCCTGCCTCGAAGGTCCCCCGGAGTAGAGGGGTGAACTGGGGGCAGTCCGGGCTGTTCGCCTCCAAGACGCTCGCATCGATTACTATGTGGGTCTTGGTCCCGACCATTGCGTGGACCTTGAGCCACCGCTTTTGCCGCTTCTCGCCGTGTTTCTCCTCCCGCCACCCACCGAATGAGGTCGTCTGGATGCCGGTGGAGTCCGGGGCAACGACCCCACCCTCCTCAAGGCCCGCGAGAGGCAGGGCGCTCATCCGAAGGAGGCTGTACAAGACCGGGGTGGCCTCGGGCCGCGTGAGAAGGTTCGAGGCCACGGCGTAGCTCGGGACGTGGCCCAAGAGGCCCCGGTCCGCGACGTTATGGTAGACTCCACAAGCCCGAGCCCCCGAGAGGCCCGAGTAGACCTTGAGAATCGCGCAATAGAGATCGTCCCGGAAGTGGAGCGCGGGCCGTCCGGCCCTCCCCGGGGTCCTCGGGAAGTCGGGAATGTCACTCAAGAGATCGTGGAGGAGGGAGTCCACGAGCCGCATCTCCTCCGTCTGCGCCTTGTTGTAGGTCTGGTGCTGAGGGTACTGCTTCCGGGGCTTCTTGACGGGGGCCGCGAGCGCTTGCCCTACCTTCTTGAGTCGGAGGTCGATAACCGCGTAGACGTGCTTGCAGGATTGGCCGCGTCCCTCGAAATCGAGGCAGGTGCATCGGGGAATGTCTCCAACAAACCAGACCTTGTACCGGCCGAATCCGGTTTGAGACGGGACGGACCACTCATCGACCCCGATCTTCTCAATCGTCTCAGGGTGAGATGCGATCTCCTTTCCCCGGGCCATCCGCTGTTCGTCGTTCACGCAGTTTATACCGCCCTCAGCCGCCATCGAAGCACCTAATCATACTCAACATTACCGAGCATATAACCGTTACTTACTCGGTATGATGTGGAGTGTTTATAGTATGATTAATATACTCAATCCTCCTGCGTCTTTACCATGCCCCGCACGTCGAAGCTCGGTAAGTTTGACATGCCGCCGAAAATCTCCATGAGCGAAGCCGTCGGTCTCGCCAAGGAAATAGTCGGGCAGTTCCGGTCCCACGAGTTCACCGACTCGGGGCTCGCGTCGCTCCTCCATCACGAGACGGCCAAAAGTGGGTCGTTTCGCCAGCGTCAGGCCGACCTCCGTCGGTTCGGTCTCATCGACGGGAGAGGAGACAAGCTCAAGGCGTCCTCGACGGCGCAGACGATTTATGCGCCGGGACCCGGGGAACTCAATGGGGCGCTGTCTCAGGTGGCATTCCGAATCCCACTCTATCGCACCCTCCACGAGAAGTACAAGGGGTCGATTCCGTCCGAGGAGGATTTCCTAACGACCCTCGTAGACCTTACCGGGCTACCGAGGTCCGAACTGATGGAACACGTCAAAACTTTACTCGGTCTTTATAGGGATGTGTGCGGTACGCTTAGTATGGCACCCCCATCTTCGAGCGCTCCGCCCCCACGCCCCACCGGTGGCTACACCCAGCCGCCCCCCGCGAGCGGGTCCCGGTTCGAGAGTTCCGCAAGCGAGTTCTCCGTGTCGGTGGTGGATGAACCAGAGGCCATCGACCGTCTGATTGGACTCCTCGATGCTCGGAAGAAAATGCATCCAAGCACCGGCCGCTTGCACCGGAAATCGGACTCGGGGTCGCCGAGCGATTAGACCGGGACGACACGAACCGAGGATACAAGAGTCGGGGCGGCAAGGGGAACTCGGATGGCTACAAGCCCGCCGCCCTTCGCCCGGATGGAGGCCCTGAACCATCCGAACCGTCGGGGGGGCCGATACGATCCCACGTTCACCGGGAACCGAACCCAGCCCCTCCACCGCTGGGTGCCGTGGGTGGCCGGCTACTCCGCGGAGTTCGTCGATGATGCCCTTGAGTCGTACAACAGCCACGCCCCGAAGTCGAGAGTCCTCGACCCTTTCGCCGGCGTCGGGACCACGCTCATCGAGGCTCATTTCCACGGGCACGATTCTATAGGGTTCGAGGTCAATCCCTACGCCGCTCTCGCGGCCCGCGTGAAGCTCGCCGCCGGGACCGACCTCCGGTCTTCATCGCTTCTCGCCGTAGCCGAGGCGTACTCCCAATATGCCGAGCGATCCCCGGACCCGACCCGAAACGTCCCCGATGGGTTCACCTCCCGAATCCCGTTCTTCAGTCCGAGGGTCGAGCGGAAAGTCCTGACGGCTCTCGACTTTTGCGACAGCCTCGACGATCCATGGGACCGGGACGCCTTTCGGGTCGCCCTCGGTTCCGTCATGGTTTCGTTCTCGAACTACACGTACGAACCGTCGCTTGGCTCCCGACCCGGGGCAGGGAAGGCGCTCATTCCCGATGCCGACGTAAGGTCGATACTGCACGGAAAGCTGAGCCAGATGGCACAAGACGTGGCCGGCATCGAGAAGGGACCCGCCCTTGCCGATACCCGGCGGGAGATTCACGGTGGCAGTTTCCTCGAAGCCGCCCCCCTCGGCGGACGCCTCTGTGACATAGCGATCACCTCGCCGCCGTACCTCAACAACTACCACTATCTCCGTAACACGCGGCCCCAGCTCTGGTGGCTCGACCTGGCGGACTCTCAGGCCGACCTCGCCCATATCGAGCGAGACAGCATGGGGAAATTCTGGCAGACGGTCCGCGCCTCGGAGCCGGTCGGGCTTGAGTTCGAGAGCGAGAGGGCGACCCGCCTCCTAAAACGCATCGCCGAATCGCGGCCCGGGCACGGTGTCTATGGAAGTCAGGGGTGGGCAAACTACGCCGCGACGTACTTCAACGACACCCGCCTGTGGCTGGCCGTCCTCTTTCGAGTCCTGCGCCCCGGGGGCATCGGTATCGTCGTAATCGGCAACTCGATTATCCAAGGTGTCCCTGTGGACACCGGGGGCGTCCTTTCGGAGATTGCCGCGCAGGTCGGCTTCGAGAACGTCACCACCGACCTACTCCGAAAGAAGCGGGTCGGCGACAGCATCGTGAGATCGTCCGTCCGGCGGGGAGTGAAGGCCGCTCCGAGCGCGGGTCTATATGAATCGGCGGTAATCCTCCGACGCCTTGCCTGACGCGCCCGAAGCCTACAACCCGCTCGAAAAGAGACACCTCGCGGAGGCGGTGGTCGCCCGCCTCCTCGCTCAGCCATGCGAGTTATTGCCGCCCGAGAGCGCCTTCAACGGCGTCGGAGTCTACGCAATCTACTACCACGGGGACTACCCGACCTACTCGTTCTTGGCGCGGAAGAACGTCGCCGAGTGCGCCCTACCCATCTACGTCGGGAAGGCGACTCCAAAGGGGGGCAGGAAGGGAGGATGGGGCCTCGGAGAGAATCCGGGGGCCTGTACTCTACAATCGCCTGACGGAGCACGCCGAGAGCATCGCCGCGACCAGTACGCTCAGGATTGCCGATTTCCGCCAGAGGCACCTCCTCATCGAGGACCTGTGGATTCCACTCGCCGAGAACATGCTTATCGAGCGGTTCAAGCCCCTGTGGAACACGGTGGTCGATGGGTTCGGGAATCACGACCAAGGTAAGGCCCGCCGTCAAGGGGCTCGGTCGGCATGGGATACCCTACACCCCGGACGTCCTTGGGCCGAGTACCACCAGCCATCGAAGATCCCGGTTAGCGATATCCGACGGAAGATCGAGACGTACTCCCTGACGGTCGTCGATTGATTTTCACGCCGACCGATACTTTCTCAGGATGGCCTCCCGGGTTGATTCTTTTTTAAAGCCCCCCCCTTCGCCGGGTTTTAATAGTGCGACGTAATGGCATGGCCAAGGTGGGCTAATGCGTCGAGAGAGTCATCGTCGAAGGGGACTGAGTCGAGCGAGCTCGGGTGGGTGGGGCCACCGCGCAGTCTACGTTGGCGCAGTGATCGCTGCGGCCGCGTTGGTTGCCGGGTTTGGTGTGGCCGTGTTGGTCTACGGACCGATTGGCACGCCGTTCCATCAACTCTCGGGCAGCACGTTGGGATCTCCGCCTCGGGGCGTTGAGTTCGGGAGCGCGAGCGAGGTTCTCGCTACGGACCTGAACCTGTCGAACCTGACGGGATTCCCGACTTGGAATTGGACGAATGCAACGGGGAACTTCACCGGGCCGTGCAATGAGTCGGGCATCTTCAACGGCACGACGTTTGTCGGCGCAAGCAACAACAGCACGCCAGTGAACATCTCCGTGGGCGGGAACACCACGACGTTGGTCTGTTTGAACTCCGTGAACAACGGGGTTGTGAACGCGAACGTGGTACTACAACGCCACGGGGGTCCAAATGACCTACAACAGCTACAATGCGACCAACGGCATGCCTAACGGGTCGTACGACAACAGCTCCCTGGGTAACTTCACGCAGGGTAACGTTTCGTCGTGCAACTCGTTCGGCAACGCAACGTCGGACGCAACGTGGAACATGACGCACGTCCTGAACTCGACGTTCCGCCCGTGCGCGACCTACTACGAGATGAACAACAACACCACGTGGCTGGACTCGTTCGCGGGGACGTACAACTCGACGGGCTCGTACAACAACTCGACCCTGTGGTCGGAGAACCAGAGCGGCTACGGTCCGGATGACGTCATCTACCAGGTGCCGGTCGTCTTCACGAACGCCTCGGTCAACGGGACGTACGAGATTGACATCGGAATCGTGGGCGTGACCCCGGTGGCGCAGACGTTCTACTTCAACGACACCATCGGCAACACTACGTTCGCCAACGACACGGTGTTGTTCGTCTTCGACATGACGGCCGCGTGGCTGTACGATGCCGCGATCAACATGACGGGCAACGTGACCAACGCGTCGACGATGCAGATCTACGGCGCGATTGGACTCGCCAGCGTTGTGGTGACCGAGTGCCAGGCCGGGTTCTGCCCGCTGGCCGCGCAGGTGGTCTAAGTCGGAAGTAGTTCCACGAACCGCGACCCCCGCGAAAGCGGGGGTCAACCCTTCCCGTGAAAGCGGGATGGGCGCGGGAAACCCCTTCCTCCTTCTTATCCTTCAATCGAGCGAGCCTTGACCCGCACCGGTTTGTCGGATGTCGCACCGTCGCGGGCGGGGTCGCTACCTCAACGGATATCAGGGATGGCCCGTATACTCCTCTGTGACCGGTATCCTCGTCGAGAGGCTCCGGACCCCCGCGGGTGGCAACGCCCCCGGCGCGGGGCCGAGGGAACCGACGCTCGCCGGTCCGACCGTCCGGTCTCACGCTTTCGGGCTCAGGGGACCTCGAGAGGTGCTTGATGGCCCGCGATGAGGACGAGACCCCGCTCCGTTCTGGCGGGGAGGCCACGTCATTGCCCGTTTCCTTCCGATGCTGGTCCTCGGGTCGATTTTCCTTATTTATGGGGTGAGTCCGCTCGCTCCGCGCGACCACGGCCTCAATTTCGGCCTCCTATTCGACTGGCTCGGCGCGGTTCTCATAGTCGGCGCGTTCTTGGGGATGCTGTTCACCAAGTGCCCGGCCTGCAACCGCACGAACTGGGTAGTTTGCGTTCAGGAACCCGACGTCGTGCGTCGCCAGGACCACGAGGGCGGCGACTACTACTCGCGCGAACTCGCGATCATCGAAGAGGACTTCTGAGGCTCCCACCGCTCGATCCGCCGGGAGCGGAGCTCCAGACTCCCGATGGCTGAGGCCTCAGGGCCTCTCGGTGGGGAAATCCTGGTGCGACTCGCGGTTGGAGGGAACCTGAATCGGTCGCCCTCTCGCCGGGCGATTCTGGGCCGGTCGGCGACAGGTTGGGGGCAATGTAGAAGTAACCCCCACGGTGAACTCTCGATAGCTCAGCATGGCCCGCTCCACCGGCCGTCGGTACCCCGTTGCACCCGCGGGCGTAGCAGGGACTCCCCGGCGAGTCCGCGATCTCGAGTTCGACCACGGGCTCGGTCCCCCGGTCTGCGCGGCGCGGCGATCGTGGCGGTTTCGGCGGTGCTGCTGCTAACCGCGATGAGCAGCCTCGGCGCAGATCAAGCGTCGAAGGTTTACGGCTACGGCCTGACCTCCGCTCGTTCGACAGACGGAGGCCCCGCGATGGCTGCCTTCGGACCTCGAGCCGACCCGGGCGCCGTGCCCTTCTCGGGCGGATTCCGTCCGTCCCTCGACCGTCCGTTCGACCCGGATTCGGCAGGCAACGGGTCGGAACCGGCTCCGATGGGGATCGCGGACTTGGGGCAGGTTCCCACCGGCGGCAGCGACACCTACCAGACCACGTCGTTCCAGGGCACGATCGTGCTGACGAATCTGACGACCTACAACGCGAGCCTTGCCTCCGAATCGCCCGACATGAGCTTCCAGCTGAACGCCTACGTCGGGTTCAGCTCCGGAGGATCGTACTTCGTGTACTGGGTCCAGGACGTTCTCAAGGTCGATACCGCCACCGAGCAGGTCACGGTCTTCGACAACATCTGGAACGCCACGTCGCAGCCGCTGCCCGAGATCGGCCCTTCGGCCGTCCATGGGAACGGGTCGTTCGGGTCGTTCAACGTCAGCGGATTCCCCGAGACGTACTACGGAGATACGGCCTCGTGCAGCAAGGCAGGGGCGTGCACGACCCTCGACTACAAGGGGGACGGGCCGGCCACCGTTCTCCTCCAGCTCAACGCATCCCTGATCGGCGGCAAGCCATCGGTCCGATTCTCCTTCAACGACGGATCCGGCCTGCAGTCGTTCGACACCGCGACGTTCACGCCCACGGTCGCCCCCGCCGCGTTCGAGGGGTTCTTCGTGAACGCCAGCGCCCTCTCCTCCGCCTGCGTGCGATGCGCCGGCGACGTGGAGCTGGTCGCCGGGGGTCCGGACAGCGGATACCAGACCGCCCTCAGCGGAACGACCCAGCTGACGCTCGGCATCCAGCGGTGGAACGGCCACAACTACGAGTCGATTCCGGACGCCTACGATTACGGGATCGCGACCGCCGAAGGGCTGAGCAACGCCTCGATCCGGGGGGCGGCGGATCCCCAGGGTGCGCCGATGGCGGCCGTCACGAACGCCCCCGGTTCTCTGGGGTCCCTTTGGGGGCGAGGGTCTGTTTCGACCGTCGGCGTAACGGTGGTCGGCGGCGCCGGAGGAACGCTCGGGGTCGGCGGAGTGAACGAAGCGTTCGACGGGACGTACGTCGAGGTCACGCTCGTTCCGGGCACCTACGATCTGACCGTCGTCTCGGGCGCGACCTACGCCCTGGGCAACCGCACCCTCACGGCCGGCGAGTACCTCACGCTCGAGGTGGGCGGCGCCGCCGTGGTCTTCGTACCGCACGGTCTCGGGGCCGAGGTATGGTCGGTCAGCCTCGGCGGAGAGACCCTGAACGGCACCGGGAACATCACGTTCGGAGAGCCGTCGGGAACCTACGCCTTCGTGGTGGGGTCGCTCTCCGGTTTCTCCTCCAGTCCCAGCTCCGGGAACGTCACGGTCAACCTGTCGGAGGCCAACGTCTCGGTGACGATCGATTGGAGCTCTACCCACGTCAGCCTCCTGGCGGCGATCGTCGCATTCCTTGACCTGAGGGTCGGACCGGTGGCCGTCTACGACATCCTGATCCTGTTCCTGGTCGTGGGCATCCTGGCGGCGATCGTCTCGCGGCGAAGGCCTGCGAAGGTCCGCTGGCGTCGCCCCCCTTCGCAACCGCTTCCACCGCCGGGCGAGTTCAATTACGGTTCGCTGCCGCCGGAGCCGCCCCACCGGCCGCCGCCGAGCTGACCCGTCCGAAGTGAACGTCTTGAGTCCCGCCGGGTTGCGAGCCGGGGTGGGAGCCCCTCTCCTCGTCGTGCTCTCCGAGGTCGACCCGGTCGCCTCCCGGGTGGGCGAGCGGTGGGGGACCCCACCGACGACGGGGACGATGGTGGACGGGGCCGCCGTCCGGAAGCTCGGAGAGGGGGTGTTGCTGCTCCGCCGTCCCCGGCCGCACATCCACGACGAGCGACTCGATGCCTCGCTTCCCCGCGAGCTACTCGCCCAGCGACCGACGCTCCTATTCCCCTCGATCCACCGCAGCGAGCAGAACGTACCGTGCCTGACCGTCCATCCGCTCGGAAACCCCGGCGCGCGGTCGGACGTCGGCGGGAAGCCTCGAACCCTTGTCCCGACCGACCCTCCGCGGATGGGCGCCGCGTTGAGGGCCCTCGCCTCCCGGGGCGCGGCCGTGGGTCTTGCCGCAACGTTCGAGGCGACCCACCACGGGCCCGAACTCGCGCTCCCCTCGTTCTTCGTGGAGATCGGGTACGGAACCCTATCCGAGCCTCCTCCCGAGGCAGTCCGTATTCTCGCTGAGGAGGTCCCCCGGATCGAGGTCGAGGCCGGGGATCGGGTCGCGATGGCCGTCGGCGGCGGACACTACGCTCCTCACTTCACGGACCTGAGTCATCCGACGACGCTGGGCGTTCGGCCACATCCTCTCGCGGCACGCGCTGACGGAGCTGGATGCGGCTACCGCGGACGCCGCCCTCCGGGGGACCCCCGGGGCGGAGGGCATCGTCTATGCCCGAGCCCAGGACGCGGACCACGGAGCGCTGCGACCGCTAGGCCCACGGCTTCGGGACGCGGACGCGCCGGCGCGCGCCGAACGGTCGGCCCGGGATCTCAGTCCCGGCGGTCGGGCTTCTTCTGGAACATGATCGCCCCGGAGCCGGTAGACCGCCTTGCCCAGCCGGACCGGCTGGGTCGAGGCGACGCCCGGGGTCCGCTCGGCGAGCATCAGGCTCTCGACGATCTGGCGGAACAGGGCGCTCTGGTTGATCTCGGGGTGTCGCGCGAGGAACTGTTCCTCCTCCGGCGTGATGGTGATGTTCTTTCGGAGCATCCCGGGAATGCTGACATCGCTCGGCGTCCTAACGCGCATGACCGAGGGAACGGATTACCCGTATATGTGCGTATCCCTGCGCACGAATTCTTCCCGGGTCCGCGCGCCGCGCCCGCCGTCCCTCCTCGGGCTCCCGGTCCGAGAACGGGGGGCGGCTAGGGTAGCGAGAGCGGCCCCGCGAGGACGGTCGCCGAACCGCGCTGCGGGAACGCGACGGCGGCGGCTTCCGCGACCTCGACCGGCTGGACTGCGCGGAGGACAGACGGCCAGCGGACCCAATGGTCGGCGGGGAGGCGGTTGTACGCCACGTCGACGGCGAGGTCGTGGGCGTCCGAGGTGGACTCGAGGGAGAGCGGGAGCTCCCCAATCGCGCTCTCGCGGATCGCGGTGAGCTCGGAACGGGGCACCGGCTCGTCCCGCAGCCTCGCGACCTCCTGCTGCAGCATGGGTGCGACCTTCTTCCATCGGTCCGCCCCGGTCCCGGCCTGGGCGACCCAGTACCCCCGAATCGCATCGCTTCCAGATCGCTGGAAGCGTGGTAGGCGAGCCCGCTCTGCTCGCGCACCCGCTGGAACAGGCGCGCGAGCAACGGCCGTCCCCCCAGCACCTCGTTCGCCAGAAAGGCGGCGGGGTAGAGGGGGTTCGTGCGCTCGAGGGAACTGCCTCCGACCCGAACCTCCACCTGGGAATGACCGGCGAGGTCGATCCGGGTAAGCGTCGGGGCGCGGGACCGCAGCGGAGGGATTCGTAGCCGAGGGGCTCGGGACTCTGCGAACCGGGAGAAGAGCCGCCGCGCTCCGTCCTCGACCTCGCGAAGTCGCGCCGGGGCGGTCACGACCAGGATTCCGTCGCCGCTGGTGTAGTGCCCCTCGTGGAAGCGGACGAGATCGCCCCGCGTGATCCGCTCGACGCTTCTACGCGTACCCAGGCCGGTCGCGCGGTACGGATGTCCCTCCGGGAAGATGGCCCGGAGAAGTTCGCGCTCGACCCGGGCCGCCGGCTGCGTGTTCTCGCGCAGCTGGCCCTCGAGAAACTGCCGTCGGGCGCGTGCGATGTCGTCCGCCTCGAACCGGGGCCGAAGGACCACGTCGGCGAGCAGCCCGAGCAGGTCGCCCCACGAATCGGCCGGGCCCCAGATCGTGACCTCGGACGACTCGGGCGCGCACTCGCGGTGCAGCGTCGCGCCCGCCCGGTCGAGCCGTCGCGCGAGCGCGATCCGGCCGTACCGGCCCGCCGCGCTCGCGACGAGGACGTTCACCATGCGCGCCGTTCCCTCGGCGCCGACCGGATCGAATCCCCAGCCGGCCGGCCCGACGTACGTCGCGGAGAAGCTCGCCGAGCCGGGCGGCGTCGCCTGCCGTACCACCTGCAGTCCGTCGACTTCGTCGCCGTACTCGATGCGCATGGGGTCGTTGCTCTCAATCAACGGGCTCGGCCTCCGTGGGCTCGTATCGCACGACGGTCCTCGCTTCGGGGCGGAACATTCGCTCCGCCTCGTCGCGGACCTGCTTGGCGGTGACCCGCAACAGCGATCGGTAGAGCTCGTCCTCGAACTCGGGCGACTTGAGGACCGAGAAGTATCCCAGGCGGAACCCGGTTCGGGTGGCGCCCTCGTAGGCCATCGCCGCCCCGCGGCGCACCCGGGCCCGGACGTCGGAGAGCTCGGTCGGGGTCGGACCGGTCGCGGCCAGCCGCTCCAGCACGCGTTCGATCGCCGCCTCGAGCCGGTCCAGCGAGACACGACGGGCGGCCTGCGCCTGGACCGTGAACAGGCCCGGATACACGCGGGGCCGCCAGTCGCATCCGGCGCGGACGGCCAGCCCCGGATCGACGAGCGCCCGGTAGAGCCGCGAGCTCGGGTGCTCGGCCCCTCGCCCCCACGACGAACCGGCCGAGAACATCCTCGATTCACCCCCGAGGATCGTGTCGAGCACGATGGCCGACGGGGTCTCCGGGTCGGTCAGGGCCGGGGACCGGAAACCGAACTCGATGTATGGCGTGGTGCCCGGTCCGGTGAGCGACGCCCGTCGCTCGCCCTGCTGTGGGGGCTCGACCTCCTCGACCGCCAGGTCGTCTCCGCTGGCGGGCAGGGGGCCGAACCGGCGGCGCACGTCCCGCGCGACCGCCTTCTCGTCGAACCCTCCCGCGACCACGAGAACGGCGTTCCGTGTTCCGTAGAACTGCCGGTAATACTCGCGGAGCTCCTCCGCGCTCATGCGCTCGATGTCGCGTTTCCGGCCTAGGACCTCCCAACGGTACGGGTGGATCCGGAACGCCAGCTGGGTCAGCTCCTCGCCCACGCGGAACTCGGGCCAGTTCTCGTTCCCCTCCCGCTCGGAGTGGATGACCGTCCGCTCCCGCGCGACCTCGCGGTCGGTGATCAGGGCCCGGGTCATCCGGTCCGACTCGATGTCGAGCGGGATTGCCAGGTGCTCGCGGGGGACGGTCGTGAAGTACGCCGTGAAGTCCGTGTCCGTGAACGCGTTGAGGGAACCGCCGACGCTGACCACGGCGCGATCGATCTCGCCCTTGCGGTACCGGGGGGAGCCCTGGAAGAGCATGTGCTCGACCCAGTGCGAGGCGCCGGTGATGCCGGGGTGCTCGTTCTTCGACCCGACCCGGTACCACACCCAGACGCTCGTGGTCGGGCTGTCGGGGATCGGCGCGAGGACGACCTTGAGGCCGTTCGGCAGCGAGAACGACTGAGTACGCGGGCCGGCCACCCGCCTTCCGGGCCATCCTCCCCGCCGAGCCCCCCGATAGATAACTTGCCCGCGTCCGAGGATCGGTGACGGCGGGTGCCGCTCGATCGAGCTTCCGAGCGTCTCCTGCCGCGCCGCGAGGGAACCGACCGTCGTCGGTGTCCCGCCGTGGGTCCACCCCCAAGCTTATGCGAGCGTGGCGGCCACGCCGACGCGTGCTGGCGGCGCTCCGCCTTTTGCGCCCCCCCAACCTCGTCGTCTCGTTCGTCGGGACCGTTGTCGGAGGGCTTGTCGCGGTCGGGAGCGGCCTGTCGATCCCCGCGCTGTCGTGGCTGTGGCTCCTCCTGGCGGCGGTCTCCACGTCGCTCGTCACCGGGGCGGGGAACGTCCTGAACGACCTCGGGGACCGCGAGAGCGACCGCGTCAACCACCCCGAGCGACCCCTGGTCACCGGGGAGGTCTCGGTGGCGGCCGCTCGGATCCTGACCGTCAGCCTGACCGTCGTGGCGGTCGGGGTCGCCATTCCGGTCGCCCTCCTGGAGCCGCTGGTCGGCGCGATCCTGGCCGTGGCGGTACTCACCGTCGTGGGCTACGAGCTCTGGTGGAAGGCGAAGGGGTTGGTGGGGAACGCCTCCGTCGCCCTGCTCACCGCGTTGGTCTTCCTCTACGGGGGGGCGGCCTTGGGCCACGCGGTCCTGCTCGCTCCGTTCGCCGGGATGGCGTTCCTGGCGACCCTCAGCCGTGAAGTAATCAAGGACATGGAGGATGCCCGAGGCGACGTGGACCGGTCGACGCTGCCCAGGGAGCATGGGTTTCCGGTCGCCTCACGGGTCGCCCGCCTCGCCGTCGGGGCGGCGATAGCGTTGAGCGTGCTCCCGTTCGTCTGGTTCGTTCGGTGGGATTCCCTGGTAGGCGTCGCGTACGCCGCCCTCGTGGCCGTGGCGGACGCTGCGTTCGTCGTCTCCGTGCTCTATCTCCCCGAGAGGCTCCGATTCGAGCAGACCGTGAGCAAGGCCGCGATGTCGATCGCGCTCGTCGCTTTCCTGGCGGTGGCGTTCCGATGAGCTCCCCGACGCCCGAAGGCAAGGTCGAACGGTACCTCACCGCGCTGCGGGAGGGCGGTCCGATGCACTGGACGCTCATCGACCCGGACAAGTCGGCCGGGGCCCGGGCGGCGACGATCGCGCGCGGCGCCGTCGAGCTCGGCTCCCACGCGATCCTGCTGGGCGGATCCACCGGCATCTCGCGCGAGGTCATGGGCGCGACGGCCGACGCGGTGAAGTCGGTCGTGAAGGTTCCGGCCATCATCTTTCCCGAAGGGCCCGGCTCGCTCACGCCAAAGGCGGACGCGATCCTGTTCATGAGCCTCCTCAACTCCCGGGACCTCGACCTCGTCATCCGGGCCCATGCCCGGGCCGCGGCCGCGATCCGGTCGATGGGCCTCGAACCGATCCCGACCGGCTACGTCGTGATCGCTCCCGGGATGCGGGTCGGCGAGGTCGGCCAGGTCGATGCCGTCGCCCGGACGGATCACGCTGGCGCGGTCGGCTTCGCTCAGGCCGCGGAGATGCTGGGGATGCGGTTCGTCTACCTCGAGGCCGGCTCCGGCGCCCGGAGCCCGTTCCGGCGGCGATGGTGCGCGCCGTCCGGGAGGCGACGCGGGTCACGCTGATCGTCGGCGGCGGGATCCGGTCCGGCAAGGACGCCCGCCCCCTGCTCGGCGCGGGCGCGGACGTCCTGGTCACGGGGACCGTCACGGAGGAGGAAGGCCTCGGGTCGGGGTACCGCTCGATCCTCGAGGAGGTGAAGCGTGTCCGCGCCCGCTGAACCCGCCCCGAAGGAACCCTCCGGGCGTCAGACCCCGCACGGCATGATCCTGTTCCGGGCACCGCCCGCTCCGATCGCGCTCGGGTTGATCGTCCTGCTCTCCGCAGCCCTCGCGGCGGTCCTCTGGGCGCCCCAGCTCCGTACGTTCGAATGGGGATTCCTCCTCTCGATCGTCGGGCCCGCGTTGGTCACAGGGGTCCTTACGACCCCCATCGCCCGCGCTACCGGCGGTCGGTTCGAGTGGCACCGGAGCCTCTTCCTGGTGATCACCGTCCTCGTGCTCCAGCTGCCTCTCGCGGCCGCGTGGCGGGGCGCGCTCTATCTCTGGCCGGCGAGTGTCCCCCAATACTGTTCCTGGGCCCGTTCCTCGCCGGTCCCGCGTTCTGGTTCCGGCACCTGAGCCTCTACGGTGTCTCCCGGTCGAACCATACCCGGATGCTCGCCGCGTCGCTGGTCCAGCCGATCCTGTTCCTGGCCGGGTTCTTCGCGGTCGTGACCGCCACGACACCCGCCCTGGTGGCGGCCGCCGCGTCGCTCGTGCTGGCGTTCATCTGCGCGCTGCTCGTCCTCCGGGCCTCCGACCGGCCGATCCGCCGCGAGTTCCACTCGTCGGGAGTCGCGTTGATTCGCCCGCTCCTCGACCACGTTGTCGACCGGGACCCTCAAGCGACCCGGACGCTCGAGGAGTTCTTCCTGCGGACGACGGTCATGGCCACCGTCCGCGTGACGCTCCTGATCCTTCCTACGCGGGGAGCGCGTCCACGCCACGGTCGCCCTTCCCGCCGTGCATCCCGGCCCGTTCGCCGCGCTCGGGGCCAGCGACCTCCCGCGCAAGCTGGACGAGATCCTCGGTCCAGCGGCCGGGACCGTCCTCGTCCCGCATACGCCGTCCGACCACGACCTCGACCTGCCGTCCTCCGTCGAGGTCGGCCGGATCGGTACCGCCGCCGTCGAGCTCCTCCACTCCCTGCCCCCCTCGTCTGGCCACCGCGCGAGCCCCCTCGTGTGCCCGTATCCGGGGAGCCTGGCCCGCGCGCAGCTGCTGGGAGGGATCGTCCTCGTGGTCGTGACGCAGGCGCCCGAGCCGACGGACGACATCGCCTACGCCGTCGGGGACCGGGTCGTGCGCGAGATCGCCCGCGAGGGCGGACCCCCGGTCGTCCTCATCGACGCGCACAACTCCTACGTCGAAGGGCTGGGGGACATCTCCTACGGCACCCCGCTCGCCGAAAAGCTCGTCACGGACGTGAAGGCCGCGGTCGCCGCGGCCGTCGCGGGCGCCGCGGACGGCCCGATCGAGGTCGGCGTGGCGACGCAGGGCGGGTACTCGTCCGGCAAGGACGGGATCGGGCCCGAGGGGATCCGGGCGCTGGTCGTCCGCGCCGCCGGGAAGACCTCCGCGTACGTCCTGATCGACGGGAACAACCTCGTCCTCGGGGCCCGTGCCCCGATCCTCGCGGAACTCCTCAAGGTCGTCGACACGGCCGAGGTGATGACCACCGACAACCACGTCGTCCACGAGGTCGACGGCGGGATCAACCCGCTCGGCGAGCGGTGTCCGCCGTCGTCCCTCGCCCGCGAGGCCCGGGCGGTGCGTCGACGCCGCGCTGGCCGACCTGGGACCCTCGGAGGTCCGGTTCGCCTCGAAGGAGGTCCCGGACGTGAAGGTCCTCGGACCCGGCTACACCGCACGGCTTTTGACCTCCCTCGGAGACACCCTTTCGATGTTCGCGCACATGTTCCCGGCGGCGCTCCTTCTGCTCCTCACGAGCTCGCTGGTCGTGGCGCTCCTCCTGAAGTAGGACCCGATGCCGCCCCCCTCTGCCCGCGGCGGGTCCCGAGAGCGCGGCGAAGTCGCTGGGCGACGAGCCGTCGCTCCGGCTCCTGCAGGAGCTGGTCTCCATTGCCCCCACGAACCTCGAGGACCTCGCCGGCGACCGGTTCGAGAAACCGAACTACCCCGGGCGGCGGACGCGATCGTCCGCGCGGCACGCGCGAACGGGCTGCAGACGCGGATCTTCGACCCGCTCATCGAACCGGTCGAGGTCCACGGGCTCCGGAACATTCCCCGACCGAACGTGATCGTCGACCTGGACGCGGGGGCCCCCGAGACCGTCCTCATCATGGCCCACTACGACGTGGTGCCCGTCCCGGCCGAGCAGCTCGCCCGGTGGAAGAGCCCGCCGCACACGCTCACGCAACGCTCGGACGGCCGGCTGTACGGCCGCGGCGCGAACGACGACCTCGGGAGCGGGGTCGTCGCCTCGCTGCTGGCGATGCGCCGGCTCGGCCGCGCTCGACTCCCTGCCCCGCAACGTCCGGCTGCTCGCGTGCTGCGACGAGGAGACGGGCGGCGAGGGGGGCATCGAGGCGATCCGGGCGCACGACGCGACCTCTCGCCGCGGACGACCCGAAGCGGATCCTCGCGGCGGAGGTCGCGCTCATTCCGGACGGAAGCCCCGAGACGACCGCCGGTTCGAGCGGGGTCGCGTTCCTGGAGGCCTCGTTCGCGAAGCCGGTTCCCGTTGCTCGGGCCGTCGACTACGGCCTCGAGCTCGTCGCGCTCCACGACCTCGCCAGGTCGTGGAAATCCGTCTACCCGTCCCCCGACTGGCCGGAGCGGAACGCCCCCGAACCGGTGATCACCGGTCGGGCGTCGGTCACCCGGTTCGACCTGGGCGACGTGGCGGCCACGCCGGCGCTGCGCCTCGTGGCCGTGCACGCCGAGACGGACGCCGCGAACCAGATCGCGCGTGCGGTCACCCTCCTGTTCGCCGGGCCGGTCGCGGATCGAGCCACGCTCCCTGGACGGCTCGCCCCGCTCCTGCCGTCGCCGTACCGGTTGGAGGCGGCCGGGGCCTCCTCGCTCCGCGTCCCGGCGGACACGGTCGCGCTCCAGGTGGTCGGCGAGGCCGCCCACGGCGGTTACCCGCACCGCGGGCACAACCCGGTCCCGGCGACGCTCCGTCTCCTGAGGGCGGCCGGCGAGAAGGGTCTCATCGACCTTGGTTTGGTCGGACACTCGACGTTCACGATCGACCTTCGCCTGCCACCGGAGATGGAGCTCGCGGACGGGCTCGAGAGGGCGCTCGGCTCGATCACGGGCTGGACCGGCGCGCACGACCCGGACGCCCGGGTGGTGGCTCCGCCGTCGCGATGCCGGCCCGGGTACTCCCTACCGATCGATCACCCCGCCGCGGTGAAGCTCCAACGGATCCTGGCCGTCACGCTCGGGAGCGAGGGGATCCGCGGCGAGTACCGGCGGGACCGACGCGAGCGCGCTGCGCGGTCTGATTACGCCGACCGGCAAACCGCTGCCGGCGCTGGTCTTCGGGAGCATGGACCCCGACGCCCACATTCACGACGCCGAGGAGTCCGTCGACCCCCAGTCAGATCGCCGGGGTCGCCGCGACCCTCGAGCGGTTCGTCCGGGAACCGTAGCGGGGGACCGCGATTGCTCAACCCCATCGTCGACGCCGCCGCCTCGGTCCTCTGGCTGATCCTCCCGTGCTATCTCGCGAGCGCGTTCGCGACGATCCCGAAGGGGCGGGGCCCCCCCATGGACCTCGGGCGGTCGTGGCCGGGGGACGGCCGACGGATCCTCGGCGCCTCCAAGACCTGGTCGGGATTCCTGTTCGGCTCGATCGTCGCGATCCCGTTCGGCCTGCTCGAGGCGTGGCTCATCCTGCTCGCGCCGCCCAACCTCCAGCTCGTCCCCCGGTTCGGGCCGACCGTCCTGGCCGCCCTCCCGGTCGTGGTACTCCTCTCGTTCGGCGCGATGAGCGGGGACGCCCTCGGGTCGTTCGTGAAGCGCCGGATCGGGAAAGGCAGCGGCGACCGGTCGCTCCTCATCGACCAGCTGCCGTTCGTGCTCGTGCCGATCGCCGTCGGGCTGGTCGTCTTCCCGGGCGTTTTCTGGGGTGTCTTTCCGTCGTGGAGCGCGATCCTATGGCTCCTCTTCTTCACCCTCGTATTGCATTGGGGGTTCAACCAGGTCGGCTTCCGGGCCGGCCTCAAGAAGGTGCCTTGGTGAGCGAATCGACGAACCCGACCGCCCCGGAGCGGCGGAGATCGCCCGGCTTCTCCTCGACGCCGGCGCGGTGCGATTCGGGGAGTTCACGCTCGCCTCCGGTGAGAAGAGCGACGTCTACATCGATGTGAAGCGGGCCTGGACCGACCCCGGTCGTCTCGACCGCCTGGCGGCGGCGCTCGCGGCACGGGCCGGCGGCGAGGACCGCCTCGCCGGCATGGAGCTGGGCGCCGTCCCCCTGGTCGTGGCCGTCGCCCTCCGAACCGGCCGGCCCTACGTCGTGCTGCGAAGGGCCGCGAAGGACCACGGCACCCGACAGCGGTTCGAGGGGGAGATCCCGGCGGGAAGCCGGGTCCTTCTCATCGAGGACGTCACGACGACCGGAGGGAGCACCGCCGCCTCGATCGAGATCGTTCGAGCAGCGGGCGGGACGGTCGACCGCGCCCTGGTCGTGGTCGACCGCGAGAGCGGCGCCGGCGCCGGCTGGCGGCCATCGGAGTTCGGCTCGAGCCGCTCGTCTCGATGTCCGCGCTCCGGAGCGCCCGGTCGTGAGCGGAGAGCTCCTGGCCGACGGGACGGTTCGGTTCTCCGACCCGGCGGAATCGAACGCGGTCTACGCCAAAGGATTCTTCGGGACCCTGACCGAGGGAAGCGGGCTCCTCCTCGACCGGTACGAATCGGTCTACCTGGCCGAGATGGACCGGATCGACCTCCGCTCCATCGGGGGCGGGCGCACGGTGTGGTCGAGCGTGTTCCGCCGGGCCGTCCGGGCCGACCCCGGGTTCGCCGTCCGCTACCTCGTCTACCGCGACCTGCGCCAGCGAGGCTACATCGTTCGGGCGGGGCCGCCGCCGGTCGCCTTCGCGGTCCTCCCTCGGGGAGGGATCCTCCACAAGACGCCCGCGCGTTTCTGGGTCGAGACGATGAGCGAGCGGGCTCCGTTCGACCTCGCGCGTGTCCTCGAGCTCGCTCGGAGCGCCCACAGCGCCCGGAAGACCCTCTGGCTGGGGCTCGTGGACGAGGAGTCGGACCTCACCTACTACCGCGTCCGCCAGCCGACACCGACCGGTGCGCTGGCTCCCCGACCGCTCGCGACGCCGACCGAGGGCTGGCTCTCCGAGGACCGGGTGACGGTCCACGCCCGCGACGCGGTCGAGGAGCTGGGGCGGGAGCTCGCTTACGGGAGTCGGATCGGCGACCGCCTCGAGCTCAGCCTGATCGAGGCGGCCTACCTTGTCCAATCCGGCCAGCTGCGCCTGAAGGACACGAAGACCGGCCGGGCCGTCTCCGAAGTGCGTCTCGAGCGCCGGGCCCGCCGCCTCGACCCGCGCTTCTTCGAGCGGCTCGCGGCGTATCGTGACCTGAGGCGTCGTCGGCTGGTCGTGAAGACCGGGTTCAAGTATGGCGCCCACTTCCGCGCCTACCCGCGCAGTCCCGAGCACGCCCACGCCCGGTACCTGGTACGCGCGGTACCCGAGTCGCACGTCTCCACCTGGCCGGAGGTCGCCGGCGGGGTCCGCGTCGCGCAGGGCGTCCGCAAGGATTTTCTGGTGGCGAGCGTGGGACGGTCGGCCGAAGTGAGCTTTCTCTCGCTGGAGCGGATCCGCCCCTAGCACGACGTTCTGCGAGGGGACGGCGCGACCGCGCCCTACCCCGCGCTCAGGTCACTCGAAAGGGTTCGCCGGTCGACCGCGGTGTCACCCGCCACGGGACCGCCGAGCCTCTCCGCCGGACGCGATGACGCGGAGGAACGCCTCCAGGTCGGACGCACTCGCGCGGCCCCGGATCCGCTCCTCGAGCGCGCTCCCGACGATCACGCCGTCCGCGCCGCTCTTCAGGGCCCGGGCCGAGCTGGCGCGGTCCCGGACTCCGAAGCCCACGAGGACCGGAAGTCGGGGCGCGGCTCGGTGGGCCGCGCGCACGAGGGGCGCGAGGTCGGCGGCACCGGTCGGCCGGTCGCGGCCGGTCGTACCGTATCGTGACACGAGGTAGAGGAACCCCCTCGAGCGGCGCGCGATCCAACCGACCCGCTCGGGAGAGGTGGCCGGGGCGGCGAGCAGGACCAGCGCGAGTCCCGCGCCCCGCGCCGCACGGACCCACGGACCGGCCTCCTCGAAGGAAAGGTCGGGGACGATGAGGCCTCCCGCCCCGGCCCGCCGCAGGGAGTCCATGCCGGGCCGCAATCCGTGCGCGAGGACCGGGTTTGCGTAGGTCATGACCGCCGTCGGAAGTTTCCGGCTCGCGACGCGGGTCTGGTCGAGCAGGTCGGACCAGGTGGTCCGGTGCGCGAGCGCCCGGTTCGCCGCCGCTTCGAGCGTCGGGCCGTCGGCGATCGGGTCGGAGAACGGGAAGCCGAGCTCCAGGGCCGTCGCCCCCCGCGGACGAGGGCGTCGACCGCCGCGTCGAGGTTTTTCCTCCGCTGGCGGTCGACCATCAGGTAGGGAACGACGATCGGTCGGCCGGCGGCTCGCGCTCTACTAAGCGCGGTCTCGAATTGCATGCAGCACCACCTCGAGGTCCTTGTCCCCTCGACCGGACAGCGTGACGACCACGCGTTCCCGCGCGGACCGGCGCCGGGCCTCTCCCACAGCAGCATAGATCGCGTGCGCCGGCTCGAGGGCGGGCAGGATGCCCTCCTCCTCCGCGAGCCAGCGGAAGGCCGTGAGCGCCGCGTCATCGTGCACGGCTCGATAGGTCACGCGGCCGGAATCTCGCAGCCACGCGTGCTCGGGGCCCACACCGGCGTAGTCGAGGCCGGCGGAGACGCTCTCCGTGTCGGCGACCTGGCCGTCCTTGTTCTGGAGGACGTAGGTGTACGCGCCGTGCAGGACGCCCGGCCGTCCGCGGGACAGCGAGGCCGCGCCGTGAGAGCCACCGCGGGGCCCGCCCGCCTCGATCCCCAAGAGCTCGACGTTCGTCCGGAGCATCGGGTGAAACGTCCCGATGGCATTCGAGCCGCCGCCGACGCACGCCACGGCAAGATCGGGGAGGCGGCCGAACGACCGGCGCGACTGCCGCAGGATCTCGCGTCCGATCACGCTCTGGAAGTCGGCCACGAGGGAAGGGAACGGGTGCGGACCGACCGCCGAGCCGAGCAGGTAGTGGGTCGTCCGTACATTCGCGATCCAGTCGCGCAGCGCGGCGTTGATCGCGTCTTTGAGCGTCCGGCTGCCCGTCGAGACGGGGATGACCTTGGCGCCCAGGAGACGCATTCGCTCGACGTTGGGGCGCTGGCGGGCCATGTCGACCTCGCCCATGTACACTTCCGTCTCGAGCCCGAGGGCCGCTCCGATCATCGCGGTCGCTACCCCGTGCTGGCCAGCGCCGGTCTCGGCGATGAGGCGCGGCTTGCCCATCCGCCGCGCGAGAAGCCCCTGCCCGAGCGCGTTGTTGAACTTGTGCGCCCCCCCGTGCATCAGGTCCTCGCGCTTCAGCCAGATCTGGGCCCCGCCGGCCCGTCGCGTGAGGTTTCGGGCGAAGTAGAGCGGCGTCGGTCGACCCCCCAGCGTACGGGAGAGCCGGTCCAGCTCGGCGCGGAACGCCGGGTCGGCCCGGGCCTCTTTCCACGTCCGCTCGAGCTCGGCGAGCGCCGGTACCAGGGTCTCCGGGACGAAGGCGCCGCCGTAGGGTCCGAAGCGCCTAGGCATGCCCGCTCTCGAACCGCTCGACGGCCGCGAGGAACGCCCGCATCTTGTCGAGATCCTTGGTGCCGGGCTGGCTTTCGATCCCCGAGGAGACGTCCACGCCCCACGGGTTCACGGTCGCGAGCGCATCCGCCACGTTCTCCTGCGTGAGCCCTCCGGCCAGGACGAACTTTCTTCCAGGGTTGCTGTCGACGATCTTCGCGCACACCTCCCAGTCGGGGCGGGTCCCGCTGCCTCCGGGAAGCGGCTGACCCGCGGCATCGAGGTGGATGCGGGGCGCTTGCGGCGGTGCTGCGGAGGCTGGTTGCCCGCCGCTCGGCGCCGCGGGCTTCGCCGCGTTTGAAGGAACAGGATTTTTCAACGCTCGTTCGGCAGCCGGCGGCGGTGTCACAGGGTGCACGATTCCTTGCGCATTCGACTCGTTCTCCTTCGCACCGCCCGATTCCGCCGTCTTTTTCGGAACAAGTTCCTGTTGTGAGAGCAGGATCAGCACGTCTTCCAAACGGTCGAGCCGCGCGGCCGTCCGGACGCGAATCACCTGAAACGGATTTCCCGGTTTCGCGCTGCTCACCGTTCCGATCAGCAATCCCTTCGGGAAAATGCGGTCTTCGCCGGAAGTGAGAATCACCTCGCCATCGTGGACTTTTTCGTCGTTCACCACATAGTCGAGGCGCGGCTCGGGATCACCGCTGCCTTTCACCACGCCGTGTGTACGGGAATCCTCGAGAAGAGCGCCCACGCCGCTGTCTCTGTCGTTAATGAGCAATACCTGCGCAGTAGCGGGAAAGACCTCCACAATTTTTCCGACGATGCCCTCGGGAGTGATCACCGGCATATTGGGGCGTACTCGATCGCGCTGCCCTCGGTTGACGAAAAGCGTATTTGAGGACGCGTCAGAACTAGCTCCGATCACCTGTGCGCCAAGCATCGGAGCTTCCACATGAGCCTCTCGGAAACCCAAAAGCGCGCTCAAGCGCTGAGCTTCCGCGGCTTCGCTTCCCAGTTGCCGGTTGAGAATTTGCAACTGATCGACTCGTGCATGCAAGCTTGCGTTTTCGGCGCGCGTGCCCCGCAGTTCGATATATCCGTCCCAAATGTCTCCTATCTTCGAAAAGGACCAGGTGCCTCCGCGCTCGAAAGGCATCAAGGCTTCCACAGTCCAATACCGCACCAGTCGCACGTCGTGGTCACGCTTGATCTGGAAAGCTAGCAGCAATACCTGCGCAAGGACTAGCCCAGCCAGCAAGGCCAGTGGACGATGGCGGGAAATGGATGCGTCCAGCATTCTAAAGGTCCAAAGTTCGCGGAGCGCCTAAAGTAACTCAAACGGCGGAGGTCAACGATCCAATTTTTCGATTCTGAATTCTTATTCTTTAATCCAAAACTCTTTCGACAGCTTCAATCGATCGAAACCAGCCGCAGCAGCCTGAAATCGCTGAGCATTTTTCCGGTGCCCAACACCACCGAAGCCAGCGGATCGTCAGCGATCGAAACCGGCAGGCCCGTTTCCTCACGGATGCGTTTATCGAGATTCTTGATTAGTGCGCCGCCTCCGGTCAGCACGATGCCGCGGTCGCTTATATCGGCGGAGAGTTCCGGCGGCGTGCGCTCCAGGGCGACGCGGATCGCGTTCAGATGGTCGCAATATTCTCGGAAAGTGCCTCGCGGATTTCGCTGTCGTCGATGGTCACCGTGCGCGGCACGCCCTCGATCAGATTGCGGCCCTTCACTTCGAGAGTAAGCGGTTTCTCAAGCGGATAGGCGGAGCCAATCTCGATCTTGATCTGCTCGGCAGTGCGCTCGCCGACGAGCAAGTTGTATTTGCGTTTCAGGTAGTGCATCACGGCCTCGTCCATTTCGTTTCCGGCCACGCGCACCGAACGCGAATAGACGATGCCGCTCATCGAAATCACCGCGATATCCGTGGTGCCGCCGCCGATATCCACCACCATGTTGCCCGAAGGCTCCTCGATCGGCAATCCGGCGCCGATCGCGGCGGCCATCGCCTGTTCCACCAGGTACACTTCGCTCGCCCGCGCGCGATAAGCCGAGTCCTGCACCGCACGCTTTTCCACAGGCGTGATTTCGCTGGGCACGCCGATCACGATGCGCGGATGGACCAGTACGCGCCGGTTGTGCGCCTTCTGAATGAAATAGGTGAGCATCTTTTCGGTCACTTTGAAGTCCGCGATCACGCCGTCCTTCATTGGCTTGATGGCGACCACATTGCCCGGCGTCCGCCCCAGCATGTCTTTGGCTTCGCGGCCAACGGCCACTACTTCTCCGTTGTTCTTATTGATCGCCACGATCGATGGCTCGTTCACCACGATGCCCTTGCTGCGTGCAAACACCAGCGTATTCGCCGTCCCCAGATCGATGGCCAGGTCGGAGGAAAACAGACTGAAGACCGACCGCATGCTATAGCCGTTTTTATTCGCCGAATTGCTTCTCCCTCAGATTTCGCCTGAGCGCCGCTGCGGCGGCGCTCGTGGCCGATCGGTCCTTGGCTGGTTTACGGAATAACGACATCCACTCGCTTAATGGCCGTGTCCCCGCGGCGGTTTTGTCCTGTAATCACGATGCGATGGCTGCCGTGCGTCATCGGCTCGGTGAAATAGCGGAAATGGCCGTCCGGCAGACATGTCTGCGACTTGCTCGCCATTGATGATCAGGGCCGCGCCAGGTTCGGTCCGGCCGATCATTTCCACCACGCTGCCCTGCAGCTGGGTATCGTCCACGTCCAGCCGCATCTCCTGTTCCTTGCCCTGCACGGCCAGCGTGAACTTGTAAGAGTCGCTGGCATCGCTCACTTTGTCCTTGTCGTCGATCGCGCGCACTCGCCAGAAATAATCGCCGGGGTCGAAGCCGGCGATGTCTACGCTGGTCGCCGGGTCTTCTTATCGATTACGATGTGATTGAACATCGTAGCCGTGCTGGCCTGAAATTCATATAGCTTCGCTGTGGCCACGGGCTTCCACGAAAAGTGGACCGGCATCGTTTTGGGATCGGCCACAAACATCGGTTGCAGATTGAGCGGCTCGACCAGTTCTGGCGGCGCCAACACTTGGCTCTTGGTAATCGGCCTGCGCCGGTGGGGAACAAAGCGCGCTCCTACTGCCCGATATCCACGTGTTCGTTGCCTCGGCTCAATTCGGCGCTTCCGGAAGACACGGTAATATCCTGCTGCTTCGTTGCCGGGTCGCTGCGGACGGCTGCCCGGCTGTTCGAGCGCACAGCGGCGACGGCATTTTCAAACGAAACCTCCGCCTTCGATCCCGCCATTGCCAGTGCCGGTCGCCAAATCCACCTGCCCGGACGTGATGTGCACGGCGACCTGCGAGGCGCGGTCCTGACCACGATATTTTCTTCCACCGTCACCAGCGTATCGCCCTTCACCGTGTACGTCGTGCCGTCGGCAAATGCGATGCGGGCGACGCCTTCGGGCCCGTCTGGATCAGGTCGCCCTTATCCAGAGTCGTCTGATAGTCGGCATTCATCCACTGGACCGAATTACCTTCTTCACCTGGACCTTTCCGTCCAGATTCACAAACCGCGCTTGGCGTGCCGAAATGCTCGCGGCGACTCCTTTGTCGGTGTGTCCGAAAGCGTCTGAAACCTTGTGCAGAATATTGGCGAAAATTCCGGGAACACCAGATAAGCGAACGATCAGGAACGATCGTAGTGAGTACAACCGCATAAAGAAGCACGGTGCGATACTTCACCGTGTGCCAATAGACCTCTACACGAAGAACTTTGGCTTCGCAGTCGCGGCTGATTTTTCGCTAATCATGTCAATTTGGGGTCAATTTGGAAATCTAGCATAGGGGTATGGGCCTTTCAACAAACCGAAACTGCGGTTTGCGAAATCGCCAACCCCTCTCGCACCCAACTTTTTAGCCATCCGATACCCGCGCGCCCTCGGCTGCGCGTCGGCGACACGCCCGGCAACCAGCCATTTTGGAGGTTGACCTTAAAGGTTGGATTTAGCGAGACTGGTACTGACATAGCTGCTTGATTTCAACGACTTATCCGTCCGCCGAAGATTCAGCCATTGCTGTAGACTAGGAGCAGAGGCAGCGACTGCAAATAGAGGTCAGATATCATGAGTAATAAAGAAGATATCATCGGCGAACTTCTCCCGCCCCACAGACTGATGCTTACGCCCGGCCCCTCCTGTGTGGATCCGCGCGTGTACCGCGCGATGGCTGCGCCGCTTGTTGGCCATATGGACCCGTGGTTCACCGGCATGATGGACGATGTTCAGACGCTTTTGCGCCAGGTCTTTCGCACCCAGAATCGCATCACCTTTCCGATTTCCGCTTCGGGTTCCGGCGGGATCGAAGCGGCTGTCATGAACCCGCTGGAAACTGGCGACGAGTGCATCGTATGCGTGAACGGCGCGTTTTCCGAGCGAATGGCCATCATCGCCGAGCGCATACCCGCCAAAGTGACGCGCGTGGAGGCGCCCTACGGTAGCACGGTGGATCCGGCGGACGTTCTCCGCGCCGGCAAGGGAAGAAAAATAAAATTTGTCGGCCTCACACACGGCGAAACTTCCTCCGGCATCGTTCAGCGCATCGAGGACTATCGCAAAGTAGCCGACGAACTCGGCGCATTGCTCGTGGTCGATGCCGTCGCCACCCTCGCTGGCGTTCCATTGGACGTTGATAAGCAACGAATCGACATCTGCTTCAGCGGAACGCAGAAGGCCCTCAGCGCCCCGCCCGGAATGGCGCCGATCACCGTAAGCACCCGCATGGAAGAAGTGATGCACGCACGCAAGGAGCCGGTGCGCAGTTGGTATTTCGACCTACGCCAGCCATGAGTTATTGGGGTAAGGAGCGGCTCTACCATCACACCCCGCCCATCAGCTTGATTTACGGCCTGCGCGAAGCGCTCCGCGCCGTTCTCGACGAAGGGCTTGAGGCTCGATGGGAGCGCCACCAACTGAACCAACAGGCGCTGATCGCCGGCCTCGAAGCCATGGGCCTTGAACTATTCGTTTCCAATCCGTCTGACCGGCTCGTCACCGTAACAGCCGTCAAAATTCCTGCTGGCATCGACGACGCAAACGTGCGCCGGCAATTGCTCGATGAATTCAATATCGAAATCGCCGGTGGGCTCGGCCCGTGAAGGGCAAAATCTGGCGAATCGGCCTGATCGGCTATTCCAGCCACGAACCAACGTCCTCCTTTTCCTCGCAGCGCTGGAAAAGACGCTTTCCGATCAGGGATTCCGCCTGCCAGCTGGCGCAGGCAACGGCCGCGGCGATCCACAATTATCAGCAGTCGGCCCGCCGGCCGTTATTGTCGGCGAAAAGTAGCCGGGTCCGTGGCCAAAGCCGCTTCCGTATCCAACCATTCCCAACGCCGGCGCGATGAGCGAATTTATCGGTGCTTTCGACGTGCCCGTCGAAAGTTACCGATTACGTGTACCATTGCCGTTTCTCGCATTGCTGGAACGCCATCGCCACGCGCCACAGCGACACCATGGATTGCAAATTCGTCGTCGACGGAAAAGGAGTGATCCTCGGCCTCGCGCACCCCGGCTTCGTCACATTTCGCGAGCGTGCCGGCCGCAATTTCAGCGATCGCGAAGCCAGTTACATTGCCGCCGAATATCTGCGCGGCCGCCTCGAACAAGAAGACGAGCACTCGCTCTACGACGTCTCTGCTGCTGACGTTCTCCGGATCATCGAGAAACTCGGCATCCACTAAGCCTTACCTTCATTCGTCGAACGCATTGATACCGACATAAAACACATCCATCCGCTGCGGGCATGTTGCATGTTAATCTTGCCCTCGCCCAGATGAGTCATATCCTCTCGCTCATCGTCCACCATGGATATCTCGTTGTCTTCCTGATCGTTCTTGCGGAAGCGGTCGGGATGCCGTTGCCGTCCGCGCTGGCGCTGATTGCCGGCGGAGCTGCGGTCGCGTCGGGAGCCCTGCGCGGAACCACGCTGGTGGCGCTCACGATCGTGGCGATGCTCCTCGGTGACACGCTCTTCTACCTTCTCGGCAATCTTATGGGATGGAATTTGCTGGGGCTTCTCTGCCGCGTCTCTCTCAACCCGGAAACATGCATCCTTCGCGCCGCGGAATCATTTTATAAACGCGGCCGAGCCGCCTTGCTCGTCGCCAAGTTTATTCCCGGCATCAACACAATGGCTCCGCCGCTGGCGGGCAGCATGGAAATGCCCTTCGTGCAGTTCCTAGGACTGGATTTTCTAGGTGCCACCGTATATGCGTTTGCGTACCTACGCGATCGGATACTTTTTCCGCGATTTCATTGCAACCATCACGCGCGGATTTCAAACCGCGGGACACGTCGTCGAGATCGTCGTCATCCTCGCTGCCATTGCCTTCGTCGCCCATCGCATCTGGCTGTACTGGAAGCGTCGCGGGTGACCGCGTCGTGCCCAGAGTGCAGGTTGCCGAGCTGGCGAAGAAGCTGCAGTCGGTAGGGTCCAGGAAAAGTCCTGCTGGTCGACGTGCGTAGCCACGGTTACTACGATCCCGGCGCCGCGCGAATTCAGCGGCTCGATTGGCCTCGAGCCCAAAACGTCTCCGACGAAATCAGAACTCTGCCGAGGGACAAAGACATCTACCTCTACTGTACTTGACAGCGCGAAGCCACCAGCGCCCGTGTGGCGCATCTGTTGCGCGAGCAGGGATTCAACGCGTTTGTCATCGTGGGTGGCCTCGCCGCCTGGCGCAAGGCCGGTGAACCCATTGAGCCCGTCCCCGGCAGTCTGACCTCGTGCATCTTCCCTCTTTCAGTCGCCCGCGCCCCCGCTGACTCTCTGGCTGCGTTTGCGATCGGACGTATTTCTTGGTAGGATCCGCGTCCCCACCCGCTTGCAATGCGCAAACTCGCTTTTTTGACGGCCTTGACCTTGGGTATATTTCTCCACGGCACACCCGTTGCCGCGGATTCCGCCGCCGCTGCCACCATCTCTCCCGTCATCGTTATCGGTTTCGTCGGAGGCTACGTCCACGGCGACAATATGATCCACAGCGAAGTCCAGTTGGCCGCGAAGCTCCGCTCCATGTATCCGGAAGGCGTCTACGCCGAGTCCCTCGCGAACCATCGCGCGAAGAGCGCCTACCCCGAAATCGTTCGCCTGCTCGACACCAATCGCGATGGGGCGCTCACTCCCGCCGAAAAGCACGGCGCGCGCATCATTCTCTACGGACATAGCTGGGGCGCCTCGCAAGCGCTCGCCCTCGCGCGACGTTTGCAGCAGAGCGGCATCCCCGTGCTTCTCACCATTCAGGTGGATAGCGTCGAAAAGCGCCGATCAAGATGACGCGCTCATCCCTGCCAACGTCGCCGAAGCCGCCAATTTCTACCAGCCGCACGGACTTCTGCACGGCCGCCGGCAAATTCGCGCCGCTGATCCGGAGCGCACCAAAATTCTCGGCAATTTTCGTTTTGATTACAGCGAAGCGCCGGTGAACTGCGATGCCCAATATCCTTGGTGGGACCGTTCATCGCCAAGGCCCACACCGAAATCGAATGCGATCCCAGCGTTTGGAGCCGCGTCGAAAGCTTGATCCGCGCCAAACTGCCGCCCACCACGTCGAGCGCAAGCATTCGCCGACGGCAGACGCGTCGCGGGCTGCTTCCGCCGCGTCTTCTGCCGAACCGTTATTCCGCCTGCCGACTGAGGCCTCTATCGAGCTTCGCCAGCGGGCGGAGCTGGGCTCGTAGGCGCAGTGGGCGGCGGAGGCACGGGAATGTTTCCGTCGAGTGCGAACGTATAGAGGCGGCCCTTGCCGGCGCGTCCCGCGAGAATGGAAACGTACTGCTTCCCGTCAAGCATGTAGGTAACGGGATTCGCGAATCCGGCACGAGTTTCACGCTCCAGAGCTTTTCGCCTTTATCTGCGCTGAACGCTTCGAAATCTCGGCCGTGGATTCCGCGAGAACCAAATTGCCGGCCGTAGTCATCGTGCCACCGCCAGCCGTTGCAGGAATCCTCCAGCGCGCCGTTTCCGTCACAGGATCCCAAGCCACGAGGAAATTTCCCGCCGGCGGCGTTCGAGGTTGGGGTGGCGGAGGCGGCGCGCCGTTGGCACCGGCTGCGCGCGGGCCCGTACCTCTGCCCGCCGCATCCCTGAAAACAATTCCCCAGTTGTATTGTGCCCAACTCGGGCTCGAATTCCTTGGCCTGGACATAATTGAAGCTGCTCGCCATTCCAGGCGTGACGTAGACAAGCTGAGTCTGCGGGTTGTATGACATCCCCTGCCACACGTGTCCGCCACCAGGGCCGGGCCAGATGATAGTTCCCTCGGTGCCGTAATGCGCCTCGGGATTGATGATTGGTCGGCCAGTTTTGGGATCGAGACCTTTGGCCCAGGTGATTTTCTGCAGTGCCGCGCCGGAAATAAATTTTCCAGTCTTGCGATCGATCACATAGAAGTAACCGTTTTTCGGCTTGCATAATCACGTGGCGAATTTTTCCGTCGATCTTGATATCCGCGAGGACCAAATCTGCAATCGAGTCGAAGTCCCACTCATCGCCGGGCGTAGTTTGGAAATACCAGACGAATTTGCCCGTTTCCGGTTTCACGGCGATGATCGAGTTGGTGTACAAATTGTCCTGCCCCATCGCGCTGCGATATTTCTGGACCCATGGGCCCGGCTGCCCCGTTCCGAAGTAGAGCAGATCAAGCTGCGGATCGTAGGAAATCGCATTCCAGGGATTGGCGCCTCCGCCCAATTTCCACCATTAGAATATCCGGGCGACCACGTTTTCGCGGCGGCCTCCATCGCTTTGTTCTCAAACGGTTTCGATGGATCGCCCGGCACGGTGTAGAAGCGCCAGTCGAGCTTGCCGGTTTCCGCGTCGTAAGCCGAAATGTAGCCGCGAACCGCAAATTCTCCGCCGCCGGTCCAAATCACCTTACCTTTACGATCAGCGGCGCGCCCGTGATGCTGTAGTCCGAGTTTTTCTCGGCGGTCGGGACGTCCCAATCCACCTTGCCCGTTTCCGCGTCCAGCGCGACCAGCCTCGCGTCCAGCGTGCCGACGTAAACTCTGCCGTCATACACCGCAACGCCGCGATTTCCCGGACCGCAGCAGAGACTCGGTCCGGTACGCACTTTGTTCGGATTTCCTTCCGATCCGGGAGGAAAATTCTGATGGCCCTCGTGCGGATCCCAGCGCCACTTTTCTTTTCCGGTGCGCGCGTCCACTGCAAACACCGCACCCCAGGTCACCGTTCCGTAGAGAGTGCCATTCGAAATCACCGGAGATGCC